>JBBRQC010000035.1:0-27634 GCA_038227135.1 Gemmatimonadales bacterium
CACGTCGAGCCGACACAGCTTGCAGTGTGGGCGATACCGACGGCCATCAGCGCGTTCGTAATTCATGGCATCCGGTTGCTTCTCCTCGATCGATCGCTTCGAAAGGAGCTCGCTCGCGAGCGAGCCAGGACGTGATCACACTCGAGCACATCTACTGGCTCACGGGCCTGATGATGGTCGGAGTGGCCATCGTGAACTCGCGCGACTTCACAAACCCCCGGCGCTTCAACAACACCGCGTTCTGGGGGATCTACGCGATAACATTCCTGATCGGCTCACATCTGCCCGAAGTCGTGAGCGGATTCATGGTGATTGGAATGGTTCTCGTCGCGAGCATTCGTGGACTCGGTCAGGGAAAAACGGAAAGCTCGAGCCGCCTTGAGCGGGAAGAGAGCGCGCGCCGCTGGGGCGCCAAACTTTTCATCCCCGCTCTGACGATTCCGCTCGTAACAGTGCTGGGGACATTCGTCTTCAGGAAGATCATCATCAATGGCTCACCGGTTGTCGACGTCAAACAGGTAACGGTGATCTCGCTGGCCATCGCGACCCTGATCGCACTAGCTGTGGGGATGGCGATGCTCAAGCCCCCGTTGTTGGCGCCGATCAGAGAAGCGCGAAGGCTCCTTGATGCGGTGGGCTGGGCAGCGGTGCTGCCACAGATGCTCGCGGCACTGGGCGCGCTCTTCGCGATCGCCGGCGTCGGAACCGTTGTAAGTGGCCTGGCGCAGCGGTGGATACCGCTGGACAATCCCTTTGTCGTCGTCATTACGTATGCAGTCGGTATGGCGGTCTTCACGATGATCATGGGGAACGCATTCGCCGCATTTCCAGTTATGACCGCGGGGATAGGACTGCCGCTGATAGTTCAGCGATTCGGTGGCGATCCGACGATAATGGCAGCGATCGGGATGTTATCGGGATTCTGCGGAACTCTCATGACTCCAATGGCGGCCAATTTCAATATCGTCCCGACCGCGCTGCTCGAGCTTCCGGATGAAAACGCCGTGATCAAAGTGCAGATCCCAACCGCGCTCCTGCTGTTGGCCGCCAACATCCTGCTGATGAATTTCCTGGTTTTCCGTCGTTGACGTCCCCGCCGGGTTCCCTTACTCCCGAGCTGGCGTCCAGGTTTGCCCGGCTCGCACTGTCGCACATCACGCGCGAATATCCGAACGGAATCCAGCACGTCCTGACCGGGCCGAGCGATGTGCGTGGGCCACGCGAGCTGCATCCAATCTTCTTCGGAAGCTTCGATTGGCATTCATGCGTTCACGGTTACTGGCTGCTCGCAACCGTTCTTCGACTGGTCCCCGAGAACGGGGAGGCGTCCGAGATTCGCGAGCTGTTCGACGCGCAGCTGACACCGACGAAGGTTCGCGGCGAGTTGGAGTATCTCGCGCAGCCGTTCCGAAATACCTTTGAACGCCCCTACGGCTGGGCATGGCTGTTGATGTTGTCAGCCGAGTTGGGCCGCCACGGCACCGATAGTGGAAAGCGCTGGAGCAGGACACTCACACCACTTGCCGACGAATTTGTGGGGCGTTTTCTCGATTTCCTGCCAAAAGCGACGTATCCGACGCGCGTCGGCACGCACTTCAACAGCGCCTTTGCGTTGACGCTGGCGCTGGAATACTCGGAAGTGAACAACGAGGAATTGCGCAGACTCCTGATGAACAAGGCGAACGCCTGGTATCGCAAAGACGTCGACTGCCAGGCATGGGAGCCAGGTGGCGATGATTTCTTGTCGCCTGCGCTGATGGAAGCGGAGTGCATGCGAAGAGTTCTCGGCGTGGACGATTTTCTGGATTGGCTCGGCCGGTTTCTTCCCCGGCTCGGAGAGCGACAGCCAGCGACGTTGTTCCAACCGGCAACGGTCAGCGATCGCGCGGACGGGAAGATCGCCCATCTCGATGGGCTGAACCTGAGCCGAGGGTGGTGTTGGCGGTCGCTTGCCAGCGTTTGGCCGGATGCCGACCCACGCCACGAGATCGCGCTCGATGCAGCCGGTGTTCACCTCGCGGCAGGACTATCGCACGTTGCGGGGGATTACATGGGCGAACATTGGCTCGCGACGTTTGCGCTGCTTGCGCTGATCTGATGGAGCGGGGAATACCTGAACTCATTCCCGCGTCAGAGGCACCAACTCACGGGAATCCCACCCGCGCCGGAGCGCTCGTAACTCTGTTCGTGGCAATTCTGGCGATCGCGATCGGGTATGCAGCGGCGTTCAGGCATGACGGCACGCCGGTGTGGGCGCCGTGGCTTCTCGCTTTGGGAATTCCCATTTCACTCGGGGCCATCATGATTCTGGGCGCGGCGCGGGGGAGACAGGGGATCGGCCCGCTCAGGCTCCCATTTGTGTTCGTCGTCGCCGTCCTCGCGGTCGGCTTCTGTGCTGCACTCGCGCTGCCCGCGACGGAGAGTCCATTGGCCGACCTCTGGCTGGGCCTGCCAGCGCGTGCTGCGATAGTGATCTACGGCATTGGCCTCCTTCCTATAGTAGTGCTGCCCGTTGCATACGCGCTGACCTTCGATACGCAGACACTGAGCGCGCAGGACGTGGAGCGTGTCCGCGTGATGGGTCGGGAGAACAGAGAGCGGGCGTCGCTCGCGAATGATCCGGCTGGTGGGGAGCCGCTCGCGTGATGGGACTCCCAACCCCGACCGCATTTTTCCAGGTCGCATTGCCAAGCGCTGCGCAGCCGGCAGTGATCACTGTGGGAGTGCTCTATTTCGCCGTAGTAGTTGCGATCAGCGTCTGGGCTGCGCGAAGAACCCGCACCGCCAGCGATTTCTTCGTGGCGGGAAAGGGAATCGGACTGGTCGCTCTCACCGTCGCATCCGTTTCCGTATCTGTTTCCGGATTTGCCTTTATCGGTGGGCCCGGATTCATCTATGCCGTCGGGCTTGGCGCGATGTACATCGTGCTTCCCGCCGCTGTGACGAACGTCATGGGAGCGTGGGTTCTTGCCAAGCGGATGCGACTGCTGGGTGAAGCGCGGAACCTCATCACGATTCCCGACGCCATCGGGGCGCGGTACCGGTCTCCGGCGGCGCAGGGTCTCGCCGCTGTGGCGATGCTCGTTGGAATCGTCGGCTACATGGCGACCAACGCGCTGGCAATGGGCGTCGTCATCAATTCGATATTCGGCGTCGGGCTCGGCTGGGGCATCTGGATTGGAATGGGAATAACGCTCGCGTATTCCGCGTCGGGGGGAATTCTCGCCGGGATTTACAACGATGTCTTTCAGGGAGCGCTGATGGCGGTAGCATCCGTTCTCGTGTTCCTGTTCGTATTGGGCTCCGGCGGTGGACTTGGCGAGATCTCACGAACAATTCTCGCGCACGATCCGACGTTCCTCGGGCCGTGGGGTAAACTGACTCCGCTCGCCGCCCTTTCCTTTTTCTTCGTGTTCTCGATGGGGTCACTGGGTCAGCCCCAGGCCGTGCACAAGTACTACATGCTCCGCGATCCCCTTCAGCTAAAATGGTATCCGCTACTCAAGACTTTGGGATTGGTGCTGGTGCTTCTTCTCTACTTCAGTGTGGGTGTCGGCGTGAAGGCGTTCGTGCTGGACGGGCGCTTGCCAGTTCTCGCGAGCCCGGATCAGGCAACTCCCAGCCTCCTGCTCCACGTCACTCCTATCATTCTCGCCGCGCTCGTGTTCTCTGGAATTGCAGCGGCCACGATGAGCGCGGCGAACTCTTTCATCAACATCGGCGCCGCGATCGTCACGCACGACCTGCCGATTGCGTTCGGCAAGCGTGTAAGGAACGAGCTCGGCTGGGGGAGGGCGATAACGGTCCTGATCGCACTCGCCGCAGCGATCACAGCCCAGCGCTCGGGAACAATGGTGGCCTTTCTCGGAATCTTCGGGTGGGGATTGTTTGCCTCGACGCTCGTGCCGGCGCTTGCGGTCGGACTGAACTGGCAGGGGGCGACGCGCGCGGGAGCGATCGCCTCAATAACGACGGGACTCGTCGTGACCCTCGCCCTCGAGACCGCCGCCTACCGAAGAGCCTTCACGTTCCCAGCGGGCGTGACCGCGTCAGCCGTAGCTATGGTGGCGTCGTTCCTCGTTTTCTTTCTCGTATCATGGGTCACCCGTCGCGCCGCGCGGTTGGAGCTCGATCCGGATGTGCGACTGGTGATGGAGCTATGACGACGCGCTGCCTATTCGGTCGCGGATCGTTTCTCCATCGGGCCTTCCAGGACGCGCACACTCTTGATATTCACGAATTCGCGAATGCCGAATTCTCCGAGCTCTCGCCCGAATCCTGAATTCCTGACGCCACCAAACGGAAGCCTTGTATCGGACGCCACCATGCCGTTGATGAAAGGCATTCCCGACTCGATCTCGGCGACGAACCGATCGCGTTCAGCGGCATCGCGCGTCCATGCAGACGCGCCCAGCCCGAAACTCGTCCCGTTGGCGATGCTAATCGCGTCGGCCAGATCCTTTGCCTTGAACACGGAGGCTACGGGCCCGAACAATTCCTCCTGTGCGGCGGGTGCGTCGGCGGGAATCTCAGTCAGCACGGTGGGAGCATAAAAATAGCCCGCGCCCTCCAGTTTCTTCCCGCCAGTGAGGAGCCGCGCTCCCGCGGCAACCGATGCTTGCACCTGATCGTCGAGCCCGTCGCGAATTGCTCCTGTCGCGAGGGGGCCGAGCTGCGTCTTCTCATCCATCGGATCCCCGACACGGATGGCGGATACTCCCGCCACAAATCGCTTCAGGAAATCGTCGTAAATCTTTTCGTGGATGATGAATCTCTTGGCCGCTATGCACGACTGGCCATTGTTGATCATCCTGGCGGTAACGGCCGTCGATACCGCCTGTTCCATATCAGCGCTTGGCATAACGATGAAAGGATCGCTTCCGCCGAGCTCCATGACTGATTTCTTGAGGTTCTTTCCAGCCGCGCTGGCCACGGACCGTCCTGCTGCTTCGCTGCCCGTAAGCGTGACGGCGGCAATCCGCTTGTCGCCGACGATGCCTTCGACCAGGTCGGAACCGATCAGTAGTGTCTGGAAAACCCCGTCGGGAAATCCCGCTCGCCGGAAAACATCCGCGATTGCCAACGCGCACTGCGGAACGTTCGAGGAGTGCTTGAGAACGCCAGTATTTCCAGCCATGAGCGCCGGTGCCGCGAAGCGGAAGACCTGCCAGAACGGGAAATTCCACGGCATAATTGCCAGAACGACACCAATCGGCTGAAACGCGACCCAACTCTTGCCGCTTTCCATGTTCACCGGCTGGTCAGCGAGCAAGCGCTCCGCGTTCTCCGCGTAATATCGACATGCTGTGGCGCACTTCTCCGCCTCGGCGATGGCGGCACCAATGGGTTTTCCCATCTCGAGTGTCATCAGCCGTCCAAGCTCACGAGATTCGGCGTCGAGAATCGCCGCTGCCTTTTGCATCCGTCGCGCCCGGTCGGCGAAGGTGGTCCGCCGGTGCGTCTGGAAGGCAGTTACCGCCCGATCGAGGCACTCGCTCACCCGAGCACTGGAGAAGGACTCGAAAGTACGAACCGTTTTTCCCGTGGCTGGATTGACCGTCGCGATTGACATACCTATCTCGCGCGGCGAAGGTCGCGCTGGGCGATCCTGAGCACCGGTCGTTTCGGGTCGCTCAAGTCCATCTCCTGCCAGGGAACCTCATAGACCGAATAAATATGGCGAGCGCGCAGAAACCGCCTCAAGGGCCGCACGAGAGTTCGCGCCGACAAACGGTCAATGAGCGCGGACACCCCGATCAGGTAAGCCTCGACGAGCAGCGCCTTCTCCTCTCGCACGACGTGCATCTCCTCTATGCGTCCGACTTTCGTGCCTTCTACGTCGCGCACTTCAGTGCCAATGAGGAGCTGGATCTTAATATCCATCGTCGGCCTCTCTGCTCCCGCTTCCAGGTATGTGATCGATGATGTGATGCGCAATCCAGGTTTCCCAGTCGATCGCTCCGGTATCCTTTGCCTCTACATTCAGCTTGATGTCGCGGCCCACCGTTTCGACATGAGACCACGAGATGCGAACCCCCTCCCTTCGCCTGGGTCCCCACAATCGAGCCAGTCGCATTGCGAGCCGAGCAAACACGGGGTGGACCCTTTCCCACGGTACAAATCCACCGACTTCGATGTGGGTAACGTGCGGTTGTGCAGTCTTCCCGACGTGCATGATCAGACCGTCGACTCGTCCCATTGGCTCGTCTTCGCAGTCCAGCAGCTCCTTGTCCAGAACATCGCGCACCAGCTTCATTCTCAACCTCCGATGATCTCCAGCGGGATCGAGATCACCGCGAGAACAAATGAAATCAGTACAACGATGGCGACAACCGTGTTGCTCAACCACCCATTGCGATGCTTTCCGAGATAGATCGGATCGTTCATTAGAAACAGGAACGGGACTATCGCCAGTGGCAGAGTCGCCGAGGTGAGCGCCATGGAAATGATGGTTACCTTGATCGGGTCGATTCCAAACAGGAGCGGGATCGCCGCGAGCATGACGATGATCGTATAAGCCAGGCAGAAGCGCGCGTCGCGCGCTGGAGCGAGATCCTCGCTCCAGTTCCACCCGAACCCCTGCGCGAAGAAATAGGCAATTGCGAGCGATATCTCGAGGGCTGCACCGAGACACGCGAACAGCATCGACATCGCGAAGAGAAAGAATCCCCACTTCGGTAGCGCTGTCGTCATGAGCAAAGACGCCTGCTCGAATTTCTGGATGTCGATTCCCCTTGGGTGAAACACGAGAGCGGCCACTACCAGCACAGCCATCGAGAGGACACCGCCGAGGCTCATTCCAAAGGTCGCGATGAATCGATTGATCGGGATGTAGGTCTCGTCCCATTCGTCTTCGATCGCTCCGGACGAGTAGAAGTACATGAGATACGGCGAGATTGATGCACCGAGGATGCTCACCGCGACAAACCAGTACTTCGCCTTCTGATCTCCGGGAAAGGAGGGAAGCAGTCCGTGGGCGGCGCTGCTCCAGTTCGGGTGCAGCTTCACCGCTGCCACTACAAAGGAGAGCGTGACGAGTCCAAGCAACGACGCTCCGTTCTCGATGACCCCGAACGTTCCCTTCCACATGAGAAACCAGACGATGAACGAGACGGGTATCGCCCACCACGGGAAGCCGATGCCGGTGAGGACTTGAATCGACAACCCAATCCCGCCCAGTTCAGCTACCAGAATCAGGAAGGCAACGATGACCATTCCAACCAGCACGACGAAGAAGAACGGAAATCCGAATCGCTCACGCGTTGCCTCCACTATCGTGTGCTTGCTCACTGCTGCGAGGCGGCCCGACATCTCGACGAGGAAGGTCAGGCAGATCGTTCCGAGCAGAATCGCCCAAAGCAGCTGATAGCGAAACGACGCTCCGGCCTGGGCGGCCGTCGTCACCGATCCGATCTCGAGAAATCCGCCCACGCTCGTGACGAGGCCGAGGGTTATCTGCAGCATCTTCTTCATTGATGTGACTCGATGCTGTCGGAGATCTGTTTGAAGAGCTTCTGATCAACACGAAGCGAATCGAGGAGGTGCCCGAAATCGGGGGCATCCTTCGCCTGTATTAACCGAGCCAACCGGGCGACTTCCCCTCGGCTTCTTGTGAGGACACTGTCGAGGGAGGCCGAGTCGACGGAGTGTGGTGGCGATTTCAGCAAGTCGCTGGAGAGCTGGAGCAGCGTTTGGTATGAGAGCTCCAGCGTTCGACGACTGTATTTGTCAGGTGTGCTGTGCCGGAGCCAGCCATGTCCCACCATTTCCGCGGTGGCCAGCCAGGACTGGATCGAGTGCATCTGCTCCGCGGGTGTCGGAGACCTGCACGCGGCGATCATTGCAACAGAGATGACGAGGAGCCGTTTCACACGCATCTGATTTACATTGTTGTCCTATGCCCAAAACTCGATTCACCGTCCTGCTCCTTTCACTTTTCGTGCTCAGCAGTTTTGACACTGCGTGCGGCCAGCCTCCGGTAAGTTCCGTACAGGAGCTGACGGCACCACCGCCAGTTCGCCGCGAGTTCAGAGCGGCGTGGATCGCGTCGGTGGAGAACATTGACTGGCCTTCGGAGCCGGGGTTGTCAACGGGGCAACAGCAGCAGGAGCTGCTCGAGATGCTCGATCGCGCGGTGGAGCTCAGGCTCAACGCCGTGATTCTGCAGGTCAGGCCAGCCGCCGATGCACTATACGCATCGCCCTACGAGCCGTGGTCGGAATACCTGACGGGCAAAATGGGACGAGCGCCAAGTCCGTACTACGACCCGCTTGAATTCGCGGTCAACGAAGCGCATCGGCGCGGGTTGGAGCTGCACGCCTGGTTCAACCCTTACCGCGCACGGCATCCATCGGCCAGATCTGCGCCGTCGCGGGATCATATCAGCGTTACGCATCCGGAGTTCGTGAAGCGATATGGAAGCAATCTGTGGATGGACCCGGGGGAGCCGGCGGTTCGCCAGCAGACGATTCGTGTAGTGCTCGACGTGGTCAAACGCTATGACATCGACGGCGTACACATAGACGACTACTTCTATCCCTACAGGGAGAAGGACAGGCGGGGCAACAACATCGATTTTCCAGACGCGACGAGCTGGCGACGGTACAGGTCTTCGGGCGGATCGCTGGGGAAAGACGACTGGCGACGCGCAAATGTCGATAGCCTGATCCACCAGGTTTACGTCGGAATCAAGGCGAGCAAGCCATGGGTGAAATTCGGAATCAGCCCATTCGGCGTGTGGCGTCCGGGTTATCCGCCGATAACAGCCGGCAAGTTCGATTCATACGCCGAGCTGTATGGTGACTCGCGGAAATGGGTGTTGAATGGATGGGCGGATTATTTCACGCCGCAGCTCTATTGGCCGATCGACCGTCCCGACCTGAGCTATCCGGTTCTTCTGCAGTGGTGGGTGGAGCAGAACGCGAGAGGTCGCCACATCTGGCCGGGTAATTACGTCGACAAAGTGACGGGCACGCCATCGGGGTGGCTTGCAGAGGAAATGCTCAATCAGATCGCCCTGACTCGGGCGCAGCCCGGCGCTACCGGAAATGTCTATTTCAGCATGCGGACCTTGATGGGAAACGGCGACAATCTGCCACAGAAGCTCATGTCGGGTCCGTACGCGAGCAGGGCGCTGGTCCCTGCCTCTCCCTGGCTGGACAGCATTCCGCCGCTTTCACCAGTCTTGCGCGTTGGCAAGGATCCGGCGACGCTGACAACCACAATCTCTCTCCAACCGCAGGGAGCTGAGCCAACATGGCTATGGCTGGTTCGCACACGTGTGGGGAGCGATTGGACCGTCGATGTGGTTCCTGGACTGCAGCGACACTACACGCTGCCGCGTCTGGCAGGTGGAGCGAATGCTAATGCGGTGAGTGTTTCCGCGGTGGATCGAAGCGGAAACGAGAGCATGCCAGTCATGATGGCGCTGACGCCAGTTATTCCGCGCTGAGCAAAGGCGCTCAGCGCGGAACCTGGTCGACCGTTACTGATCAGTTGACGCTGAACTGCTTTGTCATGCCGTGCACGTAGTGGGGCTTTCCATCCTTCGCATCGGGGACAAAACAAACCAGCGCATAGTTGCCCGGCGTGAAGTCGGCTGAAAACAGTTGCGACATTCCAGGTTCGAGTCCCGCGATACCGCCGATTGGCCTTGCGGGTGGCGGCCCTTTCATGTTGCCGATCCACGCGATGAAGTCACCTACGCTCTTGCCTGGTGCAAGCTGAACCAGCTGGATCTCGTGAGTCTGCCTGCCGGTGTTGTGAACTCTTATTGTGTGAGTTCCAGCTCTGATCGGTGATGAGAGCTTGAAGTTGTAGTCGAATAGAGATGCCGTGATATCCGCCTTTGGCTTTGGTGCACCGGCGCCTTTGGCCGGGACGACCTTTAGCGGGCTTATCATCCCCTTCGTGAAGTGAGGTGGACCACCGAGGTCGACGAAGCAGATGATCGCGTAATTCCCGGGCTCGAGCGCGAGCGTCGCGTTCGATTCGCTTCCCGGTGCAGCCGCGTTCGGTCCGCCGAGCATTTTCAACCATTTGGGCGGGGGTCCCGGATTCGCCAACGCGCCGCGAAGGTCGGCAAACGTCTTGCCGCCCGTGAGCTTCAGGATTTGCATGTGGTGAACAGACGGTCCCTTGTTAACGAATCTGAACTCGGTGATTCCAGCCGGGATACTCTCCGGCGCGTCGAACTTGAAGTCCGCGCCCGTTACCGTGACGACCGGCGCCTTCCCAGCGGGCGACGATGAAATATTCTCAACCAACGGTGCGTAGGCTGGAACCACGACATGGCTTTTCGCACCCAAGGTTGCCGCAATGACTGATACTGCTAATAGGCCTACGACGCTCACTGATGCCACTAAATCACCCTCGCTTGATAGGTTTCTGACGCTGTGGACCCATCTTGCCTTGGTTTCCAAATGGTGTCAACAGAGATTCACAAAAAGGGAACCCATTGGGTTCCCTTTTTGAGTCAGCCGCTTGCTCTATCGATCTTCGCGCTTGAGTGATATCGAGTTGATACAATAGCGCTGGTGTGTGGGACCCGGCCCATCGTCGAAGACGTGTCCAAGATGCGCGTCACACTTCGCGCACAGGACTTCCGTTCGTTTCATGAACAGGCTCGCATCCGATTCGGTACGAACATTGTCGTCCTTTACAGGCTGTGTAAAGCTGGGCCACCCTGTGCCGGAATCGAACTTCGCGTCGGAATCGAACAACGGCGTTCCACAGCAGACACACTTGTATGTGCCCGGCTCTTTGCTGTCGTTGTATGCGCCGGTGAAGGCGCGTTCCGTCCCCTTCTTCCGCGCGACGCGATATTGCTCCGGTGTGAGCTCCATGCGCCATTCCTCGTCGGTCTTGCTGTTTTTCTCGCTCATCTGCTCGCTCTCTGATTGGTCAGCAGTCGGGATCTTACGGCGAATGCGTCCGCGGTTGCGGCACCCAGCGCCGTATTGTCAAAGATACACCACGACGAGATTCCCAGATCCGACTTTTCATGCATGATCCCAGTATGCGCTCGAGCTCCTCGGCGGGATACGCGGAGTAATAGATTCGCGGGGAGCCGTGGAGCCTCAGATAGGCCAGGCGGTCGTAACGCGACTCGTGTGGATTATCCGTGTGCAGCATCCTAGCTTGTGCTGGTCCCATAGATGGACAGTCGAGAATAACGCACTGGTCGCGCCAACGCATCGCGGCGCCAAAGAGATGCATGTGTCGCCACTAACACGACAAACCAAATCCGCCTTGTTGGCGGCGATGACTCTCTCGGCGTGCTTCCAATCTCCGGGGGCGGTTCGTCCGTCGCGTCATATCAATTATTGGGAGGCGATTGCCGACCTCCATCCCGATGAGGCCGTCGAGTCGGCGCACACGCCGTCGGAGAAGGCTTTCGCCCAATCCCTGCGAAGCCTGATGGAGGGCGATATTGACTCCGCGGAGCGAGGATTCGGTCAGCTGCGCCGGACGGCCAGCGACTCCATCATCCGTACCGGCTCTCGGGTGATTTATACGGCTACCCTTCAGTATCAGGAAAAGTGGGGTGTCCTTGCCATGCTGAGGAGCGAGTCAGCCGAACCCAGGACCGAGCGCTCCGATCGCGCGAGTATCGAGCGGTGGGCGGCCGCATTCAGGAACGTTCCGGAGAAATCACTCGTATTCCGCGCGCAATCCGCGTTGCTGCCAATGTCTGTGTCTGCGGCCGGCACTCCGCTGATTCCGGTGAGGATAGGCGGCAAGTCGTATAACTTCTGGCTCGACACCGGGTCGAGCATGACGATGCTGTCGTCCGATGTCGCGCAGGACCTGAATATTCTCCCTCTCGTTCCGGACACGCTGGAGATAGTGACGAGCACGGGCCGAGTGACCGCAAATCCGTCTCTCATTCCGGAGATGCAGATCGGCCAGGTCGTTGTCCGCAACGCGCCGACGATGATCGTCACCGAGTCGATGATGCGAATCAGCGAAGCCCGGCCGGTGGATCAAGGCACCAGGATGAAGCTCGATGGCATCATCGGCTTCGATATCATCCGCCAGCTCGACATCGAAGTGGATTATGGCGAGGGCACGATACGCCTGCGGAATCCGACAACTTCGCGCCACCCACCGGATCGCAACATGTTCTGGGTTGGTCTTCCGGTCGTGCGACTCTCCAGCACGGACGGAATCCCGCTGCACTTCGGACTGGATACTGGCGCTCAGCTTACGTTCGTGACCGAGACGCTCCTCGACAAATTGCAGCTCCAGGCGGCAAGGACGGAGAGCCGGCGCGTGGGCGGCCTGGGCGGCGAAATATCTTTGCGGGCGCCGGTGCTCCCCGATCTTCGCGTTCTCGTACGCGGTTCTTCGATACTGTTCAAGGGTGCCGTGGTGCGAGCGCCGGTCTATCAGGTTCTCGCGTCCCTCGACGGAGTGCTGGGCGGCGACATCTGGAACAGCGGAGTGGTCAGAATCGACATGACCAACGGAGTCTTCGCTGTGAGCAGGCCGAAGAACAACTTCTAGGACGCCTCGAGCCCACCAAAGAGGGAGTGTCGGTGAGGGGAAACGCCGGTTAGGTTAGTAGCTAACATGCCGACCAGTCGCGCCTTCCCGGTCACCTTCGCGGTTACACCGAGATTCGACGTCTTCTACGCTCTGCAGGTGGCGACCCAGAACGCGCCATCGCCCCTGGAAGACTGGAGAAAGCGAGCAATCGCACGACTGCCCCGCGACTTCGAACGCCTTGCCCGACGAGTCGCACCGGTGCCGCTTTTCTGGCCGCTGTTCGCCGACTCACTCCAGCGAACGCCCGGCGAGATGACGTTCGACGAGATCGTCTCGGATCTTCGCGCAATGCCCGTCGAGGATCTCAAGACCAACATTCTCTCCGGGATTTTCCACGACGCCGCCGCTGTTCGCGCGTTGGTCGCCGGCAAGAAGAATCTCCGCCAGGTCGTCGCCGGTCAGAAGTCGGATGGCATCAAGCTGCTGGGCCACTTCGGATTGGTCCCCTACGTCGCAAGCTCGGACGCGGCGAAAGCAATGAACATGCTCCTCTCTGGCGCCGAGATGTTTCGAGATGACCTTGCACTGGTCCTCGAGCGGTTCTGGCAGACTGGATTCCGTGGGGATTGGTCCGCGCTCGAGCCGGGGATGCGCGCGGATCCATTGCGCTCCAGGGATCTGGAAGAGGGGGCTCGCCTCCAGGATCTGGCCGTCGAGCTCAAGCTGCCGGTCAGCTTTGACACGAGGGCGAAGGAGATTCGCACGAGGAGTGGCGCATCAATCGCCTTCGACCGAATCGATCGCTGCATCATGATTCCGTCCGCCTTCAACACACGACGCTGGTGGGCGAAGTACGAGACCGGGATCGGGCGTATCAGTCTCTATTTTCCATTCGTGCGGGATGTCACTGCCGCCAACCGAATAGCGGCAGCTGCCTCGGGCACTCGCACGGACGCTTCACATTCGGACATAAGCGCGGAGTCCGTGTTCCGAGCGCTTGGCGATACGACCCGCTACGCAATCGCGTCCATTCTCGCGCGGAGCCCGACGACATCCGCGGACCTCTCACGCAGTCTCCGGGTGTCGAAGCCGACGATCACGCATCACGTCCAGGCGTTGCGGGCGGCTGGGCTCATCGCCGAGACGCCGGCTGGGGGATCAACGAAGCTGTCGCTCAGCAGAGAGACAGTCGCCGCGGTTTCCGAGGCTGCTCTGGAGCAGCTCTTCTCTTCGACGGGCGACTTGTCGTTGGTTACGACCAGAAAGCGGCGAACGAACTAAACCGAATAAATCCCGCTCTCGTCGCCCGCCCGGCCCCCCCCAAGCTGCGCCAAAAACAAATTTGCAACATTTTAAACCCTTTCGCCGTATGGTGGGTCTAAGAGTTAGAGCCTGGATTTCTCTCCAGCCCCGATAGAGTGCTACTGGCTGAGCTTGTAGGACGGGTGGGCCACCAGTAGCCGGCCCCGTATCCGAAAGGGTGCGGGGTTTTTCGCATCTGACTCCAGATTGAGGGTGACGACGGCTGACTACTTTCAGCGCCCTCTCTCGAACTATAGGTTTGCGGTTCCTACGAGAATGCGGATGAAGCGCCGATGTCGGAAGTATTCGAAAAGAAGGTACTCGATGGAAAAACCGCCGTCATCACGGGGGGTGGGAGCGGAATCAATCTTTCCATCGCAAAGCGATTCGCGGATGAGGGAGCCAAGGTTGCGTTGATCGGGCGGACTCGAGAGAAACTCGATGCTGCGGCCAGTGAGATTCGCGAAGCGGGAGGGATTGCATCCGGCCATCCGGCCGATGTGCGGGACTACGACGCCCTTGCCGGCGCGATCAGGTCTGCGCGAGAGGCACACGGCGAAATAGATCTGGTCGTCTGCGGCGCCGCCGGCAACTTTCCAGCGCCCGCGCTCGGCATGTCCGCCAATGCGTTCAAGTCCGTGGTCGATATCGATCTGCTCGGCACGTTCAACACATGTCGGGCGGCCTTCGAGTACTTGAAACGTCCAGGCGCTTCCATCATCAACATATCGGCCATGCAGGCCTTTACTCCAATGCCCATGCAGGCGCACGTCTGCGCGGCCAAGGCGGGTGTGGACATGCTGACGAAGTGTCTTGCCATCGAATGGGGACCCGAGGGTGTGCGGGTGAACTCGATCGCTCCGGGAGCAGTTGACGATACCGAGGGTATGCGCCGACTCGCGCCGACGGAGGAGATCCGGAAGCATTTCACCCGAACCGTCCCCCTCCAGCGATTCGCCACCAAGGACGAGATTGCTGATCTCGCGCTTTTTCTCTCCAGTGACGCTGCCAGATTCATCACTGGCGCGATCGTCGTATGCGACGGCGGTCAGTCACTCGCCGGCCTTGGCGTGAGCATGATGGCCGCGATGCGCCCGCGCGCGTGAGCGACATCCGGCGCCTCGCTATTTTCTGCGGGTCGAACCCCGGTATGCGTCCCGATTACGTGGAGGCAGCGCGCTCACTAGGGAGGATGCTCGCCCAACGTGGAATAGGCGTCGTGTACGGCGGATCGAACGTCGGTCTGATGGCGGCGCTGGCCAATGCGATGGAGGACGAGCACGGGGACATAATAGGAGTCATTCCACGAATGCTCGTGGAGCGTGAGGTGGCGAACACCGCGCTCAGCGATCTCCGTATTGTGGACTCGATGCACCAGAGAAAGGCGATGATGGTCGAGCTGGCGGACGGATTCATCGCCCTGCCGGGAGGCGTCGGAACGCTCGAGGAATTCTTCGAGACCTGGACGTGGGCTCAGCTGGGTATGCACGCGAAGCCATGCGGATTGCTCAACGTCGCCGGCTATTTCGATCCGCTCCTCGAGTTTCTCGATCATGCGGTGGCCGAGAAATTCGTGCGCGACGTGCATCGGGGCATGGTCATCGTGGAAAGCGATCCCGCCGCGCTACTCGCTCGTTTCGAGACCTATGAGCCGCCCCGTGTAGTGAAATGGATCAACGCCGGCACGATCTAGCGCTTGCTCAACTCCAGGTGAGCTCGTCTATCAAGCGCGGCCAGTCCTGCTTCAGGAGACGCGACAACGCGCGGTCTGCGAGGAGTTTTCCGTCCGTCTGGCACCGCGGACAGTAATTCGTCTCGTTGTCCGCGTAGCGAATCCTTTGAACCGGCGTCCCGCATACCGGACACGGTTTCCCGAATTTTCCGTGCACGGCCATCTCCTCGCGGAATGCCGTCACCTTGGCGGGGAAGTCTCCCTTGGATTCAGTGCGCAAGCGGTCGGTCCATTCGATCAGTGTCGTCCGTGTGGCGTCAAACAGGCGCTGTATCTCTTCATCGGTCAGTCTCCTGGTGTGCTTCACTGGCGACAACTTTGCGCGGTGGAGAATCTCGTCTGAGTACGCGTTTCCGATTCCGCTGAACAGCCTCGGATCGGTCAGCGATCTCTTCAAGGTGTGGTTTTCCCGGATTAGCCGCTCCGTGAAATCCGCGAGATCGGACTCCAGAACTTCCAGGCCGCCGCGCTCGAACTGCGCGAGAGACTGCTCTCCGCGCACGAGCCAGAGCGAAGCGCGGCGCTTTGAGCCGGCTTCGGTGAGGATCAGAGTGCCATTCGTAAAGTCGAACGCGGCGAGGCCGATCTTCCCCGGGACCTTTGCGCCGGCCGGCACCCAGCGGAGTCGCCCGGCAATCATCAGGTGAATCACCAGGAATAGGTCGTCATCCAGCTCGACGACGATCCGTTTCCCCATTCGTCGCACCGCGACCACGCGCTTTCCCTGCGCTGCACCGATCGGTGGGTCGACCGAGCGCAACAGAAACGGTTTCGGGATGCGGGTTCGCTCGAGCGTCTCACCGACGATGCGTGATTCGAGTGCTTCGATGTAGATGGTGATATCCGGAAACTCGGGCATGGGTTACCCGTTCGGAAAGACGTGTGCTCTTCGGTCGGGACGGAACTTCTCCCGCAGAGTCTTGAAGTACGTCCGGGCATCCTCACGATGCCGCACCGATATATACTCTTCGCCGAGTCGCACCGCCCCCTCGATGGCGACCTCGCACAAGGCAAATGTCGTGGCGCAAAGTTCCGTGTCTTTCAATCCGCTGCTCGCGGCTCGCAGGAGGAGCTCCGAGTCTGGCAGCCCGAGGATTTCTGCGGCTATCACTGAGCTTGTGTGATCGTAAACGAGCCCAGTGACGAACACTACGGGCGCGAACAACAGAGCGAGCTCGATCGTATCAGCTGATCTCAGCTCGAAATACTCCTTGGGACGTACTTCCGGGAAGAGTGTCGAGAGATGAAACAGCCATTCCGCCTCATTGACCTCCGCCTCCGTCATCCAATCGCGAAACGTTTTATACGGCCGTCCCTCACTGCCGCTGCGCATCGCGAACGCATTGAGCGCGAACATGAGATAGCTCTCGACGTGACCTTGTTCCTTGTACGCGATTCCCGTCCTCGAAGGATCGAGGGTCCTCCACAGGTGGGACCGATAACTCTCCCATCCGGTTGTTTTTCCGGCGTAGTCGCGCGAATTCGCAAACAATGCCGTCACGATCGGGGCGAGCTGGTTCAGAAGACGCCACCTGAATCGAGGGTCCTCGCCCCGCTCGAGATTGATCTGCAGCGCAGCGGTCTGTCGCATCATCCGGACGCCCGACGGCCCGATCGATTCGAAGTAGCGAGTCATGCGCTCATAGCGGTCGCGGTGCAGCTGCAAAGGAACCGCTTCAATGTCGTTGTAGGGATCGACGCCGCGGGCAAGCAGCTCAATGCCCTCCGCCGCCATCGCACCCCCGAGCAACGCAACGAGAGTCTGGGTCGAGTCTATGACAGACGAGCCGGTCGCGTGCGGCGTGCTGCTGATCTCGATCTGACCGCCCGGCTCGAACGAGATGCGTGTGCCATCCGGAAGCTCCCACGATGGGGGGTCGTCATCGACCGCTCTCTCTATCCAATCGTGCGGCCGCCCCAGACGCGAGATAATGTCCGCGGTTGACGGCATCCCCTCGCCCCTCGGGAACGCCGGTCGGCGCGTCCTGGCGTGAATGGGAATGAGCTCGACCTCCACACCAACCGCGCGCGGGGTTTTCGATTTCAATGGTGAGAACAAGCGCTGTCGGACGTCCTCCAACAGTTGCGCCTCTGAAAGGCTCACAGTGCCTGATCAGCTCTCCGCGCGAGCGAGTGTGAGTGAGAACGCGCCGTCATCCGCTGGCATCCACTTCTCCATCAATAGTCCGGATGCCTTGAGGATGTCCTCGAGTGTCGCGCGATCGTACTTGTAGCTCAGCTCCGTGCGGATCGTCTCGCCTTCCGTGAAGCTGACATCACCGATCTCCGGAATGACTACCGTGTGTGCCTTGCGCGCTACGAGATGCATTTCGATCCGCCGCTGCTCGCTACTATAGAACGCGCGGTGCTCGAAATCTTTCACCGGAAAATCGGCGCCGAGCTCGCGATTCAGCCTCTCGAGCACGTTGAGATTGAATGCCGCCGTCACGCCCCGCGAATCGTTGTATGCGCGATTGATGACTGCAGGGTCTTTTACGAGGTCGGCGCCAAGGAGAAATCGGTCGGACGGCCCCATAGCGTCGGCGATGTGGGAGAGAAGTCGTACAGCTTCATCGCGCGGAAAGTTGCCGATCGTGCTTCCCAGAAATGCCACGAGTGTCGGACTAGCGACGGGGGGAAGGGCGAATGGCTCCGTGATGTCGGAGACGACCGGCGTGATCCGAACAGTGGAGTAATCTGCCTGCATCTGGACAGCCGTCGCCTCCAGAAATTCCTTGCTCACATCGATCGGCACGTAGCATTCGGCGCAACCGCTCTCGCGCATGGCGTCGAGAATGATCCGCGTCTTGGTCGCGCTGCCGGCACCGAGCTCAACCAGCGAGCATGGGCGAACATACGCCACAATGTCCGCAATCCTCTTCTCCAGCAGCAGACGCTCGGCGCGCGTGAGATAATATTCCGGAAGCTGGGTGATCTCCTCGAACAACTCGGATCCCCGCTCGTCATAGAAATATTTGGGCGACAGCTGCTTCGGCATCGTCGTCAGACCTTGTCGAACGTCGCGCAGCATCTGCTGTCGGGAGCGGTGGACGGTGTAGGGCGGCGTCTCGCCGACGAGATCAGCGGATTGTTTTGTCTTCATCCGTCCTGTGCGCAGCGGAATCCGCTGAAAATCTGCCGCCTGATGGGATAATCCCAGTTGCGAAACGTGCTGCGGATCGCACCCGGCCTGGTGGCCCACGACCCGCCGCGCAACACCTTGTAATCAGATCCGAAAAATTCTTCGGAGTATTCCTTGTACGGGAAGCTTTCGAACCCCGGGTAGCCGTTGAAGCTGGTCGATGTCCACTCCCACACGTCTCCGATCATTCCGTAACAGCCGAGGGGAGACACGCCGCTCTCGTAAGTGCCGATGGGAGCGACATCGAACGAAAGCTGGTCGACGTTCGCGACCACCGAGGTCGGGTCGGATTCACCCCACGGAAATCTTCGGGCGCTGCGCGTCACTGGATCCCACGACGCGGCTGCCTCCCACTCGAAGTCCGTCGGCAAACGCCTGGCGTCCCATTTCGCGAATGCCTCGGCCTCGAAGTAACAGACGTGACAGACGGGCCGCGTGGCGTCGACGGGACGAGTGATATTCATCGACCGGTTGACCCATCCGTCTCCGTCGCGACTCCAGTATTTGGGCGCGATCGCGGCCGATTCGGCGAGCCACCTGCGTCCGGCATCAGACCAGAGCTCAGGGCGCTGATAACCTCTGTCGGCGATGAAATCGAGATATCGGCCGTTCGTCACCGGATTGCGGTCGATGAGAAAAGGCCCGAGCTCCATTTCGTGCATGGGACGCTCGTTGTCGTACGCTGCGCTTCGGTCTCTCGTGCCGATCGTGACCCGTCCTCCGGCGAATTCAACCATTCCGCCGGCGCTGATGGGGCGCCGAGGGAAGGTTATCGAGAGAGGAGGATTGTACGGCTCGCCTTTCTTCAGCTGCAGCGTCTGAAGAATGGTCTCGTTGTGCTGGTACTCGTGCTGGAGGACCATGTTGTAGACGTACCCACCATCGAGGAGCGGATTCTCATCGTCCCACTCGATTCGATCGAGATGGTCGAGAACGCGCTCGCGTATCTCGGCCAATCTCCCCTTCATCTGCGACAGGGTTGGAAGCGCTAGCGACGCCCGCGTCGCGCGTGGATGCTCAAACGGGTTGTAAAGTCCGGGCATTTCCGAGAACTCGATCGGGCCGTCCAGGTTCTGGGTGAGCCAGAGCTCCTCGAAGTGTGCGATGTGCCCGACGTCCCAGATGATCGGACTCATCAGGGGATCGTGTTGCAGATGCATGTCTTCGTCGGAGAGGCTCGAGATCAACAACAGCGTTCGATCCCGGGCTTCGCCGAGAAGGTGCGCGATGTCGTTCTTCGATGGACGGAGGGGGGCAGTAAGCCGCGATGCTGTCATAAAGAGGAGGTGAGCGTCACTTCATGCAATGATATCGCCGTCACCCGAACTTGCCAGTTTGGCAAGAGATCTGTGCGCAGTCTCGCGGCGGCGTGCGTCCCCGATGTTCAATCGTTTCAGCGACTTAGGGGCGTAGCGCTAAATGCGCGTGAACGACCGCCGTCGATCAATGCCATGGAAAACGCAAGCGTCGACTGACAAGGGACCCACTGGTGGATTCTTTCGCGACCGAAAAACGATCCCCTGGTAGAATTGCACTGAAGGACTTTCCCGAATAGGTTTTTCGGTCCGACGCGTAACATGGCAAATCCAAGCGAAGTTGCACTGAGCCCCTCGGGCCGTCGCAGTTCCTCGATCGGCTTTTTCGAGCGGGTGCCCATTGTAGCAGGCACCACTGTCGCGCTCCTCGGCGTACTCGTCTTTGCCGGATGGGCTTTCAATCTGCCCATCATTACCGAGTGGAAGCCTGGTGGGATCCCCATGATCCCACTCACGGCGTTGTGCTTCGTTCTCGCAGGCTCGTCACTCGTTGTAGCCGCACGCCCGAAGCAGACCGCGACGACTGAAGGAATCCAGCAAACACTCGCCGCCCTCGTTGCTACGATAGCAACCCTCACTTTCTACGAGTACATCCGTGGCAGCGAATCGGGTTTCGACCTTCTGCTTTTCGGCAGCCGGGTAACGCAGGCGGGCTGGTCCACACCAGGCCGCATCGCGATCAACGGCGCTGCGAGCCTTCTTCTCTATTCCCTCGCCCTCCTTTTCGTTCCGCACGATCGCCGGCAACGGGACCTGCGTTCGCAAATGTTCGCCACTCCCGCGTTGCTGATCGCGCTTGTCGCGATACTGGGTTATGTCTTCGGTGTGCGGGGGATGTACGCCGTTTCCCAGTCCTCGGGAATGGCGCTTCCAACCGCGATTGCTCACCTGATACTCGGTGTCGGAATCATTTTCGTGGTTCGGGATCGCGGTGTTCCGGCGCTTCTGATGGATGAAGGGCCGGCCGGAGTTCTCACTCGCAGGCTTTTGCCGGCAGCTCTGCTCGCGCCGATAGTCCTCGGCATGCTTCGGCTCGCTGGAGAATCTGCGGGAATGTATGAGACTGAATTCAGCGTATCGCTGTTCGCGGTCGCCAGCATTCTGACTTTTGTCGGACTGGTGCTCTGGTCGGCGCGAGTGCTACGCAATACCGACAAGGAGAGAGTAGACCTGCTCGCGCTCGAAAAAGACGCCCGGGCGCACGCGGAGCATGCGCGCAGCGAAGCAGAAGCCGCGCGGGCAGAGGCGGAGAGAGCGAACAACAGCAAGACGGACTTTCTGGCGGTGATGTCGCACGAGCTGCGCACACCGCTCACGGCCATCATGGGCTACGAAGAGCTCCTCTCCGACGGAATTACCGGACCCGTGACGGAGCTACAGCGGCAACAGCTCGGTAGGATCAATGCCAGCGCGCATCATCTGCTTGGCCTCATAGATGAGATCCTCACATTTGCGCGCGTCGACATCGGGCGCGAGCGGGTGCGTTGGGAATCGATGTCGGTGAACCACACCTTGAGCGACGCGGCTGCGCTGGTCGAGCCTATGGCGAGCGCAAAAAATCTCAAGCTCGTCGTGAATCTGCTTAGCGAGGATCAATCAATTCAGACCGACGGCACCAAACTGCGGCAAATGCTCGTGAATCTTCTCTCCAACGGAATAAAGTTCACGGAGAAAGGGGAGGTTCATCTCGGATGCGCCGTGAACGACGGACTGCTCGAAATCAGCATTGCGGATACGGGCGTAGGGATTGCGGCGGAGAACATTGAGTACGTGTTCGAGCCTTTCTGGCAGGCAGAGCAGACAGCGACGAGAAAGACTGGTGGCACCGGCCTTGGCCTCAGCGTGACGAGAAAACTCGCCCGACTGCTAGGTGGCGATGTGACGGTCGCCAGCAAAATGGGAGGTGGAACGACTTTCCTGTTGATCCTTCCGACAAAAGCTCCCACCGGCGAAACCGTCCGCCGTCGTGACACGCCCACGACGCCTACGAGCCCGTTGTACGCGCTGAAGATCTAATCGCGCGATACAATCCCCGACCTGGGGTTCTACTGTCTACGGGAATCTGCCAGCGTCGAAGGAGGGCAGCGCTGACCGGTACCGGGCGCCTGCTAGCGCGCGCCGACACTTGCGTCGGGCTCCGATGTCACAGGAGCACCCGCCTCTTCGAGAGGGGCTACGAAATTGTACAGCTTGAGACGCAAGCTCCCGCGCGGGCCGAGTGTACCATCGTACTCGTAGGACGTGACCGAGCAATTGGCGAGCTCGGCTTTCTTGTCGACTCCGAGCAGCTCGGCCTCCGTCATGTGCTCGAGGAGATAGCGCATGCACAGCACCACGACAGCATGGCAGATAACCACTACTCGCTCGCCGCAATACTCCCGCGAGATCATTTCCGTAGCACTGCGCAATCGGAGAATGACGTCGCACCAGCTCTCCCCGCCTGGCGGGCGGTGGTAAAACTTGCCGAGGAGCCGTCTGAATTCGGCCTGTTCGGGATAGTGGTCGCGAAGTCCAACGGAGGTGAGTCTGTCCAGAATCCCGAACTCCTTTTCTCGGAATCGCTCGTCGACGATGAGCGAATAACTGTCCGCGGACATCCCGGCCGTCTTGACGATGAGGCCGGCCGTGTGTCGTGCTCGCAGGTACGGAGATGTGAGGACGACGGTGGGACGACCTTTTGGTGGCAGCGCGCCGAACCAGCGACCAAGGGCAATTGCCTGCCGTTGTCCGAGATCCGAGAGCGGGACATCGACGTCTCGAACGTCGATGTCGATCATGGCCTCGCCGGCCTTGAGGGCTGCATCGCGCGCGACGTTCCCAGCGGATTCGCCGTGGCGGATCAGGTACAGGCGATCCGGCCAGATCTGATTGGGCTTCACGCGCACAAACAAATCAAGGAGCGTACCAGTTCCGCAAGGCGAGCGACACCCGATCGTGGTGCGAACCTTGTAACCCAGTCCGCCATGAACGAAACGCCGGATCACCGCGACCCTGATTGGCCTAAGTACCCCGAGACGGTGCTGACGTTTGCGACGCGCCCGCCGGTGGAAATCGATCTGCGTGAGATCCCGTCCGAATCCGCGCTTGCGCAATTGAGAGCGGCCGGGCTGGAGCAAGCGTTCGCCATCATCACAGCTTTCGATCCCGAAGGGCGAGATCTGCCCTCGGCCGAGAATGAGCAGCGGAAAGAGGAGCTGGATCGAAGATTGACATCGATGGGATACGACTTCGTGCATGTAGACTGTTGCTCCCCGGACCGTTCGCACTGCGAGTCCAGTGTCGCGGTCACAATGCCGCGGCAGGCGGCGCTCGAGCTCGCGCGCGAACTGCGACAAGTCGCGATTTTCTGGTTCGACGGAAAGCTGTTCTGGATTCTGGGCGCGGTCGCCGACTCCGATCCGTTGATGCTGCCAAGGAGCTCCTGACCTCGAAAAATCCCGGAGCCGCACAAAGAAAACCTGCCCGAAGCCATCGGCCCCGGGCAGGTGGTCTTCACGTGCTTCGAAAACGCTAGGTCAGCGGTTTGTACCGATACCCGTAAACACCGCCCTTCGCCGATGTGACCCTGAACGTCCCGGTGCTCTTTGGCGACACGGGGCCAACGGTCGCGGTCTGCGTATCGACAACGGCTCCAGTCTTGTCGAGCAACTCGACGGTCACCGTATAACTCTTCGCGGCCGTACCGCGGTTCTCGATCGTTCCGGCTACTGTCGTTTCATTTGTGCGCCGCGTGAACTCAGTCACGACGAGCTTGACCGGCGCGTTCTCGGATTTGCCGTTCCAGTAGATCAGCGAATCGGTGTAGATCTTCTGCAGCTTCTTGTCCTTCGTTCCTTTGTACATGCCCTGATACGCGAAGGCGTAAAGGAGCGGGTTGTCGGGATTACTGGGGTCCATCGCAACGAGCTTGTCGATGAGAGGAAACGCCTTGCTGTAGTCCTTGTTCTGGATATATGTCGCGGCCAGGTTGTTCAGCGCATCGCGCGAGTACGGGTTTTGGGTCAGTGCCGCGCCGAACAGCGTTGCCGCGTCGGCCTGGCGGCCGTTTCTGGTTGCGACCACGCCGGCGTGGATCAGGGAGATCTCACCGTACTTCGATGAATTGGCGAGCATCGGTGCGTAGATCGCCGGGACCGACGTGCTGTCGCCCGCCTCGAGGTACATCGTTGAAACGTTGTCGATCGCGTCAGCGAGAAGGAGATCGTTGTTGGCGACAGCGATGTAATCCTGCCATGGCTTGATCGCCTCGCGCGCCGCTGCCTTCTTCGCCGCTCCGGTCGCTGCCTCGGCCTTGTCCGAAGCCGACGACGCTATCTCGTACATGGTCTTGGTACGCACGTCGGCGTAGGTAGTGTCGGTTCCAGCGGCAGTCAGCGCCTGCTTCCAGTATTCGTTGGCAGCACTCCAGTCTTTGCGATTGTGCGCGATCGAGCCAAGCACCGAATACGCATAGGGAGCGCGACGATCGAGCAACAAAGACCTCTTGGCGAACATTTCGGCGGAATCGAGCTTATTGGCGTTGAGAGCAACGATGGCGGCGTTGAGCGTATTCAGCCACGGCTTCTGCTGACGCCACTGCGAGATCAGGCCCGCGCATTCCGGGGCCGCCTTCTCGACGATTGAGAACGACGAATCCGCCGCCACGAACAGATCGATCGTACCGGTTGGATTCGTCGTGAGGCCAAGCGTGCTCCGCGGAACGACCGCGGGAGTATTCGGCTGCATCAGGTACAGCACGTACGCCTCACCACGCAGATAGTTGCGTGCGGTCGGATTGTCTGTCCCGTTGTCGACGAGTCGCAAAACGTCCTGCAGGTCCTTCGTCGGATTTCCCTTGTCCGATGCAGCGAGTGCGCGCGTCATCGAGAACTGGGCTTTGGCGATGTCGCCCCTTGTATTGGCCGTAGGATCGCAGGCCGGCGCCGCGTTCTGCGCCACGAGCGGCGTGGCGGCGATTACGCCGAACGCCAAAGCGGCCGCAATCCTGTTCACAAAAGCTTGCATCAAGGATCTCCCTGACTTGTGATGGGTGGGTGGATTAGCAGTCGGATAATATACCGCCCGGCATTCTTCGTTCCTTCCGACGCCCGAAAACCCTATTTGAGCGTGCCAACTTGCCGAACCAGGTCTAACGCGCGTCGAACGTGGGCTTCGGTAGTGTGGACGTTGCCAATCGCGACCCGAAGCGCATAGCTCCCGCGAACTCTGGTGTGGGAGAGGTAAATCTCTCGCGTGGCATTCACACTCCCGAGCACCCGCGCGTTGTGCTCATTCAGCTGGCCGGCGCTCATACCTGCGGGAACGTGCCGGAATACGACTGTCGAAAAATTGACCTCAGCCATTCTCTCGAGAGTCGGATCGGCGTCGATCCACTCTGCCAGCCGCTGTGCCAACTGGATATGTCCGCGGATAAGCGATTGCAGCCCCTCGACACCAAAATTGCGGATGACGAACCAGAGCTTGAGCGCACGGAACCGGCGACCGAGGGCGATTCCGTAATCCATCAGATTGACGACATCCTCGCCTTCGTCGACTACCAGGAATTCGGGAACGTGTTGGAATGCCCGCTTCAGCAATTCCGGCCGCGAAGTGTACAGGACCGAACAATCCATCGGTGTGAACAGCCACTTGTGAGGGTTCACAACCAGAGAATCCGCGCGATCGCATCCCTCGAGGACGTATCGCATCTCGGGCAGAATAGCAGCCGTCCCGCCGTACGACGCGTCGACGTGAAGCCACATCTTTTCCCGCTCGCAAATCCTGGCGATAGCCGGCACTGGATCGATCGCCGTAGTCGATGTCGTTCCCACCGTCGCCACCACTGCCAGGGGAATCACACCGTTGCGACGATCAGCGTCGATAGCTGCGCCGAGCGACTCGGCATCCATGCGCAACCGATCGTCGGTCGGAATCTTCCTGAGCGCAGCCAATCCAAACCCGAGCGTCATCATCGCCTTGTCAACGCTCGAATGCGCTTCTTCCGAGCAATACACGACCACCTTTGGCATGTCCGGTCTTCCCGCCATGCCGTCCTGGCGTATCCGCAGCTCGGGATGCATCTCTCGCGCAGCAGCAAGCGCGTAGAGTGTATTGGACGATGCCGTGTCGCCGATGACTCCGAAGAATTTCTCGGGAAGACCGAGCATCTGGCGCAGCCAATCGAGCGTCAGGAGCTCCAGCTCGGTCGCGGCCGGGCTCGTTCGCCACAACATCGCGTTGACGTTGAGCGCCGCGGTGAGCGCCTCGCCGAGCACGCCAGCGCCGGTGGAGGAGTTGGCGAAATAGGCCATGAATGCGGGGTGATTCCAGTGCGTCGTCGCCGGCACGATCAACTTCCGGAAGTCATCGAGCACCGTATCCATCGGCTCGCCCCGCGCCGGCGGGGATTGTGCGAGGGAGCTGCGAAGCTCTCCAGGCCGGACGCCAGGCAGCACCGGCCACTGTTCCGGATTCTCGAGGTAGTCCGCGATCCAGTCTACGACGGCATGCCCGTGCCTGCGGAATTCGTTGGGCTGCATCGCACAAATATAGAGTTTTCACTCTCAGACGACGTTCGGATCGCCAACGATATATTTTTGGGCGATCACCTCAAACTGACAGAGAAGAATGAAGCCTGGCAGTTCCAACAGACTCAGTCGGGTAGCGGTCGCTCACCTGAAGAAGGTCGACCCTGTGCTGGCGCAGGTGATCGAGCAGGTGGGACGGTACAAGGGATGGCCGGCATCCGGAGGAAGCCACTTCGACGCGGTGGCGCGCTCGATCGTTTTCCAGCAGTTGTCGGGCAAGGCCGCGGGAACTATTCACGGCCGGTTCCAGGGATTGTACGGGGGACGAACGCCTCTGCCATCCGAGCTGGCCGCGACCTCGGACGAACAACTCCGCGCGGTCGGGCTCTCGCGACAGAAGTCTGCCTACCTCAAGGATCTGGGCGCGCGGGTGACGTCCGGTGAGCTCCCAATCGAGACGCTCCACGAGCTGACCGACGACGAAGTCATCGCGGCGCTTACTCAGGTCAATGGCATCGGACGCTGGACGGCGCAGATGTTCATGATGTTCCGTCTGGAGAGGCCAGATGTGCTGCCCGATCTCGACCTGGGGATTCAGAAGGGCATTCAACGCGCGTATCGATTGAGAAAACTCCCCAAGCCCGAGAGGGTTCTGAAGATCGGCGCGAAATGGGCACCGTATCGTACGGTTGCTTCATGGTACCTGTGGCGGTATGTAGATACTCCGGCTCCTGTGCCGCGCTCATCTGGACGTGGCGCATGAGCGCCAACGGGGCCTTATTGCACGAAGTCTGCATTAGAGAGTCTCCGAAGCAGAACGTCTCCCACCGCAACCTCACAGCATGTCCACCGCAGAAGTAGAGGTCCAATCGGCCGCCATCCCGGACGACGACTGGGCTGCGTCACGCTGTCGCGCGGTTCTGACCGCGCTGTTCGGCGATCCAGCACAGCGACCATTCGACGTGAGGTTCTGGGATGATACTGTCGATCGCGGGGCGAATCCTATTCCACCGTTCACGCTCGTACTCAACAGACCAGCGGCGCTTCGCCGGATGCTGCTGCCGCCGAACGAGCTGTCTATCGTCGAGTCTTTCATATCAGGCGATGTCGACATCGACGGCAGTGTCGAAGCGGCGTCCAACCTTGG
>JBBRQC010000036.1:0-26288 GCA_038227135.1 Gemmatimonadales bacterium
CGCCCTCGGGAAGACTGATTACATATGCTTAATGCGATGGTACGATCCTTTCGAGGGTTTCCGTCAGCCTGATGCCTTCGCCTATGCCGCTGTTCCGCTCGGCGAATATCCCCAATGTCTGGAAGGATCTGACTAAATTGAACTCATTGGGGGGTTGGGGGTCTCTCCCTTACGGCGCACGGATATCTTCGACTAACGAGGATTTGAATGAGAAGGGCTTTTGCAGTACTGCTCGTCATCGCATGTAGTGCCATGGCTGGCGGGCTGCGAGTCACCGGAGAATAAAGCCGAACGACTCCGGGAAACTCAGACGCTCGCCTGTTTCGAGGCAAGCGACCCTAGCAACGCAGATCAGCAGGCTCACGACAATGATCCGAAGTGCAAACAGACGCCCGAGAAAAGAGCGCATACGGTGGTGACTCTCCGCCTTGAGATTCAGGCCAAGTGCGATGTGGCGACACGCGACTTCAATAACTTTATGGGGCGATGACTCTATGAGAAGACTCTTCGCTGTACTGCTTGTCATCGCCTGTGGGGGCGCTTCGACCACCGCACCGTCCATAGCAACACATCTGACGGGCACGTACTACCTCCAGGACATCGATCTCGGTGTTGCTCCCGGTACGCCACCTGCCTGTCGCAAAGTTCTCGTGGACCAGCAGGCACACTTGGGATATGTCTTTGGCACTCCCTATACCGACGGTTATTATAGCGTCTACGAAAGGCTATTGCGTAGCCGCGCGACCTTTGACAATACTTCCGTCGCCGTGGTCTGGGTGACTCAAAAACACACCCAGATTACGCTCATCGATCCGCAGACTGGCGGGCCGGTAAGCCTCCCTGATTCTCTTTGGGCACCGGACTCGTCCTTTTTGAACCTCAGCTACTCCAGGCAGGACGACAAGCTCGCCATCCCCGGCAGTGCTTCTTACGGCGATCCAGCCGGGGTCGCCACCGTCGGCTCCGGGCGTGTGTTCCCGGGTGACACTGCAATCTACACGAACCAGGTTTGGTGTGGGATATCGCCAGCCCCCGACAGGTTCCAGTACAGCAGGACTCCTCAGTGACACGGGGCTCTATGAGAAGATTATTTTCCATACTGCTTGTCGTCGCCTGTAGTGCCACGCTGGCGGTGTACAACCCCGCGCAAGCCCAAACCCCAAGCGACCAAGCGGAAACAAACAGCGAAGGCATCTATCGAGGGCGATGTCATCGTCCGCTGCAACAACTCGCGCCTTGCAGAGGCGTTCCTCAAGATCGTTGGGGAGTGCGGCGTGAAAGAACTCAATACCGGCCGGCGATAGTGGCTCCTGCCCTAGGAAAAATCGGCCCCGTGCCGGACTTTGCGTTGTTGATTGCTACGCCTGATAAGCGTGAGGTCGGTTTAGCCGTGTCAGTTTCTGTGTCAGTTTCCCCCGGCATTTTTCGATATTCATGTCGGAGAAGTACGGCGCCGACGCCCAATTCTCCCAGCTAACCCGACAATTTGTCGTGGTTTGATTTCTATTTGCCCTGCTTCGGGAGCAGGAGGTCGCTGGTTCAAATCCAGTCGCCCCGACTGAATCATAAAGCCCCTCCAATGGAAGACATTGTGGGGGTTTTTTTGGCTGGGCCGGAAAGAAAAAGACAAGGAGCCGCTTGGCGGCCCTCAGCCGCAGCCGTTCAGGATTCGCTTCGGCGCCGGCGCATGCGGAAACAATGCCTCAGCGCGCAAGGCGTAGCCCCGCGCAATCCCACAGTGGCCGCGGCGGTAGTAGAGATCAGCCACCCGCAGGGTGATTCGATAGCTGCCCGGATCCAGCTCCGCACCGCTCACCCAGCCGGCCGTCCTCCCGCCCCGGCCGACGGTCATCATCGAAACTGTTTGCGTCGCACTGCGCGCAGTCGAAAGGATCGCGACGAAAAGCAGGCCGGCGGCCGCGAATCCCCACGCGCGCGGGGACAACGTCGCTTCCCGTTCCTCGTGGCGAATTCCACTCGTCGCGCCGATGACGCTCCACACCAGCAGAGAGGGCGCACCGAGGAGGAGCACGACGTCAAAGGCGCTGACGACCATCGTCGCTATGATAGTCCCGGCGAGCACGAGCTGAGCAAGCACGGCGTCGCCGTTCCCGAGCTCGCCCCATTTTCGGATCGAACCGTAGAACAGCATCGAGAAAACGCCCAGTAATGCAACCGTCGGCACTACACCCCGCTCGGAGATGAAGCCGACCCAATCGCTGCTCGGCCACGGGTTCGCCGTCATGCCGTCCTCGGCGAGCGAGCGATCACTCGACGGAGCGAACTCGACGTACTCTACCGGCCAATTTCCCGGACCCACGCCGAAGACTGGATTCGACGCAGCCATTCGCATCGAGTTTTCGTACTGCACCAGGCGTCCGCGACCGCTGCCTTTCTTGTAGTCGACGACTCCGCGAGCGGTGTCGAGGTAGGGCGACCCACTGCTCCAATTGAGTCTGTTCGGCATTACGATCGCTGCCATTCCGCAGATCACCGCCGCGAGGACGAGTCGCGCGAAGCGACCACCGACATTCGCTCCTCTCCAATACTTCCTCGAAGCCAGCATCGGCACGAGCAGGACGACTACACATGCCGCGACGGCGAGCCAGGCGGCGCGGGACCGTGATAAGACGAGAGCCGCCGAAATCATGGCAGCACCAAGAAAGCCAAGCGCTGCTCCAAAAGCCCGGCGTGCGGTGACGGTACACCAGACGAGCGAAGGAAGTCCGATTACGCCGATGTGCGCTACGAAATTGCGGTTGCCGAAAGTGCCGCCCGGCGCCCGGTTGGTGCTGAAGTACTCGCTATCGACCCCGTATGCCTGGGCGAGAGAGAACAAAGCCGCGCAGACGGCAGCAACGGACGCTGCGATCAGTATCGGTCGATAAGAACCTCTTTCCGCGACGGAGCGCGCGCCCCAGAAAACGATCGCGCTGGAAATGCTGACGCCGAGTGCGCGCTGAGCCAGCCAGTGGTTCGTGGCGAACAGTGCCGACGCCGTGCTCCACAGCAGAAACAGCATCAGCAAGCCGTCGGCGAGATCAAAGGACAGCGAGCGTCGGCGCGCGACCAGAAATAAGGCGACCAGCAGCGCGGTGGCGTGGAGCACGAGCTCCTTGGGCACAAAATACCGATCGAGCTCGAACAGCTTGTACGGGACGGCGACAACGACGGCGAGAAGGACGCCGAGCTGCAGGAGCGTGCGGATGGAGCGATCTACCATCCGCGAAATATGCTTCTTCTACCCGCATCCTACTCCCTTCGAGTGCGATCGCAAATGCTCGAAACGACAAAGCCCCGCCGATTGGCGGAGCTTTGTTGTCCGATACTAGTCCTCAGGAATTAGGGCGTGACGCTACCGAAAAAGATATCCAGGTTGATGGGAGGGTTGCCCACGGACTTCCCGACGCCTGTCCAGGCAAACGCTGCCTTGGTCGGGAGCGAGACGATCCCGTTGTAGTCTCCCAGGAAAGGCCTGAAACCGGAGCCGCTGGGTACTCCGGACTGCGAGGGATCGAATCCCTGACGCGTGACACGTTGGGTCACGAAGGTCACTCCGCCGTCGGTGCTCTTTCCGTACGTGATGTCTACCAGCGTGTTGTTGCTGTAGCTCCGGTCATCCGAGATGAAGTCTATCCGACCGCTTCCCCTCTCGATGCTCATCTCGACGTTGAGCCGGTCACCACTGGCGCCGGGAGCCATTGGAATGATCGTCCAGCGAGCTGGATCGGTCACCCCGCTGGCGGGTGCGGAGGCAAGGAACAGCTGCGCGAGGCCGCCAACGATGTCAGCGTATGCGACGTAGAGGCGCTGCCTGGTGGGGTCGAAGGCCGGCACTGGATATGTCCCAGGCCCTCTGAACGGACCGCCCGAAACGTTGAAGCAATAAGGTGGAAAAAGGCAGACCGGATTCACCAGCGTCGCGAACTTGACCGGTGCGGTCCAAGTGACGCCGCGATCCGAAGATTCGCTGACGTACATCACGCTGCCTTTCCCCCCCTGAACTCCATTGTCGAACGTGAGATAGGCGTGGCTTCCGTCGCCGTTGGTAACAACTCGCGCGTCCTGGTTGCTTCGCACTGTGCTGGCCGTTATCTGGGCCGGTATCGAGAACGACCTGCCGCCATCAGCTGATACGGCCACGTAGATGGGTGAGTTCGATCCGTTGCCGTGAAACTGGGCCCAGGTGACGTAGATCCTTCCGTCAGTTGGATCGACCCATATCGACTCATGATCCTGAAACTGGCCAGTCGATCCCTTCGTGATTCCGTTGGCATCCCATTGTGCCACAACGGTTAGCGGCTGTTTGCTCCCACCCGCGCGCCAGGTCTTTCCACCGTCGGTCGAAGTGCTGAGCAGAAGCTGAGCCTTGTAGCTGCTGTTGCCCGACACCCGGTAGGTATAGCAAAGGTAGTAGGCAGTTCCGTCTTTCCCGAACGCGACTGCCGGATCGCCTCCGAAGTCTCCGGTGCCAGTGCCCGGGACGCTCGGATCGTTGGTGTATCTGGTTATTCCTGGCACGAACCCGTTTGGAACCGTGGGAGTCCAGGTCCTGCCGCCGTCGAACGACGCGTTGACCGCGCAACCATCGTTGTAGTTCCAGTCGTTTGCACCGACGATGAAGTTCTGCGGGTCGGTCGGATTGACGGCAATGGGGGTTTCGTTCTGGGCCGTTGTGTCGTTTCCTACGGCGACGACAGTGGCTCCGGACGTGGCTGCCTGGGCAGCACGCGCCATATACGTGGCTGTTGGCGGCACTGATTGATTGTCGTTGCAGGCGGCGAGAACAAACGCGACCAGCACGGCTGAGCGCGTGACATACAGACGCATCGTGCAGATCTCCAAATTTGGGTGGGGATATATGTCACCCGTGTTCGGGTTTCCGCAATGGTGACCGCTCGGAGTGACGGTGCCCTAGGAAGGCGCTCTCTACCTGGTCCTGCGAACGGTCGGCACGTTGGCCGGCGCGAGCACCGGAGCCGCGTTCTTGTCGGCGTTCAGGAGAGATCGCTGATCCGGATTCAACGTCGTGTTTTCCGGCAGGTGACAAGCGGCTTTGGGGTCGTTTTCGAAATCATGTATGAGATTCCGTGATTTTGACAGCTCCTGCAGCGTGCCGCGGACAGTGATCGCTGAAATGCCGGTTGTGGGGAGGTAATACGCGCTTCCGTGGGAGCGGACGTACGGATTGATTATATCTGCCGCCTGTTGGGTGACAGACACGAAAGCTGCATGGTCTCCGTGTGAAGAGCAGTGGCATCGTTGATCTCCGAGTTGTTCATAGCGGGAACTACCGTCAACGCGGCCGCGACCCATATCGTGACGATCAGCGCCGCACCGCTGATCACTACCGCCACTCGCCCAACACGACGGCGCTTGGATGCGATCACTGACTGCTCGGCAATCGCGATCGGGTTGCTCATCGGCGGAAGCCCGTTCAACAGCGTCGCCGCCTCGTACTCCCGATCGCGAAGAATCGTCGTCACGCGTGCGCAATCCGGGCAAGTGTCGCAGTGAAGCATCACGTCGGAATCGGGAGGCATGTCTCTCAGCGATGCTGTAGACAGCGTCGCGAGGACTTCCGAGCAGTTCATTTATCGAGCTCCCGGTAGCTTGGGTGACTGGCAAGGAATTTCGCGCGAATGGCCTTCCTGGCCTTGAAGAGATTTGTGCGAACGGAGGCTGCCTTCATTCCCGTACGAGCTGCGGCTTCGGCCGGCGACAGACCCTGAAGGTCGACCAGGTCGAAAATTTCCCGCTGTCGCTGCGGAAGCTCGGAGAACAGCTCCAGAATCACGGTCGCTGCGCGCTCGCGATCCACTCGGCCGCCGGGATCGGTGGTGTAGACGTCCCGAAGCGGTCGTGCGGCCGGCGACAGCGCCAGGCGCTTCCGGCGTTTGTGTGTCCGACGGGCCTGGCCGGCCGCCGTCCTCGTAATCGCGTAGAGCCAGGCTTCGATCGACCCATCGGAACGGTAGTGCGGAAGCTGTCGATGGGCGCGGACAAAAACCTCCTGAGCAATGTCCTCAGCCTCATCGGGATCCCACGCGAATGTCAGCGCCCAGCGGAAAACAGAGGGGTGGTACCGCGTGACCAGCGCCGTGAAAGCGGAATCGTCGCCGGCGGAAGCCAGGGACACGAGCTGCACCTCGAGAGCGTGCGCCGTCCTATCGACGTGCGCTGGAGAGCGTCGTTGCTCGTCGCCTCTCATCCCAGCTTGGTAGAGATTCATCTCCAGGCTAATATACGGTTGAAGGGATTGAGTCCCTGAAAAGGCAGTCACCGGCTCCTCTGTTCGCTTCTGTGAGATGGATGCCACCATCCGCGAAGGCGTTTACTCAAAAGGGCAGGCTTCCGGCAAGCTCATCCTTTGATCCCAGGGTCGGGTCAACTGGCCCGGAATTAGCCTCATGTGTTCTTATGTTTCTGACCTCACCCACCGCCTCATGAGAAACCTCAGTTTCGCCCTGCTCGCCTGCGCCGCCTGTGCAGCGGCTCCATCGGCGACTGTGCCGACGCCGGTTCCCATGCCGACGCCGGCCCCTGTAGTAGTATCGGGGCCGATGCTTACTGGCGCCGCCAAATGGGCAGATTCGACCGGCCGGCTGATCGACAAAGCGACCTTCGCCGGCAATCTCCAGGGACTCAGGGACGCGGGTTTGTTGCTCGACCAGGCTCTCGCCGCATATCCCAACGATGCGCTGCTGCTGCAGTACCGCGGGTACGGGCTATACCGTGAAGCAGGGCTTCTTGGCACCACTCCAACGGGTAAACGCGAGCTTCCGCTGGTCGCATCTACCGCCAGGATCAAGCTGTTGGAATCACTTGCTGCTGTGCCGCTTGCCGAAACGCACGCGCTGCTGGCCATGACCATGGGACGGATGATCGGGTTGGATCAGATCTATTCTCCGACGCTTGGCCCAATGATTCCGAAGGAAATGAACGCGGCCATAGCAATGGCACCCAACAATCCGCGTATCTGGCTGCTTCGGGGAATCCAGTCATTCTATACGTCGCAAGAGTACGGAGGCGGCCTCCCCGTAGCGGAGACGCAGCTCAACAAGGCAATCGAGCTGTTCGCAACAGACAACCCTGCGCCACCGGCTCCATCGTGGGGGAAGGCAGAGGCTTACGTATGGCTGGGACAAGTTCTTCAGAAACAAAACAGGATCGTCGAAGCACGCGTGGCGTATAAAAACGCACTCTCGGTCCAGCACGATTACCCGTGGGTGACCTATTCGCTGCTGCCATCCATTGAAGGGAGATGAGTTGATGAAACAGATCCGACATTTTGTTGCGCTCGCGCTCGTGGTGTCGTTTGCCGCGTGTAGCAAGGACACCACTGCTCCCGGAGACGTGACGACTCCTCCGCCAGTCACGCCGACGACCGAGTCCGATGTCTTTCTGGCCGGCGCCAAGACCGCCTGGAAATTCGTCGAGAACAACACCCAGGCATCGACGGGATTGGCCAAGTCGCACGACACTTTTCAATACGTGACGACCTGGGACATCGCTAGTCAGATCGGCGCGACCTACTCCGCGCACGAGCTGGGGATCATCGACGACGCCAACTATGATGCGCGCATCAGAAAAATCCTGGCGACGCTGACCACACTCCCGCTCTTTCAAGGCGCGGCTTTCAACCGATTCTACGACTCGCAGTCAGGCCAAATGGTCGACCGAAACTTCAAGGCATCGACAACCGGCTTTGGGTGGTCCACCACCGATATCGGACGACTGCTGACCTGGCTCAGGATATTGGCCGTCAATCAGCCGCAGTATGCCACGCAGGCGGCTGCGATCAAGAACCGCCTAAACATGTCGCGCCTTATCAGCGGTGGAACGCTTCAGGGCGCGGATGTCGATGCGAATGGAAGCACGGTTACGTACGCCGAGACGGGACTCGGGTACGAGCAATACGCCGCCGGAGGATTCGCGTTATGGTCGCAGCGCGCGTCCAACTCGTTGAACCCTACCGCGAACGCGAAAGCGATGAGCGTTCTTGGAGTAAATGTCTGGGTCGATTCGCGCGGCAATGCACGACTGACGAGTGAGCCCTACATCATGATGGGACTCGAGACTGGCTGGTGGGCTTCTGCTCTTAGTGATCAGGCCCACGCCGTTCTCGCGGCGCAGCAGGCGCGGAACGATCAGCAGGGCATCATCACCATCGTCACTGAGGATGCCATGCCCGACGCTCCATACTACTTCTACTACTACAGCGTTTACCACAGCGGAAAAACGTTCGTGGTCGAAGGCCCGGGTTACGGCACAGTCGTTTCCAATCCGCGCTGGGTAAGCTCAAAGGCTGCATTTGCGTGGCGTGCACTCATTCCCACGGACTACACTCTCAAAGCATTCAACGCGGTGCAGGCCGCGGCGATTCCCGGCGACGGCTGGGGCGCGGGCGTTTACGAAGGCTCGCTGAAGCCAACCGGTTACGCGAGTCTCAATACTGCCGGAATGATTCTCGAGTCCGCGCTGTATCAGAAGCTCGGGCACTCCTTCCTGTCGCAGCCGATCAGCTAACGCGTAGATCCTCTGACGCCTGTTGGGGCGTCAGAGGAGTGAGCGGATCCACCCTCCATCAACTGCGATGGAACTGCCAGTGATATAGCTCGCGCGCTCGGAGGCCAAAAAGGCCGCCAGCGCGGCGAACTCGCGCGGCTCACCCAGCCTGCCCATCGGAATTTCCTTTTCCCACCTGGACACAATCTCTGTGCTGGAGCCTCCCTTGCCGTCCGCAGCGCGAGCGAGCTCCTTCACGCGGTCAGTGCGTGTGTACCCTGGAAGCAGGTTGTTCACGGTCACGTTGAACGGTGCCACTTCGTTGGCGAGCGTGCGAGCGAACCCGATCACTGCCGCTCTCAAGCTGTTCGAGAGCATCAAACCCTCGATGGGCTGCTTTGCGGCGATCGATGTGACGTTGAGGATCCTCCCCCACCGGCGTTCTTTCATGCCCGGCAAGACTGCTCGCGTAAGCTCCATCGCGCTCCTCAGGAGCAGACTCGCGGCTGCTTCCCACATCTCGCCGGAGAGTTTTTCGAATGGCCCACTGGGAGGTCCGCCGGAATTGGTGACCAGGATGTCGACCCGACCGAACTGATCGAACGCCGCCTTCACGACGCGTGCGGCGTCGGCGGGGTTCGAAACATCGGCTGCCACGGCTACGACTGTCACGCCGGTTGTGTGCCGGATCGATTCGGCTGTGCTGTCGAGAATCTCTTTTCCGCGCGCACATATCACGAGGTGTGTGCCTTCCGCCGCAAGCTCCTCGGCCACCGCCCGGCCAAGCCCTTTGCTGCTGGCGGCAACCATCGCAACCTTGCCACGAATGCCGAGGTCCACTCTCTAGCGCCTCAAGTAGTCGTCTTTCTTGTCGAGCCAATCCTGGCGCGGAGGACTGAATACGTCCACGTCGAGTGTCTCTTCCAATGCCTCCGCCTTGTGCGGCACGTTGGAAGGAATGAGGAGAACTTCACCAGCGCTTACAGTTATCTCCTCCGCCCCGTCCTCGCCGAGCGAGAACTTGAGCGCCCCCTCGAGGATGTAGGTGATCTGCTCGTTGTCATGTGAATGTTTTGGAACGATGCATCCCTTCTTCAGATAAACCTGCGCGAGCATCATGCGCTCGCCCGTGATAAGCCTCCGCTCGAGCATGTCGGACACACGCTCCTTTTTCATAGAGTCCCAACGGTAGAACGTGCATTCGGTTTTGGAGGCCATTCGCTCCTCTTTGTTCGGGGATGCCGCGGCGATCGAAGATAAGTCTTCCTTTCAGTGCTCGTGTTCATGATCCACGCCCCGGGCGTATTTCTCGTGACAGGGGCCGTTACTGCTGAGCTCTGCGGAGCGTCTCTAGGGGGCAGGCACCAGGCCATTTGACTGGAGCCTGGAGCAAGTCAGGCCGCGCCGTTCGCGCCGTGCCGATCCCCATTCAAAAGAGATTGCGTGGCTGGAAAAAACCTGCTATTTGCTGCAGCCGTTGTCGTGCTGGCGGCGTGTTCCGAAAATCCGAACTCTCCAGACCCATCGGTGCCCTACACGAGCTCCAGCAACGGCGGAACTTCGTCGCCTTTTCCCGATCCAATGCCTCCGGCGCCCCCGCTCCCTGTCGGCGGAAATCCGATCTCCAGCGCAACGTTCTGGGTTGACCCAAATTCGAGCGCAAAGCTGCAGGCTGACGCTTGGCTCGCGAGCCGTCCCGGGGATGCCGCGCAGCTGGAAAAGATAGCGCGCAACTCACAGGCCCAATGGATGGACAGAAGCACCGCGGACATTTTCACGGCTGTCAGCAATGCCGTAGGAGCCGCGGCAGCCGCTGGAGCTGCGCCGGTGCTCGTCGCCTACAACATTCCGCAGCGTGATTGCGGAGGACTCTCGGGCGGCGGCAGCACCATCACCGACTACAAGGGCTGGATTGCGTCCTTCGCCAAGGGACTCGCTGGACGTAGAGCGATCGTAATCCTCGAGCCCGACGCCCTGACGCAGATGGACTGTCTGTCGGCGGCCGATCAGACGACGCGCGTCAGCCTCATTCAGTACGCTCTGGCCGTTCTCAAAACGCAGGCAAACGTCGCGGTGTATCTCGACGGCGGCAACTCGTCGTGGAAGTCGGCCAGGGACCAGGCGAACCGGCTGATACGCGTGAATGTCGCCGGTGCCGACGGCTTCGCGCTGAACGTGTCAAACTTCCAGCTCACGTCGAGCAGCATCGCCTATGGCAAGGCCGTTTCTGACCTGATCGGAGGCAAGCACTTTGTCATCGACACGAGTCGGAATGGAGCGGGACCGACAGCTGACAACCAGTGGTGCAATCCAGCCGGCCGCGCTCTGGGGAGCCCCAACACAACGGTCACGGACGACTCCCGCGCCGACGCCTACCTGTGGATCAAGCCGCCTGGCGAATCGGACGGGGCCTGTGGCGGAGCACCCGCGGCCGGAATCTGGTGGGCGGACTACGCGCTCGGGCTCGCCCAGCGGAGCGTGTTCTAGAGCGTCAGTTCAGTGGAGTCACGAGGAATGGACGCCCACGAAGATTGTAGACGGCCGCCTCGAGAATCAGTGCCGCGGTGTTGAGGCTTGCGTCTCCAGTAGGCCGCAGACTCCCTTCGTACACACCAGCTCCCCATCCCCGGCCGGGAAGGCCTGAACCCTGTACAGCCTGCAACACGGCGAGCGTGTACGGCGATGGAAGGAGTGCGTGCCAGGCGAAAGCCGCCTTCGAGCTTATCCAGCGGGGACTCTCCACGAACGGCCCCCCAACAGGGCCGTCAACGACGAAGGAGCGGCCCTGCCGGTACACGTCGTAGTAATAGAAGTAGGACGGGGGATCGGGCAACGCATCTTCGCTCACCATGGTCAGGATTCCGGTCGCTTTGTACCGTGCCTCCTGGGCCGCCAAGACCCGCCACGCCTGCTGCCGCATCTCGGGTGAGTACCAGCCTATCTCCATTCCCATCATTATGTACGGCTCGCTGGTGATTCTCTCGTCCCCGCGCTTGTCCGCGACAATCGAAACACCGAGCACGCTCGCCGGCACCGCATTCAGTCTAGCGTCGAGCGCACTTTCGGCGCGGTGTCCCCACAGCGCCAGACCGGCGGCGGTGTACTGCTCGTAGCCGATTCGGCCTTCCTGGTACGCGTGCATCGCACCAGTCGAGGCAGTGAGCTCCTCGCTCTGAAGGTATCCGTCCTTGATCAGTCGCGACATGTCCAGCCGATTGACGATGTTCGTTGCCTGGGTCGCGAACTGCGGCTGACTCACCGCGAGGATCCGGAGCCATATGAGAAGCCGGCCTATGTCCGTGACCGACCAGCCATAGCCCCGCGACGAGAGACGCTGTTTTCGGTCTATCATCTTCCCAGTTTTCGAATCGTAGGACCTGTTAAACGCGGCGTTGTCGAACAGATCTGCCTCAGCAAGCGTGTTTAGCGCGCGCTGGATTCGCTGGTTGTAGATCGCGTCGCTGATGAAGCCGAGCTCGTGGGCCGAATGGGTCGCTGCCAAGCCGCTGGCAATGTCCCACAGCGTCACGTACTGATACGTATCGTGCGCGCGAGACAAGCCTGTCGACGGCTGGTAGTTGCGATCCGCGAAAGCCCAGGCGATACGCGCGGCGTTTAGAAAGAGCTGCCTCTCATCTACGACGATTGCCCCTTCAGGATTCGCCATCACCGTGGGACCGGGAACCGGTGCCGGGCGCGTGGGTGTTGGTTTGGTCCTGGGTTTCTTTTTCGTTCGGCTCTGGGCCTCGACGTTCGTAGCGCAGATCGCCAAAGTCACGAGCATCGCCAGGCAAAGACGTTTGTTCAATAGCATTAGATAGGCTGATGAGGATTCGATCCGACGTTTCTGCACGAACTCTGCCGCCTGCCTAGGTCGTTGCGGGGCTTGGCTTTCCGCGTCAAGTGGCTGGGCGTCCACAGAATCCTATCGCGATGCTTCGGCCGGACAGGGGTACGAATCTGGCATAGCAAACTGTGACTCATAGCAGCGGGGCTCCGCTCCGGACGACGAGAACAATTCTCGCGCGCGCTCCAGCATCGGTGAGTGGAAAGACCAACAACTGAGAGACGAAAATGAGACTGAACAGACATCGGAATGTAGTTCTCGCGGTAGCCGCGATCGCGGGGCTGACGGTGATGGGACGCCCTGCAATCGCACAATCACAGCTGCATCCATCCTTTTATGGATCGGCAGAAGCTGACACGCGTAACACCCAGTTCTACCTCCTCGGCATGTATGTCGGGATGGGCGGGCTCGGCTGGTCGCCGTATTTCAACATCAACGCGTATCTTCTCGACTACCCCGTCAACGGCACGAAGCGGACGTTGAGCGCGGTCTCGCCGTCGGTCGGACTTGCATATGCAGGCCGCACCGGTGGCGTGTCGTTTGGAGTCGGGTATGCCTTTGTTCACAACCCCGTCATCACGGCGATTGGAGCTGAAGGCGGAAGCAGCAACGGCGTGACGGCGAGCTTTGGAGCGTACAGCAACGGATCGGGCAAGCGTGCAATGCGTACGCAGCTTCTCTCCAACTATAACTTCGGTAGCCGGTATCTTTGGGCTCGCGGCCGCGCCTCGGTGCCATTTGGCTATTCGGTGGCGCATCCCGCGCGGATCGGGCTCGAAGTCGTCGGGCAGGGTGGCGGCAAAAACGGCATCACGAGCAACTCGTTTCAGGTCGGACCCACGCTCGAGTACGCATGGACTCCGAACTTCCGTACCACGGGCGTCATCGGTTACAAGAATGTCGGCGGAAGCTTCCTAGGCACCTCGTCGCCTCGTGAATCGGCGGCTTACTTCAAGCTCGAGTTCTCATACTCGCCATGATTCGGGATTTGACATGGCAGTAAAAAAACCCCCGGCCAATGCCGGGGGTTTTTTTACTGCTCAACTGCGGGGCGCTGAGCGACGAGGCTTTCAAGGCGAGCCTTCACTTCGGGCCACTCTTCGTCCAGGATGCTGTAGTAAATGCTGTCCCTGTAGCGTCCGGTCCAGGTGAGCATGTGCTTGCGGAGAATTCCTTCCTCTTTCGCGCCAATCCGCAGTATCGCATTTCTTGACTGGCTGTTGAGCACATCGGTCTTGAGCTCTACGCGGACGCACCCGAGACGCTCGAAGGCGTGAGTAAGCATCAGATACTTCGCCTCGGTATTGGACGCGGTCCGCTGCCACGCCGGGGCCAGCCACGTCCAGCCGATCTCAATGCGGCTATTGGCGCGGTCGTAGTTTCCAAATCGCGTGCTGCCAATGACTCTGCCCGAGGATCGATCTACCGTAACGAATGGAAGCGCGGTGCCCTCGCTCTGCAGCCGGAGCGCCGTCTCCATGTAGCTGCGCATTTCTTCCGGCGTCCCAATCGGAGCGATGGCCCGGCGCCATATTTCCGCGTCGAGCCCGATTGCCGTGAGTCCGGCGTGGTGCTCCATCGTCATCGGCTCGAGGCGAACGACCGATCCGTCGAGCGTTACGGGCTCGAGCGCAGGCGAGACCACGCGCTAGACCTGGGATTTACTGAAGGCTGGCGCACCATCGAACTCCTGCAGCTTCTCGATGTGCATCCAGCGATATTCAGCCGCGACGGTTGCCAGAAAAGTGAGGATGTCGGCGTCCGCGAGCTCTGACGCTGGGTTCCGGGGCACGAAACGGCACCGAAAGTGATCGACCAGCGACACGCGACGATCGCTGGCAGGAAAAACCATCGCGCCACGATTGGAAATCATCTCGAGACGCAGCGGGTGCGGCTTCGACAGCTTTTCGAGGCTCGCGGCGAGTGCACCGGGCTCGAGCTCGGACTCGACATAGACATCCACTCCTACTACGCGGCGCGTTTTGGCGCGAACCACGTTCACTCCCCGTTTCGCGGAAGGGAGCTCGACTTTCCTGTACTCACGCTGAGGACTGACTTTTGAGCGCTTTCCCAGATTCGAGACGACCGCATTGGTGAATTCAGTGGTACTGGCGGCGTTCCGCACTCCGATCATGTCGCTCGTTCTGACTCCGCTCTCCAGCGTCACCAGCACCGCCTGCTCGACATCGTTTGCCGCTTTGCCCTCGCCGATGTGGCGCAACATCATCGCGGCGCTGAGTATCAGCGCGGTGGGATTTGCCTTGTTTTTCCCAGCGATGTCGGGCGCTGAGCCGTGCACCGCTTCGAAGATCGAGACATCGTTGCCGATGTTCGCCGACGGCGCGAAGCCGAGTCCTCCTGTCAGACCAGATGTGAGATCGCTCAGAATGTCACCATTCATGTTCGTCGTGACGATCACGTCGAACTGCTCGGGCCGCATCGCGAGCTGGTGCGCGCAGTTGTCGATGAGAATGTGCTTTGCTTCGATCGACGGGTATTGCGGTGCAAACTCCTCGAACGTGTGCTGGAGGAGGCCCTCGGTGAGCTTCATGATGTTCGACTTGGTGGCGCAGTGAACGCGCTTCCGCTCCTCGGCAATCGCAAACGCGAAGGCGAGCTTGACGATCTTCTCGCACCCTTCGCGCGAGATCAGCTTGAGGCCCTCCGCCACGCCAGGCGTCTGCATGTACTCGATACCGGCGTACAGGTCCTCGATGTTCTCGCGGACGATGACGATGTCGAGCTTGCGGCCGGTGAAAGCGGTCTGGACCCCGGGCAGTTCGCGTACAGGGCGTATGTTGCCGTAGGTCTCGAACAGCGTGCGCAGCGTGACGTTCGCGCTCCTGTTGCCGTAACCGATTGGGGTTTCGAGGGGTCCCTTCAGCACGACGCGGGTGCGCTCGATGGACGCGATTGTCTCCTTGGGCACACCCGTGACAACGCCCTTCTGAAACGCGCCCGCGCCTGCTTCGCACTTCTCGAAGTCGATGGGGGCGCGTGTAGCCGTGACTACTGCCAGTGCGGCTTCGACGACTTCGGGACCAATGCCATCACCCGGCAGAACCGTTATCTTTCGTTTTGTGGCTGTCATCAGAGGAAGTTAGTCCCTCTGCGAAGTCGTTTCTACCGCGCGCGTAGCTCAGTTGGATAGAGCGTCGGCCTCCGGAGCCGAAGGTCGTGGGTTCGAGTCCCGCCGCGCGCACTACGCAGTCTTGAGGGCCTGCCCCACCTGAGTGAGCGACTGCCGCGCGTCGCCGAACAGCATCCGCGTTTTCTCGTGATAAAAAAGCGCGTTGTCGATTCCCGCGAAGCCATGGCCCATGCTGCGCTTCAGCACGATGATATTGCGCGCACGATCCACGTCCAGGATCGGCATTCCATAGATCGGGCTCGACGGATCGTCGCGTGCGGCCGGATTCACCACATCGTTCGCCCCGACTACCAGTACGACATCGGTCTGCGGAAATTCTCCGTTGACCTGATCCATCTCCAGTAGCTGATCATAGGGCACATTCGCCTCGGCCAGGAGGACGTTCATGTGACCCGGCATCCGACCGGCCACCGGGTGGATGGCGTACTTCACGTCCACGCCGCGCTTCTCCAAGTCTGTGGCCAGCTCACGCACCGTGTGCTGCGCCTCGGCGACCGCCAGGCCATAGCCGGGAACGATCACGACGCTCCTCGCATAGGCAAGCGCGATGGCAGTATCCTCTGGCGTCGTCTGCCGAACGGTCCGCTGGACCGAGGTTGACGCCGTTGCTGCGTCACTACCGGCGGCGCCGAACGCCCCGAACAGGACGTTGCCGACGGAGCGGTTCATCGCTCTGCTCATGAGCAGCGTCAGCAGCGTACCTGATGCGCCGACCAGAACTCCGGCAACCACCAGCATCTGATTGTGCAACACAAAACCCGTCAACGCGGCGGCGAGTCCTGTCAGGGAGTTGAGAATCGAGATCACCACCGGCATGTCGCCACCGCCGATCGGCAGAACGAACATAGCGCCGAGCACGAGCGCGGCGCCGAACAACGCCCAGAGCTGAGTCGGTCCCCCTCCCGCGACGACGGCAATTCCCAGAGCTATTACCGAGAGCAGGATCAGCCCGTTGATCACCCGCTGAAGGGGAAACTGCAGCGGCCTCCCTGGCAGGATCTCCTGCAGCTTGCCGAAGGCGATGATGCTGCCAGTGAAGGAAATCGCCCCGATGATCGTGCCGAGGGCGATCGAAGTGGACTCGCCAATCCCGATCGTTTCACCGGCTCGCGTCAACCGGAGAAATTCGGCGACCGATACCAGTGCCGCGGTGGCGCCGCCCATTCCGTTGAACAGCGCAACCATCTGCGGCATTGCGGTCATCTGCACCGTTCTGGCGAAGTAGACGCCCATCACGCCCCCGATCAGCGTGCCGAGTGCAATCGTCCAGTAGGAAATGATCTGGTGATCGAGAAGTGTGGCAACTAGCGCCAGCGCCATTCCAACGGCGGCCAGTCGATTCCCTGAGCGTGCCGTCGCCGGGGACGTCATTCGCTTGAGCCCGAAGATGAAGAGCACCGCCGCGACGATGTAGCTGACCGCTATCACCGAAGCGCGGAGATCAAGCATCCTTCTTCTCCGCAGGCGTCTCGCGTTTCTTGAACATCTCCAGCATTCGGTCGGTCACCACGAATCCACCGAACACGTTCGCCGCGCCGAATACGACGGCAATGAACCCGAGTGCGTGAAGAAGGGGTGTGTCGGCGGAGCCGGCAACGAGCATTGCACCGAGAACGACAATCCCGTGGATCGCATTCGTCCCCGACATGAGCGGGGTGTGCAGCACCGACGGAACCCGACTTATGACTTCGAATCCGACGAACATCGCCATGATGAAGACGTAAATGCCGAGTATCATCTCCTGACTCACTTTGCTGGCTCCACGATGGAAGGGGTTGTGCTCGACATTCCCAGGCGTTGCCGCGTTGGCGCGTGGCGTATCTCCCCGCCAGCGGTGATGGCGACGGCAGAAATAATGTCGTCAGCGAAATTGAGATTCAGGTCGCCCTTCGGTGCCAGGAGCGCCACCAGCGCGGCGACGTTCTTGGCGTACATCTGGCTGGCGTGATACGCGAGATCGCTCGATATGTGCAGAGGGGCGATGATCGTCACATCATGCTGAACTGTGGTCTCTCCCGGCACGCTGAGCTCGCAATTGCCACCCTGTTCTCCCGCCAGATCGACGATCACGGACCCGGGCCGCATCGCCTTGACGGTTTCGGCGTCGATCAGACGCGGAGCCGGCTTGCCGGGAATCAGGGCGGTGGTGATGATGACATCGGCCTCGAGAGCGCGTTTGTGAATCAGCTCCCTTTCCCGCTGGATGTGCTCCTGGCTCAGCTCTCTGGCGTAGCCGCCGGCATCCTGCGCGTGTTCTTCATGGACATCGAGCTCGACGAAAGTGGCGCCGAGGCTCTGGACCTGCTCCTTGACGACAGGTCTCGTGTCGAAAGCCTCGACGACCGCTCCGATCCGGCGCGCGGTCGCGATCGCCTGCAGCCCGGCGACCCCGGCGCCGATGACCAGCACTCGAGCTGGGCGCACTGTCCCCGCCGCGGTCATCAGCATCGGAAAGAATTTCTGCAGTGAATTGGCGGCAATAAGGACCGCTTTGTAGCCGGCCACCGTGCTCTGGGAAGACAAGGCGTCCATCATCTGCGCCCGCGTGGTGCGCGGGACCAGCTCCATGCTGCAGGCGATGATCTTCCTCTGCGCGAGCTGTCGAAAGAGGGCTGGGTCGCCGGAGGGCTGCAGAAGACCGATCAGGACCGATCCTTCCTGGAAGAGGTCGAGCTCCGATTTGCTGCTCCCCTCTTCACGCGCGGGTCGCTGCACTTTGAGAATCATCTGCGCGGATGAGTAAATCTCGGCGGGCACATCGGCCAGGTCGCAGCCCGCGGCGCGGTATGCTTCATCGGTGAAGCCGGCCCTTTGGCCGGCGCCCCGCTCGACGACGACGCGATGTCCGGCGCGCGTCAACTGGGGAACGACGTCGGGAACCAGGGCGACGCGACGCTCGCCGCGCGCGATCTCGCGTGGAACTCCTATCAGCATGCTTTCGGGTTTCGTTGCGTCATCAATGCGCCATAAGATAAGCAGTCCGTAAAGCGCGCGTTTATATTCCCGCTCAATGCCCCGCCAACTTCATTGGACCGAACTGACCGGGGGAATTATCGCGACGGCCCTGATCGCTGGGCTCATCGTCGTTATTTTCCTGTTCGCCCGCGTCGGAGCGCTGCACGGCAAGAAAGTAACGCTCTACGTCCTCACTGACGACGCCACCGGTGTGCTCTCGGGAACCGAGGTCTGGCTCGGCGGAAAGAAGGCGGGAACGGTGAAGGCCGTGAGCTTTCGCGCGCCATCAGCCGATACTCTGGAGCGTCTCGTGATCAAGAGCGAGGTTCTCATGGAAGCGCTGCCCAACGTCCGACGTGACTCTCATGCGAGTATCCGTCCGGGTGGCAGCATGATCGGCGCGATAGTGGTCTACATCTCGCCGGGAACGGCAGCGTCCGCGCAGCTGCACGACGGCGACACCGTTCACGTTCAGCACCACTCGAAAATCGCCAACCTGACAACGGATGTCGGCAGGATCGGACCCTCGTTTTCCGAGCTGGCAGCCGTGGTGAAGGGCCTCACCACCAAGACAAGCCAGCCGGTGGGTACCTTGGGCAATTTCCGCTCGCGGGGCATCGCGCATCTCCCTGACGTGAGCGCGCAGATGTCGCGTATCGCCGCCAAAGCGAGCAGCGGAAATGGAACACTCGCGCTCTCCGCCCGCAATGATCTCTCGGCACGGGCGTCTCACGCGATGGCCGCCGCGGATTCGATTCGCGCGCTGATGTCGTCGAACAAGGGAAGCATAGGCCGCTTCCGACGTGACAGCACGCTCGCGACCAAAGCGCGGAAGGTTCTGGCGGAGGTGGACACTCTGCGCGCACTCCTCTCCAATCCAATGGGATCGATCGCGGCGGCGCATTCGGACAGCGCCTTGGCGCGACAACTCGCAAGAACTCAGTCTCTGCTCGATTCGCTCATCCTTGATGCAACGAAGCACAAAGGCCGCTACATCAATTTCTGACTTGACCACGTTTTTCAGCGCCATTACCTTCGACTGAATCAGGCGCAGCGACGCCTCCCTCCTCTATCATCTCCTCCGCACCCCCTGAGCTCACGCGAGCTCAGCCCGCTTACAAGTCCCTTCCTCTTCCTTCCGTCCATAGCGTGGATATCGCCGAGCTAAAGCGAAAGTCCGTGACCGAGCTTCAGGAGATGGCCGACGGCCTAAAAATCGACGGCTCTTCGGGTCTCCGAAAGCAGGACCTGATTTTCCAGATCGAGCAAAATCTCCTCGACACCGACATCGTTCTCCACGGTGATGGCGTGCTCGAGATTCTCCCCGAGGGCTACGGCTTTCTGCGGAGCCAGGACTGGAGCTATCTCCCGGGCCCGGATGATATCTACGTCTCGCCCTCGCAGATAAAGCGCTTTGGGCTGAGAACGGGGGACGAGGTTCGCGGGCAGGTGCGTCCGCCGAAGCCGTGGGAGCGATATCTGGCGCTGCTCAAGGTGGAGAGCGTCAACGGCGACGATCCCGAGAAGGCAAAGGATCGCGTTCCCTTCGACAATCTGCGTCCGCGCTACCCCGATGAGCGGCTCCGCCTCGAGACGAGCGACGGGGATCTCAGCATGCGCGTTGTCGACATCATGGCGCCAATCGGTAAGGGCCAGCGCGGAATCATCGTTTCCCCACCGCGGGCCGGGAAGACGATCCTGATGCACAAGATCGCCAACGCCATCGCGGAGAATCATCCGGAGGTTACGATCATCGTGCTGCTCATAGACGAGCGGCCCGAGGAAGTGACGGAGATGATCGCGAGCATGATCCGGGCGGAGGTGATCAGCTCCACGTTTGACGAGGGAGCCGCGCGCCACGTCCAGGTGGCAGACATGGTTCTGGAGAAGGCCAAGCGATTGGTGGAGAGCGGCAAGGACGTGGTGATCCTTCTCGATTCGCTGACTCGGTTCGGTCGAGCGCACAACACCGTTGCGCCGCAGTCGGGAAAGATTCTTTCGGGCGGGGTCGATGCGAGCGCGCTTCACAAGCCGAAGCGATTCTTCGGCTCGGCGCGCAACATCGAAGACGGCGGGTCGCTCACAATCATCGCCACTGCGCTCACCGAGACCGGTTCGCGCATGGACGACGTGATCTTCGAGGAGTTCAAGGGTACGGGCAATATGGAGCTGGTTCTCGACCGCAAGATCGCCGACCGCCGCATTTATCCGGCTATCGACATCTTCCGCTCGGGCACGCGCAAGGAGGAGCTCCTGCTCAGCCAGGGCGAGATCAACCGCGTGATGCTGCTCAGACAATTTCTTGCCGACATGCCGGAGCCCGAGGCGATCGAGTTCCTGCTCAGGCAAATGGCGAAGTCCAAGAACAACAAGGAATTCTTCACCCAAATGGCGCAGGGATAGGTAGCGTGAAGGCCGCCATGGCTCGCTTTCTCGCGGTGGATTACGGGCGGAAGCGCATCGGCCTCGCGATCAGCGATCCCCTCGGCATGATCGCCTCGCCGGCAGGGTTCATAACCCGGCGCGAAGGCAAGCGCCCGCCTGTCACGAAGATCCTCGCGCGCGCGGCGGAGCTCGAAGCCCGAGGCTTCGTTCTGGGCCTTCCGCTCGACGGAGAGGGCAACGAGACCGACTGGACAGCCGAAGTCCGGGCTCTTGGAGAAGAAATCTCGAAACGTAGTGGCATGCCCGTTCGTTTTTATGATGAACGATTCACTACGGCGGCAGCATTGCGTACAGTACGAGAAATGGGAGAATCCACCCGCGGGCGGAAAGGCGACGTTGACTCACTCGCCGCGACGATCCTCCTGCAGCAGGCCCTCAATGTTCCGGACTGAGCTCCGCGCGGCGCTGGCCGCGGCGTGCTTCGTGGCGGCCGGGTGCGGGCAGAAACCGTACGGCCCCTCCACGCGGGTGATCATCCCGAGGGGTGCGAGCTTCGCGGACGCGGCAGATTCGCTGTCGAAGGCCAATCTCGTCGGATGGCGCAAAATGTTCCGGGTCTATGCGCGGGCGACCGGTGGAGACCGAAACATCAAGCCGGGCACATATCTCCTCAGGCACGGGACGCCGTGGAAGGACATCGTTGCCGCGCTCAACGGCGGACACGGACTCGTCAACACGATCACGATTCCCGAAGGCTACACCATATCGCAGATCGCCCCGCTTCTCGCCAGAACGCTCAAGGTTCCGGTGGAATCGGTGGAGGCCGCGGTGCGAGACACGTCGCTGCTGGCACGGCTCGATATCCCGAGCCCGACTCTCGAGGGCTACCTCTTTCCCGACACCTACGCGTTTCCGCTGGGGACGACGGCGAGCCAGGCGGTGCACGAGATGGTTTACGATTTCGAGCGTCGCTGGAAGCCTGATTGGGATGCTAAAGCCTCTGCGCTCAAAATCAATCGCAACGACCTCGTAACGATGGCTTCGATCGTGGAGAAAGAAGCGCGCGTTCCCGAGGAGCGCCCGGTCATCGCTGCTGTCTATTACAACCGGCTTCAAAAGGGAATGCTGCTTCAGGCAGACCCGACCGTCCAGTACGCGCTCGGCCATCACGTCGGACGTGTGCTCTACAAGGACCTCGCGGTGAAGTCGCCCTACAATACCTATGTCAACAAGGGACTTCCGCCCGGCCCCGTCGCGGCGCCCGGAGTAGCGAGTCTCGCGGCGGCCGCGAATCCCGCCAATGTTCCCTACCTCTACTTCGTCGCCAGCCCTGACGGGCATCACGAATTCCGTATGACGCTGCAGGAGCACACGAGCGCGATCAGGGAAGTCCGTGGAGCCACTCCGGCAAAAGCCTCCGCCAGGACCGCGAGCGCGAAGACGGCCGCCGTCAAGAAGCCGCCGTCAAAAACGACGGCAAAGCGCGCGACATCTACAAAAAGAAAACCAACGCCAAGGCGCACGGTTCGATCGACACGCCTGACTCGTTAGCAGATGCTCGATCCACGGATCCTGCGTCTCGTCGCCATAACCGATGACGCGGAGGATCGCCGCGGAACGCTGGTCGATCGGGTGGCGGCGGCCGTGCGTGGTGGCGCGACGAGCGTCCAGGTGCGGTTGAAGACAGCTCCGCCGCGAGAAGTCGTCGAGATTACTCGCGCGATAATGAGCAGGACGTCGGTCCCGGTTATAGTCAACGACCGAGCCGACATCGCCCTGGCCGCGGGGGCGGCCGGAGTACACCTCGGTGAAGCGGATCTGCCCGTCGCCGCCATCCGGAGATTCGCCCCCGCGGATTTCATCATCGGCGCGTCACTCGGCGGCGACGCAGAGATGCAAAATGCCAGGGACGCGGACTACGTGGGGATCGGTCCGGTATTCGGCTCCGATTCGAAGAACGATGCGGGCCGCGCGATTGGCGTCGACGGCTTCGAGAGACTGGCGGGACTGGTGGAGTTGCCGGCGGTAGCCGTCGGTGGGATAACCGCCGACCGTGCTCTTCAGATCATGGTGCACGGCGCGGCCGGAGTCGCGATAATCAACGCGATATTCATGGCTGACGACCCCGAGCGCGCGGCCCGCGAGATCGCGGACGCCATCGGAAAGTGACGTCCGGCGCTGGCTGAGCGCCGCCGCGCCTCCGATTGCTGCTGTTCTTGTGGGGCTTGTTCGCTTCCCGAATCGCCTCGTCAATTCTGGATTGTACAGGCGGGCTCATGAACACGTCGACCAGACCCGGGTCGAATTGGGTCCCGCGCCCTTCCTCGATCGCGCGTTTCCCTTCGCCGAAGCTCCGGGCATGGCTGTAGCGTCGCCTGTGGGTGATCGCGTCGAAGCTGTCGGCGATGGCCACGACTCGTGACACGATCGGGATTCTTCTCCCCTTAAGTCCTTTCGGATATCCCTTGCCGTCCCATCGCTCGTGGTGGGCGGCCACTCCCCTGGGGAGGTCGGGAAAGAACCCCTTCAGTGGAGCCAGGACTTCCGCGCCGCGTCGAGGGTGCGTCATCACGGCGCGTCGTTCCTCCGGAGTGAGCTTCGTGTCCTCGTGAAAGATATCGGTCAGAGCTCCGTGGAGCTTGCCGATGTCGTGGAAGAGAGCGACGCGCTCGATGCTGCGCAGTGTTCGCTCGTCGAGCCCAGCCTCCTCGCCAAGTATCAGTGCAATCGCAGCTACCCGGCGGACGTGGGAGCCGGTGACGGCGTCGTTGGCATCGATGGCGTTGAGCAGCGTCTCGAGCGTCGCGGCGCTGAGCCGCTCGGCTTTCGTCCGCATGCTGTGCTCCCGGAGAAACAGCCCGCCCGCCGCCGCGGCGCCGATCGTGAGTGGGACGAAGTCTTTCATGCGGGGGCATTGCGCAAGAAGCGTACGCTACCATCCGAGCGCCCCGCGGCTTTGAGTGGAGGCTGCTGCGGTTCGGGTTACATTCACGCATGACTGTAGCACGGGTGAACCTGAAGGGCGCGCGGCGGTGGCTGAGTGGGCATCCATGGATCTACCGGACGGACGTGATCGAGCGCCCCATGGTAGACGCGGGGGCGGTACTCGTCCACGACAATCGAGGGAAGCCGCTGGGCTGGGCCCTGTGGAGTCCCCTTTCGGAAATCTCCCTTCGCCTGCTGGATCGCGACCCGAATGCAGTGATAGACCAGGCCTGGTGGGACGAGCGCATCGCCGCCGCGATCGCGCGTCGTGTTTTTCTCGAGGACCACACGAACGCTTTTCGTCTGATCCATGCCGAGGCCGACGGTTGTCCTTCGCTGGTGTGCGACCGGTACGACCAGTGGCTCGTCGTGCAGTTCATGAGCGCCGGACTCGAATCCTTCAGAGAGGAGATTCTTTCGTCCTTGCGCTCGCTCGCCGAGCCGGCCGGGATACTCGCGCGAAACGATGTTCCTTTGAGGGCGAAGGAAGGCCTGCTTCGGGAGACGGTCGTGCTGCACGGCGAAGTCCCGCGAGAGATAGAAGTTCACGAGTACGGCGTGAAATTCCTCGCCGCGCCATGGACTGGCCAGAAAACCGGGGCGTTCCTCGACCAGCGAGAGAACCGCCACTTTGTCGGGACCCTCGCCCGGGGGCGAGCGCTCGACTGTTTCAGCTACCACGGCTCGTTCGCGCTGCATCTCGCCGGGAAAGCAACGCACGTGACAGCGCTCGACGCATCGGGACCAGCACTTGTTCGCGCGGCGGAGAACGCTGCCAGAAACTCGCTCTCGAATATTTCATTCGTCGAGGCAAACGCGTTCGACTTCCTGCGGGAGAAAGAGCGCGAGGGAATCACGTTCGACACCATCGTGCTCGATCCGCCCGCGTTCGCGAAGACGCGCGCCGCACTTCCCGGCGCGATCCGCGGATATAAGGACATCAACTTGCGGGCGATGCGGCTGCTCGCGCCGGGCGGGTTGCTATACACGGCGAGCTGCAGCTTTCACCTGACCAAGGCGATCTTCCTGGAGATGCTCCAGGATGCCGCTGCGGACAGCGGACGTCGTATCGCCATTCGGGCATTTACGGGTCAACCACTCGATCACCCGGAGGTGCTGACCATCCCGGAGACTGGCTACATCAAGGGCGCGCTGCTCGAAGTGATGGAGTGACTACCTGCGCTGACAACCGGGACAGAAATACGTGGAGCGTCCCGCCTGGACGATCTTCGCGATCGTACCGTCGCAGCGCCGGCAGACCTTTCCCTCTCGGTCGTAGACCGCAAACCGGCTGACTCCGCGAGTGTCGGTGTAACGCCCCGGACGCCGCTTCTTCGGACTGAGCACGAGCCTGATCGCCGCGACGAGCTTCTTCAGCCTGCCCTTCGACACGCTCGCCGCGGGAGCTCGAGGATCCATCTCCGCCTCCCACAAGGCTTCTGCCGCGTAGATGTTGCCGAGGCCGGCAACAACGGCTTGATCCATGAGCGCTGGCTTGATGGCGATCTTCCGCCGGCCAAGTACCCTTGCGAGATAGTCAGCATCGAGCGCCGGGTCGCTTGCTTCCATCCCCAGCTTCGGCAGCGAGGACGCGCCTTGTCTGTCCAGTGTTATAGAAGAGAGCGCGCGCCGGTCAACGAGCGAGATCCTGGTTCCATCGGTGAGATCGATGACGGCCCGGGCAAATCGGTCGAGCGCTTCATCCGTGGTTCCGATCTCCCAATCGCCGTTCATCCTGAAGTGAACGACAAGCGTATCGCCGTTGTCGAGATGGAGCAGCTGGTGTTTTCCCCTCCGCTCTATGCCCTCGATCCGCTTCCCCTTGAGGGCGCGCGATTGCACTGGCGAAAGTTTTCTCCTGAGAGCAGGATGGATCGCTTTTGCGGTAGCGATGGTCTTGCCCATCGCTACGCGACCAAGGCGCCGCGCGGCGCGCTCAACCTCGGGAAGTTCCGGCATTTACGGGGAGAAGGCTTCCCTAGCGTCGCACGATGAACTGGTCACAGGCAGCTTCATACTCGGCGAGTTTTTGCGCGCTCCCCTTCTTTCGCATCTGCCACACGTCACCGAAGACTCGAAACGACTGCGTTCCCGCAACGGCCGCTTTTTTCAGAAGAGCAGTATAGCGCAGCATACAAGCCCAGCCCCGTTCCCAGGATTGCACAACAAAGTACAGCACAGTACAATTAGGCTTAACTTGGGAGTCTGCGCAAATGATGCCAGACCGCAACGCGCCCGCGCGTCAAAGAACGCGTGAGTATAGGCTTGGATCCGCTGTCCTATCTGTTGCCGTCCCAGTGACAAGACCCGTTCGTGTGCTCATGCTCGAGGACAGCGAAGCGGACGCCGAGCTCATAAGACACGAGCTGGTTCGATCGGGCCTCGTCACAGTCACCGAACGGGTGGAGACGGAGCGCGAGTTCGCCTCGGCTATCAAAGATTTCCTGCCTGACGTAG
>JBBRQC010000037.1:0-25533 GCA_038227135.1 Gemmatimonadales bacterium
GCTGCGCCTCCGGGTCGAGACGCAGCTCGGCTTCACGATGGTCAAGTACATTCGTCGCATCGAGTTTGTCGAAGACTACGGGCACATCGGTGCGGGTCAGGGTGGCTGGCGCGAGGATCACCAGTTCTACAGTCAGGAAGCTGGCATCTGAGGTGAATAAGGTTGCACAGGACATTTTGCAGTCCGTCAGAGTGAAATGCGGACATCTTGTCCTACCTTAGCTCTTAACTTGCGCGCTTGATAAGCGTAAGGTCGGATTTGGGGACCAAAGTAAAGACCTGTTGCACGCGTGAGCTAGAACTTAGGTGCTGATTTCAAATTTCGAACCGATTCGGCTTGCCGCTCGCATCTCATTGAGCTCGCGCATACACTTCGACCCACGGTGCGCGCCAACGACGCTGCGTAATCCGCTGAATCTTTTTCGTCAGCCACTCATCGAGCGCAGCTCCCTGTTTCGTCCACCGATCCGAGATCGGCACGAGTGTGTCGCCATGCACTCGGCGAACGGAAAAGCCGGCACTAGCGAACAGCCGATGCATTGAACGCGGCGTAAATCCTTCGCGGTATGGGAAGCCGAGCAGGTTATTATGGACCAAGATTCGCTCGGCCCATGGAGCTAGCGGGCCGTCAAGCCGGCGACGCCAGCGGGCGTAGAAGGAACCGTTCGGAACGCGCACGACGAGCACTCCACCATCTCGAAGTAATCGCCGGCAAACAAGAGCTGCGCTACGAACGTCGGGGAGTTGCTCGAACGTATTCCAAATTGCAACCGCGTCGACCTTCTCGGAGTAAGGCAAGTCATCTAGCGAGCACGTGGCAATGTGCAGCCCCTGTCGCGCTCCGAATTCAGCCGCGCTTTCGTTTACATCAATGCCGGTAAAGGACATCCCCTCGTCACGGGCAGCTGCGAGGAAGCCGCCCATGTAGCTGCCGACCTCGAGCCCGCGTCGGACGCCTTTGGCAAAGCTCCGAAGTCGTCGCGCCTGGGCGCCATACGCCCGCCGCTGATTTTCGAACAGCAACGCGTATAGGCTCTCGCTAACAGGGCTTTCGCTGTAGGTCCGCCGCACCGTATCAGGGCTCTCGCGGGGGCTGCGATAGAGATGCGTGCATTCGACACAGCGCATCAGACGCACGGGTGACGGCTGGGAGAAGACGACGCGATCGGTAAGGTACATCGGTGGGACGGGATGCCGAAACCGCTTGGAATGGAAGCTCCAGACGTGTTCCATCTCGCGTTGAAATGCCGAGCGATCGGCGATCTCGATTCCCTCGCGCCCGTCGCAGACAGGACACGGGCTAAGCTGGTACCTGTTTTTCCTTAGCGAGCCGTGAACCGGATTCGTGGACATCTGCACTAGGGTTGTGTTTGGCCCCCTTTCGAGGGTAGGAAGTGCCTGTTGCGGATTACTTCCTGTCGACGCGGCGGCCTCGAGTGTCGTCGACCGCATTCCATTTAGCGAACGGGAACAGACCGTGCAATAGCCTAGTCATCACTGGTTTATCTACAAGCTGGTGTCAATACCAATTGCAAGAGGGAACGTGGAAAGCGATTCGGCTCAGACGACGTCAGTTTGGATCGACACCGCGGAAATACCGGACTTCAGTCCGCTGTCGCACGACGTTGCGACGGGAGTTTGCATCGTCGGGGCAGGGATCGCCGGCATGACGACGGCTTACCACCTTGCCCGCGCCGGCGTACAGGTCGTCGTAATTGATGACGGACCCATCGGAGGGGGTGAAACAAGTCGTACGACCGCACATTTGACGGCGGCGCTCGATGATCGTTACTACCACCTCGAGCATTTACACGGCCAAGAAGGCGCGCGAATCGCCGCTGAGAGTCACATGGCTGCGATCAATCGAATGGAGGAGATCGCCCAAGCGGAAAAGATCGAGTGCGATTTTGAGCGGCTGGATGGCTATCTCTTTCTGGGCGGCGACAGCAAGCGTAAGGAGCTTGAGGACGAGCTCGAGGCCACGCACCGTGCTAGTATTTCGGATACGACGCTGGTCGAGCGTGCGCCGTTAAATGGGTTCGACACAGGCGTTGCGCTGCGTTTTCCCAATCAGGCGCAGTTTCACCCGCTCAAATACCTGAGCGGGCTGGCACGCGCATTTGTCCGTAACGGTGGGAAGATCTACACAGGAACTCACGCCGAGAAGATTGAGGAAGGCGCCCCTTGTCGCGTTACAACAAGCGACGGTCACGTGATCTCGGCCGACAACGTCGTGGTAGCGACGAACACACCGTTCAACGACTGGGTCACCATCCATACCAAGCAGGCAGCGTACCGCACGTACGTCATTGGCGTGCGGGTGAAAAAGGGTGTGATCCCGCGAAATCTCTATTGGGACACCCCAGATCCTTACCATTACATCAGACTGCAACAGCTTGCTGACGGTTCCGGCGATGAGGTACTGATCGTGGGGGGAGAGGACCACAAGACTGGACAGCCAGACTTCGAAGAAACCGACGAACCCTTCCGATGCCTCGAAGAATGGACGCGCAAGCACTTTTCTGCCGTGAAGTCGGTAGAGTACAAATGGTCGGGCCAGATCATCGAGCCAGTTGATGGCATGGCGTATATCGGAAAGAACCCAGGATCCAATAAGCACATCTGGGTCGCCACAGGGGATTCAGGTAACGGTATGACGCACGGGACTGTGGCGGGAATTCTCCTCAGCGACTTGATTCAGGGCCGAGAGAATCCGTGGGCAAAGCTCTACGACCCATCGCGGATTTCTCTTCGTGCAACGCCCGAATACATTCGCGAGAACGTGAACGTCGCGATGCAGTTCAAAGACTATCTGACCGGCGGTGATGTCGACAAGTACAATGCTATCGAGCCAGGCTCAGGCGCCGTTGTGGGGAAAGGAAAAAACAAGATCGCCGTTTACCGCGACGAAAGCGGCACGATTCACGAGCGATCGGCGGTATGTACGCATTTGTATTGCATCGTGGATTGGAACAGCACGGAGAAAAGCTGGGACTGTCCGTGCCATGGTTCGCGGTTCGATCCCTATGGCAAGGTGTTAAACGGACCAGCGATCGTGGGCTTAAATCCCGCGGAAGAGGAAAAGCCTAAAGGTGTCAGTTGAGGTGTCAGTTGGATGCGGACATCATGGGACATGGGCTAAGATTGCACAGGACATTTTGCGGTCCGTCAGAGTGAAATGCGGACATCTTGTCCTACTTTAGCTCTTAACTTGCGCGCCTGATAAGCGTGAGGTCGGTAGTTCAACTCTACCCAAGCCCATCAAACTCACTGACTATCCCGCACTGGCTTACGGCCGGTGCGGGATTCTTGCATACAGCTGAAAGGTGGTCTGCTGTCGGTTTCTGCTGTCGGTTTCTGCTGTCGGTTCGGCCTTTCCGCGCTACAGTCGACTACCCGAGATGCACGACGAAGCCACCCGCTTGGTGGCAAGGGACGCCAGAATCACAAGAAAATCAGTTCTCGTCTTGTGGACTCGGGTTGCTCACAGAATCTGTCGAACGGAGAACTTCGGTCACCTCCTCAAAGGAGGCAGGCCAACGGCCCAGCGCGTTGCTGCGCTTTTCTATCGCGCGGTGCCACTCCCAGTTGCCGTAAGCCCACAGAAACGCTGACTGCAACGAGCTCTCGAGAACCGCCGGCGAATTCCGAGGCGCGCTGGGAAGCATCGAGACACCCTTGAGAAGCTCCACCATGTCCGGGCGCTGATACATCCAAAACTCGAAGGGGTCCTTGGGTTCGAAGCGATCCTCAAACACCGCCATCCCGCCCGCCGCGAAACTCGTCCACCCCCGCTGGCGCCGCCCCGCACTGTCCACGACGAACACCGGGTTGTACAACCAGCCCAATGAGCTGCCCTCTAGTGGCCAATCGGGAGGTTTGGCGAGTGCCAGAGTTGCATAGAGGGGCGCTCCGTCGGCAAGGACACTGGCGCTCTTGTGATCTGCGCAGAGCCACCGCAGCTCCGGCCCGGCGGGAGCACCTGGGTGGCAGGCGAAACAGTCGTCAGGGAGCTCGACGAATCGTTGCTGGTCAACCTTCCGGCGGCGAGACGCGGACCGCAGCAGTGCGATCACAAGAACAGTCCCAAGCGGCGCTAGCGCATCACCCAGCATGGGCATGCCTCACCGAAAAAGGCCAGGAGCAGTGTACCGAGCTAAACAAATCTTTAGCGCAAACTCTCTACGTGAGCTTTTCGACACACTCCTTTCCGGGAACAATCGTGCCTCAATTGTGTGTCCCCATGGCAAAGAGAGCAATCCCAAAGAGGAACGCGCCAATGAAGATACTCACCAGGATGGGGACAGGGGCTTTCCGGCACGGGTGTTTCGTGTGCCTTAAGGCTCCTCACGTGGCTGAGAATGGTGTCCGTTGTGGTGTCCATTCGCGCGCGCAAAATGTTCGCGGAAGTGCGCAAGATGTTCTCAAATGCGCGACATGCTGAGCAGGATGTTCGTGAACGCAGGCTAGTTAGAACTTCTGAGCCTATTTCATGTTCGCATGAACCGGCCTGATAAGCGTGAGGTCGGAGGTTCAACTCTACCCAGGCCCATCAATTGTAGGTCCTGCCCCGCAAGCGTTTAGGCGCTGGCGGGGTTTTCACTTTTGTGTCGGAAGGGGCCGTGGTGTCCATTTGTGGTGTCCGTTGGGCACTCTCGAGCCCTTCAGTTGTTAGCTTCCCACGATCCTTTAAGTGCAGACCTTAGCGTGGCGTCGTCCGGCTGTTGGCAGCACTTGAGAATTGTTTGTGCCGATTGCCAGCCGTCCTTGTATCGCTGAGCGCGTACGACCTCACGCTTGATGGGCGTGATCTGGTTACAGCAGGTCTTGCGTTTTCGACCGGCCAAACCAGCGAATCGCACTATTGCGGGCATTTGTTGTCGAGCATATGCTGAATCTTCTCTGAACGGTCACTGAGCAGTACGACCGCCCGGGTTCGCTCTGACGCCTCCAGTCGACGCCTCCCCGAATCCGAAAGCCTGTGCTCGGCTTGATTTACTCGCTCTGGAATCGGGCATCCTACGTCGGGAGGCACACGCCAATGTCCACCGTTCGCGGTCACTCACCTGAACTGCTCGGAGTGCTGCTCATCGCGCTCGCTTTCAGCGCGCTTGTGCTCGTTGCGCCTTCCGCGCTGCCCGCGCAGTCAGGTACGCCGACTTACGATCCGGTGACCGTTGACCCGTTGGTTCTCGATTCGGTGTTTCCGCCGACACGAGACGAGCTCTCATTCACGAGCGTAGGAGAGCGGCTCAACGGGTTAATGCTCGTTGCGCAGGGCGCGGGACCGCATCCGACGGTGATACTTCTTCACGGTTATCCCGGAAACGAGCGCAACCTCGATCTGGCGCAGGCGATTCGTCGCGCAGGATCGAACGTTCTCTTCTTTAGCTATCGCGGCGCGTGGGGCAACGGCGGGACCTTCTCGTTCGCTAACGCGCAAGAGGACGTTGCGTCGGCGATCCGTTACGTGCGATCGCCCGACGTCGTTAAGCGACTCCGAGTCGATCCGAGCCGCGTCGCCGTCATTGGGCACAGCATGGGCGGATGGCTCTCGTTTCTGGGTGCCGCTGCCGACCCAAGCATCGCGTGCGTCGGCGGGATCGAGGTCGCCGACTTTGGCTACGCGGGTGGCGAGATCATGCGGTCACATCGAGCAGACAGTGCCTTCACTGCCCGCGCGATCTGGCTCACAGGTCCGGGCGGTCCGGTGCACGCGTCGAGCGACGCCCTGATCGCGGAGGTAAAGGCGAACGCTAAGTCAGGGGCGCTCACGAATCACGCCGCCGAGCTGTCCGGCCACACGCTGCTCCTCATCGACAACACGCAAAATGCCGTGCACGCGTCGCTCGTGGCGGCATTGCGACGGGCGGGAGCGGGTCATCTCACCGAGGAAGTATGGCCGACGGATCACGTGTTCTCAGACCGGCGGATCGCGCTCGCGCGCGAGGTAGTGCGGTGGCTGCACTCGGCCTGCGGGTATTAGGTCACAACCTTCACGGAGGTTAGTCTCGTGCACCGCATCAGGTGGTACCGACTGCTCGCCATCGGGGCGCTGCTGGCTCCGATCGTTACTGTGCTTTGCGCGACGCAGTGGAGTCGGACACGGGCCTGAGAAGATCTTTCGCGACGACGTAGAAGTTTTCGTCCACGTGAAAATCCTCGGGCCGGCTTAGCTTCACAGTCGTCGTTGTCCAATGCTCGCTCGGCCGGACCCAGCTAAACACGCCGGTCGATGTCGTGACTCTAACCGGCATAGCGAACCCTGGAACCACTTTGCTCCATCGATAGGAAAACCGCGAGCCCTGAAGTTTGTACTCCAGCGTTGGTATTTGGGCCGTGCGAAGGTACTGGTCAAACACCTTGCGGAGGTTGAGAGCAGAGTGCGAGCTGATGTAGTCTTCGATCTGTTTCCCGGTCACGGTCTGGTGCCAGAAGGTTCTGTTGAGGCCGCGGAGGATCCCACGCCAGCGGACGTCGTCATTGACGAGTTGCCTGATCGTGTGCAGCATGTTGCCACCCTTCGGGTACATATCGCCTGAGCCTTCGTGGTTCACTCCGTACGGTCCGACGATCGGTTTGTCGTTCTTTATTCGCTTGCGCTCACCGATTGTGTACTCGGCGCCGGCTTTCTTCCCTTGCTGGCATTCGGTGAAGAGACCCTCGGCGTAGTTGGCGAAGCTCTCGTGGATCCACATGTCGGCGATGTCCTTCATAGTGATGCTGTTGCCGAACCATTCGTGCGAACTCTCGTGCACGATAATGAAATCCCAAAGGAGCCCGTGCCCCGTACCGGAGACATCATTGCCGACGTAGCCATTCTTGTAGTGATTACCGTAGGCGACCGCGCTTTGGTGCTCCATCCCGACATACGGAGTCTCTACCAGCTTGTAACCATCTTTGTACCATGGATACGGGCCGAACCAGCTCTCGAAACATTGTAGCACCAGCTTCGCTTGCGGGAACTGCTTCTTCGCGGCTTCGAGATGATAATCGAGCGGCCAGAAGTCGAGTGTGAGTTTCCCTCCCTCTCCGTCATAGATGTCGCTGAAGTGAGAATAGTGGGCGATGTTCGCTGCGATGTCGTAATTGTTGATCGGATTGGCTACGAACCATTCGTACGTGGTGGTACCGTTTGAGGTATGCGTCGTACTCCGGAGTCGGCCGTTCGATACATCGATAAGAGAGTCGGGAACCGTGATCGCAATTCGTTGACTGTCCGGTTCATCTGAGTAGAGGTCCTTGTTTGGCCACCATACGCTCGCGCCGATCTCAAAGGCAGTAGTCGCGATCGAATGGCGAGCGAGACTGTCATGTGCCCAAGTGAATCCCCCAACCCATGGAGGGTTGACCGCGACGACGGGTTTGCCGTGGTAATAAACCGAGACTTGTTTCTTCCCACCGATGGTTTGGGGAGCCAGCAGGCTCACAAAGAAGGCGTTCCCGTCTCGCCGCGCCCGCAACTCGATACCGTCCTGGACGATACTGTCGACAACCAGCGGCATCTGCAGGTCGATTTGCATCTCGCGAGGTGACTTGAGCACCAGGTAAGTGATCGCGTTGTAACCGACGATGCTGCTATCAGCCGGATTTACCCCAACGTGGAGGTCGTAGAACGCGGCGTCCCACCACGCGCGCTCGGGCGTGTTCGAACCACGAATAGTGTCAGCGTGCGTGAATACGGTCGGTTTCACTGATGGGGCCTGACCGTTCGACACACTAGGAATGGAAACCAACGTGATGATCGCCGACAGAACGATTCTTTTCATTGAGTTCGCAAAAACGCGTACCGCAACCTAGTTGGATTCGCGGCTAGATAATCGTTCAAGAAGCGGTCGAGCGTTTCAGAAAGAAAGTGCCTGACGCTCTCATCGATGCTCCGCACCACCCACATACTCCGTACGTTCATCGACCGCGATCGACCGAGAACGTGTAGTGGCCCGAGCCGATCGCCACGAATACATCGTTGCCCCGTTGGCGAACACCGCGAACGCCGGCGACCCCACTCAAGCGGCTACCCCCTTCCTGGACACGATCGATTTGCGTTTCCTGCAAAGTGACCTCCGCGGACGTGTTCGGCGGGATGGTCACGTCGAGCACGAACCGCTCGTTCTCAGATCTCCAGGCAGACGCCAGCGTACCGTACAGCGTTTCGAGTGAGGCCCGCGCGCTCTTCAAACCAGCGCCTGGTCGTGGGGCAATCCGTGACCGCCGGTATCCCGGGGCCGCAGGATCCAGATCGATGCCGCCGATGTTTCGGTACATCCAGTCGCCAACCGCGCCGTACGCGTAGTGATTGAACGAGTTCATCTCCGGGTTTTGAAACGAGCTGTCGGGGCGAATGCCATCCCACCGCTCCCACACCGTCGTTGCGCCTCGGGTGATCGGATACAGCCACGACGGATAGGAGCGCCGGGAAAGCAGCTCGAAGGCCAATCCGATGTGGCCGGACGCACTGAGCACATGCAGGAGATATTGCGTGCCGAGGAAGCCGGTCGTGAGATGGACATCCCGGGCGCGCACGTCTTCCGCGAGGCGGTTGGCGGCGACCGGGACCACGGAATCCGGCAAAAGGTCGAACGCCAGGGCGAGCGTGTAGGCTGTCTGGGTATTCTCGCCAACTCGGCCGCTAGCGGAGACGAACTCCCGATTGAAGGCCGCGCGCACCGCCCGAAACATCGCTGCATATGCGTCGCCGTCGGCGCCACGCCCCAGCACACTCGCGGAGCGCGCCAGCAGGTCGGCGGAGTGAGCCAGGAACGCCGTCGCGATCAGGTCCGTACCGGTCGTGGCACCCGGGTAGGCCGCGTCGTCACTGTGGAATGCAAGCCAGTCGCCGAACTGCCAGCCGGGTCTCCAAATCAAATCCGGGCCTGCCTGGCGGCGGGCATAATCGACCCATCTGCGCATGCTCGGGTACTGGCGCTCCAGCAGGCGGCGGTCCCCATATGTGAGGTACATCGTCCACGGAACGATGACGGCGGCGTCGGCCCAGCCGGCCGTTCCTGCAAATTGCGTCGAATCGCCGCCAAGGGGATTAGGAATCACCCACGGGACGCTGCCGCTCGGATCCTGATCCGTGCTGAGATCGGCCAACCACTTCGCGAAAAAGCCGTTGACGTCCATGTTGAAGGCGGCTGTCCGTGCGAATACCTGCGCATCGCCCGTCCATCCCAGCCGTTCGTCTCGCTGGGGGCAATCGGTTGGGACGTCAAGGAAGTTGCTGCGCTGTGACCAGACGATGTTGTGTTGTAGCCGATTCAGGAGCGAGTCGGACGTTTCCAGGACCCCGGTCTGCGTGAGATCGGAGGACACGGCGATGCCGGTGATGGTGGTCGAGTCCGGCGGAGCGGGAAGCCCTGCGACGCCCACGTACCGAAACCCGTGATAGGTGAAGCGCGGCTCGTACCGCTCCTCGCCTTCACCCTTGAGAACGTACCGATCCGTCTGGCTGGCCCTGCGGAGGTTGTCGGTGTAGAGATTGCCGGCGTGGTCGAGCACCTCGGCGTACCGGAGCGTGATGACTGTTCCAGGTGAGCCCCGGACGACGAGACGCGCCCAACCCGTGAAATTCTGGCCCAGATCGAACACGGTTTCGCCCGAGGGCGCATGGCGGATCGCCACCGGACGCAGCTCGCGCACCCGACGGACCGGCAGCGATACGGGGGCGATGAGGGCCGTTGACGGAGGATCGACAACGGCCACTGACTGCCAGGTACGATCGTCGTATGGCGTGGCGGCCCAGCCAGAGTGTTCCAGCCGGGCGTCATAGGTTTCACCCCGATAGATGTCGGATTCGAGCACTGGGCCGGTAATTGTCTTCCAGTTCCCGTCGGACACGACTCGATCCGTTCGGCCGTCTTGATAGCGAATCTCGAGCTGCACGCGAAGAGCGAGCCGCTGCCCATACAGATTGCGCTTGCCGAAAAACCCCAGGTACCCACGGTACCAGCCGTCTCCCAGCATCGCGCCTATGGCGTTGTCGCCCGGTCGCACGAGCGACGTGACGTCGTAGATCTGATACTGGAGCCGGTGACGATAGGATGTCCAACCTGGCGTAAAGAGCTGGTCGCCAACTCTCTGACCGTTGAGATAGAGCTCGTACAAGCCCAGGCTCGTTACGTAGACACGCGCCGAGCTCACCGGACCGTTCACACGAAGCGTGCGTCGCAGAAGGGGTGATGGCGAGGGGAGGCTATCGGCCGTGCGCAGCGCTGGGCCGATCCATTGGGCTGTCCAGTCTGTGGACCGAAGGAGTCCAGCTTCCCAGTAGGCGACCGGGCTCCATCCGGAGACGCGGCCGTTCGTGTCCCACACGCGAACGCGCCAATAGTAGCGGCTTCGCGATTCTATCGACGGTCCGGCATAGTCGACAAATACGGAAACGTCCGAGATGACCCGTCCCGAATCCCACAGCAGATCGCTGCGCCGAGCGAGGCCGGCTTCGCTGCGCGCGACTCGCACCTGGTAGGCGGCCTGCATCGTGTTGCGTTCAGTGCTCGTAATTCGCCAGCTCAAACGGGGGCGCTCGACGTCGATGCCCACCGGGTTGGTGAGGTACTCTGCGCGCAGACCACTGACACCAAGCGAGAGCTGCGACGATAGCGGCGAGGGTACGAGAAGGGCCAGCGCCAGGACGATCGACCGAGCGTTTCGGGTCACGGCGACGCTGACGTGGAAAAGGCGTGACATCCCACCGTCACCGAGATCCCGCTCGAGCGTGTACGCCGAGCGCTGTAACGTCCGGAGCGGTCGCGGAGCTCGATCATATGGGCGGGTGAAGAGGAAGTGCAGGAGAGCCTCGTACGATAAAATGGCAGATCCGCCAACATAGGCTCATTCGCTTCCGCGGTAAACAGCGAGCGATAACAGACAGCTGTAGTTCGGTGCCATCGGTCCCTTGCAAGTGCTGTCGGTTCCGCTGTCGGTTGGACCCGACATTATCCGGCATCCGGAGATTGCAACTACAGCAGATCACGCGGTCCGTCAATGAAATTCAGATATCTTGCCGGACTTCCTACTCCCCTTCGGTTGCCTGATAAGCGTAAGGTCGGAGGTTCAACTCCTTCCAGGCCCATCCAATTCAACATATTGTCCCGCATTGGCTTACGCTGATGCGGGATTTTTCTTGCTGTGGCTGAGGTGTCAGTTGGTTTTCGACTGAGCGACGACCTTGGGCCTCTTTCTACCGGCAAGTGACTCGCGCTGGACCTCCATATCGGGCTGCTGATAGACCGTTAGCAGCGTAACCGGCGACGTCCAGCCGCCCATGTATGCGAGATCCCGGAGGTTGGTAGTCGGCTTCAGGTCGTTGGCGAACTTTCGTCGGGCCGAATGAAAGCCCATCCCCGGAACGTGTTCCAGTTCAGCCAATTTCTCTGCCTCCCTCCACCAGTCCGTTGCAACTTCGCGCGGCAGCGGCCGGTCGGCGTTGGTTGGAGACGGAAAAATCTAATGGTCGCCGATTTTGAGCGAGCTTCGACGCAGGCGGACTAGGATCGAAAGCGCTTCGTCGGAGAGCGGAGTGCGGTGAGCAAAGCCGATTTTGTCCGTTTCTGCTCGCCAGGTAACCACCCCTTTCTCCAGATCTAAATCCGGCCACCGGAGTTGCCTCACAGCACCCGCACGATGGCCCGTCTCGTATGCGAGAACGAGCAGCGGCTCGCAAAGAAAGTGAACCCGCGGCGCGCTCTTGGACTGTATATGCCGTTCGTTATCCCGCCGGGTCGAAACGTGAATACGATTACGCCGTGATCAACACCTACAATTCAATGGCAGACGCTGATCGATCGATAGCGGATGTCGCCGGCAAGGTTCACCCGAACATCCCGATTGCGGAGCTTGCTCGGCGGACGTTCTCCGCACGAGAGCTGGTAAGGGGAGAGCCCTGGTACCAAGTCGACCAAACACAGTAGGGGGTTGCCGAGAATCACGTTTAACCGCCATAAGACAAACAGCAGGAACCTCACGACCGTTCGACCGTGGGACTCCTGCTGTTTTGATCCGGGAAATGTCCTTTGCTAGTCCACGCCGCCAAACCAACATCCGATGGAGGAGAATTGAATGTCAGATCCCGCCCGCGCGTGCTACTATGTCGGATCGCTTGTGTACTTGCTTCTCGTCTCGGCCTGCACGGCTCCTGGTTCCGTTATCTCGAACAGCAATATTCGATCACAGGACCTGCAATCAACGGTTACGCTGGGCCGACAGGTGGTTTTGAGCCACGACTGCGGCGGTTGTCACGGCGGGCGACATAACCCAGCAAACTTCGGGTGGCTTGACGGGAACCGGAGTCCCATAGGGGAATTTCAAGTAGGGCCGTACATCACTCGCGCGAAGAACCTGACGCCTGATAACACGACGGGAATCGGACGGTTCACGGAGCGCCAGATCTTCAACGCACTCCGATATGGGTTGCGTCCTGAGGAAACTGCGGACGTCGAGATAACTTCAACGGTTCCTGGGCAAGGCAATTTCCCATTGCATCCCCACTACCTGGCGCCGCCGATGCCTTGGCCGTCATGGCGTCACATATCGGACCAGGAGCTGTACGCCATCGCTGCCTATCTCAAGAACGGTGTGCAACCGGTGAGGCACAAAGTCGAGGACAGCCAAGGGCCACCAGACTTCTGGGCTAGCTTCTACGAGGCCGATTCGATTGGGCCGTACCCTGCGCTGCCATTTCCAACCGCAAAGGAACGACGTGTACGCTAGTTAGACGCGTCAGGCGCTCAGGCTATCAGTGACCTCACGCCCGATGAGCGTGAGGTCCGAGGTTCAACTCCTCGCAGACCCATTAGCCAGAAGCTTATTGCCCCGCTTGCCCGCGCCGCCCACGAGTGCCTTCAACCCGTGCAGACCGACGAAGTTGGTTGTAATTTTTCTCGCAGTTTGCCCGACCTGCCCAAACCGCGTCGATGCGCGCACGGACTGCGATGACAGACAAATCCAGTTCCTATAAACCTGGGGACGTCAACGGGGAAAAGCCGCCGGCAATCACCCGCCGCGATGCAATCGTTGTCGCTGGAGCGGCTCTCCTTGCTACCGGCGTTCCGCTACTTGGCCAGACAACGGTGCCTTCGTCGCCTGGTATTCCTCCCGATCCTACAAAGGTTCAAGGCCGGGTGCCCACCGATCTCGGCCAGCGTTCAACTTTCGAGAATCCGCGGCGCTTCGTGTTCCGCGCACTGCCATCCGGTGAATCAGGAACGCCTCTTCAGCATCTTCGCGGAATCGTCACTCCTTCCGATCTCCATTTCGAAAGGCATCACGGCGGAATTCCAGCGATCGATCCGACGAAATACACCTTGCTCATTCACGGGATGTGCGAGCGGCCTCTAAAGTTTAGCCTGGATGACCTGAAACGCTTCCCGTCCGTGAGCCGCATTCATTTTATCGAATGCTCTGGCAATGGAGTAAGTCTCGGACCCCGTACTGATCGGGAGCAAACCCCTCAGCAGACCGACGGTTTGCTCAGCACGAGCGAATGGACAGGCGTACCGCTCGCGTTGTTGTTCAAAGAAGTCGGCATCTCGCCGGGCGCCAAGTGGTTTCTCGCCGAAGGAAGCGACGCAGCGCGGATGACGCGCAGCATTCCGGTTGAGAAGGCTTTCGACGATGCGATGATCGCATACAGCCAGAATGGGGAAGCGATTCGGCCTGAGCAGGGGTATCCGGCCAGGCTCCTTCTCCCCGGCTGGGAGGGAAACAGCAACGTGAAATGGATCCAGCGCATCGAGATCGGCGACACGCCATGGATGACGCGCGAGGAGACATCGAAATACACCGACCCGCTCGCCAATGGTACAGCCCGCCAATTCAGCTTCGTGATGGACTGCAAGTCGCTCATCACCTTCCCCGCATATCCGAACGTTCTCTCATCCGGCTGGTGGGACGTCACCGGTTTGGCGTGGAGCGGTCGCGGGAAGGTCGCGCGAGTCGAGGTGAGCACAGATCGCGGAAGGTCATGGGAAGACGCGGAACTCCAGGCCCCCGTGCTTTCGAAATGCACGACTAGGTTCAGGTATTTGTGGAAGTACGGTGGCGGCGAAGCCTACCTAATGAGTCGAGCGACCGATGAAACCGGCTATGTCCAGCCGACCCATGCCGAGCTCGTCGCGGCTCGGGGCCCGGGGACGTTTTATCACCACAACGACATCCGATGCTGGAAGGTTGAGTCGGACGGCCACGTTTTTTTTGCCACAGAGATTTGACGGTGCGACCCCGACGTGCGATCGCGTTGAGTGTGCTCGTGGTGGCGGGAATCGCGGCCGCCGCACGGCCGTTCCTTCATCAGCGGCAATATCCGCCAAGGTTCGGTTTCGGGCGAGCTGCCACCGCGGAAGAGATCCGGAGGGCTGACACCGATGTTCGGCCCGACGGTCACGGGCTTCCGCACGACAGCGGAACTGTCGCCGCTGGAGAGGTCGTGTACAAACAGCGTTGCGTCGGATGTCACGGCGCGACCGGCGTCGAAGGGCCGTTCAATAAATTGGTCGGCCGAATGCCGGGCGACAGCTTCAACTTCGCGCGCGACCCGAAGCTCCTCCCGCTTCGCACGATCGGCAGCTACTGGCCCTACGCCACGACGTTGTACGATTACGTGAATCGCGCGATGCCTTTCGATTCGCCCGGCTCGCTCAAGCCGCGCGAGGTCTACAGCGTTGTCGCCTACCTGCTGAATCGCAATGGAATCATTTCGGCGACGGCAGTGATGGATGAGCATACCCTTCCGGCCGTGGTGATGCCATCGCGAAACAAGTTTGTACCCGACGACCGCCGTGGTGGACGCGAGATCAGGTAAGGCTTAGAGAGAGGGAATCCTACTGAGTCTGCGAGATAGGGATACGACCGCGAAATTGGATGCCCCGCCTTGAAAAGACGTTTGCCGAGCAACAATGCTCACTGTCGGTTCTGCTGTCGGTTGAACCCGACATTATCCGGCATCCGAGGATTGCAACTACGGCAGATCACGCGGTCCATCAATGAGATTCAGATATCTTGCCGGACTTCCTACTCCCCTTCGGTCGCCTGATAAGCGTGAGGTCGGTAGTTCAACTCCACCCAGGCTCATGAACTTCAACTAATTGTCCCGCATTGGCTTACGGCTGATCAGAATCCCAGCCTTCCGTTGCGAAGCAGGGATTCGAACCCCATCCCCGCCGACCGGGATCGTTCCATCTACATTCCAGCCAAGATGTTCTGGAAGCGCGGCAACCCGCGGAGTGAATCGAGATCGGAGTCTTGAACGAGCCAATTCTTTTGGCCATAACCCTTGTCGACAGCACTCTCCAGACAACTCAGCGCTTCATCAGCGTTGCCAAGGACGGCGTACATGCAGGAGATGTTGTAAAGCAGGAGAGGATCTTCCGGGTTGATTGCAAGCGCCCGCTTCGCGTACTCCACCGCCGCTTCGCTCTGTCCCACGTTTGAGGCTGTCACCGCACCGAGCTGGCATGCGCGCGCATCGTCAGGGTTCAGTTCAAGCCGTTCCCCTATCAGCCTCAGAGCCTTCCGGTACATCGCTTCGGCCTCCGCGTCCATCCCCATACCGTGGTAGCACCGCGCGAGAAAGGTGGGCGCCTGGAAATCCTCCGGACGTAGCGCGCAGGCCCGCTCAAAGAGCTTAGCCCCTTCGGCAAACTCTCCCTCTGCGATTCTCGCTCTACCGTAGTGATAGGCGGCCTCGAATAGCTTGGGATCGAGCCTGAGGGCGTGCTCGAATTCGCGCTTCGCCTCCTCGAATCGCTTGCTGAGTGAGTTGCCAAGGCCGGCGGCAACATGCGCCTCAGCGAGGTCGGGCCCCAGTTCGAGCGCCCTCTTGCTCGCTGTATTTGCCTGAGAGAGATTCGACTCGCGCGCATCGCAATTCATGTACAGCAGGGAGCAACTGTCGGCGAGCCCCGCGTATGCGAGCGCGTACTCGGGGTCTATTTCGATCGCACGCCTGAACATCTGCCTGGCATACTCCAGACTCTTGCGGCTCCATTGATGAATGAACTGGCGCCCGCGCAGGTAGTATTCGTAGGCCTGCATGTTGACGGGCCGATCGCGTTCGATCGCTCGCTTCTCGCCCTCACTGAGGATGACGCGAAGGGCATTGAAGATCGCCTGGGAGATTTCGTCCTGAATGGTGAATACGTCTTCCATATCCCGGTCGAACCGCTCTGACCATAGCTGATACCCATCAGCGACGTTGATGAGCTGGGCGGCGATGCGAAGCTTGTTGCCCATTTTCCGGACACTGCCTTCGAGTACCGTCGACACCTTCAGCTTGCGTCCGATATCCCCGATATCCTCGTTTTTCCCCTTGAATGCGAAGGAAGACGTCCTCGACGCCACTCTCAGTGACTGAATCCTCGAAAGAGCATTTATCAGCTCTTCCGCCATCCCGTCCGTGAAATACTCGTTCTCGGGGTCGGCGCTCATGTTCGCGAACGGAAGCACGGCAATTGACTTCGCCGCCGAGACGACGGGCTGTGGGAGTGTGGCGGTATCGGTGGGCGTGGCGAGGATTTCGCTGCCGAGGGACTGCGCGAAAACCGCGGTTGAGTCGAATCGAGCCGAAGGATCGATCGCCATTGCCTTTGTTATCGCCCGCTCGACGTGCTCCGGAACACTGCCGCGGACGCTGCGAAGCGACTTGGGTGGCTCGGTGAATCGCTTTGTCAAAATCGCCTGGGCGGTCGCTCCGATAAATGGCCGCTCGCCGGCAAGCATCTCGTAAAGCATGCAGCCAAGACTGTACTGATCGCTCCGACCGTCGAGGTTGAGCTCACCCGACGCCTGCTCCGGACTCACGTACGCGGGGGTGCCGACCATCATCCCGGTCTGCGTGAGGGTTTCGCCGGAGGCGGCGCTCACGGCCTTCGCGATTCCGAAGTCCATGACCATCGCCTCGCCCTCGTACAACATCACGTTCTCCGGCTTGATGTCGCGGTGGACGATCTTCTGCCGGTGCGCATAATCGAGGGCGGAAGCAATCGCCTTTGCATGGTGAACCGCCTCGTCAACCGGAAGTTGCTTCTCTCGCTCGAGCCGCTCGCGCAACGACTCACCTTCCACGTACGGCATGACGTAGTACAGGAATGCATCGGCCTCGCCGCTGTCGAACAAAGGGAGGATGTGCGGGTGGTTGAGGCGTGCGGCGACCTTTATCTCGCGAAGAAAACGCTCGGGACCCAGCGACGCCGCCAACTCGGGATGCAGCACCTTGAGCGCGACGATGCGATCATGCTTGCAATCCTGGGCAAGATACACGGTCGCCATGCCGCCACGGCCGAGCTCGCGGTCGATGACGTAAAAATCAATCAGGGCTGCGCGCAGCCGCTCGATAGGGAGAGTCAAAACCGATTATGGACGAAGGTCGGGAGGTTGAGCCAACATAGGGAGGCCCCGATTACAGTCAAGGTCGCACGGAATACTCGCGGGCGGTCGAGTGTCCCTCGATGGCCCACTTGTCCAAGCTCGGTCGGTTCGCCCTCAACCTTGCGCGGTGCCCAGCGGTCGTGGATCCCCATGGTGTCCGTTGTGGTGTCCATTCGCGAGCGCAAAATGCTCGCGGAAGTGCGCAAGATGTTCTTAGGTGCCCGACATGCTGAGCAGGATGTTCGTGAAATGCAGGCTAGTTAGATCTTCTGAGCCTAATTCATGTTCGCTTGACCCGGCCTGATAAGCGTGGGGTCGGTAGTTCAACTCTACCCAGGCCCATAAAACTGAACTCTTCATCCCGCATTGGCTTACGCTGATGCGGGATTTTACTACTCAGCTGCAAGAGGCCTCGCCGAACACCCTGGCGAAGTTTTATATTGCAGGTCGCGAATATTGCTCGCATGCTGATTGACTGCGAGTTCTCGAACTCTACGGTGGAAGCTACCGATGCGGATCACCAAGGGAGATCGCTAAATGCGATCGGTTTCAAGACTGCGCGCGTTCTTCGCTCTAATCCTTGCCGCCTGCGGTGGCTCCGCCTCGACCGCGCCTAACCCTAATGCGGTACCGGTCGCGGTCCAGATCTTTTTGGGAGACGGTCAATCCGGCCTCAAGGGATCTACACTCCGTGATCCGCTCTGTACCTACGTGGTCGACGCCGCTGGAAGGCACCTAGTCGGCATCACGGTGACTTACACGGTTACCACCGGAGGTGGTCAGATGCAGGCTCCCGGTACCGCGCCAACAGACGGAAACGGTATTTCCACGTCGGGTTCGTGGACACTCGGCGGGACCTCAGGAATGCAAACCGTAGTGGCCTCAGTCCCCGGGGCCACTTCCGTGACATTCACTGCAACCGCGCAATAACAGAACGGACGGCGCGCAGTTGAATTCCGTGCACGTCGCGCGGCGGATGCATTCTCCCCGGAGCGGAAACCTATGCGCCGCAGCTGGTGTGGGAGCGCTGATACTGGCGCTCAGCGGCTGTGGCGACGGGATCACTTCTACCCGGCAGCCGATCCAGAAATCCATCGTGGTAAAGTGGGACAGCGTGGCGCTCGAGGCAGTTCGTCGCACGCATCCCGGGCCTCCGATGGTCGCTCGCGATCTTGCCATCACGCATACCGCGATCTATGACGCTTGGGCGGCTTATGATGCGAAAGCGGTCGGAACGCGACTCGGCGGATCGCTGAGAAGACCGGCGAGCGAGCGAACGGATGCGAACAAAACGCGCGCGTTGAGTTTTGCGGCCTACCGTGCGCTTACAGATCTCTTTCCGTCCGAACAGACGCTATTTGATGGGCTCATGCAAACGCTCGGCTTTGACCCGGCCGACCTCTCTACTGATGCCACCACGCCGGCGGGAATCGGCAACATAGCGGCGGCGGCTGTCGTCGCATTCCGCCATCACGACGGGTCCAACCAGCTGGGCGACCTCGCGCCGGGTAGCTACTCCGACTACACGGGCTACCAGCCAGTCAACACTCCTTTTCAGATCAACGATCCGAATCGCTGGCAGCCGCTGTCGGTGCCAAACCCGCAGGGCGGAACAACGGCCCAGAAGTTCATAGCTCCCCAGTGGGGACTCGTCACGCCGTTTGCACTCACGTCGGGGGCGCAATTTCGGCCTGCCTCGGTGCCCAATCTCTATCCGAGCACTGGGTACACTGACCAGGCTCAGGAAACAATCAACTACAGCGCGAATCTGACGGACGAGCAAAAGACGATCGTCGAGTACTGGGCCGATGGACCCGGTACGGAGCTGCCACCCGGCCACTGGGCCCTCTTCGGGCAGCAAGTCTCGCAGCGGGACTCGCATGGCATTGACGACGACGCGAAGATGTTCTTCGCTCTGACCAATGCCATGTTCGATGCGAGCATCGCCGTGTGGGACTGTAAGCGCGCGTTCGATTACGTGCGGCCGATAACGGCGATTCGATTTCTAAAGGCGGGTCAGCAGATTGCTGCCTGGGGCGGCCCCTTCAAGGGAACGGAAACAATTCTGGGGGAGAACTTTCAGGCCTACCAGACGGATGCACAGCCCACGCCTGCATTTCCCGAGTTCAGCTCGGGACATAGCGCTTTCAGCGCCGCGGGGGCTGACGTCCTTAAGTCCTTCACCGGCAGCGACTCGTTCATCGCCTCCGCCACGATCAAAGCCGGGAGCTCGCGAGTAGAAGCCGGGTCTGTGCCGGCTACGGATATCACACTGGCATGGTCAACCTTCACCGAGGCGGCGGATCAAGCTGGTATGTCGCGCCGCTATGGCGGGATTCATTTCCGGGAAGGAGACCTGCAATCGCGCGCGATGGGACGACTCGTCGGTGCACAGGCTTGGGCCAAGGCCCGGACTTACTTCGAAGGCTCCACTCCTCAATAAACCAGCTCGCGGGTCGAGCCTGAGTGCCGGTGTCGAGGCGTTCCGGACACGGGCTCACGCGTGGCTGCTGAGCGCCAGCGCGATACAACCGGCGGTATCAAGCTGCGCCGTTCTAGAGCACCTGCGCCGTCGGGCGAGCGCTGCTCGCTCACCGGGTGTAGATGTATTCGGCGGCGTCGCGAGTGGTGTGGAGGGAGAAGGAGGTATATCCCCGCTCGTGCGAGGTCAAGCGCGCCCGCGCCGCGCTGGGTCACGCGACTCCGCGGCAATCAGCAATCCCTGCCGACAAGCAGTGCTAGCGCCTTTCGGTAACCGCGTCACGACACGATTTCAGCGAGGCTTGAAGCTGGCCGATCTGCCATGCCGTAATCGGTTGTGAGATGCTCCTGCTTTGGAGTAGGAGGTTGGCGAGCTAGAGTGCTGTCGGTTGAACCCGACATTATCCGGCATCCGAGGATTGCAACTACGGCAGATCGCGCGGTCCGTCAATGAAATTCAGATATCTTGCCGGACTTCTTGCCCCCCTTCGGTCGCCTGATAAGCGTGAGGTCGGTAGTTAAACTCGCCCAGGCCCATCAATTTCAGCTAATTGTCCCGCATCGGCTTTATGCTGATGCGGGATTTTCGCATCTGTTGAAAAAACTGGTCTGCTGTCGATTTGTGCTGTCGATTGGCTAGACGCCCTTATCGACCGTCGCTATTTGCGACCACGCAGTGCCGATCTCATCGTCACCTGATCCGGGCACCGTCGCCGTGCCGCAATCGCTGCTGATCAAAGTCGAGACGGCGTAGCTTAGGCGAGTCCAGATGATCGCCCAGTCAGAAAACCACGTTGAACACGCGTGACCTCCTGACTGGGCGATGTCAAACCATCAGATCTCTACCTCTTAGTCACGACCGCAGCAATCGCCTGACGAGCCGACCTCATCCGCGGAAAGATCGGCCGCAGCTGCCCCGCCACCTTCTGAGGCGTGCATTTGTGGATGAGTTGTTTGGATGTTGTCCCGGACGTTTTCCTGCACGTTCGTCTGGGTACTCTTGGAACTGGAAGATTTGCAGCAACACATTTTGTGTACCTCCTGGAGCGCTCACGATGTGAGCGATGGTTGTCTTATACCGTCTTATATGGGCGCCGGCTCTGTGGACGCTTCATAAGCCTGTATCATCGACTGCATCTGACGCTCGGTAAGCCGGAGCGCTTTTACCCAACTCGCCAGATGCTGCCGGCCGCTTGCAGTAATTCTGTAGCGCCGGCGAGCCGGCCCGTCCGGACTTCCCTCATCATAAGCACGCATCGCATTTGCCTGCTCCAATCTTCGGAGCGTCTCGTAGACACGCGCTGGAAGTACTCGGCCACTGACGAAGCCGCGCTCCTCAAGAGCACCGGCAAGCTCGTAACCATAGCCATCGGCTTCCTGAAGCAACAGTAGCACTGCGGGCTCGAGAGAGCCTTCAATTACAGCGGCTTGCACGCCACGGGAAGCGTGCGCCCGACGGCTGATACAGCCTCTACGTCCACACATACCTTCACTATAACGGAGTCCGACATAGCTGTCAAGCGCTCTGCCTTCCGGGTGCGGGCGAGAGAAGTTGTAACCACCGATGCCTAAAGTGCATGCTGCCAGAAAGAGCTTTATCCTTAGCGCCTTTCCGTAGGCTGTCTGCCTGGCTAAGGGGCTTCGACGATTAGCTTCCCGCGGATCATGTTCATACCGCAGGTGAACGTGAACTCACCCGTCTTGTCAGGAGTGAACTCGATCTCGGTTGTCTTGAAAGCTGGCAGCCGACGGGTAATTCCGAAATCGCCTAATACGACCTCTTCGCTGCAAGACGCGGTTTCGTCCCGGTAGAAATCAAGTTTGACTGGAGCTCCCTGCTTCACAACGATTAGGTCGGGTGAGTACCCGCCCTTCACCGTGATCTTGATCTGTTGCACTCCTCCAGTGATTACGTCTACATGCGTTCGCTCCCTCGGACCAAAGAAATACCACAGCGTCAGGGCAATCAGGAGGATCCCGCCGGCGACAACAATGATTTCAGTGGTGTCCATTTGCGCTCCGATTAGGTTGGCTGCTTCTGCGCCGACTGAGGGGGCCGGAATCGCCTCAGTCGGAGGCTATTCGTTACGACTGATACGCTCGAAAGAGACATCGCTGCACTCGCGATGATCGGCGACAGCAACCACCCCGTGAGTGGGTACAGAAGCCCGGCCGCTACAGGGATGCCAATCGTGTTGTAGACGAACGCCCAGAAGAGGTTCTGCTTCACGGTCCTGATCGTTGCCTTCGACAGCGCCAAGGCGGTAGCGACTCCACGCAGATCGCCACGAAGCAGGGTGATGTCACTCGCCTCGATAGCCACATCAGTGCCCGTACCAATGGCTATACCAATGTCTGCTTGTGCCAGCGCGGGCGCGTCATTGATTCCATCTCCAACCATTCCCACGAGCTTCTTTTCGCTTTGGAGCCGCTTCACCTCACGTGCCTTGTCCTCGGGGAGAACTTCCGCCAGCACGCGCTCGATTCCGACCTCGCGCGCCACCGCGTTTGCAGTACGCCGGTTGTCACCCGTCATCATCACGACTTCGAGCCCCAGCTTCTTGAGAGAGGAGATCGCTTCTCGCGATTCCGGCCTCACTGGATCGGCCACAGCGAGCAATCCCGCGAATTGTCCATCAATCGCGACGTACATTGGTGTTTTGCCGGCCTCAGCCAGGTGGGCGACTTTCTCGGCTGCCGAAGCCACCATGACGTTGCGCTCGTTCATGAAGCTCTCGTTTCCAAGAAGGACGAGGCGACGGTCTACCTTTGCCTCGATGCCGCGTCCCGCAATGGCGTTGAAGGATTCCCCTTCGGAAAGGCTGAGGCCTTTGACCTCCGCCGCTTTGACAATCGCGGCTCCCAGAGTATGCTCACTCCCACGCTCGGCTGACGCGACGAGCCTGAGAAGCGTATCGGCTTCGACTCCTGGCTCCGGCATTAGGTCGGTAAGCTGCGGCTCGCCCATTGTGATTGTTCCAGTCTTATCGAGAACTATTACCTGCAGCTTGTGTGCGGTCTCGAGAGCGACTCCGCCTTTAATGAGCACGCCGTTCTCCGCGCCCTTGCCGGTGCCGACCATTACCGCCGTAGGAGTAGCGAGGCCGAGTGCGCAGGGGCACGCGATAACCAGTACCGCAACGGCGTTCACGAAGGCAAGTGTGAAGCGCACTTCCGGATTCGCCAATACGAACCAGAGAACAAATGTCGCGATCGCGACGCAAAGGACGATCGGAGTAAAAATCCCGCTGATGACGTCGGCCAACCTGGCTATGGGAGCCTTCGATCCCTGAGCGTCCTGCACGAGCCGCACGATTTGCTGCAGAGCCGTGTCCTTGCCGACCATTGTCGCTTCGAATCGGAATGAGCCGGTTTTGTTGATCGTCGCAGCGAACACCTCGTCGCCAACTTTTTTCTCGACGGGAAGACTCTCCCCGGTCAGCATTGACTCGTCGATCGCGGAGCTCCCGTCCTTGAGCCTTCCGTCCACCGGAATCTTCTCCCCAGGACGCACCGTGATGACATCCCCCGGAACGACTTCCTCGACGGGAATGTCGGTCTCTTGTCCATTGCGAAGCACGCGAGCGTTTTTTGGCTGAAGTCCAACCAGTCTCCGGATCGCGTCCCCGGTCTGTCCCTTGGCTCTCGCCTCCAACAGCCGGCCGAGCAGGATGAGGGCGATGATGGCGCTCGCAGCTTCGAAGTAGACAGGCACCATTGGGCGGCCGGCCGAAGTCATCCCGCTTGACATGCTTCCGCTGGCTGCTCGTGCAAAAAAACCGGGAGCCACAGTTGCGGCAACGGAGTACACATAAGCGGCGCCCGTACCAAGCGCGATGAGCGTATTCATGTCCGCGGCGCGATGCCGGAATGCAGCCCAGGCACCGTGATAAAACGACGCGCCGGAGTAAAAGACGACGGGTGTTGTCAGGAGGAGCTGAACCCACCCGATCCACGGGGAATTGAAGAGGGCAACACGGCCATGGGACATGGCGATAGCCAGCACAGGAAGCGAAAGAAGCGCCGCAATCCAGAACTTACGCTGCAGCTCGTGATACTCCGAATCGCGCGCCGCGCGTTCGGATTGATCCGCGCTTACATCGCCGCCACTTCCCGGGGTCTCTCTTACGCGGTATCCGAAGCTCTCGATCTCACGCTGGATCGTCGGGACATCCGTCGCGCCCGCGAGGTATTCCACGCGGACCTGCATCGTGCCGAGATTGAAGGTAGCAGTGACAACTCCGCGCAAGCGACCGAGATACTGCTCGAGCGGACTCGCGGAGCCAGACGGACGCGCTGAATCGTCGACGATGAAGTCCGCACGCGCGGTACCGGAAGTTCCGTATCCGACATCCTTGACCGTCGCCATCAACTGGCGAACGTCTGTCGTACGAGGATCGTATTCGACCGTGGCCCGCGACGTCGCGAGGTTCACTGCCGCCTTTCTGACACCTGGCGCGCTGCCGAGTGCGCGCTCGATTCGATTGGCGCAGGAGGCGCAGCTCATACCCGTTATCGGAAGATCGACCCGGTCAGCTTGTCCGTCAGGTGTGGTCCGCGTATGTCTCCCGCCGTTGACCGCGGAGGGCACCAATGGGGGCGCCTCGGTGTCGGCGGGCGCGAGAACGTTGGCGTCGCTAGCCACGACCAGTCCTGCCGGGTCCCGCGGAATATCGATCGGGTGCAGCATCAAAACGGTCCTTACAACTTGTGGAACAGAAGTAGTACGTCGCCCCCTTGTAATCGCTCTTGCCCGCTGCTTTGTCTGGCGAGATGGTCATTCCGCAAACGGGATCGGTGACACTCGTGCGATTCTCTGGCATTACTTCTCCTGTAAAGGCCGTCTGTTGGGTCAGTTTTGACGGCATGGTCGCCAACCCAACGCTGGTAACGCACTTTCCCGTGTTTGGGTTGTTATTGGTCTTTGCATTTTAGTTCTTTGCATTTTACAATCCATAACAACTGGCGCGGGCCTTTGACGTAGTATAAGACGCATAGTTCGGAGCGCCAGCACTCGCGATCGCAGCCGAAGAAAATGAGCTGCCTAAAACGGAAGCGGTTTTATGACGCGAGGCGATATCACGTTGTGATGCATCCCGACAGGAAGCTACGCCGTTTTACCACGCCTAACCACGCGTTCGAACTCACGCGTGTCTAAACACTGCGATGACCATTGCTCACGTCCCCGAGGCCGGGGTAGAATCTGTGCCTGCGGCTGCTTCGGCTTAGTTGGTAAATGCCTTCAGACACCTAAAGGGTGCCCTATTCGCTCGGCAGATCCACCCGATCAAGGTCGACTCGGTCCTTTGCTGGCTGAAACGCAGGCGGCGCGAGCCCGGTTAACGGTGTTCCGGCGTTGGTCGCTACTGAGGCGCGAGCTGAGTTATCGCAAAGCATGTGAGATCTGTGGTATTCCCCTACATAAGGATGGCAGAACTCCCCATCAAATTCCGTATTCCGCCCGACGGATAGCGCCCCTGCTCACCCGCATGTTAAGGTCATGTTAAAGCGAACGCTTTTGGTAGAGATTACCCGCATCACGGTCACTCTTCCTTCGCCTGTACCGTCAAACTATTGTTAACATGATGCGACGACCTTCCCTCTTCACCTCGCTTCTCGCGAGCGTACCCCTCGTGGCTGGACTTCTGGTCACGAGTGGCTACGGCTGCGCTATGAAGCAGGCAGA
>JBBRQC010000038.1:0-25112 GCA_038227135.1 Gemmatimonadales bacterium
ATCCCCGCCTGCTGACTTAATCGGACCGCAGTGAGTTTGAACTCATCGCTGTACTTCCGCACCGTTCGTGGCCCGGATCTGGGCATTGGGACACCCCATGTTGGTTAGGTGGAAGTGTCTACGAAAGTGGTGCACGAACCCTTGTCTGCTGCAACGCTCGTTAGGCATCGCATTACGACGATGCGTCGAGCACGCAGGCTCTCACAGCCAGCGTCGTACACGCACGCACCAGTCGGCGTAATCGGTACCGAAGACGTCCCCAAGGTATCGCTCCTCACGTTGGATCACGTAGCGGAATACGATGAAGAGAACTACCGGAAGCAGAAGCAGAGGCCACGCCGTGCTGAGCAGTGCACTCACGCCGATGTACGCGATAGCCAAACCGGTATACATGGGGTTGCGCGTGAATCGATACGAGCCAGTAACGACGAGTTGACTCGCGCTGTGATGTGGAATGATGGCTGTACCCGCGCGGCGAAACGTTACGACACCCCACGCCATCAGGAAAAGTCCAATCGTCAGAAGCCCAACCCCGAGCACTGCGGCGAAGCCGGTGATAATTCGTGGGATGGGAAGCGCAACGATGTATTTATCCAGCAACCAACCCGCACCGATGCCCGCGACGAAGAAGAGCGGCGGCGGAACGAAGACGCCAGGATCTGAGAGAGACACCCTGACCGACATAAATGTTTCCCGTTGAAAGAGCTTGGCCGACGCCTAACTAGTAATTATACCGCGTGATTATACTGCGGAGAAATCGCAAATGCTGCTACGACTCGCAGCATAAGCACGTAGGTCATAGCTGACGCATTGTCTAAGTGTTTGCAGCTACAGCTATTCTGATCGGCGGGCGAATTGGGACCAAGCGGCTATCCTGCACTGGTTTCGCGAGATAAGCAACGCGCAATCTAGTGTAGGGCTAGAGCAGCCAATGCGAACGTCAGGTCTGACCCGCTGCGGCGTGATTCTCAGGATTTCACTAAGCCGACCAATACCCTGCTCGAGCGTATCAGGTCGCGAGATCCGCCACCAGCCAGGCGAGGAGCGACTTGTCCGCGTACGATCCTTCCTCCTCCTCACACTCCTCCACTATCGTCAAACGCGGCTCTGGAAACGAAAACGGCGGCGCCTGAAAGTCCAGCGTCCGCCAGTCTCCATCCTGGACGTCTCGGTTGTCGCCTCGTCCTGGAAACGAAGTCATCAGCAGGTAGCGTATGTTCGAGCGCGCCACGTTGGCCAGCACTACTCGAATGTTGGCGTAAGACAGATGCACCAGACAATCCCGGCAGAGAAGCACGTCCGCGTCCGGAAGCTCATCGCGCGTAAGATCGACGAGCGCGAAGCGTCGGGACTCATTCACGTGCAGGCGCTGATTCTCCTCAACGATCGAAGGGACGATATCTCCGCCGATGTACTGGATGCCCGTCAGGTCAACGTGCTCCATCCATGTGAAGTCACCACATGGGACGTCAAGCAGCACGCGCGCTTCCAATTTACGAAGCGCCTTCGGCAGCTCTGCGCGCAGCACTCGAGTCGAATCGAGCCCTGATCCCACTCCCGAGCGCGATTCCGGGTCCGACCAGAGATTCGTCAAATAGATACGCTCGAACCGCTCCTTCAGCCCCAGCTTCGTCAGCTCCTCCGCCCGCTCGGCGAACCGCCGCTCCGCGACAGTCTTCGTTCGCGGCTTCGCGTCTCCAACGGCCTTGGGCTTCCGCTTCACGCCGCTGTCTCCCCAACAGTGAACGGCCAACCGTTTGTCTTCCACGACCAGACCAGAAACGTCACGCAACCCAGCGCTAGCACTCCCACTCCGAACAGAATTACCAGCAACTGCGTGGTGGCGAATACAAAAATCCAACCCAGCACCGCCACGAGCGCCGGCACCGGATACAGCCACATGCGATAGGGACGCGGCATGTCCGGCGCCTGCCGGCGCAGCAGCATCAGGCCGACGACCTGTCCCATGAACTGCACCACGATGCGTGTCACGATCAGCGCATCTATCACCGTGCCAAGCGAAAAGAAGCCCGCCACGATCGAGATCGCCCCGAGCACCAGCAGCGAGACATAGGGGAAATCCTTTGTCGGATGCAGCCGGCCGAAAATGCGGAAGAAGTATCCGGTTTGGGCCGCCGCAAATGGAATGCGCGAGTAGCCGAGCAGAAGCGCGAACGCCGAGCCGAACGCGGTCCAGAGCACGAGCAGGGTGAAGATCGTTGCCACCTGCGACCCGTAGATCTTCTGCATGAAGATCGACACGACGAAGCTCGACTCCGGGTGGTCGGCCGCCGGCACGAACTCGCGCCACGGCACCGTGCCGATGATCGAGAGATTGATTCCGAGATAGATCACTGCCACCGCGGCGGTGCTGATCAGGATTGAACGCGGAATGACGCGGCCCGGATCGCGTACCTCGTCGCCTATGTAGCAGATGTCGTAATAACCCAGGTAGTCGTAGATCCCGATGCGCGCGGCGGCCCCAAGGCCGAGGAAAAAGCCGAGCGAGAAGTTGAACGCGCCGGGCGGAAAGTCGAAGGCGATGCGCGAGTCGAAGTGCATCGCGCCGGTTACGATCACCGCCAGCACTGTCACCAGCGTACCGATCCAGAGGGAGATCGTGATCTTCGCGAGCGAGTCGATGCGACGATACAGCAGCGCGATGTTGATCAGGCCCACAATCGTGACGAGCGCAATAGTGCCGGTGTGCGTCAGTCCCTTCCATATGTAGCCCGCGTAGGCAGCGAAGCCGATGTACCCTGACGCAATTTCGAGCGGGCCACTGAGCACGAACTGCCATACGAAGAGAAATGCCATCAGCCGCCCGATTCTCGCGCGCCCGAATGCTTCGCGCAGATAGTGGAACGAGCCGCCCGAGCCCGGCATCGCCGCCCCCAACTCGCTCCACACCATCCCGTCGCAAATCACGATGACGAGAGCCACGATCCATCCGAGCAACGCCTGCGGGCCGCCCATAGCCGACATGAGCAGCGGGATCGTGATGAATGGTCCGACGCCGATCATGTTGGTCATGTTCAGCGCGGTCGCGGGAAGGAGACCGAAGCGGCGGGAAAGCTCGGGCGATTCCGTCATACAGTGTTTGCCTACTGCACCAGCTTCTGCAGCTCTTTCCACGTCACGAGAATCACGTGGTTGTCACGCAGCGCTTTCTTGAACTCGGGGCTCGTCATTACATCGTAGTCTTGTTGGCGCCACGCGGAGCCGTAGGGCTCGTGGTTCACCATCACCGCCTGCAGCTCGCTGTCGTCGTGGCCGAGGTGGACGATGATCTCGGTGAGGCCGGGCTTGAGGTTGTTGACCGCGTTCAGGTAGAACGCCTTCCACTGGTCGCGCGGAACTTCTCGCCCGGCGATGATCACCGCGTCGAGCAGGACATCACGCGGAGTGATCCCGGCCTGCGGCGAGGCGAGAGGGCTCCCTTTGAGGGCGAGAAATGGGAGACGATACTCGTGGGCCACCTTGACGTACGTTGCAATCAGCTCGGGCGTCGTAAACAGCGAGCCCATGTGGCTATCGAGATGCGTTGGATGAATCCCGAGCGACAGGGCGCGGGTGATTTGCGCGCGGATCTCACGCTCAACCTCGACCGGCTTGGCATTCGCGGCAACCAGTTTCTCGTCATTCGGGAATGTGCCGGCAGAATCGAGGAGGCTCGGAACCTTGTCCGCCGACTCGACGCTGCCCCAGCGATATGTCTCCCACTCGCTGGTGAGCGTGAGATGCAGCCCGAGGTCCGCATTCGGGTGCGCTCTCGCGTAGGCGGCGACTTCGCCGATCCACGGAGTCGGCACCATGATGCTCGCCGACGTGACGGCGCCGTTCTCGAGGCCGGCGAAGCTCGCTGCGTCGATCGAATGGGCCGCTCCAAGATCGTCCGCGTGGAGAATGAGCAGCTTCGAGTTGGCGGGATGGCCGAGACGCTCGGCGACTGTTTTCGTCTGAGCCGGAAGGGCAGAAACAGACAGAAGCGATGCAGCCACTAATCGAATCACTGTGTGCATGGGATACTCGTGAAATCGTGGAAGGAGGAGGCAAAGCGTGCTAAAAGATTAGCACGCACTTGCCGTCAGCGCTCCCACGCCGCACAATGCAACCGAATGGAGCCCAAATGAGACGCGCATCTGTCGCCGCCGCCGTTCTTTTCACTTGCCCCCTGCTGGCCCTGCGTGCGCAGGAGTACGCGCACACCCCGGACGCATCAGGCAATTTCGGGACAGTCCACTTCGCGACATCGTGCCGCGCTGAAGTCGCGCCGCGGTTCGATCGGGCGGTAGCGCTACTCCACTCCTTCGAGTTCGGAGCGTCGATCCGGACCTTCAACGAGGTTCTCGCCGCCGACTCCACATGTGCGATGGCCCACTGGGGGATCGCGCTCAGCCGGTGGAGCAATCCGATGGCTCCCGGAAACCGGTCCGTTGCGCAGCTGCAGCAGGGCAAGCTCGCGGTTGATGCGGCGACTCGTCTTGCCGCCACCAGCGCATCGGATCGTGAGCGCGGCTACATCCACGCGGTCGGCATGCTATACGATGATTTCGAGCACAACGATCAGCGGACGCGCGTCGTCGCGTACGAGCGCGCGATGAGCGAGCTCGTGGTGCGGCAACCGGCGGACACCGAGGCTCTGATCTTTTACGCGATCGCCCTGGCGGCGTCGGCGTCACCGACTGACAAGACGTACGCGAACCAGCTGAAGGCGGGCAGCATACTAGAGCCACTCTGGGTGAAGATGCCGGATCACCCCGGCCTCGCCCATTACATCATTCACACCTACGACAATCCGGCGCTCGCCGACAAAGCGCGAGCGGCAGCGCAGCGATATGCTAGCATCGCCCCGTCCGCCGCCCACGCGTTGCACATGCCATCGCACACGTTCACGCGAATCGGGATGTGGGAGGAATCGGCGAACACCAACAATCGGTCGATAAAGGTTGCTCTTGCCACCGGCTCCATCGCGGAAGCGCTGCACGCGTCCGACTACGCGATGTACGCTTATCTGCAGATGGGGAAAGACTTCGACGCGAAAGCGATTCTTGACGGTCTTTCCGCTCTCGCGGCGCGATTCGATGTGAACGCGGTAACAGGCGCCGCTCCTGGTTCCGCGGGTGTGTTCGCCCTCGCGGCGATTCCCGCGCGCTGGACCCTGGAGCGCAGGGCGTGGGCAGAAGCTGCTGCGCTCGAGCCGAAAGCGAGCGCCTTTCCTTATACGGAGGCGATGACGTACTTCGCGCGCGCACTCGGCGCGTCGCACACCGGCGATCTCATCAGGGCAAGGTCAGCAATCGATTCGCTCACGTCGATTCAGCAGCGACTGAGTGCCAAGCGTGAAGCGTATTGGGCGGAGCAGGTAGCCATCCAGAATCTCGCCGCGCAGGCATGGCTCGATCTCGACCTGAAGCAGCAGGACAAAGCGGTGGCGCTCATGCGCGAAGCTGTCGCACGCGAGGACGCGACCGAGAAAAGTGCAGTTACGCCAGGCCCGCTCGCGCCGGCTCGCGAGCTGCTCGGCGACATGTTGATGGCGATGAATCGGCCGGCCGACGCGCGCGCAGAGTACCGCGCAACTTTAATGAAGGAGCCAAATCGCCGGCACGCACTTCAGGGACTCTCCGTGACTTCGGGCAACTAGACGTTCGAGCGACGTGCGTCACTGATTGGGAGCACGACTGCGACGACATCATCCTCCGTGGGGCTCTACCAATCTGTCGGGCGATAGTCCTTGAGGAATTTGCCCCACACGTGAACGCCGGTGTTGAATCCGGAAATGATCGGGTCAACGATTCTCGCCGCGCCGTCCACGATGTCGAGCGGAGGGTGGAAGCGATGCTCGGCCGTCTTCCGCGCGGCGATCTCCTCCGGATCCTCGTCCGTGACCCATCCGGTATCCACGCTGTTCATGTGGATACCGTCGGCGATGTAGTCCGCGGCCGACGTCCGTGTCATCATGTTGAGCGCCGCCTTCGCCATGTTCGTGTGCGGATGGCGAACCGTTTTGTGCGAACGATAGAACTGTCCCTCGACGGCGGAAACGTTGACGATGTGCTTGTCGCGCTCCGACGTGCGCGTCATCAACGGCTTGAGACGCGCATTGATGATGAACGGCGCGATCGCATTCACGAGATGAACCTCGAGCAGCTCCACCGACGGGACTTCAGCCAGCAACAGTCGCCACGAATTGCGTCCCCTCAGATCTATCTGCTGGAGATCCTGATCCAGCAGCCCTCGTGGAAAGAACTCGCGCTCCTCCTGTAAACCGCGCGAGAGCAGTGCGACCTCCGACTTCCGCTGGTTCGTCTCGTTTGCGTTCACACCTTCGTACTTGCCGATCAGGCCTCGGACGTGCGCGGGCATTGAGCCGAGCGCTGCCGTCTCCGTTTCCCTCATGTGTTCGTAGAAGTCGTCGGGGCGGCGCACAGTCTGGCACGCGTTGTTGATGATGAAGTCCAGCCTCTGCTCCGTCGCCAGTACTTCCTTGCAGAACGCTTCCACGCTCGGCGTATGCCGCAGGTCGAGCCCGTAAATCTCGAGCCGGTCGGACCACTCGCCGAAATCCGGCTCGCGGGCGTAGCGGAGGGCCGAGTCGCGCGGGAATCGCGTGGTGACGATGAGACGCGCGCCGGCGCGAAGGAGCTTGATCCCCGCCTGGTAGCCAATCTTCACGCGGCCGCCGGTGAGGAGCGCGACGCGGCCACTCAGATCGGCGAGCTCGGTGCGCTTCGCGAAGTTCTCCTCGGCGCAGGTCAGGCACAGGCGGTCGTAGAAATGGTGGACCGTCGAGAATTCCTTCTTGCAGACGTAGCATTTCCGAGGATCTTCGGTCTCTGGAGCGGGCTCGGTGCTGGTCAGCAGCTCCTTCGATTTCGGCGGATAAATATTCGGCGAGGTGATGAAGACCGGCTCCCGGCGCAGCTTGCGAATACCGGTCGCCGCGAGGACGCTCTCCGAGCGCTCCACCTTCTCGGCTCTCTTCTTCCGTTTGACGACCTTCAGCAGCTGGCGACGACTGAGAGCATCCGGGCGTGAGATACGACCGGCGGCGTTCAGCAGTCTGTTGCGATCGGGCTCGGGGATGTCGGCGAGCAGCGAACGATCGGCGACAATCGTCTCGAGCAGGTCCGCGGCTGCGCGGAGCCGCTCAGGCAGTGAATTGCCGGCTGGTTCCCGCAGGGGTGATCGATTGGATGCGGTATTGTGCATGCATTCAATTTATCCGCAACGGCCGCGCAAAGGCGCGATCCCACTTCGCAAGGGCGGGCTTGGGGTTAAAATCGACGTCCACGAGACCCAACTGCGCGAAGAGCGGCAGGATCGATCCCGGAGGCACCGGATAAGTGCTCAGATCGAGATCCGTACAGCACGTACCTATTGCGCGCCGCCGTTCAGGCCAATGAGGCCATGTCGATCACGAACCGGTACCGAACGTCGCTCTTGATGACTCGCTCGTAGGCTTTGTTGACGGACGCGATGTCTATCAGCTCGATGTCGGAGGCAATCCCGTTCTTCGCGCAGTAGTCCAGCATCTCCTGGGTCTCGGGAATGCCGCCGATGCCGGATCCCGTGAGACTGCGTCGGTTCCCTATCAGCGTGAACACCGCCACCTCGGCCGGCGTCGGCGGTGCGCCGACACACATCATCACGCCATCGGTATCGAGCAGGCTGAGATACGTGTTGTAGTCGTGCTTCGCCGAAACGGTGTCGATGATGAAGTCGAGGGATCCAGCCAGCTTCCTGAGCTGTGAGGCATCGCTCGTGAGCGCGAAGTTGTGCGCTCCCAGACGCCGCGCATCCTTCTCCTTGCTTGGCGAGGTACTGAGCATCGTCACTTCGGCGCCGAATGAAGCTCCGAGCTTTACTGCCATGTGACCGAGGCCGCCGAGTCCGACTACACCGAGCTTGTGGCCTTTGCCGACTTTCCAGTGGCGAAGCGGCGAGTAGGTGGTGATCCCGGCGCAGAGAAGCGGCGCAACTTCGGCAAGCTTCGCCTTCTCGGAAATGCGCAGGACGTAGTTCTCGTCCACGACGATCTGCTTTGAATACCCGCCCTGCGTGATACTGCCGTCTTTCTCGCGGGCGCTGTACGTGCCAACCATCCCGACTTTGCAGTATTGCTGGAGCCCTTGCTTGCAGTTGACGCAAACGCGGCACGAATCGACCATGACTCCGACGCCGGCGACATCACCGCGTTTGAATTTCGTGATCCTGTTTCCAACGGCAGTGACTTTGCCAACGATCTCGTGGCCCGGGACGACGGGATAGGTCGTCTGCCCCCACTCGTTGCGCGCCATGTGGATGTCGGAGTGACACACGCCGCAGTAGAGAATCTCGATCTGCACGTCGTTCGGCCGAACTTCGCGGCGATCGAGCTGGAAAGGCGCGAGGGGCGATTTCGGGTCGGGGGCCGCGTACGCTTTCGTTACTGACATTTGGTCTGTGGCGGGAGATGGTCGCGAGAAGGCGGGTGAGTCGAAGGCTACCCAGGACCATGTACACGCGCAATCAGGTCAACGGCCGGTATCAGAAACCCGGAAGGAACCTCCGCTCGTAAGGGCGGCGAGACCGGAATAGTCGCCTTACTTAGTTATCCGTTTTACCGATCACGATGCTCTGCATCCTCTACGTCAACCTCGCTGGCCTGTGCCTCGCCCTCGCCGCGCTCTCCGTCGAGCGCGCGCTGCCGGCAACCTCGCCGAGGGTACGCGGGATCTGACCAATCCGACCCCCTGACAGAAAAGTGAATTAACATTCACCAGTAGGTGAATGCTGATTCACTTATGAGATTACGCTACCCGGGAGCGTTTTTTTCAGCCGCAGGTTTTTTTGCAGTGGGGGCGCCCAGACGCTCACCATCTGCAGACGAAGGGTCGAATCCATCGGCCCGGACATCCAGCATGAGCGAGTAGGGGCTAGCGGCTGCGAATTCCTCGCGAATCAGAATCGGCGAGCCGGGTTCGGCTGAAGCAAGCTTTACTTCGATCAGCTCAGCAAGGTGGGTAAGCGCTGGTAGAGAGCCTCGAATTGCGTGGCTGTCGAACCCCGGGTCAGGCCACGTCATTACTTCGAGGGTTCCGTAAGGTCCGTAGTGCTGGTGCTCGCCGTCGGCCGCGTTTTTCGGATCCGCCACGTAGCCCAGCAATAGGTCTGGGAAATAGAGCAACCCGGCTCGGGATCCTGTCAGCGCCCACAGCTTTTTCTCGGCGTCCATCTCGCAGTAGAAGCCGAGTTTGCGCCACTCCTGCTTGATGCCCTCTTCGGTCATGGCTGTCGGAGGGTGCTCATGACTGACCTCGCGGCCCCGGTACACGTAAACCGCGACCGCAATAACCAGTGCGGCAAGTATCAACGGAAGCAAATGAATCCTCGCATCTAATGAAGGCCCACCGGAACCTACCTCAACGGCAGATAGACATCGGGGTAGATGCCGACCAGGATGGTATCCGTGTCGCTCAATCCCGCTGCCGTCACGACGTTCACCTTCATCCATCCACCTCCCGAGGGTGGCAAAATACTTAGCAGTCCGAGCGGTTCCGAACAGTATCGTTGAGCCCTAAGTGTCTCGCAACGCGAACGTTGCGTCAACGGAGGGCAAGGGTAACTTCGACGAATGAGAGCTCACGTGGACGGAAATGTGGAACCTCCTTGCAGTCCAGCGCGGCCAAACGCGGCGTTACGCGGCTGAGGGCGATGCCAAAGAAAGAGAACGCGAAGGTTCTGTCGATCGGCGGACGCGAGGTCCGCGTCACGAATCCGGACAAGCCGTATTTCTCGCGCGGCATCAAGCTATCCAAGCTGGATGTGGTCCAGTATTACCTGGCCGTCGCGCCGGGAGCTGTCGCCGGAATCCGGGACAGGCCAAGCATGCTCAAGCGCTTCGTCGATGGCGCGGAGAAGCCGCCCTTTTACCAGAAGCGCGCTCCGGAGAATCGTCCGGAGTGGCTGAGAACAGTGACCCTCTCATTTCCGTCGGGTCGCAGCGCCGAGGAAGTCGTCGTGGACGACGCGGCCGGTCTCGCCTGGATCGTAAACCTCGGCTGCATCGAGCTGCATCCGCATGCGGTGCGGACGAATGACCTCGATCACCCGGATGAGCTGCGCATAGATCTCGATCCGATCCCCGGCGTCGAGTGGGACGATGTGCGTCGCGTGGCGATCGAGGTGAAGCAGCTTCTCGAGGAAATGGGACTCGAGGGTTGGCCAAAGACGAGCGGCTCACGCGGGATGCACGTGAACGTCCGCATCGAACAACGGTGGACGTTCACCGAAGTGAGACGCGCCGCGCTGGCCCTGTCGCGCGAGATCGAGCGGCGCGCGCCGAAGATCGCGACCTCGAAGTGGTGGAAGGAGGAACGCCACGGCGTGTTCCTCGACTACAATCAGAACGCGAAGGACCGCACCACCTGTTCGGCGTATTCGATCCGACCGCTTCCCGACGCGCGCGTCTCTGCGCCTTTGCGGTGGGACGAAGTTCCCGAGTGTGTCCCGGACGATTTCACCGTGCTGACGATGCCAGCGCGCTTGAAAGCGATCGGCGATCCGAACGCGCGGATGGATAATGCGGCAGGGTCACTCGCGAAGCTGCTCGAGCTCGCCGACCGCGACGAAGCGGCCGGGCTCGAGGACGCGCCATGGCCGCCGCATTTTCGGAAGATGGAAGGTGAGTCGACGCGGGTCGCGCCATCGCGCGCAAAGGGAAGGAAAACCGCGGCAAAGCAAACTGCGAAGGAAAAGATCGGTGCCCGTAACACCGCAGTCAGAAAGGTGGCAGGGAAGTCGAGAACGAAGATGCCGCTGATCGTCGTCGCGAACTCGCCGGACAGGGAAGCAGCTGTCGCGGGTCTCGAGCGGTGGAAGGCGAAACATCCCGATGCGGCGTCGCATCTCGCCGCCGACGACGTGCTCGTTGATTCGATGCGCGGAAGATCGTCGACGTGGACGCGTATCCGCATCAACCTGCGCAATGTTCCGGACAATATCAGACCGAAGCAGGAAACTCCTGATCCCGACGACGACCCAACACGCGCGTGGCGTGAGGCGTACAGAAAGAAGGGCTAGAAATCCTCCCGACGGGTTATCGCCCCGACAGGCGGGCCATTTACAATTCATGCAGCAGTGTTGGCCCTTCCAGGAGGATCTGGTCGGACCCGATTCGCCGTAGCGTGGGGTGAACGCGAGCCCGATGCAGCGCTCCGCGTTCACAATGGTCTAGACTGGTACCGGAGAAATGGCTGAGGGGACGGGGGCGCGGGGAAGGGCGAACGAGAAGGTGGTTCCGACTCCGAGCTTGCTCTCCACCCAGAGACGTCCGCCGTGCGCTTCGACAATCCCTTTCGCGATGAAGAGGCCGAGACCAGCGCCGGCTCGGCGCGTCTCCCGAGCCTGCCAGAAGCGATCGAAAAGATGCGGAAGACTCTCGGCGGGAATTCCCGCGCCGGTGTCGGCGATCGTGAACACCACCTCATCGCCAACGATCCGGCCGCGAACATCGATGCGGCCTCCCTTCGGCGTAAATTTCAGCGCGTTGCCGACAAGATTCGAGAACACCTGATAGATCCGGGCGCGATCCGCCGCCACCCGCGATGGATCTCCTTCCCAAACGTGGGTAAACTCGATCGCAGCCTCGGCGGCGTGTGCTCCGGTATCCAGTAGGGCATCGTCGAGCAGCGCCTGGGCGTCCAGCATCACGGGGTCGACCGCAAGTCGTTTCGCATCGATGCGAGTGACGTCGAGCAGATCATCGATGAGATCGTTTGCGCGCCCAACGGCCCGGAGGACGATGCTCAGCTTCGGCGGGAGCGATATCGGCTGGGCGGGGGGAGGACCCCCGGGGATCGTCAATCCCGCCGGGCCGATTACATCGAGAAGGAAGCTCGCCGCCATGCTGATGGTATTCAGTGGATTGCGCAGATCGTGCGAGACGATCCCGAGGACGTCGTCGCGCGCGCGCGTTGCCTGCTGCGCCACCTGGTAGAGCCGCGCATTGTCCACCGCGAGAGCTGCTCGCCGGGCGAGGTCGGTGGCGAGATCCAGGTCTTCGTCGCCGTAATGGCGGTTGCTCGACGCCGAGACGAGGATGAGCGTCCCGAGTGTTTCTCCGCGCGCGATTAGAGGGGCGACAATGAAAGACCGAATCCCGCCGCCGACGAGCGCTGCTCCTTGTTCGGTAGCAACGTCCGGGACATCGATGAACGCGTGCTGCACAGGGAGCGCAGTCGACAGCGGCAGAGCGCCGTCAGCCATGGGGATCGCGAGTGTTGCGGCCAGACCCGCGAGTGAAGTATCTGCCTGCGCGACGTCCACCCGGCGGATGCTTTCATCGTCATTGAGCGCATCGACAATGCACAGGTCCGCGATGGAGGGAACCGCGAGCCGCGCCAGATCCTTCAGGACCTGGTCGGCGTCATTCGATGCCGACAGCAATTCCCCTGCTTCCGCGAGGAAGCGCGCCCTTCGTTCCGCTGCGCGCACAGCAGCGCTGGTCAGCATCAGGTCCTCGTAGCTCGACACGACGAGCCCGAGAATGTGCTCGGTGTCGGCTGCGATGGTGAAGGTCGATCCGAGGAGGGTGACATCGACGGGCGGCGTCGGAGCAGCGTCGGGCGGGCGTCGCGGACGGTTGATGGCGGCGCGGATGCGAGCGAGCAATCGCTCGGGGAGATATGGCTTCGTGACGTAACTGTCGGCGCCACTCGCGACGCCACGCACGATGGCGAGTGGATCGTTCAGGCTGGTCAGCAACACCACCGGCAGATCGCGCAGCTTCGGATCTGCTTTTATACGGCGAGCCACGTCATAGCCGCTGATGTCCGGCATCACGACGTCGCTCAGCACCAGATCGAAGCGCTGGGTTTGCACGAGCTCCATCGCGCGCTCGCCGGCGCGCGCGACGACGACGTCGTAACCCTCCTGCTCGAGCAGGTGCGCGAGAGCAGCAGCCTGGGTCGCGCTATCCTCGACGACCAGAATCCGCTCGCTCATGCGAGCGCCTCGATGAGAAAGGGGGCGATGTGCGGAAGCGCGAGAACGCTGCTGACGACTCCGGCACGCGCTGCTTCGCGCGGCATCCCGTACACGATCGAAGTCGCCTCATCCTGCGCCAGCACCAACCCACCTGCCGCGTGCACTGCGCGAAGACCACTGACTCCGTCATCGCCCATCCCGGTGAGGATCAGCGCAATCATCCGGCTCCCGTACGCACCCGCGGCACTCTCGAAGAGGTGCGTTGCCGAAGGCCGGAATGAGCCGATCGGCGGCGCAATCGACAGCTTTATGCGCCCGTCTGCGTGGATGCCGAGGTGCTGGTCGTCGGGGGCGAGATACACGACCCCGGGATAGGTCATCTCCGAAGCCGTAGCCACGCGGACCTCGAGGGGAGTGTTGGCGGCGAGCCAATTGGCCAGGCCATCGACGAAGCCCTTGGAGATGTGCTGCACGACGAGGATGGGCACCGGCAGACTTTCGGGCAGCGCATGCAACACGTCCCTGAGCGCCGCGGGGCCGCCGGTGGAGGCGCCGATCGCGATCATTCGCGGTCGCTCGAGCGTTCCCGCGCGTTTCTTTCCGATCGCGCGACGCGGCGTGGTCGGCGTGGACGCGCCCCAGCGGCGTACCACTTTCACATCACTCATGGCCTTGACCATCGCGACGAGGTGCGCCTGCTGTTCCTTGAACCGCGGCGAGGTTGGCCCGGCTGGCTTCGGCAGCACCATCAAGGCGCCCGCGCTCGTCGCCTCGAGCGAGAGGCTGACCTCGTTGGCGTTCGCTTGAGACGACACGATGATGATGGGCGTTGGCACCTTGCCGACGATGCGCATCGTAGCCTCGAGACCGTCCAGCTCGGGCATTTGGACGTCCATGGTGATCAGATCGGGCCGAAGCCGCTCCGCCATCTCGACCGCTTCGAGCCCGTTACGCGCCTCGCCGATGACGGTGATAGCGGGATCACTCGTCAACATCTCGACGATGAGCTGGCGCGCAGTCGGTGAATCTTCTGCCACCAGTACGCGGATCACGACGCGTCTCCCAGCAGCTGGCGAACGATGCCGAGCAGCGTGTCCTGATCGAAGCTCGATTTCATGATGTAGGCGTCGGCGCCAGCTTCCAGGCCGCGAGCGCGCTCTTCGGGCTTGTCGAGCGATGTCACGAGAATCACCGGGAGCTTCGCATGTGCGGGCGCCGCGCGGATCTGCTCCGTCAGGCCAAGGCCATCGAGCCGCGGCATCTCGACGTCGCTCACGACCAGGTCCACACCGCCCGCCTTCACCAGTCGCAATGCGTCCACGCCATCGACGGCCGTCGTCACCCGATAACCAGCTGCTGACAGCACGCTTTCCTCCAGCGTGCGCGTAGTGATGGAGTCGTCCACGACGAGGATGTGCCACTCGCGCGGGGGTGCGATCGTTTCACTGGCGAATCCCATCGAGGCGTCGCGACCGTCGGCGCGCCCAGTCGAGCCCAGCAGGGCGCCGGCATTCACGACGAGAGCGATCTGTGTTCCATCGAGAAGTGCGGCCCCCGAATAGCGCATGGCCGCTTCGTGTCCGGCGTACTCCAGCGGACGCACGAATACCTCTCTCTCTTCGCACAGTTCGTCGACGGCGATTGCCAGCCGGCGGCCGGCGAGCCCCAGCGTGAAAATGTTCAATAAAGGGCCGGGCAGTGGATCAACGAGCGGTGCGCCCAACAGGCGTGCGAGCGAAGTGAGTGGTAGGGCCTCGCTTCCAACGGTCAGCATGCTGCTGCCCTCTACCGACCGAACCTGCTCGCGCGACACGCGCATCAATCGCTCGACGAATGTCGTCGGAATAGCCAGCATCTGCTTGCCGACTCTCACGATCAGCGCGCGCATTGTGGCAACGCTGACCGGGACTTCGATCGTGAACGTCGTCCCCGCGCCAGCCACCCATTGCACAGTCACAGTTCCACCCAGTCGCTCGACCGCGGTGCGGACGATGTCGAGCCCTACGCCGCGGCCGGAAATGTTCGTCGCCACGCGGCGGGTGCTGAATCCGCTCTCGAATAGCGTTCGTGCGACATCGCGATCGTCGATGGGTATGTCACGGCCGCGCTCCTTCAGCATCTGGCGAATCGCGCCGACATCGAGTCCTGCTCCGTCGTCGGCGATCGTGACCCGAAGCCAGTCACCGCCAAGCTCGGCGCGCACGCCGACGGATCCCTCCGGCTGTTTGCCCTGACGAGTGCGCTCGGCCGGTGCTTCGAGCCCGTGATCGACGGCGTTGCGAGCGAGGTGCAACAACGGCTCGCGCAGGGCATCCAGCACAGTTCGATCGGCCTCGACCTCCTGGCCTTCCACCACGACTCGCACTTCCTTGCCGACACTGGCAGCGATGTCGCGGGTCGCGCGCGGGAGCGGCTCGGCAATGTCTGCGAAAGGGCGCATCCGCAGGCGCCTGACGTTCTCGACGAGTCGGGATGTCGTCCCGCCGAGCGTCCGGGCGTCATTGCCGATCGCGCGGGCGAGCTCAGCCACCTGGCCGTCGAGGTGCGCCAGATGATCGTCCACCGCGGCCATCACGCCGATGATTGCTGGCGATGCGTCGGACTGCGCGAGACTTCGGCGGTACACTCCGGCGCCCCGCCGCCACTCGGCGCGCCACACCCTGATCGACTCCGCAATCGCTTCGGCGTCGGCCGGTCGATCGCCGATCATGCCGGTCATTGCGAGCAGCTCACCGGCGACGGTCACCAGCGAATCGAGCTGCCGTGTGCCGACGCGAACCTGGTCTCGTGCAGCCAGAGCGGATCCAGGCGCAACCGTGCCTGGGTCAGGCACGCTCGCGGTATCGGACGATCGTCGATCCGGTTCGGGATCCGCCGATCGCCGATCAGGTATCGGTCCAACCGTCTCAAGCACGGGTGCCGGCGACGTCCGACCGCCACTCTCGGTTGCGCTAGCGCGGCGTCGAAGCTGCTCGAGCAATTCCACAACCACCGCCGACGAGCCCGCATCGCGGCCCTCGCGCAACAGTTTCCCGGCGTCGGCCAGCGCATCCGATCCGGCAAACAGCAGAGAGATCTGAGAGCTGGCGAGCGGTGTGCCCGAATCACGCGCGACGGCGCACATCGTCTCGAGTGCGTGACACACCTCCTCGATCGCATGAACACCGGCGGCGCGTGACGCGCCTTTCAGCGTGTGCGCGACTCGAAATACCGACCGCAGGTGTTCGGCATCCGCCGGATCGCGCTCGAGCGCGAGGAGGTCAGCGTCCAGCGCGCGCAATTGTTCGTCGAGCTCGTCGAGGAACGTGACGAGCAGGCGAGCGGCGAGGGCCGTTCGGTCAGCCGCCGTGCGTTCGGTCACCCGCGGCGCACTCTTTCGCGCGAGACAGAGGTGCCGACAAGCGCCATCAGACGCGTTCCTAGCTGGTTGAGATCCTGAGCCGCCTGCTCCGACTGACGCGTCGCGGTGAGGTTCTGTTGGGTGGCGTCGTGGATGTTCGCGATCGCTTGGCGAATCTGATCCATCCCGATCGCCTGCTGGCCCGCGGAGGCGACGATCTGCGCCGCGGCCTGGGCGGCTTCGTTCACGGTTTCGGCTAGCCCGTTCATGATTTCTCCGGTCTGCTTCACCTGTCCCGATGCGATCGCGACCTGCTTTGTTCCCTGCTCGGTGGTCATGACAGCAGCGCTTGTCGCGCGCTGAATGTCACCCAGGATCTGCCGTACCTGCGTGGTGCTTTGCTTCGCCTGACTCGCCAGCGCCTTGATCTCCGACGCAACGACCGCGAATCCACGGCCGTGCTCGCCGGCGCGCGCGCTTTCCACGGCGGCGTTCAGGGCGAGGAGCTTCGTCTGCTCGGCGATGTCGCTGACTGCGGTGATGATCTCACCGATCGCCTGCGCCTGGTCGGCGAGCGCGACAATGCGCTCGGCGATGGAGCCGACCTGGCCCTCGACTGCGCTCATTGCGGACTGCGTGTCCGCGATCGCCTTCCGTCCTTGACGCGCGTTTTCCGCCGCCCGCTGCGCTGAGTCTGCGACCACCTTTGCGCGCTGCGCTGCCTGATTCGCCGTCTGGGCGACTTCGTCGACGGTCGCGACCGTCTCCGTGATCGCTGCCATCGACTCGTTAGTTCCCGCGGCCTGCTCGGTGGTGGCAGCCAGAATCTCGGCGGCACTCGTGCCGATGACGGCGGACGTCTCCTGGAGTGGTCTGTTGATGGACCGGCTCAGGAGCCAGCTGGCGACGATCCCGAAGAGAAGTGCGAGCAGCAGGCCCCAAAGGAGGGACCGCTGCGCGGATGTCGCGGTCTGCTTTCCGGCAGCTGCGATCGAGTCCGTGTAGACTCGCGCCCACTCGACGCGCGCGCCAATCTGACGGTCGAGCTCTTCTCGTGCGGGCTGCACGCGAGCGGCCCTGATTCGATTCGACTCCGCAACGTTTCCCGCCCGGCGCTGGACTGCCGCCTCGTCAGCCGAGGCTGACCAGGCAGTGGTGAGTGAATCAACCGTGCGCCACGGCGGAATGCTCTCCTTCGGCGAGGCGGCGATTATGCCGCCGATCAATTCCCGCGCTTTCGCGATGCGCGTTCCCTTGTTGGCAAGATCGCTTGCGGAGCCGTCCAGGAGATAGCGAAGGTCCTCGACGTTGGCAGCGCGTATCTCGGATTCGGCCGCAATGGCCGGCCCGAGGAGTGTTCTCCTCCCATCCAACGCGGTGGCGTACGTCTGGGATGTGTGCCTGAGGGACCAGTAGCTGACCGCCGCGACGATGGCGAGCAGCAGCAGGACGATCGCAGAGCCGAGCGTTATGCGCCGGCCGATTGTAAGTGTCATTCCCGTGTTCCGGTGGAGTGTTGGATTGGTGCAAATCGAGCGATGAGCGCGGCCGCATTCAGCACGACGATTCCGTCCGCAGTCACGCCGCGGACGACTTCCCGCCGCGCGGGGGAGATGCTGGCGAGCGGCAGGGCTTCATGCGTGCTCACGTCCTGGACGTCCTCGACTTCGTCAGCGAGGACCGCGAAAGACGCCGTTCGCTGTCCGAGGACAAGGATGCGTGTGTCGTCTGTAGTGGCTATTGGCTCGTGCCGGCTGTGAGCGATGTCGAGCACTGTCAGTATGCGTCCTCGCCATGCGACGGCGCCAACGACTGGCGCGCGCGCGCCGGGAATCGGCGTCAGCACGCTGGCGCGATAAACTTCGATGATGCAGTCGAGCTCGATCGCGGCCCGCTCGTCGCCGAATCTGGCGACGAGCAAAGGCGTGGCTCTCTCCCCATCGCCCTGATCCAGGCCGTCGACGGGCCGAGCGAGCTGACGTGCACGCTCGAGTAACAGCGTGCGCGCGGACGTGGTCGTTTCAGTCATCGAAGCGCAGGCCGGGGGTTCACGCCGAGCGTCTCGAGACGAAAGCGAGCGATGCGGAGGAGCTGGCCCGCCTCAGCGCCATCGGCGCCCGGCACCGAAAAATCGGAAGCGAATCCCGCGAGCAGCGTCTCGGCATTTCTGAAAGCGCGCCGTGCGTTCTCCGTATCACTGGTGCGCGATAGCGCGTCGCCCAGCGCGAGATGCGCGATTGTGTAATGGGGACTCAAATACAGCGCCTGTTTGGCGGCGATCGCGGCGTCAGCGTACCGGCCTGCCTCCGCGAGAAGAACGCCGTGCAGATGGGTGAGCTCGACGGACATCCGGTGCCGATCGAGCGCGGTGGAGCAAGCTTCCCCCGCCGCATCGAGATCGCCGCGGTTGGCGAGACTGCGGACGAGCACTATCCAGATGGCTTCGGTGTTCTCACCGCGATCCATCGCGCGCCGCGCCAGGCGTTCAGCGGCCTCGTAGTCCGCCTGCTCGTAAGCGGCTTCGCAGCTGTCGCGCGCCTCGACGTCCGGACCGGCGGGCTCTGCTGGCTCGAGGGATGCAACACCGGTGGTGTCGGAAACCACGGTTGATTCGGGGGTGAGCGCTTCGACGAATGGTTCCTCAAACTCGAGCGTCCTGGTAGAGTCGTCGGCCGGCCATTTCGCGGCGCCCCTGAAGATCGACGGGGTGTCGCCGGCCGTGGTGCCAGGCGGCCGATACGCCAGGCCAGCTCCGGTGAGAACTACTTCGCAGGGTACGAATTCGGCTATCGGCGGATCGGAAGCGCCGAGGAAGAGCCACCCGCCGGGCGCGAGCGATGCGACGAGTCGTGCTGCGATATCAGCCACCGTCGCCAGATCGAAGTAGATCAGGACGTTGCGGCAGAAGATCACGTCCATCTGCCCGACGCCATAAAAGGGCGAGGGATACTCCGGCGCGGCGAGGTTCAGCACCCGGAACTCGACCGCGTTGCGGATGTCCTGCCGGAGCACGAACTGCTTCCCGTGTCTCTCGAAATACCGGGCGATGAATGTCTCGCTGACGCCGCGCATCGACCACGCGGTATAGCGCGCGCGTTTTGCCGCCACCAGTCTGGCGAAAGCGAGATCGGTTCCGAGAACGGAGAACGCGCCTGGCCACGCGGCATCCTTGAGCGTCATCGCGAGTGAGTACGGCTCTTCGCCGGTCGCGCAGCCCGCGGACCAGAGGCGGAGTGGGCGGGAAAGGCCAGCGGCTTTCAACCCTGGAAGCACCGTCTCCTTCAGGAAGTCCAGCTGTCCGTTTTCGCGGAGAAAATAGGTTTCTCCGATCGTGAGCTCGGTGATCAGGATGTCGCGAATCTCACCCGCTGCTCTGATCGCGCGCAGCAGCTCGGCGGGATCGGAGATGCACGCCGCTGTCATCGCGCGGCGAATTCCAGCTTCGGCGGACTCGCGGCGGTTGGAGGGAAAGACGAGGCCGGTTGTCTCGGTCAACGCGAGAGCGATTGCCGCGAATCCGGGTTGCGTCCACTCGAAGCGGTGCGACCGGTTGATGGTTTTCTCAGCCACTTGCAGTTTTGAGCGAATGGTCGAGGCTTTCTGTCTCGGATTGCGAGAGGAAGGCAGCGAGATCGTAGATGATCGTCGTGCCGTCGGGTGTGCCCGCGATACCGGCGACGTGGCGCGAGCCTGCGTCGTGAATGCCCGAATCCGCGAGTGAAAAGGCGATGTCGGAGTCGGGAATGGAAACCAAATCCTCCGCCACATCGACTCTAACGGCGGACGAGCGTGCGCCGGTAGATAAAATCACGAGGTGCTGCGTCGGATCGATCGCACGCGGTGGCAACCCGAGCCGCGCCCTGAGGTCAAATACGGGAACTACGGTTCCGCGGACATTGACGACGCCTTCGATAACGGCCGGCGCTCCCGGAAGGGGTGAGATCTCGACCATTTGCGCCACCTGCACGACGTGATCGGCTCGGAAGGCGTGCCGTCTGCCATCGAGCTCGAATGTCAGGATATCCACGAATGTTTTTTCGCGTCAGCGTACAGGCGGCCCCCATGTCGATTAGCCTGACCTGAGCGCTTGCGCCTGCCTTCGGAGCACGGCATCTGAGGATCCCAAGTGGGTCGAAGGCGTCGTCGGCAGCGGTTGGTACCCGCCGGCAAGGAGGAGAGGGTTTTCTGAATTGTACGGTAAGGCAATTAACACGCCCAAACGGGCGTTTTACCGGACTATGGTCTCCCCACGAAAACCCTGAGCGTGACGGGTGCGATCTCCTGTCCGGCAGCGTTAGCGGTCCACGTAATCGTTTGCCATTGAGACTTGTCGGGTCTTGGCGCCACGAGCCGGATTCGGATAGGGAAGTCGGAGTACGCGGGTGCGGTGAAGGAGCTCATCGGCCAGAGATGAGCGTGTTGTTCCGAAGTGCTGTCCACTGTCCACCCCGGCGGCAGCTTCGTTCGCAAATTGATTGCGACAGCTTTGTCCGTGTCGTTGTGGAGGAGGAGCATAACAGGGAAATGCGCTCCACTTCCGACACCGAGCTCCGGGGCCAGCAGCCCGGGCATGACGTCGAGGTTGTGCGCCGGATAGAAGCGCCGATAGAACGCCCAGCCCTGGCCCAGCTCCATCGATATGCCGGAAGAATCGGGCGCCCGGTACCCGCGCACGGGCGAGAATGGAATCGCGCCTGAGCGAACGCCCTCCATGATGTCGCCGGCAACGGCGCCACCCACCAACGACTTGGCTAGCACGAACGGCAGCGGCTGATCGAAATCGTGGAGGTCATTCGTCGCGAGCGCTTTGGCTGGCTGATCGCCGTACTGGGTTCGATGGAATGACAGTTCCTTCGCCGCGAGCCGCGCGTACGATACCCGCTGCGACGGCGACACCTCGGTCATCGAGTATTCGGGGCCCTTGCCCCTCATGAAGTCGAAGTGCGACGCATCGGTATAGTAGTAGAGCTTCTGGGGCTGCCACACGCGCAGTCCCTCCATCAGGTTGCCGTACCACAGATGGTCTTCGGGGGATGCGACTTGCTCGGGAAACCACGTCGGATCCCCGGCGAGATCGAACGCCTCGGTGGCGATTACCGCTGCGGCCTGATGATCTTCGTGGTTCTCGCCAACTACCGTCGCGGGCAGCATCGTGATCACCACTGCCGGGCGCGTCAATCTGATGAATCGGACAGCTTCGCCGAGTGAGCTGCCGTGGTTGGACGTCTCGAGCGAGCGGAGGACGTCGGAGACATCCTGCGCCCATGTATCGGGAGCACGGAGGAACCAGACGTTGGTGATTCCGATCGAGCCGAGCGCCTGTCGTGTCTCCGTCTCGCGGATCTCCGCCAACGATCGGGCTTGCTCGTAGCCGACGAGATTCTGTCCCGCATCGCCGCGGGTGGTGACGACCACGGCGACTCGACGGTGCTCGTCGAGTACGGCTTTCGCCAGGTAACCCGCGATGGTCGACTCATCGTCGGGATGCGGCGCGATGACGAGGATGTCGGCCTTGAACCGTTCGTCGCTGGTCGGACTGGTTGGCGCCTGCGATTTCGAAGCGTGCGTGGGCGTCATCAGCCCGACGCAATAAATAAGTGCCAGACAACGATACGCTGGTCTCATACAGCCGTCGCCTCTCCGTCGAGATCGAACATGTTTGCGGCGAAAGAATCGCGTGGATGTGCGATCCCGAAAGTTGGGTCAGAGTTCTCGCGGATGCGAGAGCGTCTCTATGGGCCTGATCAGGCCACCGCGGGGGCAACTACCCATATGCCGGCGGCGCCATACCTTTCCTTTATGAAAAACCATCCCCTCCTTCTCGCCTCGGCCGCCATAGCATCGATCGGCGCGACATCCGCGCATCACTCTTCGATCGCGGGTGCGACCACGAGCCCACCGCCGAGCTGTTCCTCGCACCCTGCCCAGTCCGAGAACATCGCCGCGCAGCTCGCCAAGTTCCGACCGGTCAGGATGCGGTTCTCCACGGCGGGGCTTTCGCCGCGCGAAGTGAGAATGGCGCGAAAGCTCGTCGAAGCCGGACAGAACTTCGAGAGCATCTTCTGGCGACAGGCGGACCCGGAAGGACTCGCGCTCTACAAGGCGCTCGCAAACTGTCCGGGCCCCACCGAAAAACAGATCCGCCATTTTCTGTTGATCAACGGGAGCAGATACGACCTGCTCGAGGGGAACAAGCCGTTTCTGGCGGGCACGGTCTACGAGCCGGGACACGCTCTTTATCCGGCAGGGATTACCCGGAAGGAGATCGAGGACTACGTCGCCGCGCATCCCGGGAAGAAAGCCGAGATTTACAGTCCTTGGACGGTGGTCAAGCGGAGCGGCAATGATCTCGTCGGGGTTCCCTACCACGTCGAGTACAATGAGTTCGTCGTGCCGGCTGCCAGGGCGTTGCGTGACGCGGCCGCGCTGAGCGACGACAAGGCATTCGCCAACTTCCTTCGTCTTCGCGCCGATGCGCTGATGACGGACGATTACTACAAGAGCGATCTCGCGTGGGTCGACCTGGACAATCCCAAGTTCGACGTGATCATGGCCCCGTACGAGACGTACCTCGACGACCTGCTCGGCGTCAAGACATCGTATGGCGCTGCGGTGATGGTCCGGAATCCGAGTGAGAGTGCCAAGCTGGCGACGTACAAGAAGTACGTGTCCGACATCCAGGACGCGCTGCCGCTAGCCGCGGCGGACAAGCCATCCAACGCCGGTCATCCGACGCCGATGGAAGTGATGGACGCGCCGTACCGGAGCGGAGATCTGCGGCACGGTTATCAGGCGGTCGCCGACAATCTCCCCAATGATCCACGCATTCACGCCGAGAAGGGGACGAAGAAGATCTTCTTCAAGAACTTCATGGACGCGCGCGTGAATTACGTCGTGCTTCCGATCGGCAAGCTGCTGATGCGTCAGGATCAGGCGAATCTCGCGTCGATGGACGGGTATTTATCCGTCGTCGTGATGCACGAGATCTCCCACGGCCTGGGTCCAGCGTATTCGCGCGTCGCCGGAAAGCAGGCAGACATCCGCGAATCGATCGGTCCGATCTACAGCGGCCTCGAGGAAGCGAAGGCGGACATCGTCGGCTTATACGGACTGGACTGGCTGATGAACAAGGGCGTTCTGCCCAAATCCCGCGCGCGCGACTACTACGCTTCGCACGTGGCGGGAATTTTCCGCACCGTGCGGTTCGGAGTGGCCGAGGCCCACGCCAGAGCCGAGATGATGGAATTCAACTATTTCGTCGAGCAGGGCGCGATCACGCGGGATGCGAACGGGCGTTACGCGATCGATTTCGCGAAGTTTCCGGTTGCGGTCGCGAGTCTCGCCAGGGAGCTACTCGACATCGAGGCGACGGGTAATCGCGTCAGGGCGGAATCATGGTTCGCCAAGTACGGAACCATGCCGGCTGATTTGAAAGCGGCCTTGAGCAAGACGGGCAGCGTTCCCGTCGATGTTGATCCGATTACTTCGTTTGGAGAAGCCGTCAGATAATTCCCGGGAGAAATCTCAGGAGCGAGTCTGCAGTAGTGAGCACGCCTCGTTGAATGCCAGGCGAGGCAGTCGCTCGCGCTTCGCGGAAGAGTGTGTCCAACGCCGCGTCGTCCACTTTCTGACCCATGTCGTCCCCTGGCCGGCGATAACGGACGCTAATCGGCAAGGGCTCTCCGACCAAGGGCGCGAGGTTCGTCCCGATCGCTCGGTTGACGCTAACGACTACCGGGTCTCAACCGTGGACGCTGAAGCGCTCGATGTAGACGAAGATGCCGAAGAGCGCCTGCACTATTCCGATAATCAGCAGCGTGATGTCGCTGCGGCCTCTCCAGAATTTCCAACCAAGGCCGGCGATGATTGCGCCCGTCACGACGAGAATCATGAAGAAGCCGAAAATATGATCCCTGAAAGCGATGTAGCTGCCGCCGATCGCTCGCGCCGCGAAGTAGTGCCCGAGGAATCCAACGACGAGCAGGAGTACACCGAGCCAGATCCAGCTGCGATTGAGCCTGCGCTCGTCCGTCATGGGTCCTTCTTCGGTGGAGTGATCTCGTCTCTTACGGCCCGCAGTTTTTCGTTGAACCTCTGAGACTCCCCGAGGCGCTCTACTTCGAGCGCGACGGCATCCACTGATTGCTGCAGATACTCGATGCGCTCGTCGGGGAGCTGGGCAGGCTCGAGATCCCGACGCCGTCGCCACGGCGCGACCAGCCATCCGACGTATCCCACGAGGAGCAGCACAGCGTGGGCGAGTGCGTGGACGGGCTCGCCCATCGCTATGGCGAAGCCCGCGCCCCCCACGTTGATGACGATGAAGAGCGCAACAACTGCCTGCCAAAGCCTGGAGCGTCGGGTCATGAGAATCTCCTCCTCGTACAGATACCCTACGCGGCGAGAGGTCTCAAAGTTACTCCGAAGCGAAGAGCGTGGCCGTGCTAGTCGCGGTTAAGGGGATGCTCACGAAAGAAGGTCCACATCACGCTCGTAGCATCGATGGTGCGAGTGGTGCGACCGGCGAACCATTCCGGCAGCGGCGTGCCACCAGGCCAGGTATGCCCTCCTCCCTGAACCGTGTAAAGCACTACACCCGCGCCGTCAGCGCAGCTCGTGTAGGCGCGACGCGTGACATCAACCGCCACCGACGATTCGACCGGGTTGTCTGCGCACCGGTTTCTACGTGCCCAATTCGCCACCCACCTCTGCACATTCGGAAACGGTCTCGAGGTTATCCATGAGGAACCGCCGTTGTATGGAACCTCCGGATCGGCAGTCCCATGAAACGCGATCATCG
>JBBRQC010000039.1:0-24813 GCA_038227135.1 Gemmatimonadales bacterium
CTTGAGGAGCCGAAACTTCCCTATCACGGGGCCGGGATCGCCTCGAGCACGCGGCTTACGATCTCGTCGCTCGTCACCTCCTCGGCCTCCGCCTCGTAGGTGCGCAGCACGCGGTGGCGAAGCACGTCGGGCGCAATCGCCTTGACGTCGTCCGGTGTGACGAACGCCCGTCCGCGCAAGAATGCGTGTCCACGGGAAGCCTGAGCGAGAGAAAGCGTCGCGCGCGGACTGGCGCCGAACTCGATCAGCGGTTTGAGGTCGGGCAGCCCCGCCTGCTCAGGGTTCCTGGTGGCGTGAACGATCTCGACGATGTAATCGACGATGCGATCGTCCATGTACAGCTCGGCGATGTGACGACGGGTGGACAGAATCTGCGCCGGCGTGGCGACGCGATCGACCGGAATCGGTTCCCCGCCGGCCATTCTCCGCAGAATCTCCTTCTCCTCGTCGCGCGTCGGATAGCCGACGTGCAGCTTCAGCATGAATCGGTCGACCTGCGCTTCGGGAAGTGGGTACGTCCCTTCCTGTTCGATCGGGTTCTGCGTCGCCAGAACGAGGAACGGCTCCTCGAGGATGTGGGTGGTGCCGCCAATAGTGACCTGCTTCTCCTGCATCGCTTCGAGCAGGGCTGCCTGAACCTTGGCCGGAGCGCGATTGATTTCGTCAGCTAGAATGATGTTGGCGAAGATCGGCCCCTTCTTCACCGAGAATTTGCCGTTCGACTGATCGTAGATCTGGGTCCCCACGACGTCCGCCGGCAAAAGGTCCGGTGTGAACTGGATTCTGCTGAAAGTGGTGTTGATCGTTTCAGCCAGAGTCCTCACCGTGAGTGTCTTCGCGAGCCCCGGAACACCTTCGAGGAGTACGTGTCCACCGGTGAGCAGACTTATCAGGAGTCGTTCGACCATGTATTCCTGCCCGACGATGCGGCGGCCGACCTGTCGCACGACCTCCTGAACTATCGATGCGTCAGCGGCTGTAACGGCGCTTGGTGTCACGACTTGCTCCTCTCTTGATGGTCTTGCTTCCGTCGCCGCTCCTAGTGAGGGCGGAGATGATCTCGTTTTCGCGCGCGGTCAGCGCTCGTGACTTTCCCGATTCCAGTGATCCAAGCTTTACCGGTCCGAACTTGGTGCGTACGAGGCGCTCGACCCTGAGCCCAAGGGCTTCGCATAGCCTCCTGACTTCTCTCGTCTTCCCTTCCGCGATCGTGAGCTCGAGATCCCACAAACCGCGCCCTACCTGTCGCGCCGTAACGTCCCGCGGAACGACGAACCCGTCCTCGAGCTGTATCCCTTTCGCGGCTGCTCGTGCCGCGCTTCCGCCATCCCCGCGCACATTCGCTACATATGTGCGTTCAATTTCGCTGCTCGGATGTGTCAATTTGTGCGCCGCGTCGCCGTCGGTCGTGAGCAGCAGGACGCCCTCGGTCATGTAATCGAGCCGCCCCACGTAGGTGAGACCGGGCACATCCTCGATCAGATCAAAAACCGTCCGCCGGCGCTCGGGATCGTCTCGCGTGGTGATGACGCCGGTTGGCTTGTTGAGAACGATCCAGTGCGCTGCCGCCGGCGCGCCAATCCGTTTTCCATCCAGCGTTATCGTGTCACGGGCAGGGTCGACGCTCTGTCCCGTCGTCGCCACTGCGCCGTTGATATGAACCCGTCCCGCCGCCACGAGCTCCTCGGCGCCGCGACGCGACGCGACTCCGGCGCGTGCGAGGGCGCGCTGAATTCGCATCGACCTTTCGGACATCAATCAGCCCGTGGCGGGGCCTCGCCATTGTCCTTCGACGTCGCGACCGACGTTGGAGTCGCCTGGCGAGGAGCGCGGAGCGCGATCGCAAGCTCGTCGGCGCGTGGAAGCTCCTCGAGATGGCGCAGCGCGAATTGCTCGAGGAACGATGGCGTCGTGCCATAGAGGAGCGGCCGCCCCAGACCTTCACCGCGCCCGGTGATGTCGATCAACCCCCTTTCATTCAGCGACTTGAGGATCGCGCCTGCTCCCACCCCGCGGATCTCTTCGATCTCGGCTCTCCCAATCGGCTGGCGATAGGCGATGATCGCGAGCGTCTCGAGCGCCGCCGCCGACAACCGCTGGGGGCGGGCGGCGAGCTGCGCCCGTTCAATGGCCTCGGTGTATTCGGGCCGCGTCAGAATCTGCCATCCCCCCGCCACTTCGATCAGCTCGACGCCATGCCCCTCGTTGTCGTAATGATCGCGGAGCTCGGCGAGTGCTGACTCAAGCGTCGACTCGCCATCGTCAGAGTGCCCCGCCATGAGGCGCAGCGCATCTCGCGGGACCGGAACAGCGCTCGCGAAGAGCGCCGCCTCAAGCAGCTTCGCTAGAGGAGTCACGATTTATCTCGAAAGCGGCAAAGGGCCGCGGCTGGAGCAGTCGGAGCTCTCCAAGCTTGGCGAGCTCCAGCAGCGCGAGAAGCACCGACAATACTTCCCAGGGCTCGGCTTTCTTCGGCACTACGTCCTTCCAGTGCGCCTGCGCCCGGATGGCGAGCAGCGCCCGCACGATCCCGATTGCTCCGTCGACGTCGAGGGCTCGAGGGATGATGTCGTGAATGTGTGGCTTCTTCGCCAGCCGAAGAACGCGGTCAACCGCGCTCAGCAGCTCCGGCAAGGAGATCCTCAGAGGTCCCGCGACGGGAAGCTGCACCGTTTGCTGCGTGTACGCTCGGGCAAACCTTCCCCGGCGCTCTTCGCTCCGCCTTTCGAGAACATCGACCACTTCACGCACCTGTTGATACTCCAGAAGCCGTCTCACCAGCCCGGCGCGCGGATCGTCCCAGACATCCTCACCCTCTCGTCGCGGCAGAAGCATTTGCGCCTTGATGCGCACCAGCCGGGCAGCCATTTCGAGATAGTCCGCTGCTTCATCGAGTTTGAGCGTCGAGATCCGCGCGAGGAACTGCTCCGCGATGCGGGCGATCGGAATGTCGTAGATGTCTATCTGCTCGTCACGAATGAGGGAGAGCAGAAGATCGAGCGGCCCGGAGAACTCGGCGAGCTCCACAAGGAACACCTCGGAAGCCGTGTTCTCTGCGATGCCCGAAGAGGACGCACCGGCAAACCTTACATCGTCCATGGGCTGGGAATGAGGTAGGGCATCACCACTCGACTCGCCAAAGTTTCCAGAAAGAAAACCGGGGCAAACCAAAGGTTCAACAACGGTCGCCCGAAGGTCAGGAGCACGATGAGTATCAGCAAGCCTTGTGCGCCGAGCCTCTGATAGTTCAGAGCCCAGGCCGGAGGGAGAAGGTATTTAAAAACGTGCGATCCATCCAGCGGCGGTATCGGTATGAGGTTGAACGCGACGAGTGAAAGATTGATGATGATCCCAAAGCCAAGCATCGCCTGAAGGATCGCAGCAGTCGTCGCGACCGGAGCCGCCGCGTTTCCAATAAGCCCCAGGATGATCATCAAAGGCACACACGCCAGCGCAATCAGAAGATTGGTGGCAACCCCCGCCAGTGACACAATGATGTCGCCGCGTTTGTAGTCTCGATAATTTCGCGGCACCACTGGTACGGGCTTCGCCCCTCCGAACACCATGTTGCCGTGACTGACGATGAATGCCAGCAAAGGCATGATGACGGTGTAAAATGGATCGATGTGCGGGATCGGATTCCAGGTAAGGCGCCCGAGAGCGTACGCGGTAGAGTCCCCCTGCTTGAGCGCCGCGTATCCGTGGGCGTACTCGTGCGCGACCATCGAGAACAAGAGCACCGGCGCGACGAGAATGAATTGTTGAAAATTGTCCAATGTGTCAGGGCTTGGGGAGCGTTCCGCGCGTGCAAGTTAGCTCGTCTAACACCGTGGGACAACTTGACATACGCCGTGGTGAGCGGCAAATTTCCGGACTACATCACCGCCAAAGACTTCGGAGATCAGTTAGTGCCCAATATTGCTTCAGCGAAAAAGAACATGCGGAAATCGCGCGCGGCCGCGATCCGAAACCGCGCCCAGAGATCCGCCCTTCGTACGGCGCTCAAGCGTGCATCCTCTGCGGGAAATGCGGCGGATAAGCTTACAGCGGTCAAGCTTCTCGATCGCGCGGCCAGGAAGGGACTGATCCACAAGAACGCGGCAGCCCGGCACAAGAGCCGGCTTGCGAAAGCCGAGAAGTAACCGCGGAACCGTGAGACCCCAGAGGCGCCTTTCGGCGCCTCTTTTTTTTTACATCGTTGCCAGTTCTCCGCCGCACCGCTCGCAATACCATTCGGTGGGATAGTTGGCCGCGCCGCATTCCGGACACTTGAGGGTCTTGTGTTGCTCCGATCGCGGATCGTTCGGACCGCCGCTCTTGGGAACTGAAGGCGGTGTCGCAACTGCGGTCGTCGTTTGCGGCGGCGTGCTGGTCCCGCCTGGGCGAAGGACGGGGAACTGGTCGAACGGTGAGCGAGCCTGAGCGGGCGGCGGCGACGGAGTCTGGGCCCGCAGAGTGACCGGCTGCCCGAGGCGACCCGGGGGATTCAGCGTCGGTGGCTCGGGCACCGCCGCGCGTGGCACGACAGGCGAGATGGGCGCGCGGAATCGATCCCCGCTGGTCCCGCGGGCGAGTGCCGCAGCCTCCGACTGCTTCTCCTTGACGCTGAGCCCGAAAATCCGGTTCAGGTCGTTCAGCTGGGCATCGACTGAATTCTTTTCCTTGAGCAGGCGCGCCAGTTCCTTGTCCCATGCACCGCCGATCTCCTTCCACTGCTTGTCCGTGTATTCGCCGACCGCGGCGCGCAGCTCGGCTTCCTGCCGTGCCTCGCGCTGCTGGGTTTCCTGATGTGTGATCTCAGTAAGCTTGATGGTCAGGGCGTCGATGTTTTCGCGCAGCTCGCCGGTGCGCTCCGCCAGTTTGCTCGACACGTCGCGCAGACGCGTCTGATAATCGCCCTGGACTCGCTGGTACACGGATTCGGGGGTGTTTGCGCGCTTGTCTTCCAGCGCGGCAAGCCACTCCTCGTATCTCTGGCGCTCCTTGAGTAACCCATTGAGCGCGTCCAGCGAAACTGGCTCCCTCTCAGCCATCGTGCATTATCCCCTGACTCGTTTCGTGCTCTCCCCACGGCGGGCGGAATTCCCCGCTCGATAGACGACCGACCCAGCCACAATAGTACACGCGGCCCGGCCAACCAGGGTCATTCCGGCGTAGGGACTGTTCCTTCCCTTGGACAGAAACTGTGAGGGGTCCACCTTCCAGCGCACCGACGGATCGAACACGGTGACGTCGGCCACCGATCCGCGCTTGAGAGCTCCACCCGGGAGATTGAAGATTCGCGCGGGCGTGCAGGACATCCGGTCGACGAGATCGGAAAAACCGATATAACCCTTCTCCACGAGGTTAGTCACGATAACGGCGAGCGCCGTTTCGAGGCCGACGATGCCGTTTGGTGCATCGGCGAACTCCCGTTCCTTCTCGTCGTAGTGATGTGGCGCGTGGTCGGTCGCGATGAGGTCGATCGTGCCGTCCTTCACCGCCTCCCGCAATGCCTCCACATCGTCCGCCGTTCGCAGCGGCGGATTCATCTTCGCGTTGGTGTTGTAGCCGCGCACGCTCTCTTCGGTGAGCGAGAGGTGGTGCGGGCAAACTTCAGCGGTGACGTTGATATGGCGGTCCTTGCCCCACCTGATCAATTCCACCGACCCCCTGGTGCTCATGTGCGCCAGGTGTACGTGGCCTCCCGTCAGACGCGCGAGAAGAATGTCCCGGATCACCATGATCTCTTCAGCCTCGGCCGGCACTCCTTTGAGCCCGAGGTGCGCGCTGACAATCCCCTCGTTCATCGCCCCGCCCGCGGCGAGCGTCGGCTCTTCGCAATGGTCTATCACCGGAATCCTGAACGTTCGCGCGTACTCGAGTGCTGTCCGCATCAGATGGGCGCTGGCGACTGGCCTTCCATCATCGCTCACCGCGATGGCGCCGGCTCCGACCATTTCGCCGAACTCGGCGAGCACCTTCCCTTCCTGGCCGACGGAGATCGCACCGATTGGATAGACGCGAGCGGCCGCGGCGCGCTGGGCCTGGCGCACGATGAAGCCCACTGCGGCCTGGTTGTCCGTCACCGGATCAGTGTTCGGCATCGCGCACACCGCGGTGAATCCACCGGCCGCGGCTGCGCGCGCTCCTGTCGCGACGGTCTCCACATCCTCGCGTCCCGGTTCGCGCAGATGGCAATGGACGTCAATGAAGCCCGGCGAGACGATGAGTCCATCGCAATCGACAATTTCTGCTTCGTCCGGCGCGTCGATCTTCCGCCCGAATTCGGTGATCGCGCCGTCGGAAATGAGAAGATCTCCGACCTCATTCAGGCGCTGCGAGGGGTCAACCACAGTTCCACCACGAAGAAGGATTGGCTTCACTCGCGCTCCCCGTGCCCACGACCTGGGGCGCCCTTCGCTGCCTCGGCGAGCTCCGGCTTGCCACCCGCCAGGAGGTACAGAACCGCCATCCTGACCGCGACTCCGTTCGTCACCTGATCGAGAATCACGCTGTGCGGACCGTCCGCAACATCCGAGTCGATCTCGACTCCGCGATTCATCGGCCCCGGGTGGAGGATCAGAATGTCCCGCTTGGCGCGATCCAGCCTCTCGCGAGTGATCCCGAACACCCTGTTGTATTCGCGCGCCGACGGAATGTAGCCCGCTGTCATCCGCTCGAACTGGAGCCGCAGGACGTTGAGCGCCTCCGCCCACTCGATCGCCTCCTCCACCCGATCGAAGATGCGAACTCCGAACTCATCGATCGCATTGGGAAGGAGCGAGCGTGGTCCGCAAACCGCCACTTCCGCTCCCAGCTTGGTAAGTCCGTAAATGTTCGACCTCGCCACGCGTGAATGGAGAATGTCTCCGCAGATGCAGATCCGCCGACCTTTCAGATCTCCGAACCGGTCGCGCAGGGTGAGGATATCGAGCAAACCCTGGGTTGGGTGCTCGTGGGTTCCGTCTCCGGCGTTGATGACATTGGAGTGAATTCGCTCCGCCAGGAACTGCGCTGCCCCGGACGCCGAGTGACGAATGACGACCATATCGATCCGCATCGCCTCGAGATTGCGCGCCGTGTCCACCAGCGTCTCACCCTTTGACACACTCGATCCCGCGGTCGAGACGTTTACCGTGTCGGCGGAGAGGCGCTTCTCGGCGAACTCGAAGGAGATCCTCGTTCGGGTCGAATTCTCGAAGAACAGATTGACGATCGTGGAACCGCGGAGCGCCGGCACCTTCTTGATCGCGCGCTCGCTAATCTCCTTGAACGGCTCGGCGGTGTCGAGAATGAGTCGAATCTGGTCGCCGGTCAGCGACTCCAGGCCGAGGAGATCCTTGCCTAGCGTCCCCGTCACGCGGCGGACTTGGGCACGATCACGACCTCGGTGCGCTCATCGAGTTCGGCAACCATTACGTCCACTCGCTCTTCGTCTCCTACGTCGATTTTCTTCCCGACGACGTCGGCGTGGATCGGCAGCTCGCGCCCCCCGCGATCGATCAGCACAGCGAGCGAGATCGCCGCCGGCCGTCCAAAGTCCGCGAGCTCATCGAGAGCGGCCCGGACTGTCCGCCCCGTGTACAGAACGTCGTCGACGATCACAACGTGCTTGCCGTCCAGATCCCAGGGGAGGTAGGTCGGACCTACGACCGGCCGCGGGCCCACCGTCTGCAGATCATCCCGGTAAAGAGTGATGTCCAGCGATCCCTGGGGCACGGTGACCCCTTCTCCGCCTTCAATCATCTTCACGAGCCGGTCTGCCAGCTGAACACCGCGGCGCTGGATTCCAACGATGATCAGATTGTCCGTGCCGTGGTTGAGCTCGACAATCTCCACCGACATGCGCTTCAAGGTGCGCTCGACAGCCCGTGCGTCGAGGACCGTCGTATTTTTCGTAGTCATCGGTTCACAAATATGGCGCCCGAAGAGACTTAATTGAAGGCACTGACGTGTTCTCCGACGTGATCCGCTTCTGGAAGCGGCGCCCCGAGGCGCGCGTTTCTAACCACGTCGTGCGAGGCATTCCCGTTGTCGTCAACAATACGCGCCCCGACATCAGCACCGATGACGCGCTGGCGCGAATTGACCGCGCCCTGGGCCTTGTCCAGCGGTACGTTCCGCACCATTTCCGCCATCTGCAGCGCGATTTCGCGTATATCCTCGTCGAGCGCTTTGCGTGTCGCGGCGCGTATTTCCATGAGCAGAAGGCCTGCCTCGTGGAGCTTACCTTCTCGGTGAATCCGGCTTTTTCGGACGCGGAAGTCGGCGCAACCATCCTCCACGAGGCGATGCACGCACGGCTGCACAACCTGGGCTTCCCGCTCGAGATGGAAGACAGGGCCCGCCAGGAGCGCTTTTGCCGGAGGGCGGAGATCGAATTCGGGGAGTTGGCCCCTGGCGGCGATCGCGTGGTCGAGCGAGCAACGCTGACACTTGCTCAATCCGACGAGGACGTCGCGCCAGTGATCGATCCGCGCCTCGCCGCGCGCAGGATCGCGGAGGTCGATCGACAGGCTACCTGATCTCGATCCCGTTTTCCTGCTCGACCATTTTCACCGCCTCGACGTGATCCGCTTTCTCTCCAAGTTTCTCGCGAGCCTCGTGGAAGCGTTCCGCGGTCAGTGATATCAGCGGTGTGCGGGCGCCAAGATCCTTCGCCATTACAGACGCGATCCCAATGTCCTTTTCCAGGAGCGCGAGCCGGAACGTCCTGGGGAAGGCACGGGTCAGAACGCGTTGCGGGATCAGGTTCTCCGAGCTGTTCGATCGTCCGCTCGATGCGTTGATGACATCCAGTGCGACCTTTGGATCGACTCCAGCCTTTACGAGCACCGCCAACCCCTCCGCCGCCGATAGAATGTGGACGGCGAGAAGCGCGTTGTTGACTGCCTTCAGCGCATCGCCCGACCCGACGGGGCCGGCGTGGACGATCTTCTTGCCGAACGCTTCTATCACCGGGCGCACACGCTCGAATACCGACAGATCGCCCCCCCACATCACGGTGAGCGTTCCTGCTTTGGCGGCGATAGTTCCTCCGCTCACCGGAGCATCGATGAATTCCACTCCCCTCCCACCGAGCTCCGCCGCAATCGAGCGCGAAGTGGGCGGGTCACCCGACGTGCAGTCGATCAGTACGGCCCCCTTCCGCAGCGCGTCGAGCATTCCGTCCTCGCCGTGCAGCACCGCTTCCACCTCGACCGAGGACGGCAGGCACGTGATGACGACCTGTGCATCCTTTACAGCCCGAGCCGGAGATTCGGCGACTGCTGCCTTGTGGTTCCGGGCGAAGTCGTCGGCCTTCGACGCAGTTCTATTCCACACCACCAGCTCGAACGGGTCGTGCGCGAGGTGCGAGGCCATCAGCGCGCCAATGTCGCCGAGTCCGAGGAAGGCAACCTTCATTGTTGTGTTTGTCGTCCCGATGGGGCGTTCGCGTGCGCGCTGTTCCGCGCGTACACGATCGACGAAATATCCGCGATCAGTCTGCTCGACCTTGCTCCGTCCTGAATGCCGCGGGTGAGCACTACGAGCACGTACGGCTTTCTTCCCGGTGGATAAACGATCGCCGCGTCGTGCGAGTGAGCGGTGATCTCGCCCGTCTTGTGCGCGACTCGGGTTCCGGGCGGAAGCCCGGCGGGAATCTTTTCGTTGAACTCCTGCGCGAGCAGAATCTGCCGCATTTCCCGGGTTGCCGAGGAGGAACCCGCCCTGCCCTCTTCGATTGCCTCGAGGATAATCGCCAGGTCGCGGGCGGTGGTCGTGTTGATCAGGCCCTTATCGAATGCCTTGCCGTCTTCCACTCCCCGCAGCACTCGAATTCTTCGAGCGCCCAACGTTCGCATGGTGCGATTCACGTCATCGGCGCCGACGAGCGCAATCAGCGTGTTGGTTGCGAGATTGCTCGATCGAGTGATCATGAGCCTGAGAAGCGTATCTACGGGCACCCGGCCACCAACCCGATGATAGAGGGTCGTATCGCTGTCGGAAGTTGGATCGAGCGCGTATGGAGATCCGTCGACGATGGAGGCGAACTGATTGACGATCATCAATGGCTGTGCCATCCCGAACGAGCCGGTCGTCGATCGGCGAAGCAGCTCGATCATCACCGGCACCTTCATCGTGCTCGCCGCGTGGAAGCTGGTGTCCGCGTTCAGGAACAGCGTGTCGCGCGATCCCAGGTCGATGTACGCGAGCCCAACCTGTGCGCCGGGCTCCAGCTGGATCAGGGCATTGATCTTATCGACAGTCGAGTCGCCCCCCTGAGCAGTGGCCAACAGCAACGCGGCAACGACGAAGTTCATCCGGGGGCCTCCCGTCTCACGCGCGAAGCGCGGAGCCCGAAGAACCGATCCCCGGATTATGGACTTCGGTCCAGATGCTTTCGTTGTGTTTGTCGCGCAGCATGATGGACCCAACCACGAACGTCACGAGCGCTACCACGATCGGAAACGCCAAACCCGCGTAGATATTTCCAGTGGCCGCAACGAGACTCGTGGCGATGATCGGGAGGAATCCGCCAAACCAGCCGTTCCCGAAGTGGTATGGAAGCGACATTGACGTGTATCGGATCCTCGCGGGGAAAGCCTCGACGAGAAACGCCGCGATCGGGCCGTACACCATTGTCACGAACACCACCTGGACGAACACGAGAGCAGTAAGGGCCACGGCGTTGACCGGATTCGAGTAATACTTCATCGCGTGGTATATCGGGACGTATAGAACAGCGGCGAGCAGGTTGCCCGCCATCATGATCTTCTTGCGCCCTATCCTGTCCGAGAGACTGCCGAAGAACACGAACAGCGGCGCGCCAAGGAGTAATGCCACCGCCACGCAAACGTAGGACGTGACGAGCGGGACCTTGAGCACAGTCTGGAGGAAAAGCAGAGCATAGAACTGTCCGGTGTACCAGACCACGGCTTGGCCCGCCGTCGCCCCGAATAGCACGACGAAAAAGACCTTCCAGCGCGACCAGGTTCCAAAGCTCTCCTGAATGGGTGCGGACGATGTCTTGCCCGTGTCCTTGAGAATGGTGAACAAGGGCGACTCGCGCAGCCGCATCCTTATGTAGTAGGAGATGCCGACAAGAACAATCGACAGGACAAACGGCACTCGCCAACCCCAGACCTTGAACGCGTCTTCCCCGACGATGCCCCGGACAGCAAGAATCACCGCCAGCGAGACGAACAGTCCGAGAGTCGCTGTCGTCTGGATGAAGCTGGTGTAGTAGCCACGCTTCCCGTCGGGAGAGTGTTCAGCGACATACACGGCCGCTCCACCATACTCGCCCCCGAGCGCGAGCCCCTGCAGCAACCGCAGGAATACGAGAATTATCGGGGCCGCGATGCCGATGCGCGCGTACCCCGGAAGGAATCCGATCGCTGCCGTCGAGCCGCCCATGATCAGCAGAGTGGCGAGAAATGCAAACTTTCTCCCGGTGAGATCCCCAATCCTTCCGAACACGAGCGCGCCGAACGGACGCACGGCGAATCCCACTGCAAACGTCGCCAGTGTCTTCAGAAAACTCGCCGTCGGATTATCGCCGGGAAAGAACTGGGTGGAGATGATCGCGGCAAGACTCCCGAATATGTAGAAGTCGTACCACTCTATCATCGTCCCGACCGACGATGCTGTGATGACCTTCCAGATTCCCTGAGCGGCGTCGAGAGGATGCGGATTCGCGCGCGTGGAGGCCGCGGAAGACGGCATGCCGGATGTCATTGCTGGTTATCCTCGTGAAGATTCACGGCGTGCGATTCAGCGAATCCAGCCGCGCGATTTGTACGAAGAAGAGGCAAACATTTCATAGAGCCACGAGCGGAACGCGTGCAACCGGTCTTCAGCGTTCGCGCCCGGGTACAGTCCGGACTGACGCACCGCTGCCGGAACGCAAACGACGCGGAGACCAACCGCCTCGAAAGTAGCACAGGCCCTTCTGGTATGCATCGGAGACGTGACCACCGCGACGGTCGACCATCCGGCAGCGCGAGCGACTGCTCCCATACGCAACGCTTCGGTCCGCGTCGTCACTACCGAATCGACGAAAATCACCCGAGCCGCGGTACCAGCGAGGGCGGCGATGCTTTGAAGGTCCGCGGAATCCGACACGGTTTTTCCGGCGAAGCTTCTCTGTTCTCGTGAAACCAGCACGACAGATGAGAGCCCGCGGGTTGCCAGGGATAGCCCGCTGAGGAGACGGTCCAGGCTCTCGCTGCGCATCATGCCGTCAGGCGTCAGTCCCATGCCCAGAACGGCCACGGCATCCACCCGGCTCGGGAGTGGGTCTCTGCGTATGAATGGTCGGGCCAGCGTCGAGACGATCGGCGTGTACGCGACAACGACGCAGAGAGTCGCGACGAGGCCTGCTGGGACCCACAAGAGTGGGCGAAGGCGGGTCGCTCCGACCAGGGCGCCGAAGATCGCCGCTGGAAGGTAGAGTGCCAGGTCCGGAATGCGGATCAGCTGCTGCACTCCCAAAACGTGTGCTGCGACGGCGGTCAGCGTCGCTACGATTGCGCCGGCTAGAGCCTTTCGAACCGGGCCGTCGATCGTGTTACTGCTTTTTCGATGGCTGTTGCTGGACCGATTGCGCGGCGGCGATTCGGTCCGCGGCGGTCTTCAGCGCATCCTGAATCACGACAGACTGTTCGGTGACGACGCGCTGCGTGGTGCTCACCAGTCCCGATGCAACGCGCATGGCGTCCGAGCGGATCTTCGGATCAGATGCGATTCGCTGCGCGAGCGCCTGGACGGACGCCGCAAGGTCTTCGAGCGACTTCTGCAATTCAGGCGACGGCTTGAACTTGGTCGAATCCTCGACCGTGCGCGGTTTTGCCGAACCGGATGCCCTCCCCGCTGGCTGCTGGGACCGGGCCGCCGACGCTGCTAGAGCTGCAAAAAGGACCAGTAGAAGTGCTGCGCGTTTGATCATCTTTTTTGGACGAAGTTTATCGAAGACTGCCAACCACCGCACAACCCATACCCCTTATTCATGGAAAGGGTTTCCCGGGACGGGAACACGGGTAAATCCGGGTGGGGAATCGACATGTCAGGATACGTGTTGGAGCTGAGGAACGCAATCAAAAAACGCTTTGCTGGCTGACTGAGATCAGTTGATCCAGTCCGCCACGAATATGTTCGTCTCGTGTGGATTGGCGTCGTGCCGGTTGGACGCCCACACGAGCTTCTTACCATCCGGACTGAACATCGGAAAGCCATCGAACGTCGGCGCGGTTGTCACCTGCTCGAGACCCGACCCGTCCGGATTGATCAGAAAGAGGTCGAAGTTTCCCAGTTTCGGATCCGTGTGGTGGTTCGATGAGAAGATGATTTTCCTGCCGTCGGGGGTCCACGACGGGCCGAAGCTCGCCGCGCCGAGGTGCGTGATCTGCCGCTGGTTGCTACCGTCCGCATTCATGATCCACAAATCCATTTTGTTCGGACGAACCAGCCGCTGCGCGAGAAGCTCGTTGTAACGCGCCAATTCCGTTTCGTTCGGTGGGTGGTACGCACGATAGACGATTTGCTTTCCATCTGGTGACCACCCCGGCCCCCCGTCGTAGCCGAGCTGGTGGGTGAGCTGCACGACGCCCGATCCGTCCGCGTTCATGACGTAGATATCCAGGTCCCCGCCCTTGAGCGACGTGAAAACGATCTTTCTCCCATCGGGCGAAAGAACTCCCTCGGCGGTGTAGACGCCAAAGTGCGTCAACCGCACCCGGCGCGAGCCATCCGGCCTGGCAGTGTAGATGTCGAATGGGTCGAGCCGCCATACATAGCCCTTGGAGGCGTCGGGACGCGGCGGACATGTTTTCTCCAAAGCATCGCTCGACGCGTAGAAAATCCGGCGGTCACCGCTCATGAAGTATCCGCACGTCGTCTTGCCCATACCGTTCGAGACCCGCCGAACACCTGATCCGTCGACGTTCATCACGTACTGCTGGTCGCAGGTGCGCCCGTCCCTGGTGCTCTGGAAAATAAGACGCCTTCCGTCGTGGCTGAAGTAGGCTTCAGCGTTCTCGCCACCGTTCGTAAGCTGGCGGATCGTGCGGAAATGGCCCTCTCCCGGCTCGACTGGGATTGAGACTGCCCTGAAAACGTCCTGCGCGCGCAACGTGCCCGACGCCGCCATCAGAACGGCAAAGATGATTCGACTTTTCATTCTGCCTCACCCTCCTGGAATTGTGTTCCCGATCACCTCGGCGGTGCGAGACGAACGAAACTACACTGGCGGGCGGCACCGTAGGGGAGAATGTTTACAAGACGTTCACACAAAATCCCTGTTTACGCGCCCAACCGGTTCCAGCCTTTTCGGCGTGTCCCCGGTCTAAAGAGTCGAACGCGACGCGGTCGTGCTCCTTACACGTTTCGCGCTTCGAAAGCCGCCGATGGAACGGTCACTTACACGGTCGATCCGGACGGCGCGGCGGGTGGGGCCCAGCCTTCACCTTCGGGAATCCCGATTTCAATTCACGCTCGCTGCGCGGTACCGGCGTCCTTCGGTGGGAATATCGGCCCGGGTCGACCCTCTACTTCGTCTGGACCCAGGAGCGGAACGGCTTTGACCAATTTGGGGATTTCAATTTCACTCGGGACCGCTCAGCGCTGTTCCGGGACCGCTCTACCAACGTCTTTCAGATCAAGGGGACTTACTGGATCGGGCGGTAGGCGACGTCGTGGTTGGCGGTGGCCTTAGCGGCGACCGAAGGCTTGCTCGACTTGGCCGCCGGTTTGCGCGACTTTACGGACCGGTGCGAGCGGGATCTGTAGACCCCGCGCACCCAACGGGCGCGCGTGCCGCGGACGTCGATGTGGACGAACGGACCGCTGCGGCCATAGTACGCGTATAGCCCGGTTCCACCAACGAGCTCCGGGTAACGAGCCTCGACGCGCTCGACGGCATCGAGGACGAGCTTCACGTCGGCAAAGTTTACCTTGCCGTCCCCGTTCAGGTCGGACTCCTTGCCGTTGCCCACCTGATCGATGAATACGTCGGCAGCGTCGCCGAACTGGTGGCGGCTGTCGCGTGCACTCCCCTCACCCCGGACGGCCTGGTTGTGCGCAGGAGTACGGAAGCCGGAGCGAATTCGCATTCCTTCGGCGCTGACGCCGTGATCATTCAGGTCTTCAATCACGAGCTCGAGCTTGTCGAGGAGCGGCTCGCGGAGGACCACGTACTTCGGCCAGACCTCGGTCTGTCCGTGTGAGACGAAGTCCCTGAGACGGAAATGCTCCGACACCCGGGTGTCTTCGTTATCCGGCGTCACTTCGATGAAGCCATCGGGGTTCCGGTAGGCTTCAGAGCGCAGTCTGCCTTTTTCCTGGGGCCAGTAGCCGAGTCGGTAGCCGTTCAGCCAGGCGCGGACCTTCTGGCCGAATGAGCGCATGGTGAACACCGTCTCTTTACCTGTGGCGGGACCGCTCTGTATGGAAGCACTCGCGACCCGGGCTCCAGGGATAGCGGCGAGCGATATCCAGTCTTCCGGGAGGACGAACCGAGCGAAGACCTTTCCGCTCAGTCCGCTGCCCTTTTCGCCCGAGGGCGACATCAGCGGTTTTTCGACGGTGGGGGTATCGTCTACTTCAGTGCCCGATCCAATGGCCGACACGGGAAGGGAGTCGGTTTGGTTCGCGACAGCACTCGAGCTTATCCGCGCGGCGTGGGAGGCTAGCTGGGCGCTTGCCTGGGCCGGCAGGATGATCGCCGTTAGAAGGAGAAGTGGGGTTACGGCTGAGCTGAGGCTGTAGCGAAGTAGCGTCATCTAGGCTCCTCTTCGGTAGCTCGACTGACATGGCGTCGCTCTCGCGTCGCTTTAGTCTCGGGGCTTTGCGTCGCCGCCTTTAGGCGGGTTTGCCGGTTATCGGAGGCGCCCTAGACGAATAATCTGGGCGCTAACAATAAAATGACTATTGGGACCATCGGAATGTAACTGCTGAGGTTCCGATCAATTAAAGCATTACTTTATTTTGGGAGTGTATCTCTATATTTAATCAGGCGATAGCGAGTTCATCTCAACTAGATAATGAGCTGGATTGCGCGCCTCGACAGCCACTTCCGAAACGCGGCCCGATGGTGGTCCGACCGGTCCTAAACATGTGACGTCGGACGGCTAGTGCCTCCTCGCTGATTTGAGAGACGCCTGCTTGAGAGTCGCTTGCTTGAGAGTCGCTTGCTTGGCCAATGGCTCGTGAGACGAACCGCCCACTTGAGTCACGTACTCGCCGGTCACGTCCGTCCCCCGAACTGCACCGGTCAGAGTCTGCTCGCCGGCAGCAGCGCCAAGCTTCCAGGTCAACGCCGCCCTGCCCTTCGCATCACTGACGACGCGCGCCGGAGTGACAGTCCCCGACTTCACCTTGAAGTTGACGCGAGCATCGGCAACCGGATTGCCGTAGACGTCGGTCACCACTGCGAACAGCTTCCTCTGTTTGATGGGTTCCCGAATCCGCTTCTCGCCCGGAGCATCGTCGAAGGCCAGGTTCGCCGCCGCCGCGGGTGTGGCGCGCGCCGAAACCTTGATGAGCTTCTTGACCCCCTCTACGTGGATTGCTAGGGTGTACTCGCCCGCCGAATGGCCCATCGTCCAACGGGTCCTCCCGTAACCCAGCGAGTCCGTGGTGAGCGCGCTGTCCGCGACGATACCGCCGGAAGGGGCCAAGGTCAGAGCCGCACCCGCTACCGCACTCCCGTTTTCGTCCAAAACCCTCATCACAAGGGACCTGGGCAGCCCTGATCCCGCCGCAGCGTGTTGACCGTCGCCCGAGGTTACCACGATCGAAGAGGCGGAACCGGCCAGTGCCGAAGCACTTATCATGACCGGCGGAATCCCGAGTCCTGACGTAACACCAACCTGCGCCCGCAGCCGCTGCAAGCCCGTCTTCCGGGCCAGCGTCCAATGGGCGGCGGCCACACCAAGCGAGTCCGTGCGCGGGTTGTCTGCCTGCACTGACCCTCCGTCCACCAAGGTCCAACGCACAGGAACATCCGGGAGGACCCGGCCCGACGAGTCCGTCACGCGGATCGCCACCGAGTCCGCGAGCTGATCGCCCGCGTGCCCGCTGAAATGGTCCCCGAGCGCAACAACCCGCGTGTTCCCGGCGATTGGGTCCGCCTCGGCCAGAATCGCAAGGGCACTGTCTACGTTTTCAACGCTCGCGAGCAATGTCTGCCGCCCCGGATATGATCCCAGAGTCCAGGTGGCGCGCGCTCTTCCATCGGCGTCCGTGACCGCGGTCGCGGGCTCCACAGATCCCTGCCCCTCACCCAGCCGGAAGATCACTCGCTTTCCGGCGGCCGGACCGCCCTTTCGGTTCGTCGCCCGAACCACCAGCCCCTGGGCCAAAGTCTTCCCGGCCAGTGCACGCTGGCTGGATCCCGCGACGAGTCCGATTGCCGTCGCGGGCGTAACCACCGACACGCCGGTTCGCGCGGCAACCCCGTCGATCCTGGCGGCAACCATCGTCCGGCCAGCCGACCGTCCAGTTATCACCCCGCCGCTGTCCAACGCGGCAACGCTGTTGTCGTCGATATGCCAGGAGGCGGTGAGTCCCTCGATTGGATGCCCACGCGCGTCGATTCCGCGCGCCCGCAGCTGGAGCTCCGCTCCCTCGGGCAAAACGATCATACTGTCACCCGACGCTCTTCCGACTTCAACCGTCGCGACCTTCTGCTTGACGACAATCGTCGAGTGGGTGACGAGCTTTCCGACCACCACGCTGACCATCGTCCTGCCGGGGCCGCGCGCGATTACGGAGCCATCCGACAACACTGTCGCGATACTCGAGTCTCCCGTCGTCCAGGTCGGTCGCGCACCGACCAGTATGCTCCCGTTCTTGTCAGTTACGGTCGCCGCAAAGTGAACGGTATCATCAATAGCCGCCGCGGTATCGATCGCTGGGCGCAAGCCGACCCAAGCTGCCCCGATATTGCCAATCGACTGGTGGGATTCCGACTGGCCGATCACGCCGTAAGAGTAAAGCGCGGTAAAAATCGACACCAGCGCGGCTCCGGATGAAGCGGCGAGGGTGACGACTTTTCCAACGTGACGGAACCAGATTGTTTTTCTTGCCGTGCTCGCGGTGTCAGCCATTGCTTAATGGACTTGAAAACACCGGGTGCGGTCACGCTTTCTGGAATAAAAACTTCGGACGGACGGGTGGGATTCGAACCCACGGTACGCTATTAACGTACACACACTTTCCAGGCGTGAAAGTACGAGCAGGGATTCGGACAAGATGTCCCAATTACACTATGACGAACTGCAAAATGTCCTGTGCACTCGTGCTCGGTTCCCCATGAGGTCCGCATCCAACCGACACCGGAACCGACACCTGCTCCCAAAGGAGGGGAAGACACTAACCGATCACGACATATTGCCGAACTTCATAAGTGCTGCCGAGCGTCGGAACCGGGTCACTCAGTGCCGATGACCAACGTTACCCACGCTGGCGGCATCGCGTTGCGCGTGCGGCTGGTGCGCGAGCTTTCCGAGGCTCTAAAGCTACGCTCGTCCGCGCGCCAGCAGCCACCACAGGCGCGCGAGGGACGTTCCCGGCTCGAGCTTGATTCGACGCAACACGTAGGGGTCTGTCCGCAGCCTCACCCTGATCGTCGCGCCGGGCGCCGTTTCCCTCTATCGAAGCTCCTCCCAAGCAGAGAAAATCCCGCTCCGACGCTCGATTCACCTATAAATTCCGGACCGTTTGTCGTCATCGGATGCACAAAGCCCGGCGAATTGATCGCCGGGCTTTGTGGTAACGCTGTTTACTTGTGCGACGACAGCTTGATCACGTTGCTATCGAAGATCGACTGCTGCTCGGTCGTGAGAACGCCACGCATCTCAGCCCGTTCCTGGGTCTTGAGCTGAGTGATCTGCGAGCGGAAAGCCGCGTCCGACTCTACCGTTCCATTTTTCTTGGCGGCCTTCTCGTCAGCCGCCTCCTTTGGACGAAGAGCGCGGTACTGCTCATCGTACTTCTTTTCGATTGCCTTGAACTGCGCCTTCTCGGCCGACGTCAGCCGAATGCCCTTTGTCAAATGCTTCTGGTTGTGCGCGAACTTGAGATCTGACCGCTCTGTCTTCTCGGTCATGCGCTCCGTTTTGCCTGCTGCCTTAGTCGCGTTATGGGCGGACTTGTCGGCCACCTTGTCCGCATTTCGCGCGGCCTGATCGGCGGTCCTGTCCGCCTTCCGCTCCGACTTGTCAGCGATCTTGTCAGCGCGGTTGTCCTGCCGGACCGGAGCGCTCTTGCCCATCACCACCGGCGGCGCCGGATGAGTCGCTTTACCCTGTGCAGCGGCAAAGGACGGGACAGCGACGATGAGCGTCGCGAGAGTAATCCTTCGTAGCGAATTCATGTGAACCTCGTTGAATGGAATAGCGTAGCGCGTGTTAGACCCTTCGTAGCGGTGCTAACAAGGGCCATCTTCTCGATAAAGTATGGCCAGCACGAAGTACTAGGGAGAAAGACTGCAACATCCAATCCTAACGTCACAAAGGGCTCACCGATGATCTCCGCTCCAGGGTTCCCGCGGACCGAAATCAGCAGGTGCCAATTTTCTTGCAGCTCGTCCCGCCAGTCGGCGTTTTGGTGTAGCCACTTGATGAAGCGGCTCTGGAGCCGAAAGCATTCTTCAACCGCCCAAACATCAAGCCGCCAGACACAGATGAGATTCCAGAAAATGCAGTGCCGAAACTCATGGAAATCGCCCACTTTGGCGCTCCGGTAGTGATTCCGCGGCTCCCGTCTAGCGCCAGAGTGAGCGGACCCGCGACGGAGAACGCTACGCCAGCCGCGACAGAGCGTGCGAGAGTTGCCGCGGAATCTGGACGCCCCGTTTCGGCACTGAAGCCCAGACTTGGCGTCGTGCGACCAAGAGAGCGCGAAATCGCAACGTCGGCTGACCCGTTACCGGTCGCGGGTGTAAGAGGTTCCGACGCGTCAGCCGAGAGATACATGCCGCGCCTGGGAGTAAAGCTCAGACCGCCCGTGACTACCACTGATGATCGCCCGACGCCAAGAGTCGATCCAGCGCTCCCGGTTGAAAGCACTGTTGAAAGGGCTCCGAAAACCGTGGGAGACCAAAGCAACCCTGGGGCAAGGTATTGAGCGCTAGAGGCAAGCGGAATGTCTGTCAATCCATTGGATGACCCCGTGCCGAAGGTTGTGCGTCCAAACCCTGGTGCCGCGCTTAGAGAGAGCCACGGGACTGGTCGAAACTGGAGCAGCGCACTTAACGCCTGTTCAGTTCGGCCCCCGGTAAAACTCAGAGCACCCGCGGTAACCCCGGTTGAAAATCGTGGAGGGCTGTGGTCGGCAGCGGCGCTTGTCACATCGGCGCCGGCGAAATTAGGAGCCTGTGCTTCGGCACTTCGAAAACTGCAAAGGACGACCGCTGCGAGGGCAGCAGGAATGAAGGGAAGATGGCGCATATATATGTGGGCATGGCGTGGGTTCCCCGGCGACGTCAAAACGAACGGTTTGTCGCGGGACAGTGCGTGATCCTTTCAAAGACTTTCGCCCATGGCCCGCCGTCACCGATTCTGACGCTCGAAGACAGTCGTCGCCCGAGACAATTGGGTCTGGCTAGCTGGAGACGAGAGGAATACCCAACAGCACGGCCGCCACGAATCCCATAAGCAATCGCGTTAAGCGCCCTCGTTCTAGTCTGCGCACAACAGCGACGATGATATGTCGTGAACTCGATTGTAGCGCCTCTCAGAACCTTTGAAAAAATCGAACCTCCGATCAGAAGATGGACATGGCGATCGCGGCCCCGAACATCGCGGCCGTCGTCAGCCAGACCACACCTCGCCCGAGCAACGAGCTTGGTTGACCTTGCATCAATTTGCGGTCGGAGGCAGTGATGACGATCCCAAGGAGAAGGAAAGGCGCGAGAAGGCCGTTGAGTATGGCAGTCAGATAGAGAGCCTTTATCGGATTCACGTTTGCGAAGTCGAGTCCCACGCCAATCAGAACTGAGATCATCACTACGAGGTAGAAGGCTCGTGCCCTCCCGAATCGCTCGTCGATGCCCTGACTCCAGCCAAAAGTCTCAGCGAACGCATAGGCGGCGGAGCCAGCGAGGGTTGGAATCGCCAAGGCGCCAGTGCCCAGCAGCCCGATCGCGTAGAGAAGAGTCGCGAGATTGCCCGCGAGGGGTCGCAATGCAGTGGCAATTTCGGCGCTGGTGGTGACCTGCGTAATACCGGCGCGGTGCAAGGTGAGCGCAGTCGTCAGGATGATGAAAAACATTGCGACGTTGGAGAAGAATGTCCCGATCCCCACGTCCCACTTTCGGGCCTTGATCTCTTTCGGAGTCGCGCCCCGTCGAGCGAGAAGGGTGTGGCGACCCATGGCCTTTTCTTCCTCGACCTCTTGCGACGCCTGCCAAAAAAAGAGATACGGGCTGATCGTGGTCCCCATAATGGCAACGACCATAGCCCAAGCTCCGCTCTCATGGGGCATGGTCGGAATCAAAGTGTCGTGGGCGACGAGACTCCATCTCGGTCCTACGATCAGCGCCGTCGCAACGTAGGCAAAGAGAACCAGCGCCAACCACTTGAGAACGTTCGCGATCACGAGGTAGCGGAGCCGTACCGTGGCCCATGCGATCAGCGCGCCGAATACAACTACCCACACGTGTGAGCTCATATGCGTGAGTAGCTCCGCCGCGTCTGCCATGCCGGACAGATCGGATCCGATGTTGATGGTGTTAGCGATGAAAAGGGCACCGCATGCAACTACGAGAACCGAATGTGGAAATTTCTTTCGCAGCGCACCCATGAGGCCGCGGCCGGTCACCATCCCGATCCGTGCACACATCGTCTGAACGGCCGCCATCAGCGGCCACGTGACAAGAGCGGTCCAGAGAAGGCTCGTGCCAAACTGTGCGCCGGCAATGGAGTAGGTAGCTATGCCTGACGGATCGTCGTCGGCCGCGCCAGTAATTACGCCCGGTCCAAGCACCCCCCAAAACCGGCGGAGCGCCGCCAGCGGATGTCCTCGTCGTGACGCGGTCGTATTTGTTCGGGGGTCACGGGCCACTGTCGGTACTCCCTGCGCAGGTGGTTGTGGTAAGCCGTGTGAGGGAGCCGATGGAAGAAAAGCTACTCAAGACTGAGAGTGAGTGCGCCGGGCTCCGCGCTCAATCCCGTCTCGCTCGCTTAGACCTAGGTTATTGATCGGCTGGTGCTCGGAATAAAACCCTACCGCCCGCCTTCGCTGATAGGCAGACAATAGCGTGTCAGGTTGCCGGTAGTGGTCGCGCTGACACTGTTCGGGATCAAGAACATCTAGTGGGCATTGCCACAGCGCGAAGCACTCAATCGGCTTCAGGGGATGAGCGATCTACAATGTCGCCTAATAAGCCGGCAAGCTGAGGCTGGCGGTTCCTCGCTGATCACAAGCTGCCGCTGCACACTGATCGCGGCGACTATCTCTAGTGCATTGGGCTCGTACAGGCGGGCCGGGTCAGGCGCCTAAGTTCTCACCGGAAACTTCTTTAGCAACGACACCTACATCCGGCTGCCCGATTGCCCCCGCTTCGTCTTTGGCAATCTCGCGTGGGGTCCGGTGCCCACTCATCGGATGTGGGTTGGCTTGGGTCGCTCCACTGGGATCGCTCATGCCCTTGGCTTCCTCGGCCCGACCTTGCACAGGTTCGCTCGTATCGCCGGTAGCCTTACCGAGATCACCACGAAACTTGCCCTCAGTTTCCTTCATCTTGCCCTTCGTCTCGTTCTCGAGACCAAGCTTGTTGATGGTCATACATCCCTTGGATTTGGGTTACACCCTGCGCACTCGAACCAACTCGTCCATACCTTCTATCTCGATGTAGTCACCGCTCGTGTGGCGCCAAATCCGAACCGAAGGCCGGTATCAATAGCGGTATTTGTACCTATAAACGGCCTGCTGCCATTGTTGGCCATTAACGAGTTCAAAAACTCGATCGCCGTCGAACCCCTCACATTCGCCCTCGATACTGCTTTCCGTGATCAGGTCCATAGATGTTGGCCAGTGGGTCGATGAAGTGTGCCCTAGCCTTTAGAGGACCAGGTGAAGCGTCCGAGGAAATCACTCCACCCCTTCGTGCTTGTCATCCACGACTGTTTATTTGCCGCACGAAGTCTCTCCTCTGTCAGACCGACGGTGCAACGAGCGCGCGGTTTGGGGGAGCCTAGATCGATCTCGTTGATTTTGGCGAGCGTTTTCTCTTTCTTGAGCGTAGTTGAATCCGTCTCCGGAATCTCCCGCGGACCGAACAGCTTTTTCATGAGATTTCTTTTCATCACTGGGCTGGCGGGGAGTCTCGAGTCGCGACTCAATTATATTGTAAGGCACTTTCGAGGCCGGATCAAAGCAGCTCTGTTCTTAGCACCGGAATGGTTGAGCTGCCAATCCCCTGCGTGGCGCTGCTTGCTACCGCGTCCGTCCTGATCCAGTTTGTCCATCTGAACCAGATTATAAATCGACGAGGAGGTGTGTAATGAAAGACTTACGCCGAACGCGACTCGCAATCGCGCTGGGAGTGCTCACGCTTGGAGCGTGCAATCCCGCGACGGTGAATCAAGCGAGCGAGGAGCAAACCATACGCGGCCTCGAGAACGACTGGCAGCGCGCCATCGTCGCTCGCGATGTGAACACGATTGTCGGCCTCCATGCGCCCGACGCGGTAGTGATGATGTCCAACAGCCCGGTGGCGTCAGGCTCGGGAGCGATTCGCGCCGCCTACAATGGGCTCGTCAACACTCCGGGAGTGTCGCTTACCTGGGTGCCGACCAAGATCGACGTCGTCAGCCCCACCGTCGCGACCGACATCGGGACGTACACCCTCGCGTATGACGCCCCGCAGGGCAGAGTCACAGACCACGGCAACTATACGACGGTGTGGCACAAGATCGACGGACAGTGGCGCGTCGCGATCGATGCGCCGGTGAGTACGACGCCATTCCCGCTGGCTGGGAGCTCAGCTTCGATGGACATGGCCGACATGCAGATGCTGGCGGGCAGCGGTCTCGCCTGGAGCGATTTCTCGTCGCCCGGCTTCGATCCGGGGATGAAGCTCGCCGTGCTGCACGGCGATCCCGGCAAGAAGGGCGATTACACTCTCCGTCTGCAGTTTCCCGACGGATACAAATTCCCCGTTCACTGGCACCCGGGTGGCGAGCATCTGTCGGTGTTGTCGGGCACGTTCATGCTCGGCATTGGGAACAGCGCCGACTGGAATGCCGTTCGCACCTACGCGCCGGGTGATTTCATTTACATACCTGGGCGGCACTCGCACTATGGCGGGGCGCGGGGAGTGACAGTGATTCAGCTACACGGGGAAGGTCCGTTCCAGCTTTTCCTGGGTAGTCCGAAGTAGGCATCGATTCACGGCGTAGAGCGGTCAATGCGACCGCTCTACGCCCTCGACCCGATCTTTCCGAAATCGAGCCGCTGGCTGAGCCGCTTTCTGCTCTACGCTGGCGATTACTCGGAGCAATTGCTCAGAGCGAAAAGACTCTCGAGCTGGACGGTGAATACTTCCAGTCGTATCTCGACGCCGGGTCCGCCACTCTGGCGCAAGGCAACGCGGAGAAAGCGCTCGAATGGGCTCATCCCGGCCCAAGTTTTTATAACGAACCTTTAACCCACCGCGAGGCTTTGGTCGCTGTCCATTGGTCCCCACCTGTAGGCGGCGAAAAGACCGCAAATCGGCTTCAACGTGTAAGTCGAAGCGGGATAAAAGCTTGGGAGCGGACGGGGTGGGATTCGAACCCACGGTACGCTATTAACGTACACACACTTTCCAGGCGTGCGCCTTAAACCACTCGGCCACCCGTCCCA
>JBBRQC010000040.1:0-24466 GCA_038227135.1 Gemmatimonadales bacterium
CGCCGGATGCTTATCCAGCGCGCGCATCACCACCGTGGAAAGCTGCGATGGCACGCTGGGTCGCCGTTTCTCCAGGGGCTCGGGACTTTCCACTGCCTGAGCGGCGAGCATCGCCTGCGGAGAGCGCGCCGAGAAAATCTGTTGACCGGTGAGCATCTCATACGCAACGGCACCGACGGAATAGAGATCGGCGCGATGATCCGTCGCCGGATCCGCGGTCGCCTGCTCCGGCGACATGTACGCTGGCGTGCCGAGCGCGACACCGAGCGAAGTGATGGGAGTCGCCGAGTCAGTGGTCGATGCCCTCAGCGCCTTGGCGACGCCGAAATCCGCGACGAGGGCGTGCGGACCCGTAAGCAGAATATTGTCGGGCTTGATGTCGCGGTGAACCACTCCGTGCTCGTGCGCGTACGACAGCGCGCCGAGGATGTCGCGGAGAATGTTGGCGGCGTCGGCGATCGGGAGCTCGCCACTGCGCGACAGCCGGGCGCGTAGTGATTCGCCCTCGACATACGGCATCGTGTAGTAGAGCAAACCGTCTGTAACTGCGGCGGCGTAGATGGGGACGATATGCGGATGCTGGAGTCTGGCGGCGAGCTGGATCTCGCGGCGAAAGCGCTCGCTGTTCACCCCGGCGGCCAGGTCGGGCGGCAGGACCTTTACGACCACCTTTCGGCCCAGCGACACCTCCTCGGCCAGAAAGACGCGCGACATACCACCACCGCCGAGCTCGCGCTCGATGGTGTAGTGATCGCCTAACGCGCGCTGGGGCTGATCCCTGAGATCCGTGTCCACCGATTTCCCTTGGGACGGAAGGAACAAATGTAGGCTTACGCCCGGAAACAGCCAGCAAGTTTTTCGCAAACACCGCACTCGCGGTCACGAATTTGGATCAAGAGAGTCTTGGTCCAAACGCTATCAAGGGCAAAAGCACCTTACTCTGAGCTAATAGGTGAGTCGGTTGGTTTTAACTCCATCCATCATTCGCCCATCGTCAGAGGAACGCATCCTAACGTCGCGAAGGAAGGCGTACTTACATGCGAGAGCGTCGGCAGCGCGAATGGCCCGAGGCGAATGGCGCGCGTCGTATATGATTCCGGTCTCCGACAGAGTTTCCCCAGGATCGGGCCATGAGGCTTTCCGGCCGTCCGCGCGATGTTACGGCTTTGCCCTGCCCTCCCACGAAGAAAGTTGAGAATGGCAACCTTGTCCGCGGTCTTAATCCGTTCCGAAACCTAACCGATAGGTTATGTTGTCCCGGCTGTCCGGGCCCTCCAGGAAAAGCTCTTGAATGAGTGGCGAAGAGACCATGGCTCGTACGGGAATTACGCAAGGAAATTCGGGCGATGATTTCCCCGCCCGGACGCGCGAGCGCCTGGCAGCGCGCAACGAGCCCCGCGCGAGGAGCCGAGATACAATCGCGCGACCCTCAGAACCGAGGTGCAATTGACCATGGCGGATTCTTCGCACGCAAAGAACAAGTACCTCGACCCGGCGGGTGACACCCTCAGGGCCATCTTTCTGCTGGGCACACTCAAGAAAAAAAGGAGTGAGTTCTCCCACACCGAGACTCTTTGCGAGCTCGTCATCGAGGACTTGCGCCCATACAACGTGAAGTCCGAGATCGTGCGTCTGGTCGAGTACGACATCAAACCCGGTGTCGAGACTCACGTGGGCGGTGGTGACGATTGGCCCGGAATTCTGAAAAAAGTTGTTGCAGCGGACATCATAGTGTTCGCGACCCCCATCTGGTGGGGTATCCAGTCGTCGCTGATTCAGCGCGTGATCGAGCGGATGGATGCGCTCAACGACGAGTTGCTCGAAACCGGAAAATCCGAGCTCGCCAACAAGGTCGGAGGGATCGTCATCACGGGCGCCGAGGACGGGGCGGAACACATAATCGGCAACCTCGCGAACTTCCTCATCTGGAACGGCGTCACCCTGCCGCCAGCCTGCTCAATCTCATTCCTCGGCGACTACACCCGGAAGACGAAAGCGTCACTCCTCAAGCAGCTCCGCGCTCAGAAGTCGACGGTATCGATGTCGAAGACCATGACCCGGAACCTGGTTTTCTTTGCCAGACTGCTCAGGGAAAACAACATTCCGCAGGACACGAAAGGGGTGAGTCAGAACATCGCGCCCGGCGCGGTGGGGATGAGAGGCGATCGAGGATAGCTCGCCTCCTAAACAGGTCGGTCGCTACTTCTTCGACACCGTGCGGTCGAGCGCAACGCGCAGCCCGCGGGCGAGCTTCACCGCGTCGTCGTTCGCCCAGAAATGCATGAAGAAGAGGCGCGGCTGCTCGTCGATCATGTGGGTGTGAATCGCCGTCACCTGAATGCCGTTCTCGCTGAGCGCCTGCATTACCGGATTCATCTCTCACCGTGGCGCTACCGTCGGTGATTGCGCTGACAGCAGACCCAACCGCTTTAACAGCGTCGCGTACCGGGGATCCTTACGAATCGGTTGCAGCTGACCGTCGTTGGGTAAGCTCATCATCATTGGAATCCCCCACTTCTCCACTCGGTCAAACCATAGAAACGCGGAGTCGGCTTCACCCAGCCGAGCGTGCATCATCCCGCGATACACGGCGTAGTGTTCGTTCGCAGTATCAGCACGGGCGAATACTTTTCGAGCCATCGCTGGCTTTCCCATTTGGATGTAAATCGCAGCGAGAGCGGTAACGGCACGCGGATGGTTGGGGACCACTTCGAGCGCACGCTCGGCTGTGCGAATAGCTTTGTCGTACAACCCGTTCGCGGCGTAAACCGTGGCCATGTTGGTGAGCAACCAGGGGTTGCGCCTGACCCACTCCGCGTCAGGCTCTTCGCCGACAACCTGCTCGTAGTGACGTAGCGCTGCCGCTGGTTGGCCTGACGCGCCCAGAAACGTGGCGTAGGTGTTCTGGATCTGGAGCGACAAGGGATCGAGCGAGGCCGCGCGCCCGCTCTCCGCGACAGCCTCATGGATCCTGCCCAACATGAAAAGCAGCATCGAATACCACTGGTGCGCCGTCGCATATCCAGGGTCCAGAGTAATCGCCTTCCTGTACTCGGCCTCAGAAGTTGCGAAGTCCCGCTCCCACATCAATTCGTGAGCCAATGCCGCGTGCGGAGCCGCAAGTGTGCTATCGAGCTCTATCCCGCGTAGTGCCGACGCTTTCGCTTTCGGAAACATCGCATCCGCGGGTCTGTACCCCGAGTAACCAAGCAGAACGTACGCGTCAGCGAGACCAGCATAGGCCTCAGCGTAAGCGGGGTCGATCTCAGTCGCGCGGCGGAAGAAAATGACCGCCGTATCGAGCCCTTCTTTGGAGCGGTCACTCCAGGCATTGAGCCCGCGCAGATAGGCCATCCTCGCGTCAGGATCGGCCGGTCGCTGATTATGACGGCTCGGCGCGGCACGCGCGACGAATCGGGACTTGTCAGTATTCGCGCTGGCTACGGCGAGCCCCGTAATCACGACCACCAGCGCAGCCCATCCCCACGATTTTGCCCTCGCGCTGATCTGCGTGTGCGGGGCGTTGGAAGTTTCCCGTGATGCGGCTTCCGTGACCGGTTCCGCCTGATAAGGCGTTGGATCGGGCGCCGAAGAATGGCCGCTTTTTCTGAAACCGGTGTTCGAGAGCACGGGCTCAACGCTGCCCGCTCTCGGTGTCAAATCCGCGACGAGCTTCTCGATTGCCGGATCGCGCTCGACACCGAGCTCGGCGCGGAGCAGTCGGCTGAAAGCTCGAGCGTATTCGATTGCCGCACCGCGGTCGCCCTCCTTCGCCAAGGCCCGTATCACCTTGCTGGCTGTGCGGGAAGACAGGGGATCCGACATCCCGAGTTTTCGCCACCAGCTTACCGCGTTTGCCGAGTCGTTCGCCGCATCCGCGGTGCGCGCCAGAGTTTCGAGGGCCTTCTGATAGTCGACGCGGAGTCGCGTACGCTCGGTTTCGATCCAGGTTTCCAGATCGCCGCCGCTGGCGAGATGAAAGCCGTCGAGCAACGGCCCTCCGTAAAATGCGACTGCATCGAGCCACGAATTCGCCCTGATTGCCTCCTCGAACTCCGCGACGTCGGATCGAACGACAGCCAAATCCAGCCGAAGCTCGCGCCCGCTCGACAGAAAGGGGTCGGCGTCGAGTGCGCTGCGCGTTGCATAAAGGAGCTGGTCGAGAGCGTGGCGGGAGCGGTCGGCCGAACTTTCCGGCCACATGTATGCCTGAACCCTTTCGCGCGAAAGGCCGCGCGGCCCGGCGACCGCCAAAAGCGCCAACAGACCCAATCGCCGCTTCTGGCTCGCCGTAGGAGGCAAAGAACCGTTCTCGCTCTCGAACGAGAGCGCACCCAGCACCTTCAATACGAACATTTTTTTCTCAGAAGAGATTCGTGAGATTTTTATGAGAAACATGTGACAGCTTCGGTCTATCATGCGGCCAATAAACAGGTGGGTCAAGCAATTCGCTGCCCAATAACCTTATCAAGACCGGAGAACAAAGATGCGCCTGTCCTATCTCTCCTTTCTGGCTCTAGCCGCCGTGGCCTGCGGCGGCACCGACAGCACGAGCCCGGAACAGAAGGGGATCACCCAGATCCGCCAGCTTACCGATTCCTATCACGATCTGAATACTGCGACTTCTGCCGGCTACACCGCCTGGTCGCCGGACCCGACGGTCGCCGGTTCGACCTGTCCGAGCAGCGTCGATGGCAGAATGGGCTACCATAGAGTGAACGTGTCCCTGCGCGGAGGTGCCGCCGATCCGGCCGCCGGAGACGCCGAGATCGACATCACCAAACCGGAAATGCTGCTTTACGAAAAGACGTCTACCGGAAGCATCGCGCTGGTTGGTGTCGAGTACATCGTCTTCAAGGCAGCCTGGGAGCGAGTTCACGGTGCCGGCGCGGCTCCGCCCGAAATCCTCGGGCATCCGCTGCTCGCGAGCAGTCACATATTTCCGGGAAATGCCAATCCAATCGATCACTACGAGCTGCACGTGTGGGTCTGGAAAGACAACCCGAACGGCATGTTCGCTCCGTATAACCCCGCGGTGACGTGTTAGGGGTTACGTAACAGAAGGAGCCTCGCAGCGTTGCTTCGCCAGCCGTCTGACCTTTCACGCGGCTGGCGACCGGCGGGATGAGGACTTTGTTAATCAAGGGCCCTCGCAGGGAGTTCCGCGCAACAATTCGATTTTCACTGAGACCCTGCATCAGGTATTCGCTATTTCTTTTTTTTCCTGACTCGTCAGGGAACACCAGCGCGACGATCACCAGCAGAAAAACGACACTCACCGGAATCGTCCCCAGCGCCAGGTCGCCCTCGTCATTCGGCTGCGTCAGTGAATCACCCATTGATGCGCCAAGCGGTCGAGTGAGGATATACGCGAGCCAGAACGCCAGGACTCCGCCCATGATCCTGAACCGATAGGCGGCAAAAAACACGGCGATGCCCGCCGCAAACATCAGCGCCGAGAGCAGACGGCATTTGAGGGATAGAAGTCCGGCACCGATGCTCAGATCTCCTATGAAAACCGGCAAAATGGTTATTGGTGCCGGAGTTCTAAACTCCCTCGACGTCAAGGAGTAGGCGCCGCGACACTAGCCGGACTCGGGTAAGCCAGTACCCGTTCGCCTGGTTATCACGCGGAGAAGCGCTTCGTAAACACGCGGGTCGAACTGCTTTCCAATGTCAACCTTGAGGTGGTCCAGCGCCGCCATAGGGGCCATTGGCTCGCGGTAGGCGCGCTTCGATGTGAGGGCGTCGAAGGTGTCTGCAGCACACAGGATCCTGGCGCCGAGGGGGATGCTTTCGGCGGACAGTCCACGCGGATATCCCGCGCCGTCCCAACGCTCGTGGTGGTGCTCAACGTAGTTCAGCGGGGTCTCGAGGTGGATGAGCGGTGCCAGTATGTCGAGTCCGATCTGGACGTGCTGCTTGACGTGCTCGAATTCCTCGGAAGTAAGGCGGTCGGGCTTATTCAGAATTGCCTCGCGAATTCCGATCTTGCCAACGTCGTGAAGCCGGCCCGCGATCTTCAGATCTTCGCACACCGATTCATCGAGATCCATCTCTTCGGCGATCTGGCTGGCCAGCTCCGCGACTCGCTGCGAGTGCCCGCGCAGGTAAACGTCCTTCGCTTCCATAGCGTTGATAAGCGTCTCGGCGATGCTCACCGACATCAAGCGCAAGGATTCCTTTTCCTGCTCAAGCTCCGCGGTGCGAAGCGCGACTTCCTCGCGAATGAGCATGTCGAAACGACGAAGCTCGATGAGCTCCAGTCTCTTCTGGAGCGCCCGTTCGACGGCCTGCTGCAGGTCAGCGAGCTCCACGGGTTTCATCAGGTAGTCGCTTGCGCCCGAAGACAGTACTTCGGTTGCCGTGGCGGCATCGTTTACGGCTGTCAGCATGATGATCGCCAGATCCTGATCAAACCCCCGCGCAAGGGGAACGATCTGGACGCCCGTCAATCCGGGCATGCGCACGTCACACAGCATGAGTGCGAAAGAATCCTTGCTGAGCAGCTGGAGAGCCTGGTCGCCCGTTCCCGCGATCTCGACCTCGTAGCCGCGGGAGCGCAGGAATTTCCGAAGCGCGAGGCGGATGGTTTCCTCGTCGTCGACAATGAGGATGCGAGTCAGGTCGCGGCCTCATCATAGAGCGGGAGTGAGACAGTGAACGTCGTGCCGACGTCGATAGTGCTGTCAACCGAGATCGTTCCTCCATGTGCCTGGATGATTCCGTAACTGACACTGAGCCCCAGCCCGGTCCCTTCCCCCGGTGGTTTGGTGGTGAAAAAGGGCTCGAACACGCGCTGGCTGACGGAGGGCGTCATTCCATGGCCGGTATCCGACACGATGATGACCACTGCTTCGCTTTTGCGTCGAGTGATTACCGACAGATGGCGGACCTTTGCGTCGCGCAGGGCGGATTCCGCGTTGGCGAGCAGGTTGAGCACGACCTGCTGGAGCTTCTGCTCGTCGCCGCGCGCCTTGGGAGCAGACTGGTCCAGCTGCATGTGCACTTCGATGCCGCTCGAGCGCGACGCGAGCGCGCGAAGGCGCACGGTGTGCCGCACAATCGTGTTGATGTCGACCAGGACATCACGCGGGTCCGTCTTTCGGGCGAACAAAAGAAGATCGCGGATCACCCCGATTGCCCGATCCGCCTCGCGCTTGATCAGGCTGACTGATTCGAGCTGCTCTCCTTCCAGCCTGTCCTCGAGCAGCAGCTGGGCAAACGTTGAAATTCCGGTGAGCGGATTATTGAGCTCGTGCGCGACACCCGCGACCAGCTCTCCGATTGCAGCGAGCTTCTCGGTGCGCCCGAGATGGTCCGCCACCTTGCGCTCTTCGGTGAGATTTCGAATGCTGATCACCAGCCCTATGATCTCATCGCTGTCATTTCTGATATGGCTCAGAGTGACGGAAGCGGGGAACTCGCTGCCATCCTTTCTGCGGTGAGTGTGCTCGCCGGTCCAAAGAGTCTGGTCCTGCGGAACAGCCGGGATGGTCGTCGGAACCTGCGCTGAGGCGACGACGAAATCGTCGACAGATAGTCCGGTAATCTCCGACGCCTCATATCCGTATTCCCGTATCGCCGCGGTGTTCGCGTACTGCACTCTTGCGTCTACGCCGAGGATCAGCACCGGCTGGTCCATTGTGGCGAGTGCAGCGGCGAGGGTCCGCTCCCGCGCGTGCATGCGCTGCTCATCCTCACTGAGACGCAAGACGTCCATCGCGAGCGCAACCGCGGGTGCCAGCCGCAGGAGCGCATCGACGTGCGGGCCGGTCTGCAGTTGGGGAGTCTTCGAAGTAACGACGAGAACCCCCATGCGATGGTCGCTGGCGATGAGCGGAATGGTGATCGCGGGCTCTTCGGGAACACGATCCGGATTATGAGCTTTCTCACGGAGGTTCTCGACGAATGTCGGCTCTTTCTTCGCCAACGCCACGCGAACAGAACTGCGTGCAACCGGTGCAACGATCCCTTCCATCCGCTCGCACGTGCCACTCGCAGCGACGCAGGTGAGGGTCTGCCCATCCGGCGAAACCAGGCCGATCGCCTTTCCGCTCGATGGCACGACCTCGTCGAGGATCTTGAGTATACTGTGACTCGCTTCGGTGACCGAGACCTTACGCAGCGCCAGGCGCGCTATATCCGCGGCTGCCTCGGTTTGTTTCTGTTCGTACCGCTGGGCGGCGAACAGCCGGGCATTCTCGATCGCCACAGCCGCCTGTCGCGCAATCAGCATTATGACGTCGAGATCATGCGCGTCGTAGGCGTTGGTCTTGTACGACAGCACCTGCATCACGCCGACGGTGCGGGCGTGATAAGTGAGTGGTGCCGTGATCTCACTCTGCACTTCGCGCCTGGCGGCCACCTGGAAGATCGTCCCCTTCCACCACTGCTCCGGCTTCGACGAGACGACCGGAACAGCCGTCTGGAATACCTTCGCGATAGTCTCTGTGCCGTTTGGAAAGTCGAGGACGCTTTCACCCTGACGCTCCTCCGAATCGACCACGATGCAGCGGGCTTCGAATCGCTCGCACACCGGGTCTGCGATCATCAGCGCGAAGCAGGGCGCATCGACGACGGATGCGACCGCTTTGTATATCTCGCGATAGGCCTCGTCGAGAGAGATTGTGGCTGAGATGGCCTGCTGAACGGTCGCGACTGCTGCGAAGCGTGCGGCGCGACGCTGGAGCTCGTCGATCAGCTCAGTCGTCAACGAACTCCACCGTCACCGGTCGCGTGATCACTCCCGATTTGACCCCTTCGTCGAGGAAGAGGCGGATAGCACGGCGGCCGCGCTCGCCGTAGTCGAGCGTCCAGTCGTTGACATACATGCCGACGAAAGTGTCAGCCTTGCTGCGATCGAGGCCCCGGGCGAAACGCATCGCGTGATCCAGCGCGCTCTTCCGGTGGTCCAGACCGTACGCGATGCTCTGGCGCAAATGCCGGGAGACTTTCTTCTGAAGGTCACGGGGCATGTCCTTGCGGATGACATTCCCCCCGAGGGGAAGCGGTAGTCCGGTCTTCTCCAGCCACCAGGCTCCCATGTCGGCTATGAGATGGAGCCCGTCTTCCTTGTATGTCAGCTGCCCCTCATGAATCAGCAATCCTGCGTCTACATCTCCCCCGAGAACCGCCTGCTCGATCTGGTCGAAAGGAACGACGACCGGAACGAAGTCCGGCTCGAAGAGCCTGAGGGCGAGATATGCGCTCGTCATCATGCCTGGCACAGCGATCGGCCTGCCCACAATGTCGGCCTTCTCCATCGGCCGTTTGGACACGAGCATCGGTCCGTAACCGTCTCCCATCGATGCTCCGTGAGGAAGCAAAGCGTAGCGGTCGGACAAATAGGCGTACGCGTGGATCGAGACCGCGGTGACGTCGAGCTCTCCGCGCATGGCGCGGCCGTTCAGCGTCTCGATGTCCTGGAGCTCGTGAACGTAGCTCAGGCCCTGCGTGTCGATCTGACCGTCGGCGAGCGCGTAAAACATGAACGCATCATCCGAATCCGGACTGTGCGCGAGGTGAATGGTGCTGGTCGAAGTCATGATTTTCCAGCCAGGCTTTTCTTCGCCTGCTGTAACGCGTTGGTGATGTCATCCTGGTGTCGCAGATATTCCTCACGTTTTTTCTGCACTTCGGATTTTTCGGCGGCAACCAGGCGTCGTTCGTACGCGTGGAGCTGAGTGCTGTCCCCGGCGATAGTGGCGAGTCGGGCCTCGAGGATCAGGCCGAGGAGATGGTTCGGATTCTCGCGGAGAATGGTGTCCGCCTGCGCCTTCGCCAGCGGAATCGCTCCCACGACTTCGCCGATCCGGCCCATGTCGTACCGTTGATCGGCATTGAGCGGGGCGAGCATTTGATACGCCGTAAGAGCCATCGGGGCGAAAAACTGTACGCTGTCAGCCTTGCCCTGTGTGGCGAGCAGCATCACTCTGTTGTAGAGACGATCGGCGCGCTCCTGTGGTGATAAGCTGGAGATGTCGGGAGCGCGCACTCCGGCTGATTGATCGTCGGAAGGTGCCCCGCGATCATCGAGTCCGGCTTGTGGCAAAGCGTTCTGCGATCCATCTATGGTGTTGCTGCGCCGGGCATTGAAGCCGCGGCCGGCGGCCATCGCGAAAAGGGCGAGAAAGGCGAGCGCGGCGACGATCCAGGGAAGTGAGTTTGTTTTCGATCCAGCCGGCGGAGCAGCTGCTCCAGCTGGACTTCCGCAGCGGTGGCAGAACTTGGCGCCCGGACTCAAATCAGCGGAGCATGACGCGCAAGTAGCGCCTGCCAGTGGAGCGCCACAATTAACGCAGTAGCGTCCATGGGCTGCCGAGCCGCAGGAGGGACAGATTGCGGATTCGGTAGCCGGAGAAGACGGCGGGGTCATGCGCTCAACTTACACAGGCGCCGGCCCCTATGCATCTCCGCGAGCTAAACCGGAAACAGCATCTCCCGATACTTGGGAAGCGGCCAGTAATCGTCGCCGACCAGCAGCTCCAGCGCGTCACAGACCTTCCGGACCTCGGCCATCGTGTCCGCTCCCTCCGAGGTGAGCATGTCCGCCTGTCCCGCAGGATCGTCGTGCTTGGCTTCGGCGCGCGCGATCACGTCGCTCAGATCCTCGCGGAATTCCTGGAGCTCCTGCACCAACTCTCCAACCTGGTTGGCGGTCGCGACCTGTGGAACTACCGCGATTCCGGCTGCCTTCGACTGCGAGGCCGAGTTGGACAAAACACTGAGGTAGCCGTACGCGGCGGGGATGACAATCGTGTCGACCATCTCGCGCATCGTGTGCAGCTCGATCAGCATGTCCTTCACGTACCGCTCGACGCGAACGTGATACCGGGATTCGAGCTCCTCCTTGGTGAGAACGCCGTGCTTCGTGAGGAGAGCGCGCGATTGTTTCGACACCATCTCCTTCAACGCCTCCGGCGTGCGACGGATGTTCGGAAGTCCACGCTTCTTCGCTTCCTTGACCCATTCCTCGGAGTAGTTGTTGCCCTCGAAGCGAACAGGCGTGCTCTCCTTGAAGGCTTCACGGACAACCTTGAGCACGGCCTCGTCCACGGACTTGGTCTTCTTGAGCGCTTCCCGCAGGGAGTCGGTGATATCGCCGATGGTATCGGCGACGACTGTGTTGAGCAGAGCCACCGGGAAGGCGATCGATGCGGATGATCCCACCGCGCGGAACTCGAACTTCTGGCCGGTGAACGCGAACGGCGAGGTACGATTGCGATCCGTGTTGTCGCGCTCAACCTCGGGCAGTCGGGCTACGCCAAGCTTGATCATCTGCTGCTCCGCGGTACCCGAGCTTTTTCCAGCGGCGATCTCTTCGATCACCTTGGTGAGCATGGCGCCCATGAAGACCGAGATGATCGCGGGCGGAGCTTCGTTGGCGCCGAGTCTGTGCTCGTTGCCGGAGGACGCAATGCCGGCGCGGAGAAGACCGGCGTGTTTGTGAACGCCTTTGAGCACCGCCGCCAGAAACAGCAGGAAGCGCAGGTTCTGGTGCGGAGTCTTTCCTGGCTTCAGAAGATTCAATCCATCGAGCTCCGATGACTCGGCGGTAACGGACATTGACCAGTTGCAATGCTTCCCGGAGCCGTTGATCCCGGCGAAGGGCTTCTCGTGCAGAACCGCCTGCAAGTGGTGTCTCAAAGCCACCCGGCGCAGCGTCGCCATGACGAGCATGTTGTGATCGACGGCGAGGTCTGTCTCCTCGAAGTACGGGGCCATCTCGAACTGGGAGGGCGCGACTTCGTTGTGCCGAGTGGTGATCGGAACGCCGAGCTTGTAGAGCTCGAACTCGGCTTCGGCGATGCAGCCCTGAATCCGTTCTGGAATTCCGCCGAAATAGTGATCCTCGAGCTGTTGGCCACGCGGTGGCGGGGCACCGATCAGAGTGCGACCGCCCATTACGAGATCGGGCCGCATGGCGAAATGCGCGCGGTCGATCAGGAAATATTCCTGCTCGGGACCGAGCGTGGTGTAGACGCGCTGAACACCCTTGTCACCGAGAAGCTCGAGCAGGGCGATGGCTTTTTGTGAGAGAACGTCAGAGCTGCGAAGCAGAGGAGTCATCTCATCGAGTGCTTCTCCGTTGTAACCGATGAATACGGATGGAATACAGAGCGTTCGTGCGCCGGTGGCTTCGACGATGAACACCGGACTTGCCGGGTTCCAGGCGGTGTAGCCGCGCGCTTCCCAGGTTGCGCGGAGCCCGCCGGACGGGAAACTCGATGCATCCGGCTCGCTCTGGATGAGCTGATCGCCGGTGAACGACTCCATCGGCTGCCGGTCTTCATCGAACGCGAAGAAAGCGTCGTGCTTCTCGGCAGTGAGACCGGTCTGTGGCTGGAACCAGTGGGTGAAGTGGGTAACGCCACGAGCTATCGCCCATTCCTTGATCACCTGTGCGACGACTGGGGCGATTGCACGGTCGAGTTTCTTACCCTGACGAATTGATGCGGCAAGGCTGGAGAACACCTCTCGTGGCAGTTTGTCCCGCAACTGGCGGACACCCAGGGTATTGACGCCGAAATACTCGGAGGTGGGACCTGGAATTCCGTCCTCGTTGAATCCGGGGGCCACGCGCGGTGAGCGGTTGGTGAGCTCCTGAATGATCGTCTTGCGTTGGCTGGTGGTCGGGGGTGTCATAGGATCTGCGGAGATGGTTTCAGGCAAATCGTGCACGAAATTCACTTGCCACCGGGCAAATTCACTATTGAGCGGTGAAAAAGCAAGGAATTGGTCTCATTTCATGCAGAAATTGCAAAAAATGACGGACCAGGCTACGTTCCGCGCATGCCCCGGCATCCCTCCCAGATTCCCGATACCTCAGGCGCAAGCGCCCGGGACATCCTCGAGCTGGCAACAAAGAACAACGTTCGCTTCCTCAGACTGCAATTCACGGACATCCTCGGCATCAATAAGAACGTCGAGGTTCCAGCGTCCCAGTTCGAGAAGGCCCTTGCCGGCGACATGATGTTCGATGGCTCATCAATCGAGGGCTTCGTTCGGATCGAAGAGTCGGACATGTTGCTCGCTCCGGACTTCGCCACTTTCCAGATCTTTCCATGGGGCGATGAGAGCAGTCGCGTCGCCAGGGTGATCTGCGACATCAACACGCCGGATGGCAACCCATTCGCGGGAGATCCGCGAAGCGTTCTCAAGAAAATCATCGGCAGAGCTGCCGAGATTGGCTACACGATGAACGCCGGGATGGAGGCTGAATTTTTCATGTTCAAGCCCGGACCGGACGACGAGCCGTCGACGGTTACTCACGATGTCGGATCGTATTTCGATCTGGCCCCGGCGGATCTCGGAGAAGATGCGCGTCGCGCGATCGTGGATGTGCTGGAGCGCATGGGGTTCGAAGTAGAAGCCGCTCATCACGAGGTCGCGCACGGGCAGCACGAGATCGACTTCCGCTATGCCGACGCGCTCAAGACAGCGGACAACATCACGACCTTTCGATTCGTCGTTAAGTACGTCGCGCGGACATTCGGGTTGATCGCGTCGTTCATGCCGAAGCCGATCTTCGGACAAAACGGCAGCGGGATGCACACGCACCAGTCGCTGTTCCGCGGAAAGGAAAACGCTTTTTGGGACGAGAGTTCCGAGTGGGAGCTATCCAGTACCGCGCTCCATTATATCGGCGGGCTACTGCGTCACGCGCGCGGGTTTACGGCGATCACCAATCCGCTCGTCAATTCATACAAGCGGCTGGTGCCCGGCTATGAAGCCCCGGTGAATGTCGTGTGGTCGATGCGGAATCGGTCGCCGATGATTCGCATTCCAGACCGCAGGGGACTGGGAACGAGAATCGAGCTGCGAATTCCGGATCCGTCCGCCAATCCGTATCTCGCGCTGGCCGTTCAGCTTGCCGCGGGACTGGACGGTATTGCCACCAAGGCCGATGCGCGCGAGCCCGTTAACACCAACATCTGGGATATGTCGCATCGCGAGAAGCGGCGGCTCAGGATCGACGATCTGCCGCACAATCTCGAAGAGGCGTGCAACGAGCTCGAGAAAGACGATGTGATCACCGACGCCCTCGGCGAGCACATCGTCACCCAGTTCCTGGCGGCGAAACGACTGGAATGGCAGGAGTACATCAGCCAGGTGTCCAGGTGGGAGCTCGACAACTATCTGGCAAAATACTGACGCAAAATTGATCCGGCGGCAGGTGCAACGAGGACGTCTAAGTCCTTTCAGGTTCGACGCTTGCGCGGAACCTTGGCTCCTTTCTTACGGGCTTCGGACAAACCGATCGCGATTGCCTGTTTGCGACTCTTTACCGTCCTTCCGCTCCGGCCGGACTTGAGCGTGCCCTTCTTGCGGCGGCGCATGGCGCTCGCGACGCGCTTTGATGCCGCCTTTCCGTATTTGCGTTTACCCGCTGATTTCCGCGCAGCCATGTTGTTCTCCGGTAGAATGGTATGACTAAACCCCGTCGGTTTGGCGCATGTTGTGCCGGAGAAACAGGGGCGTCGAAAGAACCGCTCGCATTTTTCGCAATTCTCCTATCGCACTGACATGGGCAGTCGGACGGGCCTGGAAGCTGAAGCCATCAATCGCCTCACCAACGGCGTGCAGCCACCGGTAATGCGGGCAATTCTCGTGCAATGTCTTGCTGGAGACATCGCCCCGTCGGCTGCTATTTCACGAATGCTTTCTGAAGGACCATTGTCTACCGTACGTGCGGCGATCGACGACGTGACAGAGCGCGCCGCGAGCATCTCGCGCGCCAGTGACATGCTGGTTCACGACCGGGTCGACGAGCTCACACAACTGTTCGTCGAGAACGTGGCGGCACTGGCGGACGTGAGTGAAGCCACGAAGATATCGTTCGCCGCCAGGGCGTCGCGGGAAGCCCGTTCTGCTCGGTCCCGGGAATCCGGGAATCGCGGCGAACCGCGAATTTCCTAGCAGGGCTCCAGCGTCAGCTACCAGGGCCAGAGGTGTCGGTACCACGTCCCTCGTTTTCGTCGCGACGGTCGGTGCGCCTTCGATCCGCTCCTCTCCGATCCTTCTTCGAGCGGGCGCGTAGCCATCGCCAGGTAAGATAGACCGCGACGGCAACAATGATCCAGTAAAAGGGCAGCACCATCTCGTGCAGCGCGGGCGCCTGCGTCTCGAGCCACAGGATCAACAGGATCAAGAGGATCGAGAACCCCCAAACAACGATCAGCTGGCGCGGCCGCCGACCGTAGATCACGGTATTTGCGTGGAGTTCATTCTGCCCGTGCTCCTGTCAGTTCGCATTCGATCTCAAGAAGTTAACCCGCGATCTGCGCCAGCGTGTCACCGCTCAAACGAAAGCTCGTCCAGTCGTCCATCGCCTTCGCGCCAATCTCTCTGTAAAAGTCAATTGCCATCTTGTTCCAGTTCAATACAGACCAGTCAATGCGCCCACAATCCCGCTCGATGGCAATTTTCGCCAGCGCGCGAAGCAGCGCGAAGCCGACCCCGTGTTTTCTCGCCGGTGGCCTGACGAAGAGATCCTCGAGATAAATCCCACGCTTGCCCAACCAGGTGGAATAGTTGTGGAAGAACAAAGCGAATCCTGCCGGTGTGTCGCCGAGATAGGCGATGAGGACTTCCGCAGCCGGTCTCTTTCCGAACAGGGTGTCGGCCAGATCCTTTTCGGTCACTGGGGCTTCGCCGGGGAGGGCGCGCTCGTACTCGGCGAGCTCAAGGATGAACTCGCGAATGAGAGGAACGTCTTTCCTCGTCGCGGGAACAATGTGCGTCTCATCGGAATGGGTCTTCATTCGCGCAGTATCCGACTGGCAGAATCGGGTGTCAATGCCATCTTTTGCAGGATGAAATACACATACAGCGGTTTATTGGCGGTCTCGCTGATTTGCGGCGCGTGCAATTCTTCTTCTTCGCGGGTCGAAGCGGCAATCGCCGCAGAGGACCCATCCGGTCAGCGGCGACTTCCAACGGGGCGCACACTCGACCCGGCTGGCGTATCCTACGAGCTTGGCTCGATGCCGCTGGCTATGGCGCTCTCTCCGGAAAAGGATCGAGTGGTGGCGCTGCTCAATGGATGGAGGGAGCAGGGAATCCAGGTGGTGGATCGAGCCTCCGGAAGCATCCTCCAGAAAATTCCACTACCCGCCGTTTTCCTCGGTATCATCTTCAGTCCCGATGGCCGATCACTGTATGTATCGGGCGGCAATCAGGACGTGATCTACCGGTTCGAGTGGCGTGATCGCGCGGCGAAACTGGCGGACAGCATCGTCCTTGCCGTGAAGCCTGAAGGAAAAGACGGAACCAGGTATCCTGCCGGAATCGCGATTTCGCCCGATGGACGAACTCTCTATGCCGCGGAGAACCTCGGCGACTCGCTCGCGGTTGTCGACCTTGCGCAGCGTCGGGTTGTGCAGCGGCTCGGCACCGAGCGTTATCCTTACGGTGTGGCAGTAACGCCCGACGGAACGGTGTTCGCGTCGGCATGGGGCGGCTGGACCGTTTCCGTTTTCAAGCCACGCGCGAATGGAATGCTCGGAGACGGCGCTCGAATCCGGGTTGGACGTCATCCCTCAGCGCTTGCGGTGAACACGAGTGGCTCCCGATTGTTCGTCGCATCGGGCAGCACCGACAGGATCACCGTACTCGACACCAAAGCCAGAAGCGTTGTTGCCACACTCAACGACCGTTCGCCAGCAGGCACCGGCGAGGGGAGCACGCCGAATGCCCTGACGCTCTCGGTTGATGGGCGGCGTCTTTTCGTTGCCGAGGCCGACAACAATGCGGTAGCGGTATTCGATCTGGCGTCGATCACAGCCGGGTCGCCGGCGGCGAACGGCAGTGACGCGTTGATCGGAAGAATTCCCACCGGCTGGTACCCATCGGCAGTAGCGGTCGACGGCAATGAGATCCTCGTTGTGAACGGCAAGGGTCGAGGCACGGCGCCAAATGTCGGCCACCCTCAGCCGGATCAGCGAAGCATCCCTCACAGCCCTGACTACACGCTTGGCCAGATCAACGGAACGCTCACGATCGTTCCCGCGGCGAACGCGAGCGCTACAGATCTCGTCGTGTTCTCGCAGCGCGTTGCTTCCGCAAACGGATGGAACTCACCGTCCGCGATCGCGAAGTATCCGCCGTTCGAGCACGTGATTTACATCATCAAGGAGAATCGCACCTACGATCAGGTGCTTGGCGATCTCCCACAGGCCGATGGCGATGTTTCGCTGACGTTTTTCCCGCGGGCGGTCTCGCCAAACCATCACGCGCTGGCGGAGCGTTTCGGAATCTTTGACAGATTTTTTGTGAACGCTGAAGTAAGCCCGGATGGTCACAACTGGTCTACGGCGGCGTACGTGACGGATTACGCCGAGAAAACGATTCCGTCCAACTATTCCGATCGTGGCCGGAGCTACGATTACGAAGGATTCAATAGGGGTGCGTTTCCGGAAGATGATGTCGCGGAGCCATCGAGCGGATATCTGTGGAATCTCGCCGACCAGGCGGGAATTACTTTCCGGAACTATGGGGAGTACGTCAACACTCCTGAAGATCCAGCCAGCCTCAAGGACTCGGCGTTTCTTCCGACGAAACCGACCTTGGCCGCGCACACCAATAGAGCGTATCCCGGATGGAGCCTGGACATCCCCGATCAGGTACGGGTGGAGATCTGGCTCAAGGAGTTCCAGGATTTTGTCCGGGCGGGAAAGATGCCTGCACTCGAATTTGTCCGTTTGCCTAACGACCATACATCGGGAGCAAGCGCAGGGAAGCCGACGCCGCGAGCGTACATGGCTGACAACGACCTTGCGCTCGGAAGATTGGTTGAGGCGCTGTCAAAGAGCCCGTTCTGGAAGAGCACTGTCGTTTTCGTCCTCGAGGACGATGCGCAGAGCGGTCCTGACCACTTCGACTCGCATCGGTCTCCGCTGCTCGTGATCTCTCCTTATAACGGAGGAAAAGTGATACACCGGTTTGCGAATACGACCGATGTCCTGGCGACGATCGAAGACATCCTCGGCCTTGGCCGGATGTCCCAGTTCGATCATTACGGGCGTCCGTTGCGGGAGATCTGGGAGGCGACGCCTGATCTCAGCCCTTACACAGCGCTGACGCCGGCCGTGTCGTTGAAGGAAGTGAATCCAAAGAGGGGAGCGATGGCTGAGGCATCGAAGAAGCTGGCGCTCAAGGTCGAGGACGCTTCGGATGATGATGTCTTCAACCGAATTCTGTGGACCGCGATCAAGGGTGATACGCCGTATCCGGGAACGAGACGAATGTCGGCACTGGACGCAAAGGTGTCGCGATGAGCCGAACCAATCCGCGGGTTGTCGTTCCTGCTTCCGGTGAAATTCAGATTATGGACGCACGGACGCGACGGGTTCGCACCGTGGCACGGCTGCTCGACAATGCGATAACAATTCCGGGCACGAGCTGGAAGATAGGTCTGGATCCGATCATCGGATTGATTCCCGGAGTGGGAGACATGATCGGCGCGGTTCTGTCGGGCTACATCGTTCTGGAAGCCGTGCGCGCTGAGGTACCCACTTTTACGCTGGCGCGGATGCTGGTGAACGTGGGTATCGATACGTTGCTGGGCGCGGTTCCCGCGGTGGGTGATGTGTTCGACGCCGCGTGGAAGTCGAACACGATGAACGTTGCCCTGCTGGAGCGTCATTTAGTGACGACCGGCAGCGCTCCGCCCAAGCGACGCAACGTGATCGGAGTGATGGTGCTCGCGCTGGCGGTGCTCCTGCTGATTGTGGGCGCTGGAGTAGCGCTGGGCATCTTTGTAGCCCGATTGCTCTGGGGGCTCCGCACCCGATAACTTTGTTGCACGGCGCCGTGGCCAAGTGGTAAGGCGGCAGACTGCAAATCTGCTATTCGTCAGTTCGATTCTGACCGGCGCCTCTTCTTTTGTGCCCTCACCCGGCCGTCGTTCCTCATTTCGGTAGCGCGGGAAACTATGAGTTCCTCAGTGGCGTTCCGTGGGCGCGTTCTCCTGGTTTGCTGTGCCGCTTCGATGCTCGCCGGCAGTGCGGCTGCCCAGGGTAAGCGGAGAAGGCAAGCCCCTGCGCCCGACTGGAGCGTCGTCGAAACTGTGCTCGGCCGAAAAGGGACGCCCAGCCCGGGTGGTGTCGTCAGGTTCAGCTTCCCGCGCAGCGACCTCAACGTAGTCCTGCACGGCGTAACGCTCAAGCCCGCACTGGCTCTCGGATCATGGGTTGCCTTGAAGCGGATTGCCGATCATGCGATGGTGATGGGTGATCTGGTTCTGCTGGAGCCCGAAGTCGCCACGGTGATGGCGAGTCTGCAGCAGAACGGCGTCGACCAGACCGCCTTGCACAATCATCTGATCGGCGAGTCACCGCGGGTGATGTACATGCACATTCACGCCATCGGCAACGCTGAAAGAATCGCCAGGGCTGTGCGTACTGCTCTCGAGTTCACGAACACTCCACTTGGCGCGCAAGCCTCAGCGAGCCCGGCGCCCAATCCGGCTTCAAGCCTTCCCCCGGCGTCCAGCGTGCCGACATTCGACAGCGTGGCGGTGGCGAAAGCGTTGGGCGTCACCGGTAAGGTGAACGGTGGCGTGTATCAGGTCAGCATTCCCCGACGCGAGAGAATCTGCGACGACGGTCAGGAAATCCTCCCCGCGATGGGTGTGGCAACCGCGATGAACTTTCAACCCACGGCGGGAGGAAGGGCGGCGATCACGGGCGATTTCGTCCTGCTGGGAAGAGAGGTAAATCCCGTTCTCTGGACGCTCGGTGAGAATAGCATTGAAGTGACGGCCATTCACAGCCATATGACGGACGAGCAGCCGCGGCTGTACTTCATGCACTTCTGGGCGGTTGACGATGCGGCAAAGCTGGCGCGCGGCCTTCGAGCTGCCCTTGACCGGACCAACAGGCGCATCCCTTCCTCGAAACCGCGTCCCTGTAAGCGCTGATTAGCGCGTAGGTGTTTTCGGCGAAACGCCGAGCACCGTCGTCCTCAACTATTCATAGGTCGTGCAATGGTGTCTGCCCAGGAAATTCAGAGCTCCGGCTACGCCCGCGACAGTCGTCCCTACGACGGCGATCCGCTGAGCAAAGTCCCGCCGGTCACGCTTGCCTTCTGGGTCGTCAAGATTCTCGCGACGACACTCGGCGAGACAGGTGGTGACGCGCTGTCGATGACGCTGAAGCTCGGGTATGGCGTCAGCACCATGATATTTCTGGCGTTCTTCATCGTCACGCTGATTGCACAGCTTGCGTCGAGACACTATCACCCGGTCTTATACTGGGCGGTGGTGGTTGCGACCACGACGGTCGGCACCACGACGTCCGACTACTTCGACCGCACGCTCGGGCTCGGATACATAAAGTCGTCGATCATCCTCTCTCTTGCGGTGGTCGCCATCCTCGCCGTCTGGCATGTCTCGACGGGCAAGATCGAAGTCGATCACATCGTGAGTCGTAAGAACGAAACATTCTATTGGCTTACGATCCTGATTTCGAATACTCTCGGCACTGCATTGGGAGACTTCGTTGCGTCGTCGGCAGGAATTGGGTTTGAGGACGGAGCACTCGTGTTCGCGGCTCTCATAGTGCTGGTTGTCGCGGCCCACTATTTCACCAAAATTCCCGGGAGCGTGCTCTTCTGGGCTGCTTACGTTCTGACGCGCCCACTTGGAGCGACGCTCGGTGATACGCTCACGAAACCTCTCGCTCAGGGCGGGCTGAATCTCAGCCGGATAACATCTTCTCTGGTGATGGTTGCCGCGATGGTGCTTCTTGTCGCCGTTACGTCATTGCGTAAACGGCCTACGCGGGCCGGTTCACTGCCCACCACTGCATAGCCTCTTCTTCGCTCCAGGGATTAACGTCGATCAGTTTAGCGCTCGGGCCAGCTCACCAGCGCTCTGGGGCCGATCCTGGGGATCCCTTGAAACCCGGGTACAACCCTGAGCGTACATGTTGTTGTCTCACCACACGTACTCCAGCGAGCCAACAATTATTCTCAAGCCTCATTCCCTTGTTGCCGCGGCGGCGATCCTCTTTAGCGCCGCGGGCGCGCTACGGGCGCAGACCGCGCCTGTTGCGCCTGCATCCCTCCCACTCGCCACCGCGGCATCCGCCGTCGGCGGAATCACCATCGACGGGAAGCTCGATGAAGCCGCGTGGGCAAAGGCAACCCCGATCTCGGACTTCCACCAGCAGAACCCGAACGAAGGTGCAGCGCCCACGCAGCGCACTGAAGTCCGGATTCTGTACGACGAGCGGGCATTGTACATCGGAGCGCGTATGTACGACTCGCTTGGCGTCTCCGGCATCCGTGCGCCGCTCGCGAGACGGGATCAGCTCCTGGATTCCAACGGCAACGACGGCTCGTTCAATTCGCTGACAACAGACAAGCTGATCGTGATGCTCGACCCGTACCACAATCACATCGACAACGCGTGGTTCGAGATCAACCCGGCGGGAGTTCGGGGGGATCAGTTCAACCGCGATCCGTCGTGGGATCCTATCTGGCAGGCTGCCACGCACGTCGATTCGCTCGGCTGGACGGCCGAGATGCGGATTCCGTATTCGCAGCTTCGTTTCTCGCGCGACAGTGTGCAGACGTGGGGAATGCAGATCTGGCGATACACCGACCGGCTCAACGAGCAGGATATGTGGTCTTTCCGACGCAAGAACGAGTCGGGAGGACCAATGTATTTCGGATCACTTGGCGGGCTCGTCATCGAGCCGCAACCGCATCAACTGGAGATTCTTCCGTACGTGGAATCGCGCCGGCAGTACAAGTATGCGGTGCCGACAGATCCGTACCACAAGAGCAGTTACGGACGCGTCAGCGCCGGCGCCGACATGAAGTACCTGCTGACGTCGAGTCTCGCTCTCGATGCGACCGTGAACCCGGACTTCGGCCAGGTGGAGGTGGACCCCGCGACCATCAACCTGTCTGCCTACGAGACCTACTACTCCGAGAAGCGTCCGTTCTTCGTGGCCGGCAGCAGCGCGTTCGATTTCGGCAATTTCAGCTGCAACTTCTGCAGCAATACGTCGAGTCTCGACATCTTCTACTCCCGCCGGATCGGCCGTCCGCCTCAGCTCAATCCCTATGTCGGAAACGTCGCGGACTTTGCCGATACTCCCGACAACACGACAATCCTCGGAGCCGCGAAGATCACCGGCCGGACGAAGAGCGGATACACTCTTGGCATTCTCGACGCGCTAACGAATCGAGAGACTTCGCGATACATGCCGGCCGGTGGGGGCTCGGAATTGAAGCAGGAGGTCGAGCCGCTCAGCAATTACTTCGTCGGACGGATAAAGAAAGATCTCAATCAGGGCGCTACAACGATCGGTGGAGCGTTCACATCGACACTCCGCCAGCTAAATGACACGGTAGTTGCAAACAGGCTTCGGCGCCGAGCGGAAGCAGGCGGAATCGATTTCAATCATTCCTGGCACCAGCGCCAGTACTCCTGGATCGGCTCGATACTCACCTCGGACGTGAGTGGAACAGCGTCCGCTGTGGATCGGACCGAGCAATCCAGCGCGCATTACTTCCAGCGTCCCGACCGCCGGGTTACCACTGACGGGATTTTCGACGCCAGGTACGATCCCAACGCTACATCGCTTCGGGGCTACGGTTTCTACACCCGACTGGCAAAGGACCCGGGGAACTGGTTCTGGGAGACGGCGCAGAATTGGCGGAGCCCCGGTTTCGAAGTAAACGATCTGTCGTTCCTGAATCGCGCCGATTTCAAGTGGATGAACGCCAACGCCGGAAGGCAATGGAGTACTCCCGGCCGCTGGTATCGCAACGCGGTCATCCTGGGCGGGGGGCAGCAGCAGTTCAACTACGACGGAGACAGGACTGATCTCCAGGCGCAGATCTACTTCGGAAGCCAGTTCCTGAATTATTGGAATCTCCGCGCGCTTGCGATCCATCATCCAACTGTGCTGGACGATCGGCTCACACGCGGCGGTCCAGTCGTGATGCGAACCGGGTTCAATTTCGGGAGCATGGAAATTTCGACTGACGCGAGACAGCGGGCGGTTTTCGATTTCACCGTGCAGGTTGGCAGGAGAATCGGGTCCCACACCCATACCTTGGTGATTCTGCAGCCTGGTGTGGCGCTCAAGCCCGCGGCAAATGTGTTCGTCAGCCTCTCGCCGAGTTACATCGTTCATGAAGATCCAGCGCAGTACGTGGAATCGGTGCCGGACGCCACCGCGACTTCCTTCTACGGAAATCGGTATGTGTTCGCCTTAATCAAGACCCACACATTGTCGCTCGATACCCGGGTGAACTGGACGTTCACTCCGAATCTCACGCTGCAGCTCTTCGCGCAGCCATTCATCGCCAGCGGAGCGTACTCGTCGTTCCGGGAGTTCGCGACCCCCCGAACTGCCCGGAAAGTGATTTACGGACAGGACGTCGGCACGATTGTGCGAACGCCCGCCACGCCCAGCAGCGGCGCCACGTATACGGTCGATCCCGATGGCGCGGCCGGGCCCACATCGCCGTTTACGTTCGGCGATCCAGACTTCACCTTCCGCTCGCTGATCGGCAACGCCGTGCTGCGTTGGGAGTATCGCCCTGGCTCCACGGTATTCTTTGTCTGGACGCAGAATCGGACGGGAAGCGATACGAACGGTGAATTCGATTTCGGAAGGCAGCGCGCCCAGATTTTCCGCGATCGTCCGACGAATGTGTTCCAGGTCAAGGTCAACTACTGGCTGGGTAGATAATGTCCCCCTCCCGGCAACGCCTCTTGTAGATAGCGCGTGGTGCTCCGAAGTTAGGGGCCGTGCTCACTCTGATTGGTATCGTCATCGTAGTCGTCGGATTTGTCCTGCGGATAAATCCATTATTGGTCGTCACGGTGGCGGGCCTCGCCACAGGAATTGCGAGTGGTCTCGGGCCGCTGGCCGTCGTCGCGGCATTCGGCAAAGCGTTCATTGCCAGCCGCTACGTCGCCATCGTCTGGCTCGTTTTGCCGGTGATCGGGTTGCTCGAACACGCGGGCCTCAAGGAACGCGCACGATCTGTTGTCGCGGCCCTTCGCGCAGCAACAGCGTCTCGAGTCTTGCTCGCATATTTTGCCATCCGCCAAATCACCGCGGCACTCGGCCTGACATCGCTGGGCGGGCACGCGCAGATGGTGCGGCCCCTGATCGCCCCCATGGCCGAAGGTGCGGCCGAAAATCAGTATGGGGAGCTGCCCGAGCCGGTGCGTCACAAGATCCGCGCACACGCGGCGGCAGCGGACAACATCGCTCTCTTCTTTGGTGAAGACATCTTCATCGCGATCGGATCGATACTGCTGATCAAGGGATTCCTGGATCAGAACGGAATTCACGTCGAGCCGACACAGCTTGCAGTGTGGGCGATACCGACGGCCATCAGCGCGTTCGTAATTCATGGCATCCGGTTGCTTCTCCTCGATCGATCGCTTCGAAAGGAGCTCGCTCGCGAGCGAGCCAGGACGTGATCACAC
>JBBRQC010000041.1:0-24166 GCA_038227135.1 Gemmatimonadales bacterium
CGCCGACATTCGGATTCGGGGTGTACAAGCAGATCGGCCTGACTCTCAGCTCGTTTCTCGCCGTTGCGATCTATGCCGCGCTGATGTGGCTGAGCACCTGGTGGCTGAGACGTTTCCGCTTTGGCCCGATGGAGTGGCTATGGCGCTCTGCAACCTATGCGAAGTGGCAACCAATGAGGATAGCCTAGCAAGCAAGTTTCGTCTCGGTATCATGCTGGAGCGCGAGTACCCATGGGAGAGCCAAAGTGAATCGATTGACGACCCATACGCTCTGCGCATGGATGCGCTCGACTTATTGCGGTTAGTCCAGCCTCAGCGAATCTCTTTCCCACCCCTCGGTTGCTCGCACGGGAGAACGCATGAAGGCAGAGGCGCTGGCCCGTTCTGAGCACGAAGATTCTTGAGGGGATGACTCGAAGTACCGCCGATCGCTCCCGATTCATCCTCGGCGATCTCATGCGGAGTTCTATGGCCACTCACGGGATGTGGTGAGTTGTCCTGATAGAGTTCGCTCGGGTATCTCATCCGAGGGCTCTCGGGACGAGTTCGGCATTAGACAAAAGGGCCAGAAGAAGACTCTCCTCCATTGCAGCCCATCTATCGGGGACTGGACTCGATCGCCTCTTTTCTGATCCCGATTGAAACGTCAGCCATCCACGTCGGCGCGCCTCCGAAACGTACGAAGGTATGGTTCCGCTCGTCCCAGGAATAGAGAGGTACCTGCTGAGGGCCGAAACCCTGTTGTGGGCAATGCCCGAAGGGAAAGTCTCCCAAACGTTCCAGGATCGTCCGCTAGGTTCGCTAATCACTCTTAATGCCATAAGCTACAGCCCTTGAGGAACTACTGTTGACCTAGACTCGGTGGACTATTGCGTGATAAGCCTTAGTGCACCATGCAACAATCGCCAGGTGATAGCAACAGGAGGGTTTAGGGAGCTGAGGATTTTATCGGCGCTGCGATGTTCGTAGTCCGCTGGGCGCACAAAAGTCCGGCAATGGGGATCGACAGGATGCCGGCAATAGAGGCTCCTGCCATATGCAAACCGGCTCCCCGCCGGACTTTGCGTTATTGATCATGCGCCTGATAAGCGTAAGGTGTGGGAAGACCCGCCACCCACTTGGCGCGTGAATGTAGTAAATGCCCTTGCCGCGGTCGGCGGCCCGGGTCAGCGGCAGATACACGGCCCGAGCGCGACCTATCAACTCGACCCGCCCACGGGCGACAACCCCGCTGAGATCACTTCAAGACAAAACCATGGCGTCAACCGCTTGACTCGACCTCATGTGGTTAAGAGAATGGAGGCCGCTGAGTTGCCGCCTTGGAGTGCAGTCTTGAGTAACGAACGCGATACGAAACGACGGAATCCGAGTGCTAGGTGGATGAGTACGAGGTTGCGTCAGTTGGGAAACCCTACCCTACGCACGCGTTCTCGCGTTATGGAAGGCAGCTACGCCCGTGAAAAAGCGTTTCTCTTAGCGAACCGCACGAGCTTTTTGCGACACCGAACTTGGGTCGAAGCGCAGTGCACATTTGTGCTCGTTGATTTTCTGTTAGCTTCGATGCTAGGAATTCTTCCATCGAGGAGGTCGGGTTTTGGCGCCTAGGGTCTTGGTCGATGAGAACGGGGTTCGTTGGGAAGTAAGACTCATTATTCCTACGACGCCGAACAGGCCGTTCGAAGGAAAAGTGCTTAGGCACAGCGGAGCTTACCCTCGGGCGTTAGAGAATGGGTGGCTTTCTTTCGAGAGCCCGACTGAGAAACGCCGTTTAGCGCCTGCGCCTGAAGGATGGGATTCCGCGAGCGACGAGGAGCTGGCCGCATTCCTTAAGCGAGCGGTGTCGGTGCCCAAACGGCTCAACGGGTAGGGGGTTACTGAGGTCCGCATTTCACAACCCGATTAGCGAGTCGACACCAAATCCAGAGTTGATCAGAAGAAGCTGTCTTTCTTCGCTCCATTCCGGTGTAGGGAAATCCAGAGTTAGCGACCGCTATACGTCTCTCCTGTCTCCGCCTTTCCGCTGCTGTGGGCAGGACGAGCCACACTTCCCACGGTCGCCCCTCGGGGTCGCGGAACGCCTTGTATCCCATCCTCGCCTCCCGTGAATTGGCACGTCACTCCATAGCTCCAAATGCAGATGAGGTGCCAGATTCCTCCATTGGAGGTCGCACTTCGAAAACAGGCTCACGTCGCCTTCGTGTTCTCAGTATCGCGTTCGAAGAGAGCGTCTTTCTTAGTCCAAGAATGCGTTTGTCCGCATGCGGGACATTCAATTGGGTTTTGTTCGACGGGTGACGCTTCAAAGATTGTAGGGTCCATGGCGAAGCCCGTGTTTATCAGCTTCCCCGTGGTCGGACACTTTATGAATATGCGATTCACGGTTTCTGCCATCGATTGAGGGTAGACAGCGTCGCAAGAATTGGGCGGTTCCTAATAGATAAACCGGCGTCGGGGGTGAACTCCCGCCCGAGGATAGCTACGGCGGAAGCGGAACCGGTCGGGGATGATCTCGAAGCATTCGATCCCTTGCCTCAAGGGAGCTTCTGAGGCACCGTAGGCGAGTCGTCGCGTTCTACTGGGGGGCTTGGGCTGACATCCTCCGATAGTCGAAGCACATCACCGTACCCATTGTTTCTACAGTACTCACGCAGCTGAGGATTATCGGAAATCCGTTCGAGGTACCACGCAAAAATTTGCAGCTCGTCTACGGTTAGCGTTTTCGCTGTATAGACAGCGTATGCGAAACGGTCAAACACGTTCAGAGTTTTGTCCAATGCGTGAAGGCGCGCTGCACGCTTGGGATCGTCGCTCGTGGTATCCGAGAGAATATCTTCGACCGAGACTGTATCGCGATCCTCTAGCAGCTGGATCGTCGCGTTTATTTCAGGATCCGTCTCGATGTAGCGGACCTGTTCGAACAGGAATTCAGTCCGTCTCCAGCGTAACTCCGCCTTTCGACGATCGAAGTAAGTGATGAGGGTCCACACACCACCCACCACCAGAATCAAGGTCGAAACGAGATACTTCCCGTTGCTAAAGCAAAAATGGCCGCATAGTGAAAAATACGCCGAGAATGGTATGCGGCATTATCCGAGAAACCCACCCGAGGCGACATGTCTATTTCCTATCACCGTACTGTCACTTTTCTATCAACAGCCCGGGGGGGGAACTCTTCACGGGGGATATCTACTAACCCGTCATCGCTGTCACCGAATCGACTTGAGGTGACTACCGACGATATCCCGCGACCCCGAACGCAGCATTTGATCTTTATTGGGCTGGAGCATGTGTCAGTTTCTGGGTCAGTTTCTCCCGACATATTCCGGTATCGACAACGGAGAAGTACCGCGCCGACGCCCTGTTCTCCCAGCTAACCCGACAAGTTGTCGTAGTTTGATTTCTATTTGCCCTGCTTTGGGAGCAGGAGGTCCCCGGTTCAAATCCGGGCGCCCCGACTGATAAGTTGAGCCCCTGCAATGTTTGCCGTTGCAGGGGCTTTTTAATGTTGGGATGGTCCGTTCCGGAGGTGGTCTGTTCCGGAGGTGGTCCGTCCTAGGGCGGTCCGTGCTCTCCAAATAACTCCACGATCGCCGTCGCCTTGTTAGCAGTCAGCGTTTTGGGGTAAATCGTGGGTCAGGGTGGGAACTGACGCGCAACCAGAAGGACGAATACGCAGCGGTTCGTGGAACTACTGGTTCACGCCACTCGCCAGGAAACCACCGTCGACCGCGAGCAGGTGTCCGGTAACGAAGCTCGCCGCTTCTGATGCCAGAAAAACGGCGGCCCCCGCAACCTCCCCGGGCTGACCGAAGCGTCGCATCGGTGTGCGCATCAAGAGCTCGCGGCCACGATCGGTACCGTCGAGCAAGCCTTCGTTCAGAGCAGTTCGAAACACGCCGGGCAATATGGCGTTGACACAGACGTTGTGGGGCGCCCATTCGACCGCGAGAGATTTCGTGAGTGCGGCCACGCCAGCCTTGCTCGCACCGTACGCTGCGACTTCGTATAGTGCGACGATGGACGTCAAAGAGCCGATGTTTATGATGCGCCCGTAACTGCGCTCGATCATGTGGCGTCCGAACACCCGGCAGGCGCGCAACATTCCCGTCAGATTCGTGTCCATGATCTCGTTCCACTCGGCGTCAGACACATCGAGCGTGGGACGTCGTACGGTTCGTCCGGCGGCGTTCACCAGGATGTCAACCTTGCCGAACTTCTCTATTGCTGCATCGGCGAGCGCTTGCAGGGAGTCGGAATCCGACACGTCCGCGGCCATCGCCAGCGACCGGCGGCCACGCGCTTCGACCTCACGCGCCGCTTCCTTCGCCAGCTTCGCCCGACGTCCGGTGGGGACGACGTCCGCGCCTGCATCGGCAAGACCAAGGGCGATCGCTTTTCCGATACCCGAGGTCGCGCCGACGACAACGGCGATGCGGCCTGATAAATCAAGAGCTGCCAAGGACATGATCACTAGAATCTGGTGAGCAGGTTGGCTACAACGTAAGATTGCGCATGGATCTCGTCACCTTCGGCGAAGCGATGGTCCGGCTTACGCCGACATCCTTTCAGAGGCTCGAGCAGACGCACGGCTTTGACGCGTACGTCGGGGGCGGCGAGTTGAATGTCGCTGTCGCGGCGGCTCGGCTCGGGGTCTCATCGCGCTGGGTATCGCGCCTGCCTGAAAACGCTCTCGGCCGGATGATCGCCAGTCGCGCCCGCGAACAGGGTGTTGACATACACGTCGAGTGGACGCCGGACGACAGGGCGGGCCTTTACTTCGCCGAGCTCGGAGCAGCCCCTCGCGCGAGCAGTGTGCTTTACGATCGCGCTGGATCTGCTATCAGTAGAATCAGGCCGGGTAGCATTGACTGGCCGTCCGCATTTGCCGGGGCGAGCTGGTTTCACGTCAGTGGAATTACACCGGCGCTGAGCGAATCCGCCGCCAAGGTCACTGCGGAGTCGATGCGAGCAGCAAAGAAGGCGGGACTGATGGTCAGCTATGATTTGAACTATCGCAGCAAGCTTTGGAGTGCTGAAAAGGCGCGGGCGGTACAGGAGCCGCTGATGGAGCATGTCGACGTGCTCATGACGACTGAAGAAGACACACTGGTCGTGTTTGGCGTCGGCGCGGAGAAACCAGACGGCTACCAGCGCGTCGAAGCGGAATCGTATTCCCAGGTCGCGCTCACACTCGAGAAACAATTCGACCTTCGCGCGGTCGCAATCACTCTCCGCGAGAACCCAAGAGTGCTGTTGAACAGTTGGAGCGCCATCATCGCGGCCGACGGCAACATTCACCGCGCACCTCGCTACGAGGTCGAGGTCGTGGACCGCATCGGGGCGGGCGACGCATTCAGCGCGGGATTGATCGTGAGCCGCCTCGAGAATCGTAGCTGGGACGACTCGGTACGATTCGCGACTGCGGCCTCCGCGCTCAAGCACGGCATCCCGGGCGACTTCTGCCTGGTGACGCGAAAAGAGGTGGATCAGCTCCTGGGCGGCACGAGTCTGCGCGTTTCACGATGACGACCAGGACCCGGTCGCGGTCTTCGGTTATATCCAGGCTGCGCGAAGTTGGAATCATTCCCGTGATCCGCGCCGACAGCGCCGATGCAGCAAAGTCGGTCGTCGAAGCGCTGGCGCAGGCGGGGCTCGCCGTCGCCGAAATCACGATGACGATCCCTCGCGCGATCGATGCGATCGCATCGGTGACAAAGCACTTCGGCGACAAAGTGCTCGTTGGCGCTGGTACCGTGACGGACGCCGACACAGCGAGGCGCGCCGTAGATGCGGGCGCTGAATTCATCGTCACGCCTTGTCTCGTTCCGGAAGTGATCGATGCGGCACGGCGCGCGGAAGTCGCGATTCTGCCCGGTGCCCTGACGCCAACGGAGGTGCTCCACGCATTTCGCCTGGGGGGCGACATGGTGAAAGTGTTTCCCGCACAGAGCGTGGGCGGCGCGGCGTACCTCCGTGCCCTGCGCGGACCTTTCCCGGAGATCCCGTTGGTCCCCACCGGGGGCGTGACACTCGAAAATCTGCACGAGATGTTCGACGCGGGGGCCGCCGCGGTCGGTGTCGGCGGCGAGATGATCTCGAAGGACGCGCTCGCTCGACGAGACTATGCGGCTATAAGTACGCTCGCTGGCCAATTCCTCACGGCCGTCCTGAAAGCGCGCGCGCGGTGAGCCTTTTCATCGCCGCGAACGAGCCGTACATCGGATGATCACGTTTCGCTGGTTCGGGCCGCGCGACTCGATTCCGCTCGCGCACATCCGCCAGATTCCGGCCGTGCGGGGCATCGTGGGAGCGCTGTTCGACATTTCTGTCGGCGATCCATGGCCGCTCGCGCGACTCGAAGCGCTGCGCGAGGAGGTCGAGCGGCACGACATGTCGCTCGCCGTCATCGAGAGCGTTCCCGTCCACGAGGACATCAAGCTTGGCCGCTCCACCCGCGACCAGCTCATTGACAACTATTGCGAGAGTGTCCGCAACATCGGCCGCGCCGGCGTACCGGTTCTTTGTTACAACTTCATGCCCGTGTTCGATTGGACGCGCACAGAGCTTGCGCGGCGACTCGACGACGGGTCGACGGCACTCGCCTATGAAGATGCCGCGCTTGCGAAGATCGATCTGTCGCGCGGCACGGCCGATCTGCCCGGCTGGGCGACCGCGTACACGCAAGATGAATTGGGAGAGCTGCTCCACGCATACAAATCGGTGGACGAGAGCAGGCTCTGGGACAATCTTGCCTACTTCCTGGAGCGCGTCGTCCCGGTGGCGGCATCCTCGGGGGTGCGCATGGCGCTTCATCCCGACGATCCACCGTGGTCGATCTTCGGACTGCCACGCATTATCACCGACGGAGCGGCCCTCGATCGCGTGACGAACATTGTGGACGATCCTGCAAACGGCATCACGTTCTGCGCCGGGTCGCTCGCCGCCAATCCGAAGAATCACCTCCCGTCGATCATTCGCGACCTTGGCGTGAAGAACCGGATCCACTTCGCACACTGCCGCAACATCAGGCGTACGGGCGTGCGTTCGTTTCAGGAGACGGCGCATCCGTCCGAGTTCGGGGATGTCGACATGCGTGCAGTGATTGGTGCGCTGCACGACACGGGCTTCACCGGGCCCATACGCTCGGATCACGGGCGCATGATCTGGGACGAGACTGGCCAACCGGGCTACGGCCTCCACGACCGCGCGCTGGGTGCGATGTACCTCTACGGGCTCTGGGAAGGAATCACCGATGGACGGTAAAAGCGACGCAGCAAACCCGGCGTCGTACAGGTGGACCATCTGCGCGTTGCTCTTCGTCGCGACGACTATCAACTACGTCGACCGCCAGGTGCTGGGAATCCTTGCGCCGACCCTCCAGCGCGAGCTGCATTGGACCGAGGCCGATTACGGCGATATAGTCTCGTGGTTCAGCTTTGCATACGCGTTCGGCTTCCTCGTCGCCGGACGTGTTATCGACTGGATCGGTGTGCGCCGGGGATTGGCAGCCGCCGTCGTTGCGTGGAGCATAGCGGCGGTCGGCCACGCGTTCGCCAGGACTGCCGCTGGATTCTCGATCGCACGCGCGATGCTCGGTGTGAGCGAGTCGGCGATTTTTCCCGGCTCGATCAAGGCAGTCGCCGAGTGGTTCCCTCAGAAGGAGCGCGCGCTCGCGACTGGAATTTTCAACGCGGGCACCAACATGGGCGCCATTCTGACCCCCCTCGTGGTTCCGTGGATCGCCCTCCGGTGGGGATGGCAATGGGCATTCGTCGCGACAGGCGCGTTGGGGCTGCTGTGGCTGGGCCTCTGGATACCGCTTTATCGCAACCCGCACGTGAATGACACGCCGATCCTTGCACCGAGGGTATCGTGGGTCAGCCTCTTCGCGCACCGACAGACGTGGGCGTTCATCGTCGGGAAGCTCATGGCAGATCCGGTTTGGTGGTTCTACCTCTATTGGCTGCCGAAATTCCTCGACGCAAAGTATGACGTAAAGCTCGCGCAGATCGCCGCACCGATCATCGTGGTTTACCTCATCGCCGACGTTGGCTCCGTGGGAGGCGGCTGGACATCGGGTGCACTGATCAAACGCGGGTGGTCGGTGAATCGCGCGCGGAAAGCGACGATGCTTGCTATGGCGCTGCTCATCGTACCGACGACCCTGGTCTCCTACGCGCCGAACATGTGGGCGGCCGTCCTGATAGTAGGAGTCGCAGCCGCGGCGCATCAGGCGTGGTCAGCGAACGTGTATACCCTGGCGAGCGACATGTTTCCGACTTCCGCCGTGGGTTCCGTTGTCGGGATTGGCGCCTTTGCCGGAGCGATGGGCGGCGTCGTATTCCAACGCGTCACCGGCCGCGTTCTCCAAGCGAACGGGAGCGACTACGCACCGATCTTCGTCGTCTGCGGTCTTGCGTACGTTACCGCGTGGGCGATTATACATCTTCTCGCGCCACGGCTCGAGCCCGTGCGCCTCGATACCCGGCGGACATGACGAACTATTCCAGAATTGGCCTGACCTGCGCGATAGTAACTTTGGCGTGCGCACCCCAGATACAGGTGCAGACCGACTCCTCTCCCGCTCCCAACACTTTGTCGTCTGCCGAGCGTCGAGAAGGGTGGCGCCTGCTCTTCGACGGCAAGACCTTCAACGGCTGGCGCGGGCTCGGCTACGATACCGTTCCTGCCGCGCATTGGAAGATCGAGAACGGCGCGATCAGGAAGCTCGCGGACGGGGACGTGCCCCGATTGCCCGACGGTCAGCCCGCCGCCGGCGGCGACCTCATGACCAAAGACACCTACCGCGACTTCGAGCTCACCTGGGAGTGGAAGATCAGCCGCGCCGGAAACAGCGGTGTGAAGTACAACGTCTCGGAAGAGATCTCGATGGCGAATGCCCCGAACCACGCGGCGCTCGGCTTCGAATATCAGATGCTCGACGACAGCCTCCACGAAGATAACAAGGTGCCGTCCCACCGCGCGGGCGCGTTGTACGATCTCATCCCCCCGAACGCGAACAAAACGCTCAAGCCCGTAGGCGAATGGAACAGCTCGCGGCTGGTGTTTCGCGGAAATCATGGCGAGCACTGGCTGAACGGGCGTCAGGTAGTCGAGTTCGAGCTGGCCACGCCGCTAATGGATTCCCTCCTCGCGAAGAGCAAGTATCGGGACATCAGGGGCTTCCCGACGCGACGCGCGGGTCACATTGTCCTCCAGAACCACGTCGACGAAGTCTATTTCAGAAATATCAAGATCCGCATTCTGTAACCCGAGGAATAGCCATGAATCCAAAGCAGCCGCTTGACCGCCGGGAGTTTCTGAAGAAGACCTCAGTTGCCGGGCTCGGCGCGCTGACGGCGTCGCGCAGCTTTGGCCCGCTGTTTATCCTCGACGGATCGCCCGCCGAGAAAATGACGGTGGCGGTCATGGGTCTGAACGGACGCGGTATGGTACACGCACAGGACTTTGCGCGCGGTGCCAATACGACCGTCGCATATCTCTGCGACGTCGATTCGACCGTTCTCGGGAAAGCGCTCCGCGACACGTCGTCGCTGCAGCCGTCTGCGCCAAAGACAGTGAGCGATTTCCGGCGAGTGCTCGAAGACAAGAACGTCGATGCCATTTCGATTGCGACGCCGGACCACTGGCATACTCCCGCCACGATCCTCGCGCTCGACGCGGGCAAGCATGTCTACGTCGAGAAGCCGAGTGGGCACGATCCGCGCGAAGACGAGATGATCGTCGCGGCCGCGCGCAAGCACGGCAAGCTTCACGTCCAGCTCGGAACTCAGGCCCGCTCCGGTCCGCATTTCATCGACGTGCTGCAGCTGGTCCATGAAGGCGCGATCGGCACGCCGTACCTCGCCCGCGCTTGGTATGCAAATACGCGAACAGGAATCGGCAAGGGCAAGGTGGTCCCCGTGCCGGCGAATCTCGACTACGAGCTGTGGCAGGGGCCTGCGCCCCGGATGCCTTATCGCGATAACATCATCCACTACAACTGGCACTGGTTCACCAATTGGGGAACTGGCGAGATCTGCAACAACGGAACGCACGAGATCGACGTGGGGCGATGGATCCTCGGCGTCGATTACCCTACCAGCGTTGTCTCGACCGGTGGGCGCTTTCATTACGCGGATGACTGGCAGTTTCCCGACACTCAGGAAGCGACGTTTGTGTTCGAGGGCGGGAAGAGCATCATTTGGCAGGGTCAGAGCTGCAATGGACTCGATCTCTACGGTCGCTCGCGCGGCACGACCGTTCTCGGCACTGCCGGGAGCGTAGTGGTCGATCGGGATGGTTACGTCGTCTACGACCTCAAGAACAAGATTGTCAAAGAGGTGAAGGCTGCACCGAAGGGCGATAGTCTGAACACGGTTGGCGACGATTGGCTGACCCAGCTTCACGTCGACAACTTCGTCAGCGCTGTGCGCACCGGGACCAGGCTGTCGGCCCCGATCGAGGATGGCGCGAAAACGGGAATGTTGTGCCACCTCGGCACGATCTCGCAGCAGCTTGGTCGCAAGCTCACGATCGATCCGAGAAACGGCCACATTCTCCACGACGACGAGGCCGCCAGGCGCTGGTCGCGCAAGTACGACCCCCGGTGGAAGCCGATGGTGTGACCGAGCTCCACGACGACCGCTGTTTTGATTCCGACCCGGTAGTTCGACGCCACGCGCGCGCGCTGTACGACCAGACTCGCGCGCTGCCTATCCTGTCGCCGCACGGACACGTTGATGCGGCTATCCTCGCCAGGGACGATCCGTTCGCGGATCCGGCGTCGCTGCTTGTCACAGCGGACCACTACATCCTGCGGATGCTGTACTCGCGCGGGGTGCCGCTCGAATCACTCGGGGTCGCGTCGACGGATGGAACGCCGCCAAACGCCGAGAAGGATCCACGCAGGATCTGGCAGACATTCGCGGACCATTGGCACCTCTTTCGCGCCACGCCCACGCGCGCGTGGCTCGAGTACGAGCTGCGCGAAGTATTCGGCATTGATCGCGACCTCGACTCAGGATCCGCGCAACACGTCTACGACGCGATTTCTGAGCGTCTGTCGTCGCCAGAGTTCCGTCCACGCGCGCTCTTTAGGCGGTTCAACATCGAGGTGCTGGCGACGACCGACGCGCCGAGCGACACACTCGATCACCACCAGGCGTTGCGCGGGTCGGAGCTCGGCGGCCGCGTAATTCCCACCTTCCGGCCGGACGCGCTCTTCCGGATTGCGTCGCCACTGTGGTCGGAGGAGCTGGATCGCTTCGGGCGTGTCACTGGCGGGTCTATAGGAAGCTACTCGGACTTTGTGCAGGCGCTGACGCGGCGACGCGCCGAGTTCAAAGCTATCGGCGCTACCGCAACGGATCACGCGGTAGTGGTCCCACGCACCGAGCAGCTTGACAACGCCGCCGCGGAGCGCCTGTTCGCCAGCGCCCTTGACGGCGCGGCCACCGAGAACGATCAGTCGCGCCTCGAGGCCCACCTCTTAATTGAAATGGCGCGCATGTCGGTGGACGACGGACTCGTGATGCAGCTGCACGCGGGAGCGCTGCGGAATCACAACGAGCTGTTGTATCGCCGATTCGGCGCCGACCGCGGAGGTGATATCCCGGTAGCCACAGAGTTCTCCCGCAACCTGCATCCTCTTCTGAACGCTTACGGAAACGACGCGCGGTTTCGGCTCATCGTGTTCACGCTCGATGAGTCGACGTACAGCCGCGAGTTGGCGCCCCTCGCCGGCCACTATCCTGCGCTGCTGCTGGGAGCGCCGTGGTGGTTTCACGATTCGATCGAAGGAATGACGCGCTTTCGGCGAGAGACGACGGAGACCGCGGGTATCCAGAATACGGCTGGCTTTACGGACGATACGCGCGCTTTCTGTTCGATTCCCGCTCGGCACGATCTAGCTCGTCGTGTAGACGCCAATTACCTTGGCGGTCTCGTCGCGAGCCACGTGATCGACATGACCGACGCGCGAGAGATGGCGAAGGCCCTGGCGTACGATCTCGCCAAGCGCGCTTATCGATTGCCCTGACCACGAGGACTGATGTTCGATCAAGACCTGCCACGCCGGGGCTTTCTAAAAATCGCGGCACTCGGCGCAGCCGCAGCAGCGGTTACGGATCTGGGCACCGTCACTACCCTTGTCGCTCGGCCGTTGATCGGCGTGCACTCTCCGCGTGACGGACTGAAGCTCGGCGTTGCCAGTTATTCTCTTCGGAACTTCTCGCTGCAACAGGCGATCGAGATGACGACGGCGCTTGGCACGCAGTACATCAACCTCAAATCGGTACATCTTCCGTACGACGCTACGCCACCCGCGATCGCCGCAGCGCGACGGGAGATCGAGGGCGCCGGACTCCAGATCGTCGGCGGCGGGATGATCACCTTCGAGACCGACACTGACGATGGGGTGCGAAAGTACTTCGACTATGCGAAGGCGGCCGGCATGCCCTTGATTGTGGGAACTTCCAAGCCGAGCGTCCTGCGCCGAATCGAGAAGTTCGTGAAGCAATACGACATCAAATTGGCGATCCACAATCACGGCCCGGAGGACGCGGACTTCCCGTCACCGTACGATGTGCTGAGGGCGGTGAAGGGAATGGACTCGCGCGTGGGGCTGTGCATGGACATTGGGCACACAGTCCGCACGGGCACAGATCCCGTCCGTGCTGCGGCAGACGCCGGGCCCCGCCTTTTGGACCTGCACGCCAAGGATCTGCGCGACCTTCTGGTGAAGGAGAGCCAGTGCGTCGTCGGAGAGGGAAAGATCCCGATCCCCGCGCTCTTCAAACAGCTGGAGAAAATGAAGTATTCAGGTTACGTCAATCTCGAGTACGAGATCGACGCCGACGATCCGATGCCGGGAATGAAGCAGTCGTTCGCCTACATGCGTGGCGTCCTTGGTGGCCTTGTTGCTAAGACGCTGCGGGTATGAGCCCGACACGGATGGCAAAGCGCACCAGACTGACCACATCGTGGATGCGTAGGCGTTTCATGATTTCGCTGCGGTGGCTTTCGATGGTCTTGACGCTGAGGCCAAGTCGTTTCGCGATCTCTCGGGTTCGACGGCCCTCCGCAACCAATTTGAGCACCTGAATCTGTCGATCAGTGAGCGCGTGCAACCGTCGTCTTGCGGATAACGCGTTGGTGATCGAGGTCTCGAGGCCTCTCATGTTCGTCTTGAGAATGACATCCTCAGCTCCGGCGCGGATCGCGGGCCCGACTTGAGATCCGGCGAGATTTCCGGTGACGATTATGAACGGGGCAGTTGGTCGGACCTCGCGCAGTACTTCCAACGCGGCGCGCGAATCGAACTGAGCGAGTGCATGGTCTGCCAGCACGACGTCGGGGGCGAAGCTTTTCAGGGCAGCGGTGAACGCCTCCGCGGAATCGACCTGGGCCGGCAGAATCCGCATCCCGGACCGCTGCAGCTCGTGCGAAATGAGCGCTGCATCGGCCTGGTTGTCTTCGAGCAGCAAAACTCGCAGTGGTTTCTTTGTCGCAACTGGCGAGGTTGGCACTACGGAAGTCTCCGGCGGTCCGTGAGACGGTCCATGGACCGTTACTGCGTTAGAATAGCAGCCCGCCTTATAACCTCCGGACCAGCAACAGCTTGCCGGTAGAGGTGATAACCCTTAAGAACTAGTGGCTCTCGGGCTATCATAGGATAGACCGTTAAAATCTCTTGAATATTGCGGCCACCCGAAATGTCAGTTCTCTATCACCAAAGGGTCGATTTCCTATTATCACTTCGTCTTATCCTCTTGGAGCCGAGAGACGAGTTTGTTGCTGCTCCGACTGCAATCGGGCCGCGAAGCGCTGAGCTTCGGATATGCGCTCCACTTCGAGCGCGATCGAATCTACGGCGGTCTCGATGCGCTCCAGTCGCCCATTGATGGCGCTTAGCTCGCGCGGTGCGACTGGCTTCGGCTCGAGCCACTTGGTGATGAGCCGTATGACGGGGAACCCCAGAACCATTATGACGAGTCCCGGCACTACCCAGGAGAAGACTTCGTGAACAATCAGATTGGGATCTGGCGGCATTCGCTTCCTATTGTTCCTGTACGTGATCCGCTCACTACGCAAATGGCAGTGGGAGGTTTCGTGAGTCATGACTCACGGCAAATGAATTGCACCGTTCCGGCCTCGATCGCAAAATCTAGCCGCAAACCTGGGAGGCTTCACGTGAGACGCCTTGTTCTTTGTCTGACTACGATCGCGTTGTTCGGGGCCTGCGAGAACAGCGCTAACCCGCTCGATGGGATACTCGGGGGTGGTGGCGCGCTCACACAGGCGCAGGCTAGTGGAAACTGGTCGTTCACGGTCCAGCGGACCACGACTTTTCCCGCTTGTGCCAATCCACTCGCGAATGGCTCGGCAATCACAACCCGCCTGGATGCGGGGACAGATGGCGTATTGGCCGGAACGAGCAACTGGCTCAATCCTATTTCCGCTACCGTCCTTCCTTTGACTGGGTCCGTCAATCTGAGCAATGGTGCCACCGATCTGCATTTTGCCGGGGCCAGCAGCTCCGCGCAGATGGAGCTGCTGGGCACGATGACGGCGTCAGGCACTATTTCCGGTACGCTGAGGGATCCCGAGCCTGGATTCACGCAGGTGTTCGGAACCGGCGGGTGCGAATACACCGTAAGCGGCGTCAAGACCAGCTGACCAGCATGGATCAAAAGGACATCGTCTACATAAACGGCAGCTTTCTGCCGCGCAAAGAAGCGCGCGTGTCCGTCGAGGACCGCGGCTTCGTCTTCGGTGACGGAGTATATGAAGTCCTCCGCGCGATCGACGGGAAGTTGTTTGCGACCGCCTTTCACAACGACCGGTTGGAACGCAGCCTCGACGGCGTGAGAATCACGCTTGCAGGTGGGGATTCTCCTGCCAGTTTCGTCGAGACAGGGAAACGGCTGCTCCGGGAAAACGACCTGACGCGTGGCGAGGCGACGCTCTACATCCAGGTGACCAGGGGCGCGACGACGCGTGCGCACAATTTTCCTTCCCTGGACATAGCACCGACCATCTACATCTCGGTTGCGCGGTTCAAGCCGTACGCGGACCTCGCCCAAACCGGCGCTTCCGCGATCACGCATCCCGATCTCCGTTGGGGGCGCTGCGACCTCAAGACGCTCAATCTCTTGCCGAACGTGCTCGCCTCGCAGACGGCGAAAGACCGGGGAACGTTCGAGGCGATGCTCATTCGCGATGGCGTAGTGACGGAAGGTACGAGGACGAACTTCTTCGGCGTGGTGGATGGCTCGTTGCGGACACACCCGAGTGATAACCACATTCTTCCCGGAATCACCCGCTCGGTTCTGCGCGATCTGGCGCGGGACCTCTCGATTGATATCGACGAGACTCCAATTTCTGTCGCCGAGATTCCAGGATTGTCGGAGCTGTTTCTCACCGGCACCACGACCGACGTGATGCCGATCGTGAAGCTCGACGACAGGGAAGTGGGAAATGGCAGACCCGGAGAGCTGACTCGACGGTTACAGCGAGCGCTCGCGGAGAGTCTTGCGTCCGGCGGCGATTGATTAGGGTTGGCGCCGTGGCTAAGTTTCGCTTCGTAACGCGCCAGTAGCTCAGTTGGATAGAGCAACAGCCTTCTAAGCTGTGGGTCGGGGGTTCGATTCCCTCCTGGCGCGCCAAGCGACAGCACGCGCCGTTAGCTCAATTGGCAGAGCAAATGACTCTTAATCATTAGGTTGCAGGTTCGATTCCTGCACGGCGCACTATGGCCCTGACAACTGAGCCGACTATCAACGAAAGGAAACGGCCACCTGATTGGTGGCCGTTTGCGTTTCCTCAGTCGCCGCTGAATCCCTGGCGCGGACTTGGCGGACTCCCGCGCGAGATCTGGCTTCTGTTCGCCACGAATCTGGTCAACAGGGCGGGGATGATGGTCCTCCCCTTTCTGGTGCTCTATCTGACACGTGAGCTTCGGTTCTCCGCCGTGCGGGCGGGTTTCGTGTTCGCGGTTTACGGCGCGACCGCAATCGTGGCGGGTCCAGTCTCGGGAAAATTGAGCGATCGTATCGGGGCGCTTCCAATCATGCGTGCGTCGCTCATCTCGTCGGGCATCGCGTTGCTCCTCTTCCCATTCGCAAAGAGCTTTGCCGCCGTCGTTGCAATCACCATCGTATGGGCTGCATGCGCGGAGCTTTTCCGACCGGCGAGTCTGGCGGCGATCACGCACGTGGTCTCCCCGTCGCAGAGACGGTCGGCTTTTGCGCTCAACCGTCTTGCCATCAATCTCGGGATGAGCATCGGCCCGGCCCTCGGCGGATTCCTGGCGACCGTGTCATTTCGAACGATGTTCGTTGTTGATGCGTTGACCACGCTGATGGCAGGGGCGGTGCTGTCTCTGACGACCTGGCAGTTGTCTACGGGTGGCCTCGACGGCCAGTCAGAAACGGAAGATGTCCGTCTCGAGGTGCGCAGCATCCTTCACGACCGACGTCTCGCGATCTTTCTTCTCGGCTCGGTTCTGGTCGGCATCGTGTTCTTTCAGCACGAGTCGGCCTTGCCGTTGTACCTCGTGCAGTACCTCCACATGTCACCCGCGTTCTACGGGGCGCTGTTCACGATCAACACGCTTCTGATCGTGGCGCTCGAAGTGCCGCTCAATGCGGCCACGTCGCGCTGGCCAAACACGTGGTCGCTGGTCATCGGCTCTCTGCTTTTCGCCGTCGGCTTTGGCGCGCTCACCTTCGTGTCGTCGGTGGCGGGTGTGACCGCGATGCTGATCGTGTGGACCTTCGGAGAGATGATGCTGTTCCCAGCGATGGCCGCTCACCTTGGTGAAATCGCGCCCCCATCGCTGCGCGGAACTTACATGGGCGCCTACAGTATGTCGCTCAGTGTCGCCCTCACCCTCGGCCCCTGGCTCGGTACTCAACTCCTCTCGACGAGCGGACCTGCGGGAGTATGGTCGGTCATGTTCGCGCTGGGAGCGCTGGCCGCTCTGCTGATGGGGTACGCCGCCCCTCCGCACCGCCGGCGCCGTGCTGCAGTCGCCGCTGAATCTTAGCGACGATCATCTCGATGGCGATCGCGTTATGGCCACCGCGCGGCATTATCACATCAGCGTAGCGCTTACTCGGCTCTACGAATTCGCAATGCATTGGCTGCACGGTGGAGAGATACTGCTCGATGATCTCCTCGAGCGGCCGGCCGCGGTCGCGCGTGTCCCGCTCGATTCGCCGGATAAGTCTGATGTCCGCATCCGCGTCGACGAATACCTTGACGTCGCAAAGGTCCCGCACTCGCGCGTCGACGAACAACAGGATGCCGTCGATGACGATTACATCCGCGGGCTCGATCCGCGTCGTGTCGGTCCTGCGCAAGTGAGTGAGGAAATCGTACTCCGGCTTGTCGATCGGCCGGCGGCTGCCAAGGGCTTCGAGATGCGCGCAGAGCAAATCATAATCGAACGCATCAGGATGATCCCAATTGACCTTCCTGCGCTCGTCGAGTGTCAGTGACGTAAAATTCTTGTAGTAGGCGTCCATATCGATGAAGGCGACCGAAGACGTCGTGAGATGATCGGCGACGCTTCTGGCGACGGTCGATTTCCCTGAGCCCGACCCACCGGCGATTCCGATAATGAGAGGTTTGAGCATCACGGTTCAAAGCTACGGCGCTCGTGATTGGAACGCATTATGCCCGCTAAAGTCAGCACTCGAATACCATCTCTCGGCGGGCTCCGCCATGAAAATCCAATCTATCGCTTGCGCGCTTTTCTTAGCCGGCGCCCTCGCTTGCAATGCATTCTCCCGCGGCTCCGGCATCACCGACCAGAATCAGCCGACGGTCGTGCAGGTCGACAACCAGGGTTTCCTGGATATGAACGTATACGCCGTGCGCTCGACGCAACGCGTGCGACTGGGAACCGCTGCGGGGAACAGCAAGACCAACCTTACTATTCCGCGAAGTCTGATCGCCGGGCTTACGCCCCTTCGTTTTGTCGCCGATCCGATCGGTGGGAGCAGAGCGTCAGTCAGTCAGGAGATAACGGTCGCACCGGCTGACACGGTGGAGCTAACGATTCCTCCTCGGTAGCTCGAGCGCGTCTCATCGAAGCATCAGCGAGGGTAGCCCGGCGGGGCGATCACATTGAGAGCACCCGGCATACACTCGATCTTCACCGTCGATGACAGTGCCTGCCGCAGCTCCCCATCTACCTCCATCATGGGTGGCGCGGAAAACCGGAGCATCATCGAGCGCGCGCTTTCCGTCCTGACCGACGGAAGCGACAGGTGAGTTCCGCGAAACGCGCCGGCGAAGACACGTACGCGGTCGACCAGGCCAGTGTCCCCGACAAATCCGAAATCGAGCTGGCCATCGGTCGTCGAGGCATTTGGTGCGATGCGGAATGCGCCGCCCAGGAATCGTCCGTTTGATGCTGTCAACATCAGCATCTTGCCAGCGTCCGAATGCAATCCGTCCACGAAGACGTCGATCCCACGATAAGTGAGGAGCTGACGGAGGGCCGAATAGATGTAGACGGCGTCGCCCTTCAAGAAACGGACGTGTTGCGTTGCCTCGAGAACGGATGCTACGAACCCGAATCCGCAGCTATTCAGAAAGTAGCGGCCGTCTGTGAGACCCACATCGATTTCGCTGCTGACACCGTTGGAAATCAATTCCGCTAGCTGTTGCGGAGACAGGTTTCCGACACCAATGGTCTTCGCGAAATCGTCTCCTGTTCCGGAAGGAATGACGGCAAGTTTGCACTTTCCTTCAGATCGCAAAACTGCGTTCGCGATTCCCGAGCAAGTACCATCGCCACCGACTGCGACAAGAATGCTCGCTCCTTTCCCCAGTGCGGCAGACGCGAGACTCTCCTCGTCCCCGGATTCGCGGGTGTACAAGGTTTCGGCGATCACACCGTCGGCTACGCAGGCGTGCAACTCTGCAAGCCGCTGTAACGATCGACCTCGTCCCGCGGCCGGATTGGCAATCACAAAAACAGAAGCGCTCATCTCGCAGGGCTGTGAAACTCATTCTCTCTGATTACCCGAGCGCCTGATCGCACGACCTAGTATACGGTTGCGCCCGGGGTTGAACCAGCTGCGCGACGCGCTTTGCGTCGCCTTGCGTCGAAATCCGGGCGACCGTACGTTCTTTCCCGTGCGTGCAGCCCAGGCCTCATCGGGAGGAATAAAATGGCGCGACCCAGACGGAAGGCGGCGAGGAAGACGAAAAGGACGAAGATGCTCCGGCAGGAGAGTATTCTTAAGCGTGCAAGGCTCGTAAGTGAGTCACGGTTGAATGAAGCCACGCGGAAGAAAGTCGCGAAGATCACGGTAGCCGAGGCGCGGGCACTCGCGAGCGTGAAACGGAAGACCGGCTATCCGGGATCGCTGCACATCAGGTCCTTCTTTTTCTAGACCGAATGGTGTCGCGCAGCGCGGCGCGCGCTCCCGCGCACAGCGTCGCGCTGCGCCTGAAGCTGGACCTCGCGGCAGGCGAGTACGATAAGGCGGGACGTGCTTTTTGGCGGCACCGCCGACTTGCGGAGCTGATTCCCGACTATCTGTTCTGCATCCACAGCATCATTCGCGCGAGCGTGCCCCTCATGGAGGCAGCGCGCGACCGCGCCGAGTCGTTGGCCGGAAAAGACCACTTGGCCAAGTCACTATCGGGATACCTGGCTCAGCACGTGAACGAGGAGCGCCATCACGACGACTGGCTCCTGGATGACCTCGAGGAACTCGGGGTTTCGCGCGAGGCAGTCTGGTCACGAATGCCGTCGCCGACCGTGGCTTCCCTGGTGGGGGCGCAATATTACTGGATTTTCCACCACCATCCGCTCGCAGTGCTGGGCTACATCGCAGTGCTCGAGGGCAACCCACCAATCGAGAGCGACATCGCCGAGATCGTCGAGCGCACCGGGCTGACCGAGCGCGCGTTTCGCACTTTCATTAAGCATGCTCGGCTCGATCCGCATCATCGCGACGATCTGGATTCAGCGCTCGATGCGATGCCTCTTGCGCGGGAACACGAGGTGCTCGTCGCGACCAGCGCCCTAGAGACACAACATCTGCTCGGAGTTTGCCTTCGCGAACTGGTGAAGGATCATCCTTAGGACCCAGGTCGACCGCGCCATCGTAGGGGCTGGCTCTTCAAGGCAAGCCGACCCGGTGCACGAGCCGCCCAAAGCGCGGATCGCTGCGGATCGGATTCCACTGGCGGTCCACTTTCAAAGCCAGCAGGTACGGTGAGCGCGCCTGATACGCCTTGTCCAGCCACTGGAACGCCTTATCGCGATCTCCTAACCGAACGTACACGGCTGCGATAAGCTCGGGACGCACATATGTCACGCTGGAAAGGGCCTCGAGCCTTGCTACGAGGCGCAAAGCTTCGGCGCGATGTCCGCGAGCGGCTTCGGCCGACGCGAGCATGAACTCCAAGTCCGGACCGAGCATTTTGCGCGCCTGACCAAAGATGGAATCGGCTTCCGCATTGCGTCCCTCGGCGATGAGGGCCTCGCCGATGGAAACCATTGCGATGGGCTCCACCGAGGGCGCCAGCTGAATCGCGCGCTGGTATTCCGCGATCGACTCCCGTGGGCGCCCGACGATTCCGTAGAATCGTCCCAGCAGCAGCGCATTGAGGACCGAGAGAGGATCCGACTCCTGCGCTTGCTTGAGCACCATGAGCGCCGAGTCAGGCTTGTCGGTGGCCAGGAGCAGACCATGCAGCGCGAGCTGCGCGAGGAACGAATGCGGATCGAGCGCCAGCGCCGTGTTCGTTTCGCGCCGTCCTTCAACGAGATTCCACTCATACTGATACAGCGCAACGCCGCGGGCTGCATGCGCATCGGCTAGTGTGGAATCGTACGACAACGCCTGGTCCGCTGCCCGCTTCGCCGCCGGATACGCGATTCTCGGCGCTACATAGTCGTCGGCCAGAAAAATCCACGACTCGGCGATGCCCGCCCAGGCTTGCGAGTATCGCGGGTCGAGCTCGATCGCCTTGTTGTATAACTCGATGCTCTGACGCAGCGGCGCTTCCTCGAACTTGTTGAACTGGTGCCGCGCACGCAGGTAGAGATCGTAGGCAGCCAGGTTCGTGGTGCCGGGTTGCGAAAGCTGGCGCGGCGTGCTGCCGGCGAGTCGGACGCGAAGCTGATCGAGAATCGCAGTAGAGATACTGTCCTGCATCGCGAAGATGTTGGCGTTGGTAACCTCGAATGTCTCGGACCAGAGTCCCGTGCCATCCCGAGTGTTAGTGAGCTGCACGAAGACGCGGAGCCGATCACCCGCGCGACGCACTGATCCCTCGAGGATGTTGTCAACTCGCAGCGCACGGCCGATGTCGGCCGCGCTGACGTTTTTCCTGTCCTTGAACGTGAACGCGGATGTTCGGGAGGCGACCGCGAGGCCGGGCACGGAGCTGAGATTTACGATGAGCTGCTCCGCCATTCCGTCGCCGAAGTAATCTTGGGTGGAATCCGCGTTTCCCGAGAACGGCAGCACCGCAATCGACTTGATCGCGCCGGTCCCTCCGGATCCGAACAGTCGGTCCCGCCATCCGGATGGCACGAGTAGTGACGCGACCGCTAACAGCGCGACGAGAGCCCCGAGCACGGCGAGCCTCCTCCACGAGCGCGAATCCTCCACTTTGATTTTGCGCTTTCTGAGAGCGGGCCGCGCGATGCTTGGGTCGGTCGCCTCCCCACCCGTGGCGACCTGATTGTGATTGCGATCAGGTATCGGTGAAGGGACTCGGTGGCGTCCGCCGCGGCCCTTGGATCTACGGAGCGATGACTCCGGCCAAATCGCCTCGGCGAATGCGCCTGCTGTCGGGTAGCGATCGTTGACATTCCGCGATAGCGCTTTCCCCACTGCCTGGTCGAGCCAACGCGGTACGTCCTTGCGCGTCGACAAAATGGACGGAGCACCCTCGGTGAAGCGATTGACGAAACCTTCCTTGCCCGCGAAGGGAGGCTTTCCAGTAAGCATTTCGAAGAGAACGCAGGCGAGACTATATGTGTCACTCCGGCCATCGATGTCATGTTCTCCTATCAATTGCTCTGGGCTCATATAGGCGGGCGTGCCCGGGCTGCCTGCGCCCGTGTGCGTTAGCTGAACACCCGAGAGGTCGATAGCCCGCGCGATGCCGAAGTCTGCGAGAATCGGGCGGCCCGCCGAAAGCAGGATGTTCTCGGGTTTTATGTCCCGATGGATAATCCCCTGAGAATGCGCATAGCCGAGAGCGGCTGCCGAGTCCCGAGCGATGGCGCACGCGTCATCGACGGGCAGCTGTCTCTCCCGATCCATGCGAGCCCGTAGCGTTTCGCCTCCGACGTAAGGCATCACATAATAAATGAGCGCTTCGACGTGCCCTGAATCATGCAGCGGGAGTATGTTGGGATGCTGCAGTTTCGCGAGCGTCCGAATTTCTCGGATGAACCGAAGCTCTCCGGTTTCCGAAGTCGGATCTGTATTAAGCACTTTGATCGCGACCTTTCTTTCGTGCTTCAGGTCTTGGGCGAGATAGACGGTAGCGAATGCTCCTTGCCCTATCTCACGCTCGATCTCGTAGTGGCCGCGGAGCGCAACGCGTAACGGCGCGATCGGGTCGAGCGGAGGTACCATGGGAGATGGATCCGCTGCGTAGCGGGGGCTGGGAGGTTGGAGCATTCCACCCTCTGGCAATGCAGGGCAAACATACGGGCAAACTTCGCTTGCGGCCAGCGTTTCCTTCGCCCAATCGACGCTCTGGTGAATCTCGATTTGTGCCGTGCATGGACTGCCTTGCTGCGCTGGTTTTTCTGGGGGGTTGGGACCGGGGGGTTGAAGTCGCGCATTAGTCGCACTAGCTTGCGAATCCCCTCCGACTGGCGTTCAAGCCAGCTCAGGAAGAGAGGACGAGGAAGCGGACATAGAAAGACTTGCTTCGAATCACTTGACGAATGAACCTCTTTGGTTTATTCTTCAAGGCTGCCGGAGAACCGGCACGAAAGCTTGAAACAAGCCACCGGAACAGCGGTGCGCGAATTGTTTGAAAATCGAAGTTGAGATCGATGGATGTGCGAGGCGAGATCAATGATCCGGGGTCCATTTCAGTATCCCGGGGAGATTTCAAAACCTGAAACATTCAAAGTGATTCCGGACGTGGAAGTCGAAAGGCTTACGTCTGGAGACGACTGCGTTCGGAAGAGCAATCAAATCTTCAAACTATTGGAGAGTTTGATCCTGGCTCAGGACGAACGCTGGCGGCGTGCTTAACACATGCAAGTCAAGGGGGCCCAGCAATGGGCAACCGGCGAACGGGTGCGTAACACGTGAGCAACCTTCCGAAATATGGGGGATAGCCGGCCTAACGGCCGAGTAATACCGCATACGCTCTCGATGAGGCATTTCATTGAGAGGAAACCTACGGGGTATTTCGAGGGGCTCGCGGCCTATCAGCTAGTTGGCGAGGTAACGGCTCACCAAGGCAACGACGGGTAGCTGGTCTGAGAGGATGGCCAGCCACATTGGGACTGAGATACGGCCCAGACTCCTACGGGAGGCAGCAGTGGGGAATCTTGCGCAATGGCCTAACGGCTGACGCAGCGACGCCGCGTGTGGGATGAAGCTCTTCGGAGTGTAAACCACTGTTGCCCGGGACGAATAGCTCGATTAATCGAGCCTGACAGTACCGGGTGAGGAAGCACCGGCTAACTCCGTGCCAGCAGCCGCGGTAATACGGGGGGTGCGAGCGTTGTCCGGAATCACTGGGCGTAAAGGGCGCGTAGGTGGTTTGATAAGGGTGTGGTGAAAGTCCGGGGCTCAACCCCGGATCTGCCGTGCCGACTGTCAAACTCGAGGACTGTAGAGGCAGACGGAATTCCGGGTGTAGCGGTGGAATGCGTAGAGATCCGGAGGAAGACCGGTGGCGAAGGCGGTCTGCTGGGCAGTTTCTGACACTGAGGCGCGACAGCGTGGGGAGCAAACAGGATTAGATACCCTGGTAGTCCACGCCGTAAACGATGGGTACTAGGTGCTTGGGGGAGCGACCCTCTGGGTGCCGGCGCTAACGCAGGAAGTACCCCGCCTGGGGAGTACGACCGCAAGGTTGAAACTCAAAGGAATTGACGGGGGCCCGCACAAGCGGTGGAGCATGTGGTTTAATTCGACGCAACGCGAAGAAC
>JBBRQC010000042.1:0-24051 GCA_038227135.1 Gemmatimonadales bacterium
ACTCTTCCTTCGCCTGTACCGTCAAACTATTGTTAACATGATGCGACGACCTTCCCTCTTCACCTCGCTTCTCGCGAGCGTACCCCTCGTGGCTGGACTTCTGGTCACGAGTGGCTACGGCTGCGCTATGAAGCAGGCAGAGACGTCGATGTCGGGCATGGGCATGGTCCAGCCGGAAAGATCCCTTGGCGGGACCATCCCTCAGGCCTCGACTTCCGCACCACAACCGCATGTGGGGCCCTCATCGCTGACCGCTCCAACCGGCGACCAGCCGTGCAGCGCCCCGTGGGGTCCCGAAGGATGCCGCTCGATGACCCCGTGTTCCGCACCTGCTCTCACTGCGCCGACGCAGTCAGCTTCCGCACCCAACTTGCCTCGCGGAACGGTAGGAATCGCTCTCGTCTTGCAGCCACACTCGGAAATAACCGCCCCAGAGTTCCCCCCTCCCCGGGCGTAGTCCACACACAACGTAGTTGGTGTTCGCGCTCCACTCGAGTGGAGCGAGAGTTGACCTATCGCCTGCATCTCCGCAGGCCGTGTCGTGGACCTCTTTCAAGAATTCGATGTCACAAGCAGAAAGTTCGGCGTTGTCTCTTCGCGCCTCGAAAATCGTTCGAGCATACTCGCTCGCCTTGATCCTTGCGATGTGTCCAGTCGCGGTGGCGTTGGCGCAGGGGAATCCGGTGGTTTCTCCTCGCGACACACTCCTCGCGCGGACGGCGACTGCGACTCTCGACGCGCTGATCGGAACCGCGGTCGAAGGCAACCCCGCGATCGCGGCTGCGAAAGCGAGACTTGACGCCGCCCGCGCCAGGATCGGACCCGCTGGTCTCCGCAGTGACCCCATGCTGATGGCAGGTATTGTCAACGTCCCGATCAGCCCCTTGAGCCTGACTGCGGAGGACATGACGATGAAGATGATCGGAATTCAGCAGAACTTTCCCTTTCCTGGAAAGCTGTCACTCAGGCGACGAGTCGCTGAGCGCGAGGCTGCTACTGCTCGGGCCGCCGTGGACTCGACGAGAAGCGCAGTGGTAAGACGCGTCAAGGAATCTTACTTCGAGCTTTTTTACCTCGATCGAGCCTTAGAGATCGTCGAGCGAAATCAGAAGGTTCTTGGTGATTTCGCCAGCGTCACCGAAGCGCGCTATGCTGTTGGCAGCGGCACACAACAGGACCTGCTCAAGGCTCGCGCCGAGGCGTCGGCGCAGGCTGAAAACGCGAGCATGCTGCTCGAGAATCGTCGTTCCGAGCTCGCGAGTCTGAACGCGCTGCTGGACCGTCAGAGCGACTCACCCGTGCAGCCGGAATTGCCACAATCAATTAGAAGTGCCGCGATCCAACCGGATGCAAGCCGCATAACCTTTCTGTCTAACACACTCGGATCCCGCGTCAGCGATTCTCCGTTGCTGCCGCTCGAGGAGCTCCAGGCGCGCGCGGCGGTCAGCAGTCTCAGGCTCAAGACGTATGATGCGCTCATCTCGGCGCAAGCCGAACGTGTCGCACTTGCGCGGAAGGAATACATGCCTGACTTCGACGTCTCGATTCAGTACGGCCAGAGATCAGGGTTCTCTGCCGGGATGGGCGGCACATCTCGCTCGGATATGATCAGCGCCCAAGTGTCCCTCCCCCTTCGCATCCATAAGGGGGCGTTACAGGGACAGCAGGTGGCGGAAGCGCGGGCAGAGCTCGCGGCCGTCGGAGCAGAGCGCCAGGAACAGGTCAATGAGGTCCGCTCGGAGGCAGCCCGACTGTTCAACGAGCTGGAGAGAAGCAGAACGCAGCTCGCTATCTATCAGAAGGCTGTGCTACCGCAGGGTCGCGCGGTGCTCGCATCGACCATTGCGAGTTACCGGTCCGGCAAGTCCGATCTGCTCACCTTGCTGGAAAGCCAGGCCACTCTTTTCACCTACGAAACGACATACTACCGCGCTTTGACCGACTTTGCGAAGAACCTCGCCGCACTCGAACAAGTCGTGGGTGGGGAGGTGCTGCGATGAATCCCATTCGTGATCGATTCGTGGCTCTTGCACCTCGCACGCGGTGGATTTTCTTCGGCGCGGTGACAACGGCCGCGCTGTTCGTTCTTCTTCTGACACGCCGCGGTTCCAATGAGACGGGCGTCGGAACGCGAACCTCTGCCGCAGCCGGCGATCGCGGCTCGGATGCAGCGATGCCGGGGATGAAGGCAAACTCCGGCGGTGCCGTCAAGCTCACCGCCGCGCAGATCAGTCAGTTCGGAGTCACCTTTGGCATGGTAGCTCTGCGTCCCCTGTCTACCGACGTACGCACTGTCGGTACCGTGATGGTAGACGAAACGCGCGTTGCGAAAGTGACGTCCAAGTTTTCTGGCTACGTCGAGCGTCTCAACGTGAACTTCGTCGGACAGGCAGTACATCGCGGCCAAACTCTGGCGCAAGTCTTCTCGCCTGACTTGCTCGCTGCCGAGCAAGAGCTTTTGCTGGCAGCCAAGCTCTCGCGCACCGTCGAGGGTAGTTCCGTCCCCGGAGTACCGTCGATGACCGGCGATCTTGTCGTGCCGGCGAGACAGCGTTTACGGCTATGGGATGTTTCGGATGCGGAGATCAATCGAGTTCTGCAAACGGGGCGTCCGATTCGAACCGTTGCTCTCAGCACGCCGACCTCAGGCATCGTCACCGACAAGAAAGTCGTCCAGGGCCAGGCCATTCAGGCGGGTGAAGAACTCTATACGATTACCGACCTCTCAAGCGTGTGGCTGGAAGCGCAGGTTCGGGAAGGGGATGCGGGAGTAGTTGCTCCCGGCACAGCCGCGGTGATCGAGCTCGCCGCGTACCCCGGGCGAGCCTTCACTGGGCGTGTCAGCTACGTCTATCCAGTCCTCAGCGCAGAAGCGAGAACGGTGGCGGCCCGCATCGTAGTGCCGAATCCAGATGGCCGTCTCAAACCCGGAATGTATGCCACCGTTCGCCTCAACACTTCTACTCAGACCGCGCTGACGATACCGCGATCGGCGGTGGTGCAAACCGGTGAGCGATCAATTGTGTTCGTCGATGCTGGCGGGGGAGAGCTGGTCCCACGAGAGGTGCGACTCGGACGCAGCGGCTCTGATTTCATTGAGGTGTTGGTTGGGCTACGGGCGGGCCAGCGTGTTGTAACGTCCGCGCAGTTCCTCATCGATTCAGAATCCAACCTTGCTGACGTCATGAGGAGCATGGTTGGCAACGGCAACACCGCAGGCACAAGAGAGGCGAAGCAGAGCGGGCCGGAGAACCTGAACGAAAAGGGCGCCGACCTGCGCGGGACGCCTCAGTTAACAACTCCGCCGAAGAGTAAGTAAGCGAATATGCTGAAAACAATCATCGAGTGGTCGGTTACGCACCGCACGGCCGTCCTGATTTCGACGCTCGCGCTCTCCCTGGCCGGGTTCTGGGCGATGCTGCGCACACCGGTAGACGCCATCCCGGATCTCTCCGACGCGCAGGTCATCGTCATGACCGAATGGCCCGGCCAGGCACCGCAGCTCGTTGAAGATCAGGTCACTTATCCGCTGGCGACCGAGCTCCTCAAGGTCCCTCGAATCAAATTCGTCCGGGGAATGAGTCAGTTCGGGCTGTCGGCTGTGTATGTCGTATTTGAGGATGGAACTGATCTGTATTGGGCCCGCAGCCGTGTTCTCGAGTATATGAACAGCGTACGGGACAAACTGCCTTCCGGAGCCCAGCCGCTGCTCGGTCCGGACGCCACCGGCGTGGGCTGGGTGATGCAATACATCCTTGCCGACACCACCGGGAAGTTGAATCTCGCGCAACTCCGTGGTCTCGAGGATTTCGTCGTTCGGCCGGCACTGACGGCTGTCCCCGGCGTCGCTGAGATCGCGTCGCTCGGCGGCTTCGAAAAAGAGTATCAGGTCGAGGTCGATCCGGCGAAGCTCCTCGCCTTCGGCATCCCCCTAAAAAAAGTCGTGGACGCCGTTCAGGCATCTAATCAGGACGTCGGCGGTCGGGTGATCGAGATGGGAGGCACCGAGTACGTGGTGCGCGGCCGTGGGCGCTTCACGAGCCTGGACGATATACGCGCGGTATCAGTCGCAACGGGTCCGAACGGAGCTGCTGTCACAGTAGGTGATGTCGCGAACGTGCAGCTCGGCCCCGCGATTCGTCGCGGCGTCACGGATCTGAACGGCAGAGGCGAGATCGTCACTGGCTGGGTCGTCATGCGTTACGGCTCCAATCCATTGGCCGTTATTAAGTCTGTCAAACAAAAAATGGTGGAGATCGAGCATTCGTTGCCGAAGGGTGTCCGTTTCATCGAAGGCTACGATCGCTCGAGTCTTATCGAAGCGGCCATACGCACACTCCGGAGCAAGCTGATCGAAGAATCGATAATCGTGGCTCTGATCACCATTCTCTTCCTCTTCCACGCACAGAGCGCACTCGTGGTGATCGTTACGCTGCCGATCGGATTGCTGATGGCATTTCTTGCAATGCGCGTGCTGGGACTTACCGCGAATATCATGAGCCTCGGCGGATTCGCGGTGGCGATAGGCGCAATGATCGATGCAGCAATCGTGATGGTCGAAAATCTTCACAAGCACATGGAGCGAAACTCCGGCACCGCTATTCGTAAGCCGCATTGGCGGCTTGTCGTAGAGTCCGCCCAGGAGGTGGGTGGGTCGCTCTTCATTTCGCTTCTCATCATCACCGCCAGCTTCCTGCCCGTCTTTGCGCTCCAGGACCAGGAAGGAAGACTCTTCAAACCGCTTGCATGGACGAAGACACTCGCGATGGCGTCGGCAGCGATTCTTTCCATTACGCTGGTGCCGGTGGCAATGGGGTTGTTTATTCGCGGTAGCGTGAAACCGGAATCCGCAAACCCAGTCAATCGGGTACTCATTCGGCTCTACCGGCCCGTGATCCAGCTTGTGCTTCGCAAACGATGGCCGACGATTGCCATTGCGGCGGTGATTCTCGTGACGACGATCCTGCCCTGGTCGCGGCTGGGAAGCGAGTTCATGCCCCCGCTGAACGAGGGCAGCATTATGGACATGCCTTCTCTCTTTCCCGGGGTCGGAGCGGGCGAAGCGAAGGTGATCCTGCAGCAACGAGACGCTGCGCTCGCTCGGATCCCTGAGGTCCAGCGAGTACTAGGCAAAATCGGTCGCGCAGAAAGTGCAACCGACATGGCGCCCCTTAGCATGATCGAAACGATCGCAATTCTAAAGGATAGAAAGGATTGGCGGTCGGGCGTGACATACGATTCGATCGTTTCCGAGGCCAACAATACGGTGCGGACCCCTGGCGTCGGCAATATGTGGAGTATGCCCATCAAGAATCGCCTCGACATGCTTGCCACAGGAATCAAGACACCGGTCGGTATCAAGGTGTTCGGTCCGGACCTCGCTGTACTGGACCGCATCGGCAAAGAAATCGAAAGTATTCTCCCTTCCGTGCGTGGAACCAACACCGTCTTCGCTGAACGCGCGGTGGGTGGGCGCTACCTCGAGGTGACAGTGGATCGGCTGGCAGCCGCTCGATACGGACTCTCCGGTGATGACGTGCAATTGGCGCTCAGCACAGCGATGGGCGGAATGGAGGCAGGGCAGGTGATCGAGGGACGCGAGCGTTACGGAATTCTTGTCCGTTATGCGCGCGAGCTTCGTGACGAGCCGGACAAGATAACGCAGCTGCTCGTGGCGACCCCATCCGGTGCGCAGGTTTCGCTCGGAGAGTTGGCGCACGTCAGCATCGTTCAGGGACCAACGCTGATCAAATCAGAGAACGCTTACCTTAACAACGTTGTATACGTTGACGTGAGAAACAGGGATGTAGGCGGCTATGTCGGAGAGGCGAAGTCTCTCTTGGATAGAAAACTTGTTCTGCCGCCCGGATATCGACTGGAATGGTCGGGCCAGTACGAGTCGATGCAGCGAGCGTCGCAGCGCTTGCGCATTGTAGTTCCAATCACGCTGCTGATCATTTTCGGATTGCTGTACTTCAACTTTCGAAGTATCGCGGAGAGTTTGATAGTGATGCTCTCGCTCCCGTTTGCGCTCGCCGGCGGAGTGTGGCTGATGTGGATGCTCGGCTACAATATGAGCGTCGCCGTTGCGATCGGGTTCATCGCCTTGGCCGGTGTCGCAGCGCAAACAGCGGTAATTCTGCTGATTTACCTCGACAACGCCTGGGATGCGAGGATAGCCGAGCGGAGCGCGGACGGCAAAGCTCCCGGTCTCAAAGACCTGGAGACTGCGGTGGAATTCGGCGCGGTGGAGCGTTTGCGGCCGAAGATGATGACTGTCGCGGCGGTTACGCTCTCTCTCGTACCGATACTGTGGAGTCAGGAAACTGGCTCCGATGTGCTGAAGCGGATCGCAGCACCCATGGTTGGAGGATTGATTACCAGCGCTGCTCTAACCCTCATAGTGCTTCCGGCGATCTATTCGTTATGGCGCGAGTATACCCTTACTCACGCACACGCGGATTCTGCGGTGGCGCCGCTGATCGCGAGCAACAAGCCGCTTGGACTCGAGGCTTGACCCGGCAGCGGAGTGGGGATTAGCGGCGCGCCGACGACCAGTGGATGCTGCGGATCTGCCAACCCCCTGTTGTTCGACTTAGGATCATCAGCTCAGCTCCGACACTGTTCACGTCTCTTCCCCGAAACTTCCCACGAGCGGTGCTGGTGGAAACGAGCCACGCGGAGTCGCCAACACGAGTATAGGACCTCACTGTTGTGCGCGAAGGGACGGCTTTCGCGAATTCGACATCCGCCGCGAGGTGATTTGCGAGATACTCCTTTCGAGTCTCCACCTCTCCTGCCTCGAGTACCATCAGATCAGGCGCGAGCAATAGCTTGACAACCGCCGTATCGCCGGCTGACAGAGCCCGATGGAAGCGGCTCGCGGTCGCCGCAACAGCCACCGAGTCAGCTGTGCTCGACGCTGAATTGCGGCCCTGAGCACGTAGGGGGGTGGCCGCGAGAAACGCCGCGACGCCGAAGAAAAGATGAGGTTTCATGCGATACATTATAGCACAGCTCCAAGGCCTGGCCGCATCTGAACTGCTCGCGGGACTGGAACTTGCGCTGGGTCAAACGGGTTACAGTCTAAACCTCTTTCATCATCGACTCTTTGCGCCGTTTCGTAGCTGTACTGACCAGTTTGTGTGTCCTCTACCTCACGGTGGAAAGCGTCGTCGCGCAGTGTCAGGATCAGACGACGTCCGCCGCGCGAAGCATGTCCGGCCCATCGAACCACGCGAGCATGCATCACGGCTCCGAGCGAAGTGATGCACCTGCGCAGAAGCCTTGCAAATCGGCCACCGACTGCTGTCAAGCAATGACGTCGTGTGGCGTGTCAACTCTGGTTAGCGAAACCTCAGGTGCGACCGCAGGGTTTCGAATTGTTATGGTCGTTCCGACCTCCGCCCTCGCTATTCCGCTCAGCCGCATAGCGGCTCCAGAGCCTCCGCCGCCCAAGGCGTAGAACACCCACAATCCGGTGTTCGCTGTTCGCGCGCGTGAGTATTCCGCCTGCGAACAACATTCCTGGCTTACTGAGCCGGGCTCAACCAAAAAATTCAAATTCGGACAAAAAATGTTTCGTGTATCAATACGCACAGTGATTCTTTGCACGCTGGCGGCTGCGGCGATGTTACTCGGCTTCGAGAACGTCGGTGCTCAGCAAACCCCGCCGATGCAGAGGCCGATGCCCAAGAACATGCCGATGGGCAAGACTACTCCCCAGAAAAAGAAGCCGACAACCAAGGCCAAATCGACAAAGAATGCAGCCGGCAAAAAGACCAGTCACGCGATGGTCCCCGGGAAGAAGAAGCCATCGGCAAATAAAACCCACTCGATGTCAATGCCTATGGGCAAAAACGCGCCGAGCCATGCAATGATGAAGTCCGGGGCCATGCGCAGGGGAGACAGCGCTCATGCGATGCCTTCTGACTCAGGTTCAGGGAAAATGGGTGGGATGGCTATGAAGCACCCGCCGGCGAAGCCAGGCGATACGAGCATGATGAACATGAACATGCCGCACGCGGCCGCTGACTCAATGCACATGAACATGCCGGCAATGCAGCCTCATAGCCCGGATGCCGCGAGCAAGGGAATGCCACCCGGCATGAACATGCCTGGAATGTCGGGTCATTCAGCAGACGACATGATGATCGGACCCGCCGGAGTGAGTATGGAGAGAATGGGCTCGGGCACGACATGGATTCCCGATGCCGTCACTCTGCCAAACCGCCGAAGAATGCTCGGTAGCTGGATGATCATGGCTCACGGATTTGCCTTTCTCCAATACGACCACCAGAACGGCGAGCGGGGGGAGAGCCAATTCGGCTCTCTCAATTGGTTGATGCTGATGGCGACCCACGACTTGGCCGGCGGTCGCTTTCAGGCTCGGACGATGCTCAGTCTCGATCCGCTCACCGTCACGAATCGCGGATACCCGCTACTGCTGCAAACCGGTGAGTCCTACAACGGTCAGCCGCTCCATGATCGACAACACCCGCACGACTTCTGGATGGAGCTCGGGGCGCTATATCAGCGACCGCTGACGAAGTCATTGGCTTGGAGTGTCTATGCCGCGCCCTCGGGCGAACCGGCGCTAAGTCCGGTCGCGTTCATGCATCGCCCGTCGGCGATGGACAATCCTTCTGCACCCATTGGCCATCACTGGCAGGATGCCACTCACGTCAGCTTTGGCGTACTGACAGGCGGGATCTTCACGCACCAGTGGCAGGTCGAGGGATCGATTTTCAACGGCCGCGAACCGGATCAGAATCGATGGGACTTTGATCCCATAAAATTGGATTCATACTCGGGACGGGTGACTCTCAATCCAGCTCGCAATTGGAGCTTGGCCGGAGGATATGGCTATCTCAAGAGTCCCGAAGCCCTGAAACCGGATGAATCGATGCACCGTGTTACCGCGTCCGTGCAGCACGGTACTTCGCTGGGACAGGATGGGCAGGTCGCGACCACACTAATCTGGGCGGCCAATAAACACAGCACCATGCCAATGCTGTCACACAGTGTCCTGCTCGAGACCGAAGCGATTCTCGACAAGAGCAACACTTTGTTCGGTAGATCGGAGCTCGTGCAAAAGAGCGCCGAGGAACTTGTTGTCGACAGTCCCGTGACAACGAGAGGCGGTTTAGTCCTGCCAGGATTTCCGGCAACGAAGCATTTCAACGTTGCCACCGCGCAACTCGGTTACATCAGAGAGATCGCGAGAACGCATTGGGCGACGATCGGGCTGGGCGCTTCCGGAACGCTAAACTTTGTTCCGAGTGCGCTGGAACCTTACTACGGTTCGAGAACTCCCGTAGGGACCTTCATCTTCCTTCGACTGCGTCCGTACAAAGCATCGAATGACGTGGGCGGGATGAAGATGGAGCCGCCGCATGAATAAGCCGCTGGCGTTTTTGCTGGCTTCCGCTGTTCTTCTTACGCCGACAACTGCATGGGCACATGCGCATTTGAAGCGGAGCGACCCCTCGGCGGGAGCGAAGCTAGCTACGCCGCCGACGGCGATCCGGCTGTGGTTCTCGGAGCAGCCCGAGCTCTCACTGACGTTCGCGTCTTTGAAGGATTCGGCGGGAAGAGATATCCCACTGAGCCCGGCAGGGAGCGGTGAGCCCGGCCAAATGCAAATCGTGTTTCGCATTGTTAGTAACCTCGCGCCCGGTCGCTACACGCTTACTTGGCGGACAGCGGCCTCGGATGGGCATCCATCCCACGGCAGTTTCAATTTTGCCGTGACTGGGGCCAGTGGCGCAAGCGCTGTTACTTCGTCCCTGGCGCCGTCGAGTACTGTCCAATCCGCTGCTCGTCCTTCGGCTCCGGCGATGCAGCCCAACACGTCAGCGGCGATGGAAGAGGAGTCGGACGACGCCTCCTCAATCGGCAATTCAATCGCGCGCGCTTTCTCGTTTGTTAGTCTGTTGGCTCTCATCGGGGCCGTCACCTTTCGAAGTCTGATTCTCCCCCGTGCGCGTGCGGTTAGTCCGGAGTTGCGGGAGGAAATGAGTGCGCGCGCTGCCTGGCTTGGGCTTATCGCCAGCGCAGTCCTGATCGTGGTCGCGTTGGCCAGGCTTGGTCTCGAATCGCAGATGATGAACGCGATGCCTGCCATGCCGGGTATGGTGGGTATGAGCGCACGAGACATGGTCATGCGCACCGAATGGGGACTGTCATTTCGGATTCAACTGATCGCCGCGATTGTTGCTCTCAATGCATTCGCCTTTGCGATCCGGCGGACAAGAGGGGCCTGGGCGGTTGCCTCGGTCGTGGCGATCGTCCTCGCGGTTACTCCGGCACTCGGTGGCCACGCAGCTGCAAGCCCGCGGTTTACATCGCTGATGATTATCGCCGACTTTCTCCACGTTCTCGGTGGCGCCAGTTGGCTGGGCAGTTTGCTGGCAGTGATGGCGATCGGTGTTCCGATTGCGCTTGCGGTGGAAGGAACCGAGAAGTGGTCCTATGTGGAGTCGCTAGTCGAGGCATTCTCACCTTTTGCTCTCGTATCTGCCGCCATTGTACTTGCAAGCGGCGTATTCGCGTCTTGGATCCATCTGGAACGTTTGCCCGCACTTTGGCAAACCAGTTATGGCCAAACTTTAATCGTAAAGCTTTTTCTCGTCGCTGCCACTCTGGGAATCGGCGCTTATAACTTCAAGCGCGTGCAGCCGGAGTTGTCTACCGAGCGGGGGACTTGGCGGCTTCGCCGTTCCGCGGCGCTGGAGCTCGGAGTCGGTTTCTTGATTCTTCTGGTGACGGGCTTGTTGACCGGGATCTCGCCCTGAGCTCGTAACGTTTCTAACCGTTCGAGTCGGTTCACTAATCACTCTAACGCAACATGACGATTCTTCAACCGTTCGATTTCGTCGTCTACGCCTGGCTAATTACGAGGGTCGTCTCGACGAGCACGCGTCGCGGTGACGATATCATGTCACCGATCGATTCCAATACGAATGCGGATGGGAACGCGGCTCGCATGGTTGCGCCAATCGCCAAGCGCGCGGTGTTGCCAGCAAGAGAATCCGGCCGCCGATCGAAGTAGGCCAAAATGAGGGTGTCTCCGACAAAACGAGAAGTCTTGCCGGTAACGGGGATCGCAGAAGGATTCATATCGGGGTGAAGCATGTTGGCGCAGGCAGCGACCCCAACGACAAAGCTGGAGCTGATGATCCTTTTCATCTGTCGGCCTTCGGAAGAAGGGTTCAGCGAATAATTGCGCGTAGGTTGGGACTCGATCAACCTCGGCACGACAACGGCCACTGATCGGTTAACTGCCGAGGAGCGCTCAACTCAGCTTTAAAGCAATTTTACCTTACGTCGATGACCTCAATTCCCATTGGCCCCTTCGCCAGGATAATGCGCACCAATCCTCGTTCCCTGTGCAACGAGAATGTGCCACGGACAGAGAGGAAATTCCGGTGATACGAAGTGTTCGACATGAATAAACGTTCGCGGCCACACTCGCGCGGGGGTTTGCATAGATCTTCTGTGATAAGGATCGCGTCGTTTGACACTGTGAGGTCGTAGGGCTGGTCTCTGCCGTGGATGCGGTCGTAATAAGCCGTATCGATTGCCCGCCTCGAGTTGCGCAAATCCTTGGTTGCGTCCTCGAGAACAGACGCAAAGTGGGTTGCGTTATCCTGGAAAAGTTCACATGCGCCCGCTGCTAGGAGAAGCGCGAGCACAGCGCGACGATAGTTGGCCGGCATCAACGCAGGACCCTCATCGCAGGCACCTCGTCGAAGGTGGAGGGGCCTGGCGGCGGACGCTATGTCGCCCACGCGCTGATCGCCAGTGATCGGGACCTAAGCATATCCTCGGCCTCCTTCGGCTAAGCCCAGCGTCGCAACAATCGCGCAGTCCGTCAATGAAATTCGGACATTTTACCGGACTTCTTACTCCCCCTTGGTCGCCTGATAAGCGTGAGGTCGGAGGTTCAACTCCTCCCAGGCCCATCAATTGTAGGTCCTACCCCGCAAGCGTTTAGGCGCTGGCGGGGTTTTTCACTTTTGTGTCGGAAGGGGCCGTGGTGTCCATTTGTGGTGTCCGTTGGGCACACTCGAGCCCTTCAGTTGTTAGCTTCCCACGATCCTTTAAGTGCAGACCTTAGCGTGGCGTCGTCCGGCTGTTGGTAGCACTTGAGAATTGTTTGTGCCGATTGCCAGCCGTCCTTGTATCCCTGAGCGCGTACGACCTCACGCTTGATGGGCGTGAGGTTCTCCGGTTGTGCCGCTGTCGGATGGATACCCTTGGTGCTAAGATGGGAAACTGATCGGCTAAGATCCCGTGACTATTTCATACTCTTTGGAGGGTTCCATGAAATCCACCCTGCTAGCGATGACTACCTGTTTTGTAATTGCAGGTGTCGCCGGAACCGCTGCGGCACAGGCGTCGACGCGTGCTTACACACAGGGGCCAGTGGTTGCGGTGAGCTACATCCGCACCAAACCGGGGATGTTCGACAAGTACATGCAGTATCTACGCGGCCCGTACAAAACCAACCTCGAGGCGCAGAAGGCGGCCGGAATTGTTCTCGACTATGCGATCTATACGTCTGAGGCACGCACACCGACGGATCATGATGTAATGCTGACCGTGACCTACAAGAACTGGGGCGCTTTAGACAACCTCGCCGATCGGAGCGACGCAATAGTAAATCGCGCGCTTCAAAGCACACCGGAACAGCGAGACCAGCAGTTCATCGATCGAGGCGCGATGCGCGAATCGATCGGCTCGCGAACCTATCAACAGCTCTATCTCAAATAGATTTGGAACTCGACCCGAAACCCTGAGACTTTTGTCAATAGCGAAGATATCACGGGCCAACATGAGGACACATGCCCGGCGTGATCGCGTGGTATCCGACCAGAAGCAAGTGTCTGTTGCGACAAAGCGGGTTGAAGCGAGAGGCGCCTCAGAAAGAAGGCGCGAGAAGCGGTGGCGTCCGCCCACGCAGACAGCGCCGCCGGACGCCGGTCTTACGCACTCTAAGTAAGTCGCAGGTGAGGCAGTGCCACCAAACAATCAGCAAAGTGGCGGCGAGGTGTCATTCAGGCTTGCATCATTTGCTCGCGGTCCGCGAACCAGCCGACGGTGTGTGTACGACGGTGAGAAGGAATAGGGCTCCCACTGCAGAACGTGCGGAATGCTCGACGCCCGCTGCCAGGACGAGCATGTCGCCGGTAGTCAGTGGATACTCGTGGCTCAGTGCCTCGAACATGACCTCGCCCTCGAGAACATGTATGGTGACTGGCCCTTCCGTGCTATGAGTGGGCAGATCCCCGCCGGCCGCTATGGCAATGATCGTAAGCCGGAGCGGCCCTTCCTTGACGAGCGTGCGCGCGGTCCGTCCGTGTCGGGCAAGGAGCGCTTGATCGATCATCCGTTCGTCCCGGGTCAGATGTTGGACCAAAACGTCTCCTTTTATGGTGCGGTTCATTGATGACATGGTAACGTCTCCTCGGATTTGTTTTTGTCAGCTGTTGTGTCAGGTAGTTTAGGGTGGCGCCGCTGGAGGCGCAGCGGTTGGTTAGCCACGCACCAGGTCGCGCAGCAGCGCCGTCAGCACCGTCGGCAATCGCTCGGCTCGTGACAGCACCGCGAAGTCTCGACCGAAAATCCTCGCGGCATACCGTGGCGCCTCTCGGTCCACGGTCAGGCAGAGGCAGTGGATGCCCTGCACCCGCGCCTCGGCGACAGCCACTCGGGTGTCCTCGACACCGTAACGCCCCTCGTACTGATCTACGTCGTTGGGCCGGCCATCGGACAGCAACAACAAGAGACGGTGTCGCGCGCCCTGACGCATCAAGCCGGCGGTAGTGTGCCGAATGGCCGCACCAGCGCGCGTGTAGCCCGCGGGCTCCAACCCGGCGATCCGTCGGGGGACGTCCGCCAGCCCCGCATGATCATCGAACTGCCTGACGATCCGAACCTCCACGTGAGCGGGGCCCTCGCCAGAGAATGACAGGATTGCGTGCGGGTCGCCCAGCGCGACGAGCGCCTCTCCGACAATCAGCAGCGCCTCCTTCTCCACGTCGATGATCCGCCGGTCGCCCGAAACCCAACTATCGGTTGATGCACTCGCGTCGACCAGCAACGCGATCGCGACGTCTCGCCGAAGCGGCCGGGCGTCGACGTAGAGTCGGTCGTCGGACACACCGCCGCCTCGACGATCGGCAAACCCGGCCACCACCGCATCGACGTCGATGTCCGATCCGTCCGGTTGTCGCCTGAGGGTCGTGCGTCGCGGTCTGAGCCGCTCGAAGTCCCGGCGAACGCCGCGGAGCATCGCCGCGTGACGGCGAAGCGTCGCGTCGACCCACATTCCATCGCCCTCCTCCGCGGCCCGCTCTCGCACAATCACCCCGTGAGGCCGGTAGGCGTTGATCCGCCAGTCCCACTCCGGATAGGCGATCCCGGTTGCGTGGCGAACCCGCTCGGGTGCGGGGATTCGACGGATCGGATCCGCGCCGATCAGAATCTCGCGTACCGCGCCGGGCGAGCGAACCAGCCGCGCCTCCGGCAACTCGGACAACGCATCCGCCAGCTCGCCCGGGTCCGCATGCTGATCCCGATCGGCAGGCCGCTGAAGTCCGGCCGGATCCTCGACCTTTTCCTGAGGATCGTCCGCGCGCACCATCCAGGTGCCAGACTCCGCGTCATCTTCGTCCTCGCCGGCGTCTCGGACCTTCGGGCGGCGCGCGAGCGAATGGCTGCGGGCGGGCTTGATCGATGCTTCACCGTCCTCGGGCGCGGGGGTCGCCGCTGATTCCGGCGCGACGACGGCGCCCCAGAGTGCTATCGGCGACATTCCTCTGTACGGCCCGGCAAACTTTCTAAACTGCGCACGCAACGTATCAGCCCACAGACGCGAGGCAAGCGGTGTCTCCGCGACGATGAAAGGCGCCGGCGGCGTCGCAGGATCGGCCGAGAGCAATGCGTGAATGAGTGCATCCACCGCCGCCTCTCGGCGAGACGGTTGGGGGATGAGCGTTCTCTGCACGTCCGCTTCGGTACGCGCTGTTACTAATTCCGGGCGAAGTCGGGGCAACATTCGCACGAGAAAGCAGTCGACCGACGCCGCCTCGGCGAGGAGGTAGAGGTCACGGAGCAGCGGATCCGTTCCGGGCAGCGAGGCGGAGGTACCGCGTGACGCGCGGGACGCCTGTTCCAGCGCCAGCAGCCGGTACCGGTCGAGGACCGCCGTTGCGGGAAGACTATCGAGTAGGCGGGGGAGCCTGATCCGCTGCCCATCGGTGGACGAAATGGCGGCGCGAATGTACAGGTGGGCGGTTCGGCGGCGAGCCAGTCGTGCGAGGAGGCTGAGTGGTGCAGGGGGGTCGGCGACACCGATCTCAGGGGCGTCAGGGAACAACGCGGCGACGAACAGCTCCACACGGCGGCGAACGTCTTCGAGTTGAGGAGTGCGCGTCATTACTCCCAGCGCGCGCCGGGCCCACAGATCACGGGCAATACGGGTCGCGATCAGCGCGCCCTCAGCGATCACGTCCTCGGGCTCGGCCACCGATCAGATGCTGGCGGTTATTAGATCACTGATCGCGGCCAACAAGTCGGGGTCGTCGGTGAGCGGCGCCATCAGCGCGACCCGGCAGGCCCGAGCCGGAGCGATGCCGCCGCTGATCAGCCGCGCGGTGGACACGAGGAGCCGGCTGCTCGGCACCTCGGCGAGACCGCGGTCGCGGAGTCGCCTTACCCGAATCGCCAGCTCGACCAACGCGGCCGCCGTGGCTTCATCCACTCCTCCTTCGTGCGCCACCACTCGCCGTTCCAGTTCCGGAGGTGGGAAGTCGAATTCCAGCGAGACGAACCGCTGCCGCGTGCTCGGCTTTAGGTCCTTGAGTACGTGCTGATAGCCCGGATTGTACGACACCACCAACTGGAAACCCGGCGCGGCCTCGACAAGCTCGCCGGTCTTCTCGATGGGAAGCATCCGGCGATCGTCGGTGAGCGGGTGGATCACCACCACCACGTCTTGCCGTGCTTCCACCACCTCATCGAGGTAGCAGATTGCGCCCGCGCGTGCCGCACGAGTCAGCGGTCCGTCCTGCCAGACCGTCTCCCCGTCCCGAACCAGCCAGCGGCCGGTGAGATCGCTCGCCGAGAGGTCGTCATGGCAGGCCACCGTAACGAGTAACCGATGGAGCCGCCACGCCATGTGCTCTACGAACCGGGTCTTGCCGCATCCGGTTGGGCCCTTGAGCATGACGCCGAGCCCGCGTTTGTGGCATTCCTCGAACACGGCGACCTCGTCGCCGATCGGGAGGTAGAACGGCTGCTTCCCTGCCGGATGTCGAAGACCGTCGGGCAGGCTGCGCGAAAGGCTCGCCGTTGGTTGAGCACTCAGGGGATCAGCTCTCCGCCTCCGATACAGCGGCGGGCCATGCCGCCGGCGCCGTTCTCCGTTTGGGCGCGAGGAAGAAGAAGTCGTAGAGATAGAGTCCGACGCCGAGGACGAACAACAGCCCGGTGGCGAGCACCATGAGGAAATGTACCTGGATCTTGCGCTGGGTTTCCAGGTACCCGAGGCCCATGATCCGCTCGAGGTACGTCTGCCCGATGCCCGCCGCCGCAAACGCCATGGTCATGCCGAACATTCCGGCCATTTGGAGCCAGAAGGCCCAGAGTCCGACGGCCGACTCACCCTCATCCTGGTCATGGCCAAACAGGCCCGGGGTGGCGTAGCTGATCATCGCCAACACGATCATCACATAGGCTCCGAAGAACGCCATATGGGCGTGCATCGCGGTGATCATCGTGCCATGTGTCCAGCGGTTGACGGACGGCCAGGTGTGCGCCAGACCCAACACGCCCGCGCCGAGCGCGGAGAAGATAGCGCTGCCGATCGTCCAGTGGAGCGCCATGCGATTTGGATGCGACAGCCCCGAGCGGCGCATCGCCGCGTAGGCATAGATGGCCATGCCCAGGAACGCGAGCGGTTCCAGCGCGCTGAAGAATCCTCCGAACACCAGCCAGTAGCCGGGCACACCGATCCAATAGTAGTGGTGTGCGGTGCCGAGAATCCCCGCGATGAACGTGAGGCCGACGATGACATAAAGCCACTTCTCCATCACTTCCCGGTCGGCCCCGGAGAGGCGGATCAACAGATACGCCAGGAGGCCGCCCTGCACCATCTCCCATACTCCCTCCACCCAGAGGTGCACCGTCCACCAGCGGTAGTAAATGCTCACCGTATAGTTGTCGTAGGTCAGGAGCGCGGGCAGGTAGAGGATGGCGGTGAGCGCGAGTCCCGAGACGAGGACGGCCTCGGTGGTGGTGAGCCGCTTTACCTTCCAGATGGTCGTTCCAATGTTGTAGAGGAACATGAGCATGACCACGACGATTGCGAGCTTCACCGGCATCGGCTGCTCGAGCAGCTTGTTCCCTTGGGTCCAGCCGAAGAGGTAACCCACCACCGCCGTCACTCCGGCAAGCGTCCACAGCGCCAGCGCCCAGTAGGCGAGGCGAGGAGAATGCAGCTCGGTGCGCGACTCCTCCGGGACCAGCCAATACGTGGCGCCCATGAATCCGGTAAGCACCCAGAAAATGAGGAGATTTGTATGGATCTCCTTGCTGACGTCAAACGGAAGGAATGCCTTGGTCGGGTCAGGGCCCAGGTACTTGGTGATCGACAGGATGCCGAACACCATCTGCAGCCCGTAGAGCAGCAGCGCGACCACGAAGTAGGGGTACGCGACAGCTTGGGTGCGATAACGCATGTCTGCTCCTCGCTACTTCAAGGTCATGAGATAGGCGACGATCGCGTCGACCTGTGCCGGCGTGAGCGACTGCGCGAATCCCGGCGGCATCATTGATTGGCCCTTGCTCGAATAGGTTGGACCAGGCACGACGTACGCGCTGGGATCGAGAATCGACTCGCGGATGTACGACGCGGAGTCAGCGGCCTTGCCGTGATAGTCGGTTGCCTTGACTCGCAACACCGCCCTCTCGGCGATCCCGGCCAGCGACGGACCAACGAGGTTCACCCCGGCCACGGTGGAGTGGCAGGCAAAACATCCCGGCGACGACTGGCGGAACAGCGCCTGCCCCACGGCAATCGGGTCGTTGGATGCCGGTTGTGGAGCGGGCCCGCCAATGTTGGTACCGGGAATCGTCGCGCCCGAAACCAGAATCGGGCGCGGAGGCCAGCCCTGCGTGTCAATTTTTCCCACCCACGTCAGGAAGGCGATCACCTGATCGATTTCCATCGCCGAGAGCTTCTGGTTCGGCATGATCCGCCGGTCGCGTTCCTCGTTGTAGAACTTTGTGGGGTCCGCGAGGAACGCGCGCAGATAGGGTGCCCCACGCTGCGCGGCGATCTTGGTCAAGTCGGGTGCGTAGTAGGCTCCTTCACCGAGCAGCGTGTGACAGTTGATGCAGTCCTTTCGGTGCCAGACGTGCTTACCGGCGATCACGTCCGGCGTGATCTGATCGGAGTGCGTGAGCTTGGGAAATTGTCGGTGGCCGTCGATGGTGAGCCCGATAAAGATCAGCGAGAACACGCCAGTGGAACCGATGAAGAAGGCGCGCGTCTGCCGCTTGGTGATGGGCCGCATGGGCTAGACGCCGATGTGGTGAAAGTAGCGCAGGGCCATGGACGCGCCGTACACCGACGCAACTGCCATCAGCACCAACACCAGCACGCAGAGTGCGCGGGTGAGGACGGAGACGCGCGGGTCGGGTGGTGCTGCACCGGAACTCTCCATCTACAGGCCTCCGAGTAGGCACAAACGCGCACGTGAGGAATTGGGGAAGCGGGCCCGTGCATATCATCACACCCCGCGCCGCCGTATTCAAGCACCGCATCGATGATTGCGTTCCAAGTTGCGCCAACCCTCGCGGCGTCGATCCCGGGTTGCAACCGCCATCGAATGGACACTCACGGCTACGAGCCTTCGGGCCAGGGCCGTCGTGGGAGATGCTATCTTCAAGGAACAAAGAGACAACACGAGCAGGGTGCGCGACATAGAATTCTACTGCATGTGCGAGAACCTCATTCTGCCCTTCTTCGGCAAGGCCCACGTGGGCACATCCCCAACTGGAAGATCATCGGGTTATCCAAGATCATTCATAGGGTGATGGCCGCCGAGTTTAATGCAATCTCCTGCCCACCGTCGGGAATCGGCGGACGCTGAGGATCGTCTATGGATTGGTTCGCGAAGATATTCATTCGCGCAAGTCTTATCTGGTTCCTGCTTGGCATCACGCTTGGTTTGGCGATGGCAGTTCACCCGGCGTGGACCGTCTACAGACCCGCACACGCCCACATGAACCTAGTCGGGTTCGTGACGATGATGATCTTTGGCGTCGCGTACCAGATGCTGCCGCGTTTCTTCGGGCATCCGATACACAGCCGACCCTTCGCAATCGCGCACATCTGGCTTGCCAACATCGGGCTGGCAGTGTTGGTGACGGGATTCTTTCTCGCGCCGCACATCGGCGCCCGAAGCATCCCAGTCACCGCGAGCGGCGGCGCGCTGTGGGCCATCGGTGCTTATGGCTTCGTTTATAACATGTGGCGCACGTTCAACGCCGCGGAGCGGCGGCGGCGACTGAACCAACAGCTTCCCGACGCGCGTAAGCTGCCGACGTCGGACTGAGTTTTCGTCATCCTCTGCTTCTGGAAACCGATAGCGTCTCTGTAGCCGCACGGGTACCCCGTGATGGCGGGAAGAGAGTCTAGTCCTCCGCGCCAGGCGCGACTCTTTTCGGTCCCAGATTCTCATTGACCTATCGGAATGGACGGGATAGCGTCAACCAGCCCGATAATCCCTGGAAAAGGAGTTCCACAATGTGGCACGGGATAAGAAAAGGATCTCTGGCGCTCGCGTTCCTTTGGTTGGCTCCGCCGGCAGCCGCGCAGTCCAGCACGAAGGCGAAGATCGCGAGCGCGCTCTCGGCTGCCCCTGCTGGCATTGCCCGAAACGCGGCCGTCAAGGATTGGCCGGACAAGAATGGCTCAATGGCTACTCTGCGCGGCGGCTCGAACGGATGGGTATGTTTTCCCAGCCATCCTGCGAACAAGTATCGAAAGAACGACGCGATGTGCATCGACGATCAATGGCAGGAGTGGATGTCGGCTTACAAGCAGAAGCGGAAACCCAACATCTCCAAGGTCGGCTACGCTTACATGCTTTCCGCTGACGACTGGGCCAGTAACACCGACATGTCGGCTAAAGCTCCCACCCCTGACAATCAGTGGCACAAGATGGGACCTCACGTGATGGTCTTGTATCCCGAGGCGAAGATGCTCGAAGGCTTACCGACGACGCCCGGTGCGATGGGGCCATATATAATGGCGCCCGGCAGCGCCTACGCGCACGTGATGTGGCCTGTGCGCTAAGGCGCACAACTTTCGCTAGAGGAGGCGCATCAGAATATCAAGGCGACGTCGCGGAAGTGAACTGACTCGCTTGCTCGCCCGTTTCCATGGTGTCCGTTGTGGTGTCCATTCGGACGCGCAAAATGTTCGCGGAAGTACGCAAGAAGTTCTCAAATGCGCGACATGCTGAGCAGGATGTTCGTGAAAGGCAGGCTAGTTACGCTGATGCGGGATTTTTGCTGTCCAGCCAAAACGTGGTCTGGTGTCGGTTCCTGCTGTCGGTTGGCGCTACAGCGGGTCTTGCGTTTCCGACCGGCCAAACGGCGAATCGCACTATTGCGGGCATTTGTTGTCGAGCCTATGCTGAATCTTCTCTGAACGGTCCCTCAGTACGACTGCCCGGGTTCGCTCTGACGCCTCCAGCCGGCGCCCCCCCCCGAATCCGAAAAAGCCTGTGCCCGGCTCAATTTACTCGCTTGGGCATCGGGCATCCCGCGTCAGGAGGCGCACGCCAATGTTTACCGTTCGCGGTCATTCGATGCGGACACAGCTCCCGATATCTCCTGTCTTACAGCGTGCTTGATCATCGGTGACGGGAGACGTTGTCGATTGGGCGTGCGCGCTGAAGGCGAGCGCGATGAGCAGCACTGCGAGCAGTTCAGCGGAGTACGATGAGGGGCGCGGTGTCAAGGAAGATGCCGCACATGCAGCAGAGCTGTACTATCGAGTATGTCAGGCCGGCAACGGGCACGGCTGCAATAATCTCGGGCGCTTTTATGAGGAAGGCCGCGCCCTCCCCAAGAACGCTGGCAGGGCCGCGCAACTGTACGATCGAGCGTGTCAGCTCGCCAACGCGGGCGGTTGCGACAATCTCAGTCTCTTGTACGAACATGGCAACGGGGTTCCTCGCGACGCAGATCGAGCGAGGCAGCTGCGGCAACACGCCTGTGAGATGGGATTCCGGCCGGCGTGCAAGAATGAATGATCAGCACCAATAGCCGTGTCTCATTATCCTTCGCGTGCGTGAAAATCAGGCGAGACCAATAACAGTGGGACTCGCAAGTCGGTTAAGAGCGGGTCAGGGCCTCGCAGAATTGAGCTTGGCAGCATGCCTCGTCATAGCCTGGGCTTGCGGAGGATTGGTTGCATCCAAAACCGTCACAGCTCCTCAGCCTGTCTCGGATGTGGTGAGGTTCAGCATGCTTACAGAGGGCGGCTCGGCGTACGCGGGCGGCTTGACTAGCGAAGGCGCTGCGTACTCCGCCCAAGGATTTCGCATATGAACGGTGATGATGCTCGCCGTTTTTCCGTTGTCCGCTGTCGCCACCGCTCCTATGTAGCCGCCAGTACTTGGAGCGCGCTGTAACCCGTTGGAGCCTCCCAGGTGACCTACTTAATCACCAAGTAGGATCCGGCAGCAAGATTCTCGGACTTGAACCGCCCATCACCGGAAGCAGTTGTCTTGCACCTCGTCGGGGTTAAGAGGAGCGAGAGGAGCGGGCGGGACTGCAACGGGCACGGTGATTCAGGGCGAGGCGAACAATAGCCCGAGTACGCGGAATCCGAGCGACAGACGTTTCATACGGCCTCCGGGAATCTCGAATAGTACCTACTTCCGGATTGCCAGATTCATCGCTCGAGATCTCGCCCATGGCGCAGGAGGAGTGCGCCAAGTGAGGCGCCGCCTCTTGTAGATCGCGCGCGGTACTCCGAAGTTTTGAGCACGCCGGGTCAACACGACCAGCATCCCATTCAATCGTGCTCAAACGCTATAGCCCGTGCTCGTTCCAAAAATAGTAACCGCGCTCGAGGACTATGACCGAGAGAAATTCCTCGGCGATCTCGTCGCCGGCCTAATCGTGGGCGTGGTCGCGCTGCCGCTGGCGATCGCGTTTGCGATTGCAAGCGGGGTGACGCCCGATCGCGGGCTTTGGACGGCAATCGTCGCCGGATTTCTGGTCAGTCTTCTGGGCGGTTCGCGGGTTCAGATCGGCGGACCCACCGGTGCATTCGTCGTCATCGTCTACGGCATCGTGCAGAAGTACGGCATCGATGGCCTCACGGTAGCTACTTTGATGGCCGGCGTGATCCTCGTCGGGATGGGAATCGCCAAGCTCGGGACGATGATCAAGTTCATCCCCTTTCCGGTGATCACCGGCTTCACGAGTGGAATCGCGCTCATCATCTTCTCAGGTGAGATCAAGGATTTCTTCGGGCTGCAAATGGGCCCCGTTCCCGCCGATTTCATCGGTAAATGGGTGGCCTATGCGAGAAGCTCCACCGGGGTGACGCCTAGCGCCATAGCCGTGTCTTTTCTCGCGCTCGCGATCATTCTCATCTGGCCAAAGGTCAATCGCAGGATTCCAAGTCCGTTCGTCGCTCTGATCGTGACGACGCTCCTGGTGAGACTGATGCACCTGCCGGTAGAGACGATCGGCTCGCGCTTCGGCGGAATCAGCGCGTCGGTGCCGCACCCTCAGGTCCCGCATCTGTCACTCGTCGAGATTACCGGGCTCGTCGGCCCGGCATTCACGATAGCAATCCTGGCGGCGATCGAGTCGCTGCTGTCCGCCGTTGTCGCGGACGGGATGATTGGCGGTCGTCATCGCTCCAACATGGAGCTCATCGCGCAGGGCGTCGCCAACATCGTGTCGCCCCTGTTCGGAGGGATCCCCGCAACGGGCGCGATCGCGCGGACTGCGACGAACGTCAAGAATGGGGCACGCACTCCGGTGGCTGGGATCATCCACGCGTTCACGCTGCTGGTCATCACTGTTTTTGCCGGCAGATGGGCAGGCCTCATCCCGATGGCGACCCTCGCTGCAATCCTGGTCGTCGTGAGCTACCACATGTGCGAGTGGCGGACGTTTCTGGCGGAGCTGCGCTCTCCCAAGAGCGACGTTGCTGTACTCCTCACGACGTTCCTGCTGACGGTCCTCATCGATCTCACCGTCGCGATCAGCGTCGGAATGGTGCTCGCTGCATTCCTCTTCATGAAAAGAATGGCGGAAGTGACGAACGTGCGGGCGCTGAAGCAGGAATTCGAGGACGACGATACGGATCGCTATACGTCCGATGAGAATAGCGTGCGGCTTCGGAAAATCCCGCCGGGTGTCGAAGTCTATGAGATCAACGGCGCTTTTTTCTTCGGCGCGGCTGAAACGTTCAAGGACACCCTGGCTCGGATCGCCGGAAAGCCCAAGGTGCTGATAATCCGCATGCGAGACGTGCTGCTTCTCGATTCTACCGGAATGCACGCGCTCAAGGATGTGGTGCACCGGAGCAGAAGGGATGGGACCGCGGTACTGCTTTCAGATGTACACATGCAGCCGCTCGTTGCTCTGACCGGTTCATCAGTGCTCGAAGAGATCGGGCCAGAAAATCTCTTCTCGAATCTCGATGACGCGCTGGAACGCGCGCGCGATCTGCTGTCTTCTCCACTGACTCCGCGACGGACGCAGCACCCGACGGCTGAGTAGATGAACGTGCCTCCTCAACCAGTTTTGTCGGGCGCCATTGTTCGGCACAGTTTTCACCCAATTGCCGGCTCGCTTTCAGCGGGATTTCGCGACAAAATGGGTTAGTTAGCCTAATCGCCATCGCATTGTCAGCGCTCCCGAATCGGTTGGAAACGGGACTCACGCCGACGGACGTGATACCGTTCGAGCTCGTGATATGGAGCAGGAGGGCGCCTAAAACCG
>JBBRQC010000043.1:0-21444 GCA_038227135.1 Gemmatimonadales bacterium
TGGAGGCGCGGGGATTCGAACCCCGGTCCGAGACAAGATCGACCACAGCGTCTACGTGCGTGTTCCATTGATTGAGGTCTCCAGCCGCTGGCCAATGGACAGCCCACTTCTGGACAAGTTTCCTAAATTTTCGCCGGCCGCCGGGAAACGCGACGACTGACTATCCCGAATTTTCGATACCCTTAAAGACGCCTCAGGAGGGCTTCAATCAGGGCAGGTGCAGCAACTCCTAAGAGTTACGCAGCCAGGGCCAAGTTTTGGTTGGCAGTTAAAAAAATTCCCAAAGGTTTTACCAGGATCTGAGGACCTGGGCACGCGGCCACAGCTTCACTAACCCCGTCGAAGCCAGTCGCCCCCGTTCATGTAGTATAGCCGGCAAAGCACCCCAAGTCAATCGGAATCGACTTGAGAACGTAGTTTATATAAAGCGCTTTAACTATCTCTGTTCCAAACGGTTAGAGACAGCACTTCAAGCTGCCGCCGGAGCCCGCTCCGCGCCTTCGTCATCGCCGAGCCCCGCGACGAGCGCGACGTCCTCATGTCGATGCGGGTTCGCCAGATACTCGGCGAATACGTCCTCGACCTCTGATAAGCTGACCACCGCGTGGAGTTTCCGGCGCAGCTCGGCCGAGCCCGGCACGCCCTTCACGTACCAGCCGAGGTGCTTTCTGAACTCAATGGAGGCACCGCGCGGATCGGCCTCATACTCCTCGGCCATCCTCGCGTGCTCTAGCGCGATGTCGAACCGGCGCTCGACCGCGGGCGCCTGCGGTTTGAGCTTCCCCTCCAGTAGTGCCCGGGTCTGGTCGAAAATCCACGGCTGGCCGAACGACCCGCGCGCGATCATGATGGCCGCGCAGCCGGTCTCACGCTGTAGCCTGACCGCGTCCTCGGCTGTCTTGATGTCGCCGTTGCCGATGACCGGGATCTCCAGCGCTGCCGCGACCGCGCCGATCTCTTCCCACCTGGCTCTTCCCGAGTACATCTGCGTCCGGGTACGCGGATGGAGCGCGAGCGCCCTGGCGCCCGCGTCCTGGCAGCGGAGCGCGATCTTCACCGGATCGCGCTGCTCCTCGCTCCAGCCGCTACGAATCTTCACCGTCACCGGCAGGTGAGTACCAGCAGAGACGGCGCGAATCACGGATTGAACGAGGTCCAGATCCTTCAGGCACCCGGAGCCGCCGTTCCGCCTCACCACCTTTTTCACCGGGCAACCGAAGTTGATGTCGATGAACTCCGGCTGGAACACATCGGTCACGAGCCGAGCCGCCTCGCCCATGGCGATGGGATCGGCGCCGAAGATCTGTACTCCGATCGGCCGCTCATCCGCGCCGAAGCGAAGCTTGTCCAGGGTGGCCGCGTTCTCGCGCCGGATTCCTTCGGCTGAAAGGAATTCGGTGACGACAACGTCTGCGCCAAAGCGGCGGCAGAGTCGCCGGAACGGAGACTCTGACACACCGGCCATCGGCGCGAGATACAGCGGGATATCGTCCCGGACGGCAAATGGAAATCGCATCTCAATACAAGCTAAGTCAGACACCCAAGTGCTTGCAACATCGTGGTTTGACTCCCGGGTTGGCCGCGCGTAACTTCCGTCCTCTCGCGCGCAATCCTGTCGAACACATTCGGGGAGCTGATGGAACTACGCGATTTTTTTTCCGAAGACGCGATCAAACTCGACCTCGAGGGCACGGCGAAGGATGAAATTCTCAAGGAGCTGATCGGTCTCCTTGGTCTCGATGACAAGTCGGAAGGAATGTTGTTCAAGATGTTGAAGCGACGCGAAAATCTCGGCTCGACTGGAATCGGTCGCGGGATCGCGATTCCCCACTGCCGTTCGCTCGTGGTGTCCAAGCTCCGCGTGGCGTTTGGCCGAAAGACGCAGGGCGTGGATTTCAAGGCGATCGACGAGAAACCGGTTTTCTTCTTCTTCCTGATCGTGGCGCCACCGCTCGAGGTCTCGAACCAGTATCTGCCGGTGCTCGGGAAGATCGCGCAGTTCTCCAAGGAATCCGACGTCCCGGAGCGACTGCTGAAGCTGAAGCAGCCCGCCGAATTCATGGCGCTTCTCGAGGAGAAGAGTCTCTGAGAGCCGGATGCTTACTACGGGACGATGGGAATCACTCCCATTCGATCGTAGCCGGCGGTTTTGAGCTCACGTCGTAAACCACACGGTTGATCCCGGGCACCTGGTTGATGATGCGATTGGAGATGCGACCCAGGACCTCGTAGGGGAACGGGTACCAGTCCGCCGTCATACCGTCCGTGCTGGTGACGGCGCGCAGACCGAGTACGTTTTCGTACGTCCGCTCGTCGCCCATCACGCCTACGCTCCGAACGGGAAGCAGCACCGAAAACGCCTGCCAAATCTCGTCATACAGCCCGGCCTCGCGGATCTCCTCCAGATATAGAGCGTCCGCGGCGCGGAGGAGATCGAGCTTTGCCTTGGTCACATCGCTCAAAACTCGAATCGCGAGACCCGGCCCCGGGAACGGATGCCGAGCGACCATTTCCTCCGGCAGGCCGAGTTCGCGGCCGACGTTGCGCACTTCATCCTTGAACAGCTCGCGCAACGGCTCGATCAACTTGAATTTCATGCCGGGCTTGAGCCCGCCGACGTTGTGGTGCGTCTTGATCGTCACCGACGGGCCACCGCGGGGGGCGAACGACTCGATCACGTCCGGATACAGCGTTCCCTGAACGAGGAAGTCCACATCGTTGCCCACCTTGGCCGCGGCGTCCTCGAACACATCGATGAAGGTGTGGCCAATGATCGTGCGCTTCTTCTCCGGCTCCTCGACGCCCGCGAGTGCTTCGAGAAAACGCTTCTCGGCGTCGATTGTAATGAGCTCGATTCCCAAATGTGCGCGGAACGTTTTCTCCACTTGTTCGCGCTCGTGGAGTCGCAGCAAGCCCGTGTCCACGAAGATGCAGGTGAGCTGTTCGCCGATCGCGCGGTGAACCAGGGCCGCGGCAACCGATGAATCGACACCACCCGAAAGGCCGCAGATGACGCGGGATTGCCCGACCAGCTTCCTCACGCGCGTGATCTCTTCCTCGATGAATGCGCCGGTCGTCCACGATGGCTCCGCCTTGCAGACGCCGAAGAGGAAGTTCGAGATCACTTCCCTCCCCCGCGGAGTGTGCGCGACTTCCGGGTGAAACTGGACTCCGAAGATGGGACGCTTTTCGTGCCGGAACGCGCTGATCGGATTTCCCTTGCTTTCCGCCGTGACTTTATAGCCCTTGGGCGGCTGCTCGATGTGATCGCCGTGACTCATCCACGCCGTCACGGGCTCGTTCGTCGCAAACCCTTCGAAGAGTCCCTTCGGCTCGAGGACTTTCATCTCCGCGCGGCCGTACTCGCGCCGATCGGTGCGGATGACTTGCCCACCCTCGATGTGCGCGATCAGCTGCATTCCGTAGCAGATCCCCAGCACGGGCGCGATATCGAAGATCGCCGAATCAGCGAGTGGGACGTTGTCGCCGTACACAGAGTTCGGCCCCCCGCTCAGGATGATTCCCGTCGGCTTCCACTCGCGGATCCAGTCCACGGTGCGGCTTGGTGGGTGAATCTCCGAGTACACCCGCGCCTCTCGAACCCGGCGTGCGATCAACTGCGTGAACTGTGAGCCGAAATCGACGATGAGGATCCGGCTGCTCATAGAGTGATGTCTTCTACTTCTCCGGTTTCTGTGTCGAGGATCGCCGCGGTGCATTTCCCGTGGATCCATCCGCAGGCCTCGCCGGGGTTGATCACCAGCGTGGTCCCCACATTTTTCCGCGACTGCAGGTGCGACGAGCCATGAATCACGAAATCGTGCTGCTCTATGGATCTCGCATTGACTTCCCCGATCTCGTGCACGAGAAGGATCCGCTTGCCTCCCACGTCGAAGCTGTGGGGCGATTCGTATATCTCGGTACCCATTCCGCGCGCTGCGTAGGCGGCGAGCGTTTCACGGTCGCCGTCGTTGCGTCCGAAGACTCCCAGCAGTGCAGTACCCCGCTGGTGAAACGGCGCGAGGCAGAATGGCGAGCAGTAGTCTCCGGCGTGCATCACCATGCTTACGCCTTTCTGCGCGAGTCTCTCGAGGAGGTCCGCGACTGCGGGAACTCTGTCGTGCGTATCGGCCATGACTCCAACCCGCATTAGACGGTTCTCCAGTCCGGAGTCTCGACCTCGTTCCGAACCAGATCCTCATAGCTCTCACGCCGGGTGACCACAGCGAACCTTTCCCCATCCACGAGCACTTCCGGAGCCCGAGGACGCGAGTTGTAGTTGGATGACATGACGAACCCATACGCACCAGTCGACTGCACCGCAAGAAGATCGCCCGGCTGAGCGTCGTCTATCTGGCGGTCGAGTGCGAGAAAATCGCCGCTCTCGCAAACAGGACCGACGACATCCGCGACCGTCATTCGGCCAGTCGGCTTCACGGCGTCGATGCGATGGAACGCGTTGTAGTGCGAGGGGCGCAGCAGATCGGTCATTCCGGCATCGGTGATGATGAACTCCTTCCCGCCGCTTCGCTTCCTGTACAACACCCGAGTCAGCAGAACGCCAGCGTTGCCCACCAGGAACCGGCCTGGCTCCAGAATGATCTTGAGTCCCGATTTACTGAGCAGCGCATTGATCACTTCGCCGAACTGACGGACGTCCACCGAGCGCTCGGCGTCGTACGTCACCGCCAATCCACCGCCGATGTCGAGCCACTCGAGACGCGCCTTCGTGTCCCGTTCGATCTCGCGGCGCAAGTGGAGAAGTCTCTGCACCCCGACCTCATAGGGCGCGAACTGCGAAATCTGCGAGCCGACGTGCATGTCCAGCCCGAGTAGATGGACGTTGTGGAGCGTCGCTGCCACCTTGGCCACGGAAAGCGCTTCGTCGAATGGTATTCCGAACTTCATTCCCTTCTCGCCAGTCCGCGTGTAGGGGTGGGGAGTGTCGACGAGCACCTCCGGATTCACGCGTAAGGCGACAGGCGCCTTGACGCCAAGACGCTTCGAGACTGCGTTGAGGACGTGGAGCTCCTGCTCCGATTCGACGTTGAACAGAAGCACCTGCGCGCGGATCGCTTCTTCCATCTCGCGCTCCGTCTTCCCCACTCCGCTAAAGACGATGTCACGACCCTTGTAGCCTGCCTGAAGAGCCCGATAGAGCTCGCCTCCCGAAACGATATCGAGCCCGGCGCCGAGCCCGCGAAGCAGCGAGAGAATCGCGATGCTCGAGTTGGCCTTGACGCTGTAGTGAAGACGCGCATGGACACTGCTCATCGCGTCGTGGAGCCGCGCGTACTGATCCCGAATCGCGCCGGCGCTGTAAACGTAGGCGGGCGTTCCCATCTCGCGGGCTATAACGGAGAGAGGCACGCCCTCGCAAAGAAGGCCATGATCATTGCGGGGGAATGCCTCGCTGTTCACCGTCGTCGTTTGCTTCGCCCTGGCAGGCGCGATCTCGGGCGCCTTCAGTACGCCTTTGCCCACAGCGCCTCGGCGATTGATGCGCCTCCGCATTTCAGGCACGTCTTCGGCGGCTCGGCGGATCGGAATTCCTCGTCGGGCAAAACGCGGATCGTCGCTTTCGTCTCTTCCTTGATCGCCGCGGCGCACTTCTCGTCGCCGCACCAACCCGCATAGACGAATGCGCCCTCGCCGGCCATTACCTCACGGAAGCGCTCGTAGGTTATGCCACCGCGAATGCTGTGCTGTTCCCTGCGCTCGCGCGCATCGATCAGCATCGATTCCTGGATCAGGTGCAGCAGATCCGCCGCCTCTTCTCCCACCGATGAAAGCGAGACGGAGCGCTTTTCCCCCGTGTCACGGCGTACCAGGACAGCCTGATTCTGATCGATATCGCGCGGTCCGATCTCCATCCGCAGAGGAATTCCTCGCAGCTCCCACTCGTAGTACTTGGCGCCCGGCTTGATTCCATCGCGATCGTCCACGTGCACGCGCAACCGTCCGGGAACTCTGCGTTCCCAGGCGAGGAGGCTTTCCTTGACCATGTGCGCGGCCGCCTTGACGCGGCCCTTGTCCTCCTCGGCGCGCCAGATGGGCACGATGACTATTTCGATCGGCGCAAGCAAAGGAGGCGTGCGCAGCCCTTTGTCGTCGCCGTGCGTCATCACCAGGCCACCGATCATCCGGGTAGACACGCCCCAGCTCGTGTTCCACGCGTGCTCTATTCCGCCCGCCTCCGTCTGAAATTTGAGCTCGAACGCCTTGGAGAAATTCTGTCCGAGGTTGTGCGACGTTCCCGCCTGGAGCGCTTTGTTGTCCTGCATCATCCCCTCACAGGCGTACGTGCGAAGAGCCCCTGCAAATTTCTCGGATTCCGTTTTGATCCCGGTGACGACGGGCATCGCCATCCAGCCTTCCATGAAGTCTCGATAGACACCAAGCATCCTGCGCGTTTCTTCTTCGGCTTCATCGTGGGTGGCGTGCGCGGTGTGCCCCTCCTGCCACAGGAACTCGAGGGTGCGCAGGAAAAGGCGCGTACGCATCTCCCAGCGTACGACGTTCGCCCACTGATTGATCAGGATGGGCAGGTCACGGTAGCTCTGCACCCACTTCGCGTACATCGCGTAGATGATCGTTTCCGACGTTGGCCGGATCACCAGCGGCTCTTCCAGCTTCTTGCCGCCTCCATGGGTGACAACAGCCAGCTCGGGCGCGAACCCCTCCACGTGCTGCGCCTCCTTATGCAGGAAGCTCTCGGGAATCAGCATTGGGAAGTAAGCGTTCTCGTGGCCAGTGTCCTTGAACATGGTGTCGAGCTGCTGCTGCATGCGCTCCCATATGCCGTAGCCGCGCGGCCGGATGACCATGCACCCGCGCACGGGCGAATAATCGGCGAGCTCCGCCTTGAGAACGACTTCGTTGTACCAGGCGCTGAAGTCGGCGGCGCGCGTTGTGAGTTTCTTATCGTCAGCCATTGGCGTGATTACAGAGAGTCGAGGAATGCATCGAGAGCTACGCTTTGCTCGGATCCGTCAGCGAGTGTCTTTACAGTCACGTTTCCGTTGTCGTAATCGGGGCGGCGGAGCAATACAACGCGACTTACTCCGGCGCTGGACGCCGTCTTGAGCTGGCGGGACAGCGTCTGCGATTTGAGCGCGTATTCGACGCTCCTCGATTTTGCCCGAAGACGCCCCGCGACGCGCATCACGTCTGGAAGCATCGAATCATCTTCGGATGCCACCCAGTACTCCGTCGCCAGGTCCGGCGCCGGCAGAAGATTGCGAGAGCGAAGAAGCTCCGTCAGAACCACGTCCCCCATCCCGAATCCCAGAGCGGGAAGATCAACACCGCCGATTGTCGAGAGCAGATCATCGTACCGTCCGCCGCCCGAGATCGCGCGGAATTCTCCCTTTGCGTCGAAAAGCTCGAACACCTTCCCCGTATAGTAAGCAAGCCCCCGCACGATTGAGAGGTCGAAATCAATCCAGTCGCCGACGCCGAGTGCGTTCAGGAAACCCATGTATTCCCGCATGCAAGCGACTTCATCCAGCACGTCGGGTGAATTCGTGAAATCGCGAGCGAGCGCCTCCAGATCCCTGCTATTCTCGAGCATGCGCCCGACGGCGCGTCCGGCCTCAACACTGCTCACCGCTTTCTCGATCTTGCCGAGCGTGACATCGTTTGGTTCGCGTCCAGCTTTGTCGATGGCGGCGAAAACCGCAGGCATTTCATCCTTCTCGACGCCCGCGCTCGTGAGCGCTGCCGTGAGCAAGCGGCGATCCGAGACTCTGGCTCGCACATCGGTCGACGCGAGTCCGACGGCTCGCATCACGTCGATCGCCACCGCGAGCAACTCGGCGTCGGCGGCGACTGACGCTTCGCCGATGATGTCCACGTTCAGCTGAAAGTGCTCCCGAAGTCGTCCCTTCTGCTGGCGCTCGTAGCGGAACAGTTGCGGTACGGAAAACCAGCGAATCGGCTTGCGCATTGCGTTCGCTTTCGCGGCAACCATTCGGGCGAGCGTCGGCGTCATCTCGGGACGCAACGCGACTTCGCGATCGCCTTTGTCGGTGAATGTATAAAGCTGACCGACGATCTCGTCTCCACTCTTCCTGGTGTAGAGCTCGAGCGGCTCCAGGGGCGGACCATCGTATTCCACGAAGCCGTAGCGCCGAGCAACGTCACGCCATACCGACATGAGGTAATTGCGGGTGGCGAGCTGATCGGGGTAGAAGTCGCGAAATCCTGGCAAAGCTCCCTGTGACATTCAGGAAAGCTACGCGGCGAATGGAGACACCTGCAAGCGTGACATGACATCGCCCACAGTGTGAAAAGAGCCGGTGACGAGCACCGTCTGCCCACTCTTCTGAGCCATCTCCAATGCTGCGTCGAGCTCGGGCTCGAGCTCGGACGCGAGACCCTTCGATTGCGCAAAGGCCTGAGCCTCCGACGGGTCCCACCGGCGATCGGCAGGAGCAGAGGGGGCGCTGGTGAATACGAAGCGATCGACCGTGGGTGCGAGCGCACTGATGATTCCCTTCCAATCCTTGTCGGCGAGGACAGCAACCAGTGCCGTTCGAGGGGCAGGTGGATCCAATGCGCGGAGAGATTCAGCGATGGTGCGCGCGCCATCGGGGTTGTGGGCGACGTCGAAGATGAACCGTCCGCTGCGTTGGAAGCGCCCTGGCAGGAAAAGTCTGGCGAGCTTCGTCGAGATTTCGTCGAACGCCGGTAGATACTCTCCGCCGAGCGCAGCTACCGTGGCGATGGCGATCACCGTATTTCTCGCCTGGAACGACCCGATAAGCGGTGTCGTCACCCGCTGTTGCTCCGATCCTCGGCCGAGGACGAACGACGTGCCCCGAGCGGAGACATCGACCCTGGATATGGCGTATTCGTCGTCGATGGCGATGATGGGCGCAGAGCCAGCCTGTTTCGCACACCCCAGAAGAAGCGACTGAATCTGCGGAGCGGCCTCGCCAATTACGGCCGGTACGCCCTGCTTGAAGATTCCCGCCTTCTCGCGAGCGATCGCTTCCAGGGTACCGCCGAGCAGGTCGGTGTGATCGAGGCCGATCGAGGTGACTGTCGCGACTCGTGGCTTGAGAACGTTCGTGGAATCGAGGCGGCCTCCGAGGCCTGTCTCGATCACGGCAACGTCCACCCTCTGCCTGGCGAACCAGTCGAAGGCGAGAGCCGTAGTCAGCTCGAAGAACGTGGCTCCCATCTTTTCCGCGGCGGGAATCCATTTCTCCAGAAACTCCAGCACCGCTTCTTCAGGAATCGGCACCGAATCCACCGTGATACGCTCGCGGAAATCGATCAGGTGCGGCGACGTGTACCGCCCGATTTTCCGACGGGGTTCGCGCAGCAGCGCTTCGGCCGTGGCGACGACGCTTCCCTTTCCGTTGGTTCCAGCGACGTGAATCGCGGTCAGCTTCTCATGCGGCGAGCCGAGCTGGGCGAGAATTGCCTCGGTGCGCTCGAGTCCTGGTTTGATGCCGCTGGTAGTGCGGGCGAAGAGTGCCTCGATCGCCGCGCCGTAGGACTTCAGGAGGTCGTCCACCCTGCCGATGCCGGCTTGCCGCTCATGTGGCGCAGGAGCTGTCCCACGGTCCGCTTGAGATCACTGCGCGGGACGACGGAGTCGACGATCCCGTGCTCGAGCAGAAATTCCGCGGTCTGGAATCCTTCGGGCAGCTCCTGGCCAATTGTCTGCTTGATAACCCGCGGTCCCGCGAATCCGATCACCGCGCCGGGCTCGGCCAGGATCGCGTCGCCCAACATCGAAAAGCTCGCGCTGACGCCGCCGGTGGTTGGGTTGGTGAGGATCGACACGTACGGGATGCGGCGTTCGGAAAGCTGAGAAAGGATGGCGGCGGCCTTCGCCATCTGCATCAGGGAGAGCACTCCTTCCTGCATGCGAGCGCCGCCGGAAGCTGAGATGATGATGAGCGGATATTTGCGCTCGATGGCGCGCTGGCCGAGCCGCGCGATCTTCTCGCCGACAACGGAGCCCATCGACCCGCCCATGAACGCGAAATCCATTACCGCGAGACACACCGGCATTCCGCCGAGCTGGCCAGTGAAGGTGAGGATAGCATCGCCTTCACCAGCTGATCCAGTCGCCTTTTTCAGTCTGGCTGGATAGTCGGGAAAACCAAGAGGATCGGTCGAACGAATCTCGATCTCGGTCTCCTCCAGGGTTCCCTCATCTAAAAGAATCGCCGCATATTCGCTGGCGCGAATGCGGCGATGGAACCCGCAGTTTGGACACACGTTGAGATTACGAACGAACTTCTCACGGAGGTCGGTGTGACCGCAATTGTCACATTTCTCCCACGCGTCGGGCGGAATCTCGTGCTTCTCGTGTCGCGGAAGCCGGGGCTTCTTCTCCTTCCGGAACCATGCCATGGAAGGAATTTACGATAGGCCGCCTAAATGTGCACACCCTTGAACGTGGATGCAGTCCTAGTATCCCCGCAGAGACAGAGCGCTGCCCCGTCCCTCGCCGGAGATTCGCATCAGGACGCCGACCGCCAGCCAGCTCGCGAGCATGAAAGAACCGCCATAGCTGAAGAACGGAAGCGGAATTCCGGTGATCGGCATCAGATTGAGAGTCATGCCGACGTTCACCAGCACGTGCACGAACCAGCTCGACATCAGTCCGTAGGCGACGAGACTGCTGTATGAGTCGTTAGCGCGCTCAGCCACCTGGATGATGCGCATGAACAGCCAGAGGAAAAGCGAAAGTGCTACGGCCACGCCGATGAAGCCCAGCTCTTCGCCCACCACCGAGAAGATGAAGTCGGTGTGCTGCTCGGGAAGAAATGCGAGGCGCTTCTGCGTTCCGAGAGTATACCCCTGACCGAAGAGTCCACCTGAGCCGATGGCGACCTTCGATTGAATGACGTGGTAACCCGACCCGCGCACGTCGGCGGTGGGATCGAGGAACGTCTTGAGGCGATTCTGCTGGTAGGGTGCCAGCTTCTCCCACATGATCGGCGCGACCACGCCCGTGGCGACGTTGAGCACCATCAGCACGATCCCCTCGATCAGATACGGGCGGTACCAGAGCACGAGGGCCAGCAGAATGAAGAACCACGCGCCCCAGAGTCCGACACTGAACGACAGAATGAGACTGATCGCCGGACTCGCGATGAGAAGGAGGAGCGGCCATTCCACTCCCGACCAGTACAGCATTGCGAAGAAAATCCCGATGAAGACAATGCCCGTGCCGAGGTCGGGCTGGAGCATGATGATGGCCCACGGAATCCCGACGATGATCGCGGGCTTCCACAAATCGAGCAGCGAGCGAGCCGACTCCCTCCGCTCCGAAAGAACCCTCGCCAGCATCAGGACTACCGTGACCTTGGCGATCTCCGACGGCTGACCGATGCGATGACTGCCGATGGCGAGCCAGCTCTTGGTGCTGGCAGCCGTGCCGGCGCCCTTCCCGACGACCAGCGTCAGCGCGAGGAGGAAAACCGAAAATGCGTAGAGTGGGACGGTCATCCAATCGATGAAGCGCACGGAGGAATGGGTTACCGCGTAAGCAAAGCCCAATCCGATGAGGAGCCACAGCGCTTGCGACTTGTACGCGTGAGCTACGGCAGTCGGAGTATCGGTCTGCCCCGCGGAGTAGACCATCGCGACTCCGAAGAGGGAGAGGAGTCCGGCGGCGGCCAGTAGCTTGTAATCAGAAACAATCGGTTTGCTCATCAGCCTTCGTCCATGACTGCCTGGATTGGTCCGACCTTCAGGTAGTGACCGATGATTGCCGACGCGATGTGCGCCGCGCGCGAGCCGTGCAGACCGAACTCGAGCAGCACGGCGACGACGATTCTCGGACGGTCAGCGGGAGCGAAGCCAACGAACCAGCCGTGATCGGCGCCGCCGCTGTTCTGCGCCGTCCCGGTCTTGCCGGCGAGCGTGAGGCCCTGAATGGCCGACGCTCCGGCGGTACCACCGGCTTCGAGCACAGCCTTCATTCCCTCCAGTAGAACGGAATCCTGTTGCTGGGTCAGTTTGTACAACTGCCTCCGCTGCGGCACCAGGTGCGCGATTTCGGGCCTCGACTCCTGACCCTGGGTGGCGAGCGCGGTATAGAGCTTCGCCATGTTCACGACGGTCTGTGAGTTCGCGCCCTGTCCGATCGCGAGGTTCAGCGTTTCGGCGTTGCTCCAGTTTCGCCCGTACTTCTTGTTGTAGTAATCGATCGCGTACGGCCAGAAAGGTTGATTCTCCTCCGGCAGATCGATCCCCGACTTGTCTCGCATCGTGAGCGAGATTCCGCCGGCGATCATTCTGGAAAGGCCGACTTTCAGTCCGAGCTGATAGAAATAGACGTCGCAGGAATGCTTGATCGCGCCTTCGAGATCGAGCGAGCCGTGCCCTTTCTTGTCCCAGCAGCGAAAGTAGCGGGAGCCGTACTGAAGGCCGCCGGTGCACGGAACTGGCATGTGCTCCTTGAGTCCGACGAGTCCGTCCTTGAGGGCGATGACAGAGGTGGCGAGCTTGAAGGTCGAGCCCGGTGGGTAGCGTCCCTGAATCGCCTTGTTGACGAGCGGCCGGCGTTTGTCTTCCAGCAGCTGCTTATAGTAGTCTGCGGGAATTCCGCCCGTGAATTTGTTCGGATCCCAGCTCGGCGCGCTGTAGAGAGCCAGCACTTCACCGGTGGTCGGATCGATTGCAACCGCCCCGCCCTGGAGCGAATCGGCAAAAATGCCCACCATGAATTTCTGGAGATCGAGATCGATGTTCGTGTAGAGGGGCGGCGCGCCGAGCGGATTCAGGTCGGGTCGGGGTCCTTCTCCGCGAACAGGGCGACCGCGGGCATCGACTTCGTCGAAGCGGACGCCTTCTCTCCCGTGAAGAATCGACTCGTACTGCTTCTCGAGCCCCGCTTTCCCGATTTCCTGTCCGGGCTTATAGCTCGCGTACTTGGGATCGTTCAGATCCGATTCCGTGATTTCGCCGGTGTAGCCGACGAACGACGCCACCATCGGCCCGTCCGGATAGTATCGCTTGGGGACGGACTGGATGATCAGCCGCGGGAAGTCGAGGCGGTGCTCCTCGAGCACTGATACGATATCGATGGACGCGTCGGGCAGAACGACGGTAGGACGCGTCGGGGCGCGACGATAGCGTCGGATCGCAGCACTTATCTGGTAGGGCTCGAGCTGGAGTGTTCCCGCAAGCGCATTGAGCGCGGCGCGCAAGCTGTCCACATTCGGCGCAGTGATCGAAACGGAGTAGGCCGGAAGATTCTCGGCGATCACTTCTCCGTGCCGGTCGTAAATGATTCCACGCGGCGCCGGCAGGGGGATGGGACGCAGCCGATTCTCTTCCGATTGCATCACGTACTGGTGATTCTGAATGACCTGCGTCTTGAAGAACGCGCCAATCAGGAAAAGAAATCCGAGAACGAGCGCCCATGAGCTCATTCGCGCTCGGCGGGCGACGTCATTCGGATGGAAGCTCATGCGGGGCTTGGTTCCAGCAGTGGACGCATTATGAAGAGTAACAGGACGCCCACCGCCGCGGTCACGGCTGCGGAGAGCGGTGACCACAAGAGCAACTGCTGCACCAGCTCGAAGCCGTGCACGCGCTGCTCACCCACGAAGTAGAGGATATCGAACACCCATTTGCCCAGGAAAAAGAAGAAGGCATTGAGCACGAGATTGTCGGCGAAGAACACGGCCTTGAGGTAGGAAGCTCCGAAGCCGACGATAGTCATCGCGACGGCGCCCGCACCGAGGGCATCCGGCGCCAGCGAATCCGAGATCAGCCCCAAAGCGAATCCGATTATCGCGGCGGCCGCCGGTCTCACTCTCACGGAGGCGAGAAGGAGCGCCAGCACCAGGAAATCCATCGGCGCCCGCCAGCCGAGCAGCGGCCGGAGCGTGTAGTGGAGAACGACGAAAATGAGGAAGCTGATTATCGCGCGAATAGCTCCGCCCACGTTCATCGCGTAGCTCCTGGTCGGTATGGAAGCTCGGGCGGCGGAACTGAGTCGCGCCTGGTCGTGTCGGGTCGAGTGCTGTCCCGACGTGCGTTGGTGTCCACGGCTGCCGGACGGCGAACAGGTACCGGGCGAGGCGTCACCGCTCGCGCGCTGTCTGTTGTGGCGGCAGGGGGCGGCGGTCCGTTGGCGCGCGCGACGCTGTCGAGCACTGCTCTACGCGCCGCGGCCTCAGCGAGCGCCGCGCTCTTCGCGGCGGAATCACCAGACACCACTATTCGCTGTGCGGCCGCGTCGACCTGCGCGAGGTTCTGCCAGACGCCGTCGAGGCCCTTAGCCACGCGGTCGCGCCGAAGGATCATCACCGAATAGACGTCGGATGGATTGACGGCCGGGCGCAGCAGGTATGTCCGGGCCCACCCTTCCGAAGTCTTGATTTCCTGGAGAACGATGCCGACGGGAATGCCGCGCGGCCACACGCCGCCCCAACCGGAGCTGACGATGACCGAGCCGGGCTTGAGCGTCGCTCTGAAAGGCACACCGCGCAGCTCCAGGAGATAACCGCCGGTTGCTCCGGTCAGATGCGCCTGGGCAATGCCGAACGCGCTGCCGTCCGGCGACATCGCGCTCACCCGGAAATCGGGGTGAGTCCAAAGCATGGCGTGACTCATGGTCGGATCGACCTGGTCAACCACGCCAACCAGTCCTTCGGGGGCTATCACTGGGCTGAGACGGCTGATGCCAGCTCGCGAGCCTGCGCTCAGGATGACGGTGGTCTCATCGCGCACACCCCGCCCGTGCAATGCTTCCGCGGGGATGAAACCCCAGCGGAGGCGGGAACCCAGGCCCATGATCTTTCTGAGGCGATCGTTCTCGCCCTCGAGAGACGCCGCCTTCATGCTGTTCAGGGACAGGCTGTCGAGGTACGTCTGCTTTGCGTCAGCGGAAAGGAGCGACTGCCGGCCCTTTTCTGCCCTTTCCTGCAGTAGAACCAGCGGGGCGAGGAATGAGCGTCTCATTCCCGTCGCCACTGGATCGCGCATCGTATTCGGAAGGGCCCGCGCCGCAAGCGCCAGGACGATGCAGGTAGTAAGAACTATTAGATCGACACGGGTGTTGCTTCTTATGGCGCGGGCCACGCGTTACCTCAAGTCGCTAGGACAGACCAGTATTTCGCTTCGTCATCAAGTATACGGCCTGTACCCCGCACTACACAGGTCAGAGGATCCTCATCAACGTGGATCGGTAGACCGGTTTCCTGCGACAGCAGGACATCGAGGCCGCGTATGAGAGCCCCACCGCCCGTCATCACGATGCCGCGATCGACAATGTCGGCGGCCAACTCGGGCGGGGTGATCTCCAGCGCGCGACGCACGGCATCGACGATCTGCTGAATGGGCTCCTGCACCGCATCGCGGATCTCCGACGAGTGCACGCGCACCGTCTTGGGGATCCCTGATACAAGATCCCTGCCTTTGACGTCCATTTCCCTCTCATCGCCGACCGGAGCGGCCGATCCGATCTGGATCTTGACCTGTTCCGCGGTCGATTCACCCACCAGCAGGTTGTAGTTCTTGCGCATGAACTGGACGATGGCCATGTCCAGCTCGTCGCCGCCCGTGCGGATCGAGGTGTCGCTCACGATTCCGGAAAGCGCGATAACGGCGATCTCGGTGGTCCCGCCGCCGATGTCGATCACCATGTTCCCCGTTGGCGTCTCGACTGGAAGGCCCACGCCGATCGCCGCAGCCATCGGCTCGGCGACCATGAAGACCTCCTTGGCGCCGGCACCGAGCGCGGAATCGCGCACGGCGCGCTTCTCCACCTCGGTGATTCCCGATGGAACGCAGACGATGACGCGCGGCTTCACCTTGAACACATGGTTCTCGATGATGAGCGCCAGGAAGTAGCGCAGCATTTTCTCGGTAACGTCGAAGTCGGCAATGACGCCATCCTTCATCGGTCTCACTGCGATAATGCCTTCGGGCGTGCGGCCAAGCATCCGCTTGGCCTCGAGGCCAACGCCCTTGATTTTCCTGGTTTCGCGGTCGAGCGCGACGACCGAAGGCTCGTTGAGCACGATACCTTCGCCCTTCACGTAAATCAGCGTATTCGCGGTGCCGAGATCGACGGCGATCGCATTCGCCGGGAAGAGGGCGCCCGGTTTGAAGAATGGAAATCGCATTAGTTCAAATATGAATCGGGTGGAGTAAACGGCAAGCCGAATGCTTCAGCGACAGCGGGATATGTCACCTTTCCGTCTACGATGTTGAGTCCTTTCTTCAGTGCTTCGTTGTCCTTGAGCGCCTGCTTCCATCCCTTGGCCGCGAGCTGCTTGGCGTAGGGGAAAGTCGCGTTGGTAAGCGCGAGCGTAGAAGTTCTTGGAACACCACCAGGCATGTTTGCGACTCCGTAGTGAACGATCCCGTCCACGACGTAGGTTGGATTCTCGTGCGTTGTAGCATGGATCGTCTCGACGCACCCACCCTGATCGATGGCAACGTCGACGATGACAGACCCCGGCTGCATGACCTTCAGATCTTCCCGGCGGATGAGCCTCGGCGCGATGGCTCCAGGGATCAGAACCGCTCCGACGACCAGATCCGCGGTGGCGATCTGCTCCAGGATTGTATGACGATTGGAATAGATGAGTGTGACGTTGGCCGGCATCACGTCGGACAGGTACCGTAGGCGGTCCAGGCTTACGTCGAGAACAGTCACTTGCGCACCCAATCCTGCCGCCATCTTCGCGGCGTTGATTCCGACGATCCCGCCTCCGAGGATGACGACCTTCCCGGGCGGCACACCCGGAACGCCTCCCAGGAGCATGCCACGCCCGCCGTGGAGCTTCTCCAGGTACTTGGCTCCTTCCTGGACAGCCATTCGGCCGGCGACTTCCGACATCGGGGTGAGAAGCGGAAGCTCCCGGTTCGGCAGCTCGACTGTCTCGTAGGCGATGCAGGTCGCGCCGCTCTTGATGTGGGCGAGGGTCAGCTCCTTGTCGGCGGCGAAGTGGAAGTAGGTGAAAATTGCCTGGCCTTTCTTCATCCGGGGCCACTCAGGCTTGATCGGCTCCTTCACCTTCATGATCATCTCGGCCTCGCGCCACACGCTATCGGCGTCAGATCCGATCTTGGCCCCAACCCCTGTATACGCCGAATCGGGAAAGCCGCTGCCTTCGCCGGCTCCTTTCTCGATCATGACTGTGTGGCCGGCCGCAACCAGGGATTCGGCACCAGCCGGCACCAGCGCAACGCGATTCTCGTTTGTCTTTATTTCCTTCGGGACGCCGATCTTCATCTCAGATTATTTCGAATTTGAAAGTGAGTAGCCGTCTCATGCTGCGGCCCGAGGACCCAGGCTCACGAGCGTCTGCCGCCCGGGCACGTAATAGGCCTTGCAGAGTTCTGCGACGGTTTGCGCGTCGATCGCATCGATCAGGGCGAGCAGCTCATCCAGTGTCCGGTAAGGCTCGCCATACAGCTCCGTTCCCGCCGCGCGGTACATCCGCGACGTCGGACTCTCGAGCGACAGTGTAATCTGTCCCTTCAGCTGGCTTTTACCAGCGGCGATGTCTTCCTCGCTGAGACCTTCGGCCGAGAGCTTTTCCATCTCCGCGTTGATCGCGTCGACCGCTGCCCTCGCGCTGTCGGGAGTGGTGCCCACGTAGACGCCATGCATGCCCGCGTGCTCATGGAACGACTGAAACGAGTAGACGGAATACGCCAGACCCAGCTCCTCGCGGATTCGCTGAAAGAGACGTGAGCTCATTCCTCCACCAAAGAGCATTCCGATCATCGACATCGCGTAGCGCCGCGGATCGCTGTGCGCGCATGCCTCGCTTCCGATGACGATGTGGGTCTGCGCCGTTTCACGCTCGAAGTGCACAGCGGCGGGAGTCTGCACGATTGGAGCCGGAGACTGGAGCGGAGCGAGCCCGCCGCGCGGAATGTCTGCCCAGCCAGTCGTTTGCAGTATTTCTAGAAGATCGTCGTGCTCCGCGTTACCAGCCGCCGCAACGACGATCTGCTCCGGATGGTAGGCGCGCGAATGCAGAGCTCGGAGATCCGAAGCCCCCAAGGCCCCAACGGTGTCTCGCGTCCCCAGAATCTGGTAGCCGTACGGATGATTGCCCCACATCTGGGCGTTGTGGAGCTCGAACACGAGATCGTCGGGCGTGTCGTCGACGGTGTTGATTTCCTCGAGCACGACCTTTTTCTCCAGCGCGAGATCTGAGGCGCGGAGAGTCGGCCGGAAAATCAGATCCGCGAGGACATCCGCCGCCTGCGAGAGGTGCTCGTCAAGCACCTTTGCCTGATACGAGGTGTGCTCGCGTGAGGTGTAGGCGTCGAGTGAACCACCGAGTGTCTCCAGAGCCAGCGCGAGATCCTTGGCACTCCTGGTCGGCGTCCCCTTGAACACCATGTGCTCGAGCATGTGAGAGACGCCCATCTTCTCGGCGCTCTCGTGCAGCGATGCGGCGCGAACCCACGCCCCCAATGCGACCGACCGTACTCCCGGCATCGATTCCGAGAGTACGGTCAGTCCGTTCGGTAGAACGGTGCGGCGCAGATCAGAACCCGCGCACGGCGTCACGACGCTCACTCGCGCGAGCGGCCTCCGCCACGCGAGCCGCTGCGGGGACGTCGCGGCCGGTCACCGCGCTCGGACCGCCCGCCATTCTCTGCACCATCAGCCTGCTCGCCGGAAGCGCCGACGGCCGCCATAGCGGTGGCTTCTCCACCTTCCCCGCCCCCGCTCGACTGGCTTTCGCCCTCGGGCTTCGCGGTAAGAGCCTTCATCGAGAGACGCAACCGTCCGCGCTCGTCGCGCTCGAGAAGCTTGACCTTTACGCGGTCGCCCTTCTTCACGACGTCTTCCGTCTTCTCGGTGCGGCCGTGCTTGAGCTCGGAGATATGAACCAATCCTTCGGTTCCCGGCATGATCTCGACGAAAGCGCCGAAAGCCGTCGTGCTCTTGACGGTACCCTCGTACGTCTCGCCGATAATCGGCTCGGCCGTCAACGCCTGAATCATCTGGCGTGCTCTCTCCATCGCCTCTCCACCGACCGCGGCGATAGTGACCAATCCGCTGTCGTCCACTGTGACCTCTGCTCCGGTCTCGTCCTGAATGCCGCGAATCGTCTTGCCCTTCGGGCCGATGAGATCGCCGATCTTCTCGGGGTTGATGCTCATCGTGACAATGCGGGGGGCGTAGGCCGACAGATCGGCGCTCGGCTCAGCAAGAGCCTTCCTCATCTCGCCGAGGATGTGGAGGCGGCCTTCGCGCGCCTGCGCGAGAGCTTCCTTCACGATCTTCAGATCGAGCCCTTCGATCTTGATGTCCATCTGGATCGAAGTGATGCCGGTCTCGGTGCCTGCGACCTTGAAGTCCATGTCGCCGAGATGATCCTCGGTGCCGAGGATGTCGGTCAGGATTGCGTACTTCGCGCCTTCCTTGATGAGTCCCATCGCCACACCTGCGACGGCGGAACGGAGCGGAACACCGGCGTCGAACAGCGCCAGCGAGCCACCACAAACGGACGCCATCGAAGACGAGCCGTTCGACTCGAGAATGTCGGACACGATGCGAATCGTGTACGGGAAATCCTCGAACGCGGGCAGCACGCTCTGCAGCGCGCGCTCGGCCAGGTTTCCGTGGCCGATCTCGCGCCGGCTGGTGCCGCGCATCGGTCTCACTTCACCAGTCGAGAACGGCGGGAAATTGTAGTGGAGCATGAACGATTTGGTCGTCTCGCCGGCGTCGTCGATGCTGTCGAGCCGCTGCACGTCGTTCGCGGTTCCCAGCGTGACGGCGACGAGCGCCTGCGTCTGTCCACGCGTGAACAGCGCGGAACCGTGGGCGCGTGGGAGCACCTTGGTGTCGATCGTGATCGCGCGGACGTCCTTCGTGCCGCGACCGTCAACTCGCTTATTGGTGTCGAGTACCTGCGAGCGGAGCGCGTGATACTCCGTGTCGTCGACGAGCTGCTTTACGTCCTTCGAGTTCTCCGGGAACTCTGCCAGCAGCTGCTGGACCGCTTCCTTCTTCACCAGCTCGACTGCTTCGATGCGGGTGTGCTTCTCCTTCTGGTTGATCGCCTCGGCGATCCGGCCCTTGGCGAGCGCATCGACGCGGATTTTGATTTCGGGCGCGATTGCAGCCTTGGTCCACTTCATTTTCTCAGCGCGCCCCTGACCGAGCAGCTCTTCCTGCATCTGGATCAGCTCCTGAGCGCCCTTGTGTCCGACCGTCAGTGCTTCGAGGGCATCGGCTTCGGTGACTTCGAGCGCTCCGCCTTCGACCATCATGATCGAGTCTTTCGACGCGGCGAGGACGATGTCCATGTCGCTGTACGGGAGCTGCTGGAACGTCGGGTTGAGGATCCAGTTCTCCTGGACGCGGCCGACGCGGACTCCGGCGATCGGGCCCATGAACGGGATCTTCGAGGAGTTGAGCGCGTAGGAAGCGGCGACGAGCGCCATGACGTCGGCGTCATTCTCCTGGTCTGCCGAGACCACGTAGATGAAGACCTGGACCTCGTTCTTGAACCCTTCTGGGAAGAGTGGGCGGATCGATCTGTCGATGATTCGCGCCTTGAGGATTTCGGGGTCCGAGGGACGGCCTTCCCGCTTGATGAAGCCGCCGGGAATCTTGCCCGCGGCGTAGGCCTTGTCCTTGTACTCTACGAGGAGGGGGAAAAACGGGAGGGAACTTTCGGTGTCACTGACCGTTACTGCCGCGAGAACCATCGTCTCGCCGAACTGCACTAGTGCGGACCCTGCCGCCTGCTTCGCCATGCGGCCTGTCTCGATGACGAGGCGTCTGCCGGCGAACGTTCTTTCGATTCGTTGCATATGTTGTGTTGTTGTCTCTTCTGTATATCACAAACCGCGCGGACACCCTGTGTGCCGCGCGGTCAGATCAAAGAGCCAGATTAGTACCGGAGTCCAAGATCAGCGATGATCTTGCGGTAACCTTCGAGATCCGTGCGCCTCAGGTAGTCGAGGAGACGGCGCCTTCTACCGACCATTTTCAGGAGCCCGCGACGGCTGTGGTGATCCTTCGCGTGGGTGCGGAAGTGGTCGGTGAGATAGTTGATTCTTGCTGTGAGAAGCGCGACCTGAACTTCGCTCGATCCGCTATCGTCTTTATGGGTGCGGTACTTCTCTACGGTAGGTGTTTTCTCGAATGCCATTTGGATTTGATCTCGCGCCGGCTCGTTTGCCGGCGCATGTCTCTGATTCTTAAATCGCTGTAGCCATTTAACTTAAGTGGAGCTTGGGGCTCTGTAAAGGCTTTCAGGCGTAACTGCGGACTGCGGACCAACTGCATTGCGGACTGCTGACTAACTGCGAATTGGGAGACTAACTGCGGACTGGAACGACCCCGATTTGGTGGACACGTAGTTTAGGCTGCGTTTGCTCGTTGGAGCACTTCGAGAACTTCGGTTTCGTACTGTGCAGGGGTTCGATATCCCAGGGTCTGATGCCGACGCTTACGATTGTACCAGACCTCAA
>JBBRQC010000044.1:0-20497 GCA_038227135.1 Gemmatimonadales bacterium
CCGTGGCGTAGCGGGTCAGCGCCTCAGGCCGAGGGATGCGTCGACCTTGCGCCGCTGACTCGAATACGAGCGCCAGTCGCTCGACCGCTCGGAGACTCCAGGCAATTCCGGTAGAGAACAAAGGATCCACGAACGCGAAAGCGTGCGGCATCAGCGCCCAGCGCTCCCCTGCGGCGCGCGTGAGGCGGTGCTGAATCCGCGATCGAAAGGCGATCGGCATCGTCGGCACAGCCTTCCCAAACGCGTAGCCGAGTGTCGGGTAGCGGAGAAGCAAAGCACGCCAGAGTGCGGTTGGGTGTGCGTCGGGCCGCGCATTCAGCGATGCGGCGCCACGAGGGGTAAGCAGAAATCCGGCACTCGTAACGTCATCGTCGAACCGCAGCGAGTACATCCAGCCCTCATCGATCAGATGGTGTACAGCCGCCCAATCATCACGGTAGGGCCCCTCCGGCATGCCCGGCACAGTGTCCTCCATCAGCCGCACGCCCTCGAAATGACTGAACACGATCCCGGAGCTGGTCTCCATGCGATCGAGACCGGAAGGAATCGAGAGCTGCCGAGCGAGAAAACCGCCAGGCCCCGAGGCGTCGATGACGAACTGCGCGCGAAGCTCGAATGGCGCACCGTTCCGGTGCCCCGCCAGAACAACGGACTCGGGCGCGAAGTCAGCACTCGTCACCTCGACGCGGTCGCGGTATTCTACCCCTGCCGCGATTGCCTCGCGAACGAAGTGGTGATCCACATCCGCGCGCAGCCAGTGTGTGTCCGAGAGTGAATCATGCGGACTTGCCGCCACCAGAAGCCGCTCGGATTCCAAGCCGTGATTCGCGAATGGCTGATCCGGGTGGTGTCGGTAGTACGTGAACCCGCGCTTGAGCCCGCGCCGAATCTCCGGCAAATGCGTGAGCCAGCGCCCGTGAGTGGCCAGATGGTAACAGTCAGGCAAACCGTACCGAATACCAATCCGCTCGAGCGACAGATTCGCTAGCGGAGTCGACGACTCTCCGATCGCGAAGCGCGGATGCGCACCCCTCTCGAGGAGCACGACATCGTAACCCAGCACTGCGAGCACCCGCGCGAGGAGCGATCCGGCGAACCCGCTCCCGACGATTGCTACCTCACACGATCGCGTCACGCCGGGCTACAACGCGTGCAAACGATCGGCGGCTCCGCGCGGGCGGTGGCGTTCAGGCGTCGCATGCGCTCGATACGCTCCGCTCCGCATCGCTCGCACGCGGGGAGCCGCGCACTATCCCAAAGGTCAGCAGTGACGACGACGTCCGTGAACTGCGAGCACCGATCGAGGGCATCCTCGAGCTGAGACAGCTGAGGCTGGGTAAAATTGCCAAGGGACTGAAGCCGCTCCATCTCTCCGTTTCCGCCGCGGACCGGGATAATGGACACGACTGATGCTCCACGCTCGACGGCGTATTCGACGGTGCGCACCGTCCAGTCGACTGATTCCATGGCGGGAACGTGTGGAGGGCCAAGGAGGACAAAAACCCGGAGATCAATATCGTTTTCGGTCAGAAGGCGAGCCGCCGCATCGAATCGCGGAAGATCGAGGCGCTTATTGAGCTTGGGCGCGGCTACTGGATGAATCGTCTCCAAGCCCATGGCGACTTCCAGTCGACCGGGAATCAGCCGTGCGAACGCCAGCGCTTTGGGTCCGATGGTGTTGGCGTGGGATTCGACGGTAACGGCCGCGAACGGCGCTGACAGCGCCGCTATTCCGACAACATCCTCGGCCGGCACCGCCCGCTCGTCGAAGAAATTGCTGGCGTTGTACAGCTTGAGCCGATCGGGTGCCGCGCCCTCGAGCGATTGCAGAACGGCATCGAGCTGGGCCGTCAGCGCTCCCCGCGGAGTTGGGCCGTCGATCGTCCATCGCCACATGTCGCAGAACGTGCACGTGAACGGACACTCCGCGCCGGTGAGGAAGACAGTGAGCGCCCGCTCGGTCCTGCCTTCAGGGCGGCGCTCGTCCTCGATCAGGAAGCCGTGCGCCCTATACGGATCTGCGCGCGGTTTGGGTGGGCGGAGGCCACGAATCCGCCGATCGGTCGCGGAACCGCTCACACGGCCGCGGCGTACAGCGTCTCGAAATGCCGGCGGTACCGTGCCTCATTCTGCGGGAACGCGCGCGCCGCCTTTGCGGCCGAGACCGATCCGTGTTGGAACCGGCGTTTGGGAAAGACCGGCATGTCCACCCCCAGCACCGAGCGGATTCCGCGCGCGACGATCTCCCCCTTCAAGGCGTACAGTCGCTCGTGCGACCCCTCTGTCAGCTGGGCAAACGGAATGGCTTCCGCCACCGCGATGACAGCCGGACGTGCGTACGGACTGAAGCCGTCAAAACCGAATTCGCGCGCACACGCATAACTGCGTACGCAGCCACGACTGTACCCACCGGAGTAGGTGAGCGAGTGCTTGATGGAATCGACGCCCCATCCCTCCTGATAGAGCATGCGGTTGTTGACGACGCTGCGGATCGTGAGCTCGCTGTTCTCCTCGATCGGATAATCCTTGAGATTCTCGTCACCGCCGTCGCCATCCACGAGCAGACGCCAGTCCGGATAGCGCTCGCGAATCGCAGCGAGCAGGGCGAGGTTCACCGCGGCGCATTCGACGTCGAGTGGCTTGTAGTCCTCGATCACAGCCACCGCGCGCAGCGGATCGAGCGCGCTCGAAGGGACGTCGATAATCTCGCCGAGCATCTCGAGATCGGTGCGACTCAGAAAGTCGCGCGCCTGTCGGGCATCCTGTCCTTCGCCGTCCACGGAAAGCGTGAATGCTTTCAGGCGCGATGGAGACTGCCCTTCGTTCAGGAGCAGCCTGTACAGGCAGAGCAGGATCGCGCCGCTGTCGATGCCGCCGGAAAACGGCACACCGATTGGAGCGGCCGGATCCTGAACGGCGAGCCACCGGGACAGCTCGCTGTAGATGGCTTCGACATAGTGACGCCCGATCATGTCGAGATCCCCGGGCAGGGTACCGCGGGGCGGATCGAAAAAACGGCGGTACACGGGATTGGGATCGGGGCATCCGATAAGACGTAGCGTAGTGACGTGGTGCGCCGGTACCATGCGGGAATAGCTCGGATGGAACTGTGCCGCCCATCCCCGGCGAGCCAGCGCCGCCGCGATCTCGTCGATGCGCTCGGCGACGAGCAACACTGGTCCGTCGGTGGACTTCGCCAGAAAGTATCGCATCGGCCGGTCGAGGCTTCGGGCCAGCACGATGCGCTCTCCCTCCTGCGCGAGCAGTGCGAAGGAGCCATCAATGTCGAGGACTGCTCCCGGATCACTAGCGAGCAACCTGCACTGAGCCTCAGATTCGTCGACCGCCCACAGTCGTTGGGATTCTTTTGCAATCAGGTTGATGACGCGTGAAATTGGGAGCTGTTGGTTCATGCCAAACAATATGTCCCATCCTGTACCGCTGCTATTATCCCGCCGCTGACGATTGGATCACGCGAGCGGGCCTCATTGACGGAGCTTAACCGAGGACGTATCGTCTGTGTTCCCAATCTCCCTGACGATAGATCCCCACGATTGCTTGTTTCGCACGTCTGCATCGCTCGCGTCGCATCACCCTCTTGATCCCGAGGATGGCTAACAATGGAGTTGCGGTGCAAGCGTCGACGGCGTAGTGCAGTGTTGGGAGGGACAAACCATCATAGCGATCTTACCGACAGTTAATCGGATTTGGTGTTTCCCAGGTCTTCTCGCTTTTGCGTGCTCATCGCTGGCAAGTCGCAATCGACCGCACAGATCCGAAGGAGAAAAACTTGCCCGTACGTGTTGTGCCGCCTGCCACGCCTTTCCAGAACCGCAGCTATCCCACGAACTGGTATTTGTTGGCGAGGCCGGGAGCAGCACGCTCCGGGGTTTTGACTGGAGCCGCCATCTCCTTACGTCACTGGTACTCGGCAGCCCGCCGACAGACCTGATTGTCGCGAAGAGGGGATCCTGGTCCTGGAATCCGGCATCCTCGACCCCAATGATGCGCCCAAGGGCCGGCTCGTTCAATATGATCTTGCCGGTCACGATTCGTTTCGCCTCGGCAGAATCCTGAATGACTCCCTGTCAATGGAATCTGATGGCAACGGCTGATCTGAATAAAGACGGTTGGCCGGATGTGATCATTGGCGCAATGAATCTGGGAAACATTGCCAAGGGGGAGCGTTGAGTTCGCGGGACAAACAATAACAAACTGGAACAGATCCGATCCTGATTTTTGAGAACAGAATGCTTGCCAACTCAAACGGAGTAATGCACAGAGTGCAACACTCGATGTGTGCGTCAAAAGTTTTTATCGCAGCTTGACTTGAGCTTCAGATTCGTCGAGCGCCCAAAGTCGGCGCGAGTCTTTCGAGATCAGATTGATCATCCGAGACATCGGCACGTGTTGGTCCACGCAACAACAAACCTTACGATGAATTACACAGTGACGAGACTCGCGCGCATGCATCGCGCGAGTCTCCTCGGACTCCTTATCTCTCTTCTCACCTTAGGCGGCTGCACTACCGGAGAAAAGGATCGGCCGCTATTCAAACTCCTGAGCGCCGGCCAGACCGGCATCACGTTTACGAACAAGATCGTCACCAACGACTCCCTGAATTTCCAGACAGACGCATATGTGTATAACGGCGCCGGCGTAGCCGTGGGTGATATCGATAACGACGGACTGCCTGACATCTTCTTTTCCGGAAACATGGTGTCGAGTCGCTTGTACCTGAACAAAGGGCACATGCGGTTCAGCGACATTACCACGCAAGCCGGCGTCGGCACGGATCGCTGGGCTACCGGCGCCACCATGGTGGACATCAACGGCGACGGGAACCTGGATATTTACGTGTCGGTCTCGGGACCCGAATGGTCCAAGGCGGAACGGCGAGCGAATTTGTTGTTCATCAACAACGGAGACCGGACCTTTACGGAAGCCGCGTCGAAGTATGGCATTGCCGACACCGGCTTCACTACTCAAAGTGTTTTCCTGGATTACAATCTAGACGGCTGCCTGGACCTCTTTGTGCTCAACAATTCGTCCAGGGATTTTGTGCGTGGTGGCCTGGCAACGAACCCATCGGGGATGGCCGGTGAGACACCCAGCAGCCATAACGAGCTTTACCGGAATGACTGTCACGGTAAGTTCACGAACGTGTCGAAGGAAGCGGGCATACTTCGAGAAGCGGGCTTCGGCCTCGGCGTTGCTGTCGCGGACCTGAACGGGGACGGCTGGCCAGACATTTACGTCTCCAACGATATCGCGCCTAACGATGTCGTATACGTGAACAACCGGAATGGGACATTCACGAACAAGCGGGCCGAGTGGCTCAAACACACGAGTTACGCGGGCATGGGCGTCGACATTGCCGATTTCAATAACGACGGCTGGCCCGACATCCTTCAGGTGGACATGCTGCCACGCGACTTGAGCCAGCGGAAGCGGACGAGCGGTTCCGTGAGCTTCTTTAGTGTCATCGAAGCGCGGCGCCGAGGATTTCGCGATGACTATACGGCCAACTCGCTGCAATTGAGCACCGGGCTAAACAAAGACGGAAATGTCATTTTCAGCGATATTGCGCCCCTTGCTGGTGTGGCTTCCACTGACTGGAGCTGGAGTCCGCTGTTTGCGGACTTCGACAATGACGGCGAAAAGGACATCTTCATCACCAATGGCTACCCAAAGGCCCTCAACGATAGGGATTATGTGATGCCCACCTCGGCAGCGTACCGATCCGCAGGTACCAGCGGTTCGCGGCACTCCCCAAAGGAAATGCTGAACAACCTCTACGCGTACGAGATCTCCAACTACGTCTTTCGGAATGCGGGTGACCTGACCTTCCCCGACAAGACCAAAGAATGGGGGATGGACATCCCGAGCTTTTCGTACGGCGCGGCGTACGCCGACCTGGACAACGATGGGCGGCTCGACCTGGTGGTGAATAACATGAATGCGCCCGCCTTCATTTATCAGAACGTCCAACCGAAGGACGACGCACATCACTATCTTGGCATTGAGCTCAAGGGCGACGCTCCCAACAGACGCGGGATTGGCTCAAGCCTGATTCTCACGGCTGGGGGACAGAAACAGTACATCTACCAGTCGCCGTACAGGGGTTATATGTCCACGGTGGACGACCGCCCGCATTTTGGACTCGGTCGCCTGAAGCGCGTGGATAGCCTGGAAGTGATTTGGCCGGACGGTCGGTACCAATTGCTAACTGGTCTGGAGGCTGATCATGTCCTGGTCGTCAAACAGGAGGACGCGACACAGAACAAAGCATCAGGTCCGCCGTCTTCACTGCTTACCACAGGCCCGCTGTTCGAGCCGTTGAATGGAGGCCGCGGACTCGCGTATAAGCATCAGCTGCCGACCGCACTAGACTACGGCATCCAGCCCCTCTTGCCCTACATGCTCTCGAGCCACGGCCCTCCACTCGCCGTGGCTGACGTCAACGGCGACGGACTCGATGACATTTTCATTGGCGGCGCTGCCGGCCTCGCGGGTCAGCTCTTCATTCAGCGCCAGGACGGGAAGTTCCTGGAATCTGCGCAGGGTCAACCGTGGATTGCCGACAAGGGCTACGAAGACTGGGGTGCGCTGTTCTTCGATGCGAACGGAGACGGATTACCCGACCTCTATGTGGCGAGTGGAGGGTATCAACTCGCACCGAACTCTCCATTGCTGCAGGATCGGCTCTACATCAATCGCGGAAGGGGCAATTTTGTAAGAGCTGATGGTGCGTTGCCTACCATGCTGACAAGCACGGCCACCGTTCGCGCCGCCGATTTTACTGGTGACGGCCGACTGGATCTATTCGTGGGCGGGCGCCTGAGCCCGAGGAACTATCCATATCCCACAAGGAGTTACCTCCTGCGTAACGACGGAGATCACTTCACTGATGTTACGGAAGACGTCGCTCCGGAGCTGGCTAACCCCGGGGGCATGATTACGGATGCGGTCTGGATCGATTTTGACGGCGATGGGCGCGTGGATCTGGTCACCGTGGGGGAGTGGATGCCGATTCAGTTCTACCGAAACGATGGCAAGCGATTACGCAACGTAACGCAGTCCACGCGCCTGCCGCCTATGCGCGGATGGTGGTACAGCCTTGCTGTGGGGGACTTCGACCACGACGGCCGTCCCGATCTGGTAGCCGGGAATTTAGGCTTGAACTACACGTACACGACATCGAAGGAGAGTAGGTTCGGAGTCTATGCTGGTGATTTCACCGGCAGCCGGACCACGGACATCGTGCTGACTCAGGAGATAGACGGCATCGAATACCCTTTGGCCGGACTGGCCTCGCTAGGCCAGGCGATCTATCCGCTCGCTCTGAAATTCCCGACTTATGGATCGTTTGCGAAGGCGTCTATCCAGCAGGCCTTCAGCTCAGCTCAGCTCAAGCATGCGCTCCACTACCAGACGGATACGTTTGCAAGCGTGTATCTGCACAACGAGGGAGGTGGAACCTTTAGTTCGGTCGCGTTGCCCAATCTGGCGCAAATCGCGCCGATCAGAGCAATCATCGCCGACGACGTGGACGGTGATGGCAACCTCGATCTGGTCGTGGGGGGAAACCTTTACGACGCTGAACCGAATACGCCGAGGGCCGATGCAGGGAACGGACTCTGGATGAGAGGCGATGGCCGCGGCCACTTCATGCCAATGCCACCAACGCAAAGTGGGTTGCTCGCTCCCTTGAATGTTGCTGGCCTGGCGCTTCTCAAAACCCCGACCGGTAAGGCCGTGATCGTGGCTAACACTGGAGATTCCCTCCAGGCGTTCAGGATCAGTAAACGCTAAAACGGCACTGATACATACTGTATCAGTGCCGTCTAGCACCTACTCGGTGGAACGTTGGCTTACCAGCCAGTATTCTGCTTCAGCATGTCCTGACCGCCTACCCGGCTCAATTCGACTTGAATGGTGGGGATGGGATACCAACGGTGGCGAGCCGTGATTGGTTCGGCAGCTTTAAGGTAGAGTCTTCTGGTGTCCTCACGTCCCCCTCCAATTCCGGTAAGGTAGCCGTTGATAACCGGAGCAGTGATTCCCCAGCGTCGCAAATCAAAGAACCGCTGCCCTTCGATCGCCAGCTCGAGCCTGCGTTCAGTTCGTACTGCCTCACGTGCGTAGGCTTGATCGGGAAACGACGGATATGGGCTGACGCGATAAACTGCCCACGTAATCCTCGGATCATTGATCGGCACGGCCATGCTGGCCCGATCGGTTCCCGGGCCTTGGGCAGCAACTGCTGCGCGTGCTCTGATCTGATTGACGATTGCCAGCGCGCCTGTCAGGTCGTTTCTCTCAATCTCTGCTTCGGCTAGCATCAAGAGCAGGTCAGCGTACCGGAACAGATGGATGTTCATGGAATTCTGTTGCTGCGGCTGCCAACCGACGGTAGCCTCCGATCCACTTCCCTTTTCATGGATGTTTTTCTTGGGCATGTAAGGACCGCCGTTTGACGGATCCCTGACCCAGGTTATGCTGTACGGGCCCCAGTCCTTGAAGGGCACGCCGTCGCGACCGACCGTCCAGTCCAGCCGAGGATCTACGGCCGTGAGATCTCCTGCCTTGAACTCGGCGTCCGAAGCATTCCAGCTGCTGGGGGCAGTCACCGCCAGCGGTAATCCAGCGGCGTCGACCTTGAAAGCGTTGACGAGGTTCTGCGTTGGCGGGTTAAAGCCGCAGCACTGGAAGTGGCTGGGCGCATACGGGAAATTCAGGCGTTCGCCCCAGTTGGCGTTTGCCGCACCCGGCTCTCCGTCGCCCGCCGACGCCTGAAAGGCGAATATGGTCTCGGGTCCGTTGGCCGCGTCCGAATAACCAGTCCAGACCCGATCAAAGCTCGTTTCGAGCTCGTAGGGCCCCGCGTTTACGACGTCCTTAAATGTCGTGACTGCGTTCGCGTACTGGTGGGCATACAGCTCGACGCGTCCCTTATATGCCTTGGCGGTCCACTGCGTAGCTCGTCCCACCTGCCCGTTCCGTGGGGTGGTGGGAAGCAACTTGATTGCCGAGTCGATGTCCTTCAGGAGCTCCACCGCAACCAGTGCGCTGTCCAAATTGGGCTTACGGAAGTCCGTGTCGTCTTCGCGGTAATACGGAATGTTCCCCCACATCCGCCACGCCTCGAAGTGATAGTGCGCTCTGAGAAAGATCGCTTCTCCCGCGATGCCATTAGCGTCAGCAGCGGAAAATTCGCTCGGGCTTGACTTCTTGACTGCGTTGAGCAGGCGCAGCGTCGAATTGCTTCGGACGACGCCTTCATAGGATTGTACCCACTTGGTATTCAAGTAGTCGCTGGCGATAGGGGTGCCCCAGTGGTAGCCCTCGATGTCATTGATCGGGGGCTGGTCGAGGCCGTCAGATCCCTTGTAGGAATCATCGCTCGCGACGCTACTAAATACCCAGTTGCTGGCGGCGCACCCCCAGCCGGTAAAGTTGCTGCCCATACAATCCAGGGGTCTGTACGCGGCAATCAGGGTGCCTTCGACCCCGGCCCTATTTGCGAGCGTCTGTTCATTCAATGTCCCCTGAGGCTCGGAGGCAGCGCTCAGAAAATCCTTGCAGCCATAAATCGTCGCTGTCGCAAGGATCACTAACGCCGTGCCGCGGAGAAGAGGATTTCTTAATACCGTTTTCATCGTCGCTTCTTCCTTGAAAAAGGCGAGTCGTTAGAAGGAGGTCACTATGCCGATGCTGATAACTCTGTTGCTGGGGTACGAACCCCGGTCAACGCCCATATACTGATCCCGGACGTCTCCCGCGGCGCCTGTGTTGTTCCCCGCTGGCAGCGCCGGATCGAGCCCTTCGTAGTTGGTTTTGGTGAACAGGTTCTCCCCCTGCAGGTACACTCTCGAGCCAGGCAGATATCCTGCGGACGCGGGGAGAGTGTACCCGAGCTGTATGCTGCGCAGACGAGTGTACGATCCGTCCTTGACGTAGTAGCTGCTGATCGCGCTGCTGTAGATGTCGTTCACATTCAGTTGAGGATATTTGGCGTTCAGGTTTTGCGGCGTCCACGAGTTCGCCAGCAGGTCTTTTCGAACATTCGAGGAGAACTCCCGGAATACGTACCATTCCATCTGGTTCTCGAAGATTTTGTTTCCATAGGTCCCAAATATGGTCGCGCTGGCGTCCCAATTTCCCCGCCTCGCTCCGAGATCGAGTCCGGCGGTGAAGTTCGGATGGGGACTTCCGATGATCGTCCTATCATCATTGGTGATTTTCCCGTCGCCGTTGACATCTATGAATTTGATGCGACCGGGAGCGGCTCCGTCCTGTGTTGCGTGGCTCGCCACGTCCGCCGCGTCCCTGAAGAATCCATCGGCTATGAAGCCGAAGAAAGAACCGATCGGCTGGCCAAGCATATTGATCGTCTGATTGCCAAGACGGGTGCTTCCCGGGCCGTAGAAAAAGTTCTGGACTCCGTCGATCGAAACAACCTTGTTCTTGTAGTGGCTTCCGTTGAAGGTGGCATTCCACCACGAGCCTTGATGGCCGACCGAAAAATCGAAGCCCTTGTTTTCCATCTTACCGATATTGACGATCGGTGGGTCTGCTACCCCTGCAGTCGCCGGGGTTCGCGGATCGAATAGGAGGTTATCCGTCGCGCGCCTGTACACGTCGACGACGACGTTCAGCTTGCCCTCGAAGAGCGCGAGATCGGCGCCAACGTTCGTGGATTTGTTTTCTTCCCACTTCAGGTCGGGGTTACCCAAAGACGCTTGACGGAATCCCGGCTGGATGCTGGTGTTGCTCCCCGCGATATCGTAGAACGTATCGCCCCGGTCGCCACCAAACTGAGAGATGATGCGGCCTGAAGGGATGTTTTGATTGCCCGTGACGCCAAATCCATACCGGAGCATTACGTCCGACAGGATTCGGTTATTAGCCAAAAACGGCTCGTTGGTGATTCTCCATCCGAGACCGAACGCCGGGAAGGTTCCCCACCGGTGAGCCGGACCCAAATTGGACGAGCCGTCTTTGCGGAGCGTAAAGTTGGCAACGTACTTGTCGGCATAGTTGTAGCCGGCCTTGCCAAAGAACGATATCAAGGCATTGCGGCCGCCATAGCTGTAGACGTTCTTGGTACTGGGGTCACCGAGAGCGTCCTGTACGTACCGGGAATTTAGATCGGTGTTGAGGAGGTTGGCCATCGACCCATTGAGGGACCGGAAGTTGCCGGCGCCCGCTGCCTGACCGAGTAAAAGGTCAAAACTGCTTCTGGAAATAGTTTTCAGGTACCTCGCCGTGTTACTCCAGGTCCAATTAGTAGACTGAAAGTTGTTCTCGTTGATCGAGTTCGAGAACGAGGCCTCGTTATTCTGAGGGGTGATCCAACTGTATCCCGCGAAAGCGTTCTGACGCAGGTCGAAGCCAAGGCTGGTTTTCAAGGAGATTTCCGGCGTCACGTCAAGGCCGCCAAAAAGGTTTCCGAAGACTACCATCTCCTTGTTTATGTTGTCCTTCGCATTAAAAGCATTCTGGAGCGGATTGCTCGAGTTGACCCCGGGAACGCCCCTTCCGCCCGCGAAATTACCGCTTATGTCGTAAACGGAGATCACGGGCTGGAGCAAAATGTCCTTGCCGAGGATGCCGTTTTCACCCCCATTATCGTCACGGATTCCGCCGTAATGCCGGGCAACGCTGAGCGAGATGTTCTCGCCGAAGTTCAGCTTGGACCTGTTAAATGCGGTGTTGACGCGCACGCTCCCGCGTCGGAAGTCGTTGTACTTTGCGGTGCCGCCCTGATCAAAGTAATTGAAGGAGACGGTATATGCGTTGGCGTCGCTGCCACCCCTGACGTCCAGGTTGTAATCCGCAACCTTGCCAGAACCGAACACGGCCTTCCACCAGTCGGTGCCGGTGCTGCCAGGCATGATCAGACCGTTCGGGTATGAGTACTTGGCCGGATCTACAGTGACGATCTGTCCGAATGCGTTTTTGGTTACAATCGCCTCAGGCGGTGCGTAAGTGTAGTTAGGAACCGAAGGGTTAGCGGGATCGCCGTAAATGGCCTGAATCGGCGCGGGAACCGGCAAGCCGGCGTTCTTATAGCTTTCCCTGACGACCGCGAAGTAGTCCAGTGAGTTTGTAATCAGAATATCGTTATAGCCGCGAGTCGGAGTCGCGACGCCGGTTCTTACGCGCAGCGTGGTCGTCGGCGGCCCGGGTGGGCCTCTCTTGGTCGTCTCGATGAGGATGACACCGTTACTGGCGCGCGAGCCGTAAATCGACGCGGCTGACGCGTCCTTCAGCACCTGGATGGACGCGATATCATCCGGGTTCAGCCAGTTGATGTAGGAGTCCTGGACCGGCGTGCCGTCAACGATATAAAGAGGATCGTTGTTCTGAAAGGAGCTGACGCCCCGGATCCTTACTGTGCTACGGGAACCGGGCGAACCGCTTGCCTGAACCGTTACACCTGGTACGGCGCCGGCCAGCCGCTGCAGTACACTTGCTCCAGTCTGCTTGTTAGCGGCCTCAACGTTAACACTCGCAACGGCGCCGGTGATATCCGCGCGGCGCTGTTCCGTGTAAGCCGTGACGACTACTTCCTCGAGATACGGAACCTGCGCCATCGAGACGTCGATGACGGAGCGTCCGGCAACGGTAGTCTGCACGGGGCGTTGTCCGACGAACGAGAAAGTCAAAACCGCATCCGTGGGAGCGCTGACCCGATAGCGACCGCTTGCGTCAGTAATCGCACGAGTATCCGTTCCCTGCACACGGACCGTGACTCCCGGCAGCGGGGCGCCGCCCGTGGTGGTAACGGTTCCGGTGATCGGCAGGCCCTGCGAGAATGCCGTTCCACTCAGAACCAGACCGAACAGCAGACCGATGGCCAACGAGCGAATGCCGGGCGAGCTGCCGTTCAAGAACGAGTTCCTACCTAGCTTTTCCATGAGCAATCCTCCGGGTGACTGCATGAGCACTCCTCCAAAAAACGCACGTACCTTCTACTCATCCTGCGGGTCGTCGCATTGTTTGCAGACCCTGTATGGCGATCAATTGCCGATACGTCAAGAGGCGAACATTGCGAGCGGCAAGGGCTTCCCTGAAGCGCGATGACGTGAGCGCATCAAGTTCTCCCTGACGATTCTTGCTCATCTCGGGAGGAGGAAATCGGTATGTCTGTCTATGTCACTTCGTCCAGCCCGAGCCCACAATACTGCTGCGGTGCCCGGGGAGACAACACGTAATACTGCACTGCGTTTCCAGTTGTCAAGAAGTTTTTTGATCGCCGACGGTCCGAAGTGAAAGATTTCCTGGCCGGCTCGCCTGGTTGCGTACTAACGTGTCGGCGATTCACGCGCAGAAAAACAAAAAGCGCCGCTGTCGTAACCGACGGCGGCGCGAACTGCAATGACGGGATTTGACACTAAGCTGCGAATGAGAGCAACATGTGCGAAAGCTCGGCGGAACGATTGGACCCCGCTGTTGCGGGAGCGAATCGGGACGGCGGGATTTGAACCCGCGACCCCCTACCACCGCTACATGACGAAGTGGGTGATTACCGCGATGCAGAGAGAACTACGGGAGAGAGCTCCGCGGAGGGGAATGAAAAAACTAAGCCCCTAGTCTTTGGGACTGGACGCCTCGCCTTCGAACGGTTGCCAACTGCGCCGATGTGAGCCGGCAGTTCCCTGCCGACCCTTCCCGTCAGATCCAACCCGACTGAGACTCGCCGATCGGAAGAAGTTGCTCGACGAGGGCTACAATCCACGCTTTGCTGCTACAGGAGTCGCGCGGTGGAGACCGGACTTTGGCGGCGCGCACTGACCGTTCAGCCGTATACGGATCCCAGAACGATGAGGACCGCGAGGGCGAGCATGCCAGCGGCCGGCGCGGATTTCCGTAGCGGGTCGTGAATCCTGAAGTGCATCGCCAGCGCGCCGACCATGAGCACGCAGATGAGCAGCGCTGCAGGAAGGACTAGCAGGCGGTACCAGATCCCGGCGATAAGCGCGAGCGCCGCGCCCACCTTGAGGACACCGACGACGACGACCATCCATGCGGGCAGGCCGTAGGCGGCGAACTCCTCGCGCATGTTCCTCGCGTCGGCACCTCGATATGCAGTGCTTCGGTTGGCGCGTAGCAGCCAGACGTTCAGCAGGCCAAGCGCCGCCACGATCTGGAAGATTATAATGAGAGAACCCATTGGAGTTACCCGCCGCGTTTCAGGTGAGCGAACCGTTCAGCATGCCGCATCTATGGCCTCACATGGAGAAAAAATGCAACTCAGCATCACGATCGCGGCCGCCCTGTCGAGCGTCTCCTTCCTTCTGTACTGCGCGAGCCTGTTCGGCTCGCGGGCGATGGTGGCCGAGTTCGAGCGTTACCATCTCGCACCGTATCGGACCCTCACAGGCGCTCTGGAGATGGCGGCGGGGGCAGGACTGCTCGCCGGTCTCCGCTTTCGCCCTTTGCTGCTCCTCTCCGCTGGCGGGCTCGCGGGAATGATGCTCGGGGCGACGGTCGTGCGGCTGCGCGTGGGTGATCCCCTGGTGTCGGCGATTCCAGCCGTGCTTCTCCTCTGCCTGAACCTGTTCATCCTGCTGGCTGCCGCGTAAGCGCGCTCGCCGTCGGCCGACCTTCGAGGGCGAACGCGTCCCGGCGCCGGGCGCGATCCACTACTCTGCGCTCGCGAGCCGCATGGTCATCCGCCGACTTGCGAAGGGGCGCCTGCACTCGTACTGTTCACGATGGCCGCCCGCGCGCCGCGCCGCCAGAACCGTGCTGAAACACTTCTGCCCTGCCGTTGCTTGATTCGCTGTGCGCGACCGCCGCGCCGCGACACCCTCCCCACTCCTCGCGATCTTCCCCGATGATGCCACGCCGCAACCTCCGCCGCCGCGCAGGCCTGACCATTCTCGTCGCCGCCTTCGCCTCCTTTCTCCTGTCCGTCACGCTGTGGTTCTCGGGGAGCCACGAGCAGGGACTGTTCGTCGGGCTGTGGGTTCCGTCCATCCTCTCGTTCGGATGCGTCGCCCTCCTGATCAGCGGTGACCGGCTTGAATAGCCTTGGCCTGTTCGTCGTCGGAGTCGTGATCACCATTCCAGCGGCGACCGTCGTGATCGCCCTGGTGTTCGCCGCCGGCATCGATGAACGAGCGGAGAAGAAGGCTGCCGAACACCGCCAGTAACGCGAGTAGCGTATAAACACGCGTCATTAACCTACTCCGCCGTATGCAGTCGCGTGCCCGTCCGCCGGGGACCATAACAGAATGCAGAAAGAGCGACGATGCTAAGTGCACGTCGCTCTTTCTCTTATACGAATCGGGACGGCGGGATTTGAACCCGCGACCCCCTGAACCCCATTCAGCGTCAGGGGACACTTAAATAATACTTTAAAGTTGTGTTTCATAGGGGAAACGGGCGTCGGCGTCCGATTCTCAGTCAATTCAGGTAGCACTTAGTAGTGAGAAACTCGACCGAAACTCGACCAAAAGATGAGCTGTTGCCCCCACTTTTTTCTGTGCCCACCCAACCGCTGCCGCGAATCTCGTTCCCGCTTCGACGATGCCGGCCTCTGTTTCACCTTCGGTTTCGCCTCGGTTTCTGCCTCAGCTAGCGCCTCAATTCGTCGGTAACGCGCCGTTCTAGCCGCGTTTTCAGCGCCCTTACAGCCAGGCGTTCGACGTTTTCACCGGTGTTTTGCCCGGATTTTCACCGGTGTTCTTGGCTGCGTTTTCGCCTCCGTTTTCACGGGATTAACGGCGTTTTGACCAGAAATTGGGGCTATATGCGCTCTAGCCGGAGGCGATCACCCGTCGGAGGAGGCGGCACTACGGTAGCAGATCCTGCAGAGTGGTCGATCGACTGAGGTCTCTTCGGGCCGGCCGCAGAAGTGGCACCACTGTTCCAGGTAATCCGCGTTCTGATAGGCGGCCCAGACCTCGTAGCACGCGCCGCACAGCGGGCGCCCGGGGTCGCGCGGGATGCTCGCCTGACAGCGAATGCACACGCCGGAGCTGCGCCGGCGAGACCGGGACGATACCACCGTGACGGTCGCCGTCTTGCCGTGGGCCGGCTCTCTGTGTGTTGCGGCGGGCGCGCGGGACCGCTCCTCGGAGGCAGCGATGATGGACTCGACCTCCCGAAGCGCGTTCGCGTAGGCCGGCTCCCCCTCCTGGAGAAGGACGCCCATCTCGCGGTTATGCTTTTCCGAGAACTCATACATGTTCATCGACGTGATGACCATGCGATCCTCATTGAAGTAGCACTTGGCGTGCAGGTTGGGCAGGAAGTACAAACTTGCGCCGGCGAGCCCTGCAAGCAGGAGCTCCTGTTCACGCTCGAGCTCTTCCTTGCCGAATACTATGGTGATCCTTACGCTGCGCCGTGCAGCGTCTTGGAGGCGCTCCGCGAGAGTCTTCGAGAGCTTTAGGAACGGCGAGACGAGAGTGAGTTGCTTTCTCGCTCCTGCAATCACGTTCTCAATCTGAAATGCAGTGCCGTGAGTCGTTAGGAACTTGGCCATGACTGACAAGGTAGGCCGGCTACTGCCACTGGCGAGAGTTTGATCCATCGAACGTCGCGGACGCAGACGGCCACGTCGCGCCAAAGTGAAATGGAAGTGACACACGAGTGATATGAAATCGACCTTTCGTGGAGTGCCGGTAGTTCCCACGTTAGAAGCTCCGCCGCAGCAACTCTCGCTAGACCGTTGGTGCGCTTAGGGACCCTGGACCGTTTGTCCCTGGCAAGTCCGTCTGACGATGCGCCGGTCTTCTCCTCTGATTGGCGTTTTCGAGATGACGGTCTTCTGACGCTAGCTCACGACATTGCCGCCGCGCTTTGGTAATAACCTTCTTGAAGGGGGCTACTGTGGAAATCGTCAGGGGACTCACCCGCACCGCGCATCTGCTCGGAGCGTCATCGCTAGCGTTTCTCTTGGTCGGATGTGCGGAGCAAAGGCCCACAGCTCCGGAGAACGCGAAGGTGCTCGACATCTCGAGCAAGCCAACCTTCACCGCCACAGTCGCGAATCAGATAACGCTTTACGGCAAGGACGGGAAGGCGCAAGTGTTCAACGAAACGCAGAATGTGAACGTGAATTTCAAAGGTGGGCTCGGTCGCGCTACCGTGACGCCGCAACTGAAAAAGATAACGGCGACGCTCGACACGTCGGTCCCCAACGGAGTGACGCCGGATGGAACGGTGGTGACGCCGGTACTCGCGCTGCTGAGCGGTTTGTTGGCCGCCAACTACGATCAGACGACGGTCGACTCCGTCTCCAATGTGGTTCATCTGGTCTCGACGGGCCCTGCGGGTACGACAGTGCCCATAACGGACTCTTACAGTTATGAGAATGGCGTCCTCACGGGCTGGAATCACTCGGCCTGGACCGCGGTGACTGGCGGATATGTGCTCAGATATCAGGACCTTCGCGGGTACGCGCCCAACGGGACCTTGACTGGCGAAATTCTCTCCGTGATCTCGACGGCGCCGAAGCCGGTACTCACATTCAGAGCCTCGCTTGGAGCAAAGTTTGCCGCGTTGTCGTGGATGACTGTGGACAAGGTTGCGTGTGCCCTCACTCCGAGGTCAGCTTTTGCACAGAGTTCGTACTGTTGGTTTGAGACAGCGAAATTCGCCGTCGAGACAGGTCTGCTCATGGGGGCTATTGGAGCCTTTGCGGCGATACCCGAGGTTAGCGCGATGTTCACGCTCGCGGCGCAGACGGCAGCGGTGGCAAGAGCGGGAACAATCTTTATCGGGGCCTTTGCGGTTTATACTCACGCCATGTACGACATGCTGGACTGCATCGACAAGGCCCGTAGACCAGCGCCCAGGCTATAACAGGGGGAGGTATTCAAATGGAAGGCACTACTGATCTCGCCGGCGTCGCGTTCTCGGTGCTGGTAATCCTTGGGGCGATTCCTTTCGCCATTATCCTGTTCCGACAGAGGAGAGAACTGGACCCCGTGCGCAACATTACGGGCAGGACTCTCGTAGCCGCCGCGATGTTTAACGGGCTCGTGAACGTGGTCAGGAGGATGGGCCTCATGCCGAACGACGTGACGTATCAGACTTTGGATATCGCGTCGATAGTTCTGTACGGGAGCATGATGTATCTCTTTTTCCGGGCGGAGAAACGCGGGTTGAAAAAGAATCCGACTTAGAATTCGCGGCGAACCCAATCCCGGGGAGACCCCTTCTTTCTGCGGGGGTCTTCTTTTTGGTCGTCGACAACGACCATGCGTAGCTGGACGAAGCGAAATGGGACGCCATTTCATGGCGGGAATTCAAGAATGGAATACGATAGTCACGCAACCCGTATAAACCGGTCGATTCGACAGCACGAAGCGACAGCAGGGGAATGCTGTAAGGATTCCGGAGTTTGTTTAGGCGGATTTGAGCCACAATTGTCTCGGTCTTGGAAAGCCATGACGAGGGCACAGAAGCGCTTGGTCTTGACGTGGGCCCTTAAGCGCGGGGGCAGTCAGGCACACGCGGGCAGAAAGAGCGTCGGCAAGCCACGTAACTACACTGAGCTTCTGCGTCATGGCCCCGTCGAATCCGAGCCGGGCGAGGATTTCGTGGCTTCGGTTGTGAAGACACCCTCGCGGAAAGCAAACACGTCTAACGCTTCCTCGTGAATGACTGCGCAATCTTTCTGACCTGCTCGCGCTCGCCATCCACTTGAGGAGTCTCGGCGCGTGATGGTCGTGCGGGCCGAGGATGTAGCTTTCTCCCATGCCAAACCACCCCGATGTGATGGAGAAGCTCGTGTCGCTCGCCAAGCGGCGCGGCTTCATCTTCCAATCCTCAGAGATCTACGGCGCCACCGAGCGACGCCCGCATTATCGGGAGCGCTCCGATGCGATCGCTCAATTTGCCGGACATCGGCCCAGCCAAGGCCGCAGTGGCGCCATAGACTGCGAAGACGAACCCGGCGCGTGCGGCAGAAAAGCGAAGCTCGCGGGTTAGATAGATCACGAGAAACGGAAGGACCATCATCCCCGCTCTGTTGATCAAAGTCGTCACGAAGAGCAGCCAGATCTCGCGCGGCAATCCACTCAGTCCCCGCCACGGATTCAGCCGCGACTGAGTCCATCGCACACCGCGAACGCGAGTACTTAGGTCAGCAATAAAGGCGGGGAGCATACGCGAAATAATGTGGCTCGAGCGCATTTTCAGCGCATTTCCAGCGCATTTCCAGCGCATTTCCAGCGCATCTCCAGCGCATTTCCAGCGCATTTCCAGCGCATTTCCAGCGCATTTCCAGCGCATTTCCAGCGCATTTCCAGCGCATTTCCAGCGCATTTCCAGCGCATTTCCAGCGCATTTCCAAGAGTATTCTCAAAGCATTCTCAAAGTATTCCGAGATTCCATTGAAAATCGTGACTGCGGCGGTGGCGAAAGCGACTCGGTATTACGTCGAGCACAGTATCAAACTTGGCTTGATCCCGACGGAATAGAAAACATTACGCCGCCGCCAGCATTGGCACTTGCTCCATACGCATAGGACTTTGTTGGGCGATTGCGATCATGCGCCGACGTTGAGCGCGGCCATGGGGAGAAGCGTTGAGAATCCCCGGCGGAATTTGCGATCATGGTATTCTTGCGATCCGACAATTCCTACCGGCACGTTGTCACCTACTTGCACCTCAAAGGCGGAAGCGTTATAGATACGGACACGACGGCACCAGCTCAAAGTTGTCGCCGCAACCAATCAGGAAATTCAGCAGTCGCGTATGAGTCACTAATAATCGTTCTCGCTACACATCAAGCGCCGGAATCGCTTTCGATTCTGGCGCTTTTTTTGTTTGGAGGAAAACAAAAATCATGTCATACGAGTTGGGCGATCCGACCTTAGGGGCAAGCGACGCCGATCCGCGGCACCGTCGTTGTAGCGACGCACGTCTGCCGTTCAACCAGCCCAGGCGCAGAAGTTGAGGGCAACCGATTGAAAGACTCTACACCTGCCGTGCTGATCGTTCAGTGGCGCGAGTTGGCGGAAATACTACGAGCCGAAGGCTGTCCAGAAGTCGCAGCAGCCAGAGAACGCTGCGCCTCTGAGCTTGAGACCTCTCTACACAAACTCGACAACGAAGCATTGTCTGTGAACCAGGCGGCGAGTGAGAGTGGATACAGCGCCGACTACTTGCGCCGTGTTCTACGCGACACGCCGTCACTGAACGCCGGCCGGTCGGGAAAGCCGCGCATTCTGCGGCGCGATCTACCGCGCAAGGCGACGGCTGCGCTTGTCGGTAGTGGACCAACGCCGTATGATGTAAGTGCCGACGCCCAATCCCTTGTGAGCCGACAGAGGGGACACTGAGATGGCTCAGAGGATTGCTAGGCGTAATAGTTGGCACCGCACTAAAGCTGGTGCATGGACGTGCTCCATTGGAGATCGCGGAGTTCGCGTCCGGCTGTTTGAAAAACGAAGGGGCGGGACATTCCACCGCGCAGTCTGGATACCAGGTGCCGGTGAAGACCAACGACCGTTGGGCACTACAGATCG
>JBBRQC010000045.1:0-19978 GCA_038227135.1 Gemmatimonadales bacterium
GATGCTCGCCGCCGTTCGCTCAGCAGCGCTGGTTGGAATCGATGCCTATGATGTGATCGTCGAGGTGGACGCCGCCCCGGGTCTTCCGCAGTGGACGATCGTTGGGCTTGCTGCGGGCGCCGTCAAGGAGAGTCGCGAGCGTGTGGGCGCGGCCCTCCTGAATTCGGGATTCGAAGTTCCCCCTCGGCGGATCACGGTGAACCTCGCACCAGCCGACATCAGGAAAGAAGGAACCGCTTTCGATTTACCGATTGCGCTCGGTATCCTCGCAGCGACGGGGCAGCTGGAAAGGGACGCTCTCAATTCCCGATTGTTCGTTGGCGAGCTGGGACTGGATGGGGCGCTGCGCACCATGCGTGGAGCGCTTTCGGTGGCGCGTCACGCCCTGCGCGCGGGGCTTTCCACCCTGGTGCTGCCACCACCGAATGTGGCAGAGGCCTCCCGTGTCAGCGCGCTCGCGCTGTCAGCGCCACAGTGCTTGCGCGAGCTCGTGCTGGAGCTGCGCGAAGGAAAGCTCACGACCGCGCGCGCGGACACGACATGCGGCGCAGGGGGAATGGACGCCACGGATTTTTCTGACGTCGTCGGACAAGCGGGAGCGAAGCGCGCATTGGAAGTTGCTGCTGCCGGTGGTCACAACGTCCTGCTGGTGGGACCACCAGGCGCGGGAAAGACGATGCTCGCGCGGCGCATGCCCACCATTCTGCCAGCACTCAGCGAAGAAGAAGCGCTCGAGGTCATCGCCATTCATTCCGTTGCCGGTGTTCTGGACCACACCAGCGTAGGCCAAGGCGTGCGACCGTTTCGTGCGCCGCATCATACAATCTCGAGCGCCGGTCTGATCGGAGGCGGGCCAATCCCGCGCCCGGGAGAGGTGAGCCTCGCCCATCACGGAGTGCTTTTCCTCGACGAGATGCTGGAGTTCCCGCGTCACGTGCTCGACGGCCTCAGACAGCCAATGGAAGATGCGAAAGTCGTGATTGCCCGGGCGGCGCAGTCAGTGACGTATCCGGCGCGCTTCACACTGATCGGAGCCTCCAATCCCTGCCCATGTGGGAGGGCGGGAGATCCGTCGGGCGCGTGCAATTGCGCGCCGAGCGACGTCGATCGGTACGCGGCGCGGATCTCCGGACCGCTCGCCGATCGCATCGACATGCACGTGATAGTGGGTGCAGTGGCGTTGCGGGAGCTGAGCGGGGCGAGCACAGGTGATTCGTCGGCTGCGGTCAGAAAGAGAGTCGAATGCGCTCGGGCCAGCCAGCGGAAGCGGTTCGCGAAGACACGGGGGGTTTCCTGCAACGCGTACGCGAGTGGCCGCTGGCTCGATGCGCACACCCCCGTGCACGCAGAAGCGCGGGCGCTCCTTCAGACCGCGGCTGAACGGCTCTGCCTCTCAGCGCGAGGGTATCACCGAGTGCTCAAGGTCGCGCGCACCATAGCCGACCTCGAAGACGCGACAGAGATCGTGGCGTCTCATATCGGAGAAGCTCTCCGGTACAGGCCGATGGCTAAGCCGGCCCGCCCCGCGATCTCAGCACTCGTGAGTCAGCGAGCGTAATAAGGAGGGCGACTCCCGCCTGCTGTTTGCACCACATGGAGAAGGTTGAAAAATGAAGCTGAAGTTTGCCGCGTTCGCGCTCGCATCCATCCTTGCCGCGCCCGCCAGGGCGCAGGTGGGCTCTACGACCGACATTCTCATGGGTCGCGTGGCTGGAGTCGACAGCCAATCGGTCGCGGGCGCGCGGATCGAGGCGACTTCACTCGAAACTGGAATCACGCGCACCAAGACTACCGGCGCTGATGGTCGTTACACGATCATCTTCCCCGACGGCGGCGGCAACTACCGCCTTACCGTACGAGCGGTCGGAATGGCGCCCGTAACGCGCACCATCTCCCGGCAGGGCGACGAAGACCGCATCATCACCGACATCGATATGGGACGCATCGCGACCCAGCTCGCCACCGTCGAGGTTCGCGCGGCGCCGCGTCGCGGAGATGCTTCGCAGCGCCCGGAGCCAGGCAGCACCGAGCGAAATCTGAATCCGTATCTCATCAACCGGCTGCCGGTTGATGCGGGCGATCTTACAGCGCTTGCCGCGCTCGCACCCGGAGTCATCTCGGTGCCGGGAACGGACACCACGAAGGCGTCGTTCTCGGTGGCCGGGCAGCCGGCGAACCAGAACAACATCACCCTCGACGGCCTCAGCTTTGGCGCCGGCAGCGTTCCGCAGGAAGCCGTGCGCAATACCCGTGTGGTGACAAGCACCTACGACGTCGCGCGCGGACAATTCACCGGAGGACAAGTCGCGTCGACCACGCGCGGCGGCACGAACAACGTGCAGGGCGCGTTCAGCTACTCGCTCCGCGATCCGAGCCTCGAATTCGTCGACGACAACAATCCTGCGTTCGGCCAGAAGTACACCCAGAACCAGCTGAGCGGCGGGGCCGGGGGACCTATCATCAAGGACAAGCTTTTTACTTTCGGCGCGATCAGCTTCTCGCACCGCACGGATCCGCTGCTCTCGCTTCTCGCGGCCGATCCTCTCACACTCCAGCGACTCGGCACCAATTCCGATTCCGTCAGTCGCTTTCTGAATATCGTTCGGACATTTGGCCTGCCGCTCACATCTCCGCTCGCGCCCGACGAGCGTCTCAACAACAATGCGTCCGCGCTGGTGCGCGTCGACTACAACCTCGCCGAAGACCATTCGCTGATGCTTCGCGGCGATTGGCGCGGCAACACCCAGCTTGGCTCTCGTCTGAACGCGCTCGCCCTGCCGCACTCTGGCGGCAATCTCAAGGGCACGGGCGGCGGCGGCATGGTGACGCTCACCTCACACGTGGGCATGTTCATCAACGAGCTGCGCGGTTACAAGTCGGTCGACAACCGGAATACGGAGGGATACCTCTCCGTTCCTGACGGCCGCGTTGTAGTCTTGTCCATGCTGGGCGACGGGACAAACGCGATCTCGACGCTCCAGTTCGGCGGCAATCCTTCGCTGCCTCAGGAAACGAAGTCGAGTCTTCTCGAGGTCAGCGACGAGATCTCCCGCCTTACTACCGCGGGCGGACACAGGTTCAAGCTCGGCGGACTCCTCAATCAGCAGCGGAGCTCGATCGGCTTCATTCCAAACCGGTTCGGCACATTCACCTTCAACTCGCTCGCTGATCTCGAGGCAGGCCAGCCAATCCAGTTCACCCGAACCTTGTTCGCGCGCGATCAGCAGTCGGCGACGAACAATGCGGCGGCATATCTCGGCGATTCCTGGCGCGTAAAGCCGCAGTTTCAGGTGACGTACGGAATGCGCATGGAAGGATCGCGCTATCCGGACAAGCCCGACTACAATCCCGAGGTAGAGGCGACCTTCGGAAGACGCACCGATAACATTCCTTCTGAAGTGCGCGTCAGTCCGCGAGCGGGATTCAGCCTGTTCGTGGGCGAATCGCAGTTCGGGCCGCCACCGCTCACCTTGCGCGGCGGAATCGGCGAATTTCGCGGAACTGCGCCTGCTCAGCTTTTTGCCTCCGCGCTCAACGCGACCGGGCTCAACAACGGACAATCACTTCTCACCTGTGTCGGAGCAGCGGCACCGACTCCTGACTGGACTGCGTACCTCGCCGATCCATCGAACATTCCCACGTCGTGCAACGGCGGAACGCCGATTTTCGCGAACCAGCGTCGCAACGTAACGGTGTTCGATCCAGGGTTTCAGGCGCCCCGCGCGTGGCGCGCATCGCTCGGCCTCAGCCGCCGATTCTGGGACCGTTACTCATTCTCAGTCGATGCTGGATACGCACGTGGCGTAGCGCAGACAGGGCAGACGGACATCAATCTGGACACGACCGCCAAATTCACGCTCGCGAACGAGAACAACCGGCCCGTTTACGCCCCGGCCAACGCAATCGTCCCGACCACCGGCGCCGTCTCCGTACTCGGGTCACGGCTCTATCCTCAGTTCGGCGTTGTCAGCCAGGTCGAATCCAACCTGCGGTCTGATACCAAACAGATCACGCTTGGCCTTACCGGCCTAACGACGAAGGGAATTCTTCTCAACGCGTCGTACACACTCACCAGATCTTTCGATCAGGCGCAGGGATTCTCGCAGGGGACCGTGCAGGGCTTCGGCGGGACGCCGGGATCGACTGCCGGCAATCCGAACCTTTCGGAGTGGGGTCGCAGCGACAACGCGCGGCGTCACGCGCTGCTCGGAACGATCACGTATCCAATCAAGCCCGTGCTGGAGCTGACCATGATCGCGCGGGCGACGTCAGGTAGCTACTTCTCGCCCCTGGTGGGTGGGGACATCAATGGCGACGGGCGCACCAACAACGACCGGGCGTTCGTCTTCGACCCTGCAGCTGCGGCTCTCCGCGGAGACACCGCGGTTGCGAACGGGATGACTCGTTTGCTCGCCGCGACTTCACAGAGAGCACGTGATTGCCTACTGAGTCAGAGCGGCAAGGTCGCGGCGCGCAGCAGTTGCTCGAGTCCGTGGTCTCCGTCGCTCGATCTGCAGATGAATATCCGGCCAGCATCGTTTGGGCTCGATCGAAGACTGACCCTCTCGGTGATCGCGCTGAATACCTTGACCGGGCTCGATCAGCTGCTTCACGGCAGCAACAACTTGCACGGTTGGGGGCAACCGTCGTTCCCCGACCGCACGCTTCTTTATGTGCGGGGATTCGATCCTACGACCGATACCTACAAGTATCAGGTCAACGAGCACTTCGGCGTCACCAATGGAACGCGAAACGCTTTTCGTGTCCCGTTCCAGATCGCAATACAGGGTCGCCTTGCACTCGGGACGGATCCCGCACGCCAGCAGTTCAACAACGCGATAGGCCGGGGCCCGGGTGGCGGGCGGATGAATCCGGAAGCGCTCAAGGCGAGAATGACGCGGCTCGTGCCTAACGCGTTTCTCGACATCATAGCAATCAATGACTCCGCCAAGCTCGAGCTCACGCCCGACCAGACCGCGAAGCTCCAGTCCTCAGGCGACGCCTTCAAGGTGAAGGCCGATTCGCTGATTGACAAAGTTGCCAACATGCTCGGTGACACCACGGTCAGGAATCCGGACCCGATGACGGTCTTCGCCAAGCTCCAGCCGTCGATGACGGAGGGCCGCAAACTGGCGACGCAGGCGATCAACGAAGCCAAGGCGATTCTCACCCCCGAGCAGTGGGCCAAGGTGCCTGAGAGCATCAAGACCCCGGGATTGAGGCGCGGCGGGGGCGAGGGCGGCGGTGGCTTCGATCGGGGTGGCGGTCCCGGCTAGCGTGCACGGGTCGTGCGGGGGTATTCTGCATCCTTTCCAACCCTCCACCATCACGACATGAAAGGTTGCATCCGCAGGCTGGGTTGCCTCGTTCTCATCATTGCTCTGGTCGCCCTCTGGTACTGGTACGCGCGCGTCGAGCGGCCGGCCAATACGACGACGACCGTTTCCACCACGAACGCGGTTACCGGCGCCTCTAACACGACTACGGACTGGCAGCCTCTCACCGCCGCGGACGCCGAGCGTGGCCGAGTGGCCGTGGCCGCTCTGGCGCAGCGTGCCGGACCCGTTTTCGCCAATCTCACCCCCGGTGAAGCCGCATCGTACATCTTCCTGGTCGTGGCGAAGCAGCTCCCACCTTCGGCGCGCAACGTCGAGGCTTCGATCGTGGGCGACCGCCTCTACGTTCGCTCGGAGGTCGATCTCAAGGACTTCGGAGGCTCGGGTCAGCTGGGAGCGCTCGGGATGCTTCTTGGCTCCCGGGACAGCGTGCTTCTAGGCGGGACAATCCACATGCTGAAGCCGGGGCTCGCCGAGTTCCAGGTTCAGGAAGTGAAGCTGGGGAAACTGCAGGTCCCGAAGAGCCTTATTCCGCGGCTGATTGCCCAAATGACGCATGGAAAGAACAAGGTTGCTGGAGTCTCCGAGTCCAGTCTGCCGATGGTCATGCCGGCTTACATTTCAGATGTGCGGATTGCCAACGGAAAGATCACGCTCTACAAGAGCGTGAAATGAGCCGAAGGATCCTGGTCATCGACGATGAGCAGGGGATCCGAGCCGCGCTGGGCCAGCTGCTCGAATTCGAGGGGTACGAAGTTCATACCATCGCGAACGCCGCCGATGGGATCGCAGAGTATCAGAGGTGGAGGCCGCAGCTCGTTTTTCTCGATGTGAAGATGGCCGGGATGGACGGAATGGAGGCGCTCAAGAAGATCAGAGAGCTCGACCCGACCGCTACGGTGGTGATGATCAGCGGGCACGCGACCATCCGGACCGCGGTCGAGGCGACCCAGCTCGGAGCTTACGAGATTCTCGAAAAGCCGCTCGACACCGACAGGATCCTGGTGATGCTGCGCAACGCTCTCTCCCACCTGGATCTGCAGGAGGAGAACGCGCGGCTCAAGCAATCGATCGACGCGCCATTCGAGATCGTGGGCAAGACGCCGGTGATGCGGATGCTGATGGAAAAGGTCGAGAAAGTCGCTGCTACTCCCGCCCGGGTGCTGATCACGGGCGAAAACGGGACAGGGAAGGAGCTGGTCGCGCGGGCGCTGCACCGGATGTCGCCGCGCGCAACCAAGCCTTTCGTCGAGGTGAATTGTGCCGCGATTCCGGGCGAGCTGATCGAGAGCGAGCTCTTCGGGCACATGAAAGGCTCGTTTACGGGGGCGATCTCGGATCGGGCGGGGAAGTTCGAGCAGGCCAACAAGGGCACGCTGTTTCTCGACGAGATCGGCGACATGAGCCTCGCCGCGCAGGCAAAAGTGCTGCGCGTGCTGCAGGACAACGTCATCACCCGGATTGGCGGTGCCAAGCCGATCTCCGTCGATGTGCGGGTGATCGCGGCGACGAACAAGACGCTCGAGAGCGAAATCGTCGCGGGCAAATTTCGCGAAGACCTCTATTACCGGCTGAACGTGGTGCCCATACACGTCCCGCCGATTCGCGAACGCCGCGAAGACATTCCGACTCTGGCGCAGTACTTCGTGTCGACGCTCTCAGCGCGGGAGGGGATTCCGCCGCGCACGTTGACGCCTGATGCGCTGGAGCGATTGACGTCGCTCGACTGGCCGGGCAACGTCCGGGAGCTGCGCAACACCGTGGAGCGCCTGCTCATCCTCGCACCGGACAGCCAGATATCGGCTCGGGATATCGACAGGCTTGCCGGACAGCGCGCTCTCGATGACGCCGGACTCGCAACGCTGACACAGTGCCGCACGTTCGAAGAGTTCAAGGATGCGGCCGAGCGGGCTTTCCTCCTCAACAAGCTCCGCGAGTTCGACTGGAACGTGTCGGAAACCGCGCGGGCGGTAGAAATGCCGAGGTCGAACCTTTACAAGAAGATCGAGCGGTACTCCCTCTCGCGCGAACACAGCTGACTGCCGCGCGGCACAACAAACGACGGATTGAAATGAAAAAGTTCAACAACTTCATTGCCGGAAAATGGGTGGGCCCCGAGTCGGGCGAATACTTCGACAACCGGAATCCGGCTGACCGCGACGACGTGATCGGCAAGTTCCCGTTGTCGGACAGGCGCGACGTCGATCGTGCCGTGGAGAGCGCGGCGCGCGGTTTCGCGAGATGGCGTCGCACGCCAGCGCCTGGCCGCGGCGACGTGCTGCGAGTCGTCGGCGACATCATGACGAAGCGCAAGGAAGAGATCGCGGACGCGATGACCCGCGAGATGGGGAAGCCGCTGACAGAGACGCGCGGCGACGTTCAGGAGGGAATCGACACGGCGTACTACGCGTCGAGCGAAGGTCGACGGCTCTTTGGGAAGACCGTTCCCAGCGAGCTGCGGAACAAATGGGCGATGAGCTACCGCCGTCCGATCGGAGTCGCCGGACTGATCTGCCCCTTCAATTTTCCGATGGCCATCCCGACCTGGAAGATGTTTCCGGCACTGGTGTGCGGGAACGCGGTGATTTTCAAGCCAGCGGAAGACGTGCCGCATACCGGTACACTGCTCGTCGAAATTCTTCTCGAGGCCGGACTTCCGCCCGAGGTGATCCAGCTCGTTCACGGCAGGGGCGAGCAAGTCGGCGCTGCGATCGTCGAGCACCCTGGAGTCCCCCTCATTTCGTTCACGGGATCGACGGAAACCGGCCGCATCGTCGGGGAGACGTGCGGACGACTGCATAAGCGCCTCTCTCTGGAGATGGGGGGCAAGAACGCGCAGATCGTGATGGATGATGCCGATCTCGATCTCGCCCTCGAGGGCGCCCTCTGGGGAGCTTTCGGCACGACGGGGCAACGATGCACCGCTACCAGTCGTCTTATTCTACAGAAGAAGATTCACGACAGGTTCCTGGGCATGCTCGAAGACCGCGCCAAGGCTCTCAAGCTCGGCGACGGGAGAAAGAAGGGCACCGATGTGGGTCCCCTCATCAATGAGGATGCCCTCAGAAAAGTCGAGACCTACGTGGACATCGGTGATTCAGAAGGCGCCAAGCTCGTAACCGGTGGCGAGCGACCGAAAAAAATGTCCAGGGGCAACTTCTTCGAGCCGACAATCTTCGCCAACGTCAAGGCTGGCAGCCGCCTTGAGCAGGAAGAGATTTTTGGACCGGTTCTTTCTGTCATTCGCGTGAAGGACGCCGACGAGGCCTTTGCCGTGAACAACGGTGTGAAATACGGATTGTCGTCGTCGATCTACACTCGGGATGTGAATACGGCATTTCGCGCGCTCAACGAGCTCGACAACGGAATCACCTATGTGAACGCACCGACCATCGGCGCGGAGGCTCATCTCCCCTTCGGTGGCGTGAAACAGACAGGGAACGGGCACAGGGAAGGTGGCTGGGAGGTATACGAGTTCTACTCGGAGACCAAGGTCGGGTACGCCGACTTTTCGGGCACCCTTCAGCGCGCCCAGATCGACACATACCTGGGAACGCCAGACTAATAACCGCGGTAGAGAGGTACCATGGACGCATACGAACACAAGCGCGCTCACGCGCTTCAGCTCGCCAATAGACGGCGCAAGAGCGGCAGGCTTTCGTTTCTTGCTCATTGGGCAAAGATCATGATCGTCTCGCTCGCGCTTTTCGTGGTCATCCGCGCGTTCGGCGTCGAGGCGTTCAAGATCGCGAGCGGGAGTATGGAGCACACCCTGTTCGAGGGCGACTTTCTCCTCATCAACAAGCTGGTATATGGCGCCGGGATCCCCGGCAGCGGCCGCAAGCTGCCCGCGCTACACGCCCCCCGAAACGGGGACGTGGTAGTCTTCACGTATCCGGTGGATCCGCGGCTGAATTACGTGAAGCGCATTGTCGGGACGCCCGGCGACACGCTGGAAATGCGGAACGCGATTCTCTTCCGGAACGGCGGGCAGGTGAACGAGAATTACGTTCAGCGCTCCCCCGGGGAGGCGGATCAGACGGACGACGACTTCCGCTGGCAGAAGGCGTATGTCGTGGGTGGCGCGGCGATCTCGAATTACAATCCTTCGCGTAACAATTGGGGCCCTCTGGTCGTCCCTCCCCATGACTACTTCGTCCTCGGAGATAATCGCGACAACTCGTCGGATTCGAGGTATTGGGGATTCGTGGCCGACTCTCTTGTGCGCGGCCAGCCGATAGTGGTCTATTATAGCTACGCGCCGGACACTGGGGACCGCCTCGACTGGCTGACTCATTTGCGGTGGAAGCGCTTCGGGGAGCTCGTTCGGTAGAACGCTCCCAGCTCTTGAGAGGATGATGCTATCGCTATGAAGGTATCGACGAATCGGAAATCGACCGTCGACGAAGGATCGCTCGATCAGTACCTCCGGGACATCAGCGTCTTTCCCCTCATTACTCGCGAGAAGGAAGTGGAGCTCGCGAAGCGCATCCGGCAGAATGACCAGGAGGCGCTGGATACCTTGGTTCGGTCGAACCTGAGGTTCGTCGTGTCCGTAGCCAAGAAATATCAGAATCAGGGCGTATCGCTCTCCGATCTGATCAACGAAGGCAACCTCGGCCTCATTCGCGCGGCGCACAAGTTCGACGAGACGAAGGGAATAAAATTCATCTCGTACGCCGTGTGGTGGATCCGCCAGTCGATTCTCCAGGCACTGGCCGAGCAGTCCCGGATCGTTCGCGTTCCGTTGAATCGCGCGGGGACGCTGCACCGTATCGGCAAGCGGGCGAGCAGCCTGCTGCAGGAGCTCGGTCGCCAGCCGACCAACCTCGAGATCTCCGAAGGCATGGACATCAGCGAGGACGAAGTCGCCAAGACGATGATGATCTCGCAGGTGCATCTGTCGCTCGACGCGCCGATGACGCCGGGCGAAGACAACCGGCTGCTTGATTATCTTGCCGACAACGTGAATCCGACCCCGGACGAGATCACGTTCGAGAAAGCGCTGTCGGAGGCGATCGAGGAATCATTGTCGTCGCTGAAGGAGCGCGAGTCCAAAATTCTGAGGCTCTATTTCGGTCTCGATGGTGCCGATCCGATGACGCTGGAAGACATCGGTACGCTGTTGCAGATCACGCGCGAGCGCGTGCGCCAGATCAAGGAAAAGGCGCTCCTCAAGCTGCGCCACAATTCGCGCAGACGGTCGCTGGAATCATTCCTCGGCTAGCGGGCCGCGCCTGACGTGCCGGGATAGATCCGGCAAGGAGTGGAATGCCTGACGCGATCACGATCAGACCAGCAGCTCCCCCCGATGCTCCCGCGCTTTGCGAGCTGCTCGCGCAGCTTGGGTACCCTGCTTCCATAGCCGAGATTCCCGCGCGCCTCGACGTCGTCGCGAAATTCCCGCGAGCCGCAGCCTTCGTAGCGACCAACGGTTACGGAGAAAGCGCAATAGATTTGTTTGGCACAAGATGGACGAGATTTATCTGAGGAAGACTCTGGCAGTTCGGCGATCGGAGGCTGATGGGACGCAGTATCGCGTGGTTTTTGTCGCTTGGGGCCCTTCTTTGTACCGGAGTGACCGGGATCTATAACGGCATAAGTGAGTGGAAAGGCGCGGAGACCGCGCTCCAGAAGTCCGTCACTGCCGGTGTCTTCCTTTACGGTGTCGTCGGACTGATCGCGACACTTCTCCTCTTCAAGCGACGCCGGTGGAGCGTAGCGGCGGCAATCGCGTGGGGAGTGATCGTGACCTACGTCGCTGGTGTTTCAACGATTGCTTATGGAGGAGAGGATGCATCGCTCGGCTCGGCGATCGCAGCAAGCGGTGGAGCTGGGCTGATCGCGCTAGGCGTAGTGCTGACGGCGAGGGCAGTGACCCGAGACGCAGTATTCAGTGCCTGGTCGGAAGCGTCCGATGAAGATTAGCGCCGAGCCGTCTTTTTACTGATTTGGGATCGACCGCGTAAAGGCGGAGCGCCATAGAACTCCAGAAGCAGTTTCGCTGGTCCTCATTAGATTCAGCACATGGCACAGCAAGCTTCCTTCGACGTAACAACAGGCGTAGACCTTCAGGAGGTCGATAACGCCGTCAATCAGGCGCAGAAAGAGATCGCGCAGCGGTACGATTTCAAAGGCTCGCCAGCAACCATCGAGCTCAAGCGCGCCGAAGGAAAGATCGCGCTCACTGCGGAGAACGATTACAAGATGCAGGCGCTGTGGGATGTCCTGCAAACCAAGCTGATCAAGCGCAGCGTTCCCGTGAAGAATCTGGATCCGGGCGAGATAACGCCCGCCGGCGGCGACACCGTGCGGCGCGAGATCGCCCTCAAAATGGCTCTCGACGGCGATACCGCAAAAAAAGTCGCCGCGGCGATCAAGGAAGCGAAGCTCAAGAAAGTTCAGGCCGCCATTCAGGGCGACCAGGTGCGGGTCACGTCGCCGTCGCGCGACGATCTCCAGGAGGCCATCACTCTTTTGCGCGGCAAGGACTTCGGCGTCGAGCTCAAGTTCGGCAACTACCGGTGAGAGCAATTATCACCGCCTCCCGCTCCACCGTCTCGGCAAAGTGAAAGTCGGCGTCATCACACTCGGCTGCGACAAGAACACGGTCGACAGCGAGCGATACCTCGCACAGCTGTCGGATTTCTCCGCGGAATACACCGCGAATCTTGCCCACGCGGATGTGATCATCGTCAATACGTGCGGGTTCATCGACGCCGCAAAGAAAGAGTCGATCGATGCGATGGTCGAGGCCGCCGGATACAAAACCACGGGCCGTTGCCAGGCGGTGGTCGCTGTCGGATGCATGATCGAGCGCCACAAGGACGAGTTGGTCGACGCGATGCCCGAGGTCGATCTCTTCCTCGGCTCATCGGAAATGCAACGGCTGGTCCCGGAGCTGAGCGAGCGCGGGCTCCTGGGCGCCGCGACCGACGAGCTGCATCCTGGGCTCAGGCTGTACACCGGGGAACTTCCGCACGTGCGGTACATGAAGATCAGTGAAGGCTGTGACCACGGCTGCGCTTTCTGCGCCATCCCGTTGATGCGCGGCAAGCACCGCTCGTTCGCGCTCGACGAGATAGTGCGCGAAGCGCAGCTCCTCGAGCTTCAGGGAGCGCGGGAGCTGAATCTCGTCGCTCAGGATCTGGCGCACTACGGACGCGATACTCGCGACGGAAAGAAGCTTCCCGAGCTTCTCGAAGCGCTCGTTGCTGAAACCTCCATTCCGTGGATACGGATGCTTTATCTGTACTCGGCGGGAATAACGGACAGGCTTCTCGATGTGGTCGCGCGCGAGCAACGCGTGCTTCCGTACCTCGACATGCCCATCCAGCACGGATCGGATCTGGTTCTCGCGCGGATGCGCCGGCCGGAACGAAAGCGCACGATCCGCGATCGCGTCGCCACATTTCGTGCTGCCGTTCCCGGCGTCGCGATCCGCACGACGTGCATCGTCGGCTTTCCGGGAGAGACCGAGGAGCAATTCGAAGAGCTGCTGGAGTTTCTCCAGGAGATTCAGTTCGAGCGCGTTGGCGCGTTCACCTATTCGCCGCAGGAAGGAACGCGCGCCGCGCAGTATGTGGACGATGTCCACGAGACCGTCAAGCGCGAACGACTCGAACGTCTGACCGAGCTTCAGCGATCCATCACCGCGGAACGGTACGAGTCACGCATTGGGCATACTGCTCTCGCGTTGGTCGATCGAAGCGACCTCCAGCGCGGGACGTCGCAGGCGAGGCTGCCCTGGCAGGCCGACGACATCGATGGTGTGACGCAGATCGCCGAAGCGCTCGCGCCAGGTACCTTTGCCGAAGTAGCGGTCGAGGAAGTCGTCGATGACTACGATTTCCAGGCTTCGGTGATCCGCGTGGCTGTGCCAGCGGTCGTACCGGGCCAACGCCGACCGGCGCGCGAGCTGCCGATTTCGCAGACGATCGGAAGTTACGGGCGCTAGATGCGTCCGCTCGGCTCGTCCCCGGTTCATAATGTGGCGACAGGCGCGCGCTCAGCCTCAGTGATGGCGCGCGCGCGTGAGCTGTTTCCCGGCGGGGTAAATTCTCCAGTCCGCGCATTTCGCGGTGTCGGCGGCGAGCCGATTGTCGCGGAGCGGGGTGAGGGAGCACGAATCTGGGACGCCGATGGGAAGGAATACATCGATTTCGTCCTGTCGTGGGGGCCCCTGGTTCTCGGCCACGCTTCTCCGATCGTGCTGGAAGCGCTCGAGCGCACGATGGCCAACGGCACGAGCTTCGGGATGCCAACGGAGCTCGAAGTGCAGCTCGGCGAATTGATTCGCGCACGTATGCCGCATGTGGAGTCGATGCGTTTCGTGTCGAGCGGAACGGAGGCGACGATGAGCGCAGTTCGGCTGGCACGCGCGTTCACTGGCCGCGACGCGATTCTGAAATTCGAAGGCTGCTATCACGGCCATGCCGATTCTTTTCTGGTGCGCGCGGGATCTGGTGTTGCGACGCTTGGCTTGCCGGACTCGCCAGGAGTTCCGGCGGAGCTCGCGTCGTTGACGCTTACGGCCCCCTTCAACGACCTGGACGCGGCGGCGGATCTGTTGAGAGGGAGTAAGCGCGCTGTCGCTGCCATCATTGTCGAGCCGATCGTTGGCAATGCCGGCTTCATTCACCCCGATCCCGGATTTCTCGAGGGCTTGCGCGCGCTCGCCGACAGCACCGGCGCGCTGCTGATCTTCGATGAAGTGATGACTGGATTCAGAATCGCTCCGGGCGGAGCGCGGGAACGCTTTGGCATTACAGCTGATCTCACAACCCTCGGTAAAGTCATTGGCGGGGGGCTTCCCGTGGCGGTGTATGGGGGCCGTCGGGACATTATGGCGCGGATCGCACCGTCGGGACCCGTGTACCAGGCGGGAACGCTGTCGGGAAACCCTTTGGCGATGGCCGCCGGGCTGGCGACGCTATCAACGTTGACCCCGGCACTTCACTCCAGAATCGAGAAGCGCACGGCGGCGCTGGTCGAAGGTTTGCAAAAGATAGGTGCGGACCTCGGTGTGCCGCTTACGGCGGCTTACGCCGGTTCCATGTGGGGATTTTTCTTCAGCAAGAAACCCGTCCGCAATCTCGCGGACGCGAAATCTTCGGACGTGGAGTTGTTCCGTCGCTTCTTTCACGCAGCGCTCGACCGGGGAGTGTATCTGGCGCCTTCGCCATTCGAAGCGTGCTTCATGTCGGCCGCGCACGGGGACGATGATATCGCGCGCGCATTGGAGAAAATGCGCGACGCGTTGGAGGCAGCCATTGCCTAGATCCGGGCGAGCCAAGTGGAATGGACGATCATGGCGCGCCAGCCTTACTGCGATCGCGATCGCGGCAACGGCCGGCGCTGCCGCGTGCGTCTCTCTCTCCCCAAGCCAAGGACCTAACAGCGTTCCAGTCGTTCGCGGTCAGTACAAGAATGGTCGCGAACAGATTGTGCGCATTGCGCTCGCCACCGCTGCGCGTGAAGGACCAGCCGTCAATCCCGCCGAGGGTGTATTGGTCGTCCGACCCGAGAACGGATTCGTGCAGTGGAACGGCAAAAGATATCGGGGTGAGCTTCTCGTCACTGCGACGGACTCCGGTCTGCTGGTGGTCAACCGGCTGCCCATGGATGACTACCTCCGCGGGGTAGTGCCTCTGGAGATCGGCAACCGTACGTCGGCAGAAATGGCGGCGGTGCAAGCACAGGCAATTGCGGCTCGCACGTACGCATACAAGCATCTCAACGAGAGTCGGCCGTTCGACATGTATGCGACGGTGCAGGACCAGGTTTACGGCGGTGTGGACGCGGAGAAGCCGCTTCCGGACACAGCTATTCTGACTACGCGGGATGTCGTTGTCCTATACAACGGTCAACCGATCACCACACCGTATCATTCCACGTGCGGCGGAAGCACCTCGGGCGTCAGCGAAGTCTGGTACGACCAGCCGGACCAGCCATACCTCCGCCCCGTGAGCGACAAAATCCCCGGATCGGATAATTACTATTGCGACCCCTCGCCACGATTCAGCTGGACGCAGACGTACGATGCTGTGGGCCTCAGAACAGTGATGGAGAAGTATCTGGCAAGCTATTCCAACGCGCCAAAGACGAATCTTGGCCGGGTTACCGGCATAAGAGAGCAGGGCAGAACGGCATCCGGACGTATAGCGGCGCTCACGGTGCAAACCGAATCCGGCAGCTACACTCTGCGGGGAAACGATATCCGGTTCGTATTGAGAGATCCAAAAGGCGCCATTTTGAACAGCACATTGTTCAATCCTTCGGCTGAAACCAGCGGTGGCGAAGTGTCCAGCCTGACGTTGAACGGGAGAGGCTACGGGCACGGAATCGGAATGTGCCAGTGGGGCGCTATTGGTCGCGCGCGCGCGGGACAGAATTATCGTACGATTCTACAAACCTATTATCCCGGAACGACGATTGGCCGAATCGCCGGTTAACACCAAAGACTCCAAGTCCGGAAGGGACACCGTCAGGCTCGGGCTTGTGGGAGCGGGAGCGATAGCCCAGCTCGCTCACCTCCCGGTGCTCTCGAAGATCAAGGGCGCCGAGCTCGTTGCTCTTTGCGACAACGATGGACCCAAGGCGAGCGCGATCGCGGAGCGCCTGAAGATTCCCGACGTGTTCACTGATTTCGAGGATCTCCTGGAGCTTGATCAAGTCGATGCCGTCGTGATTGCGACGCCGAATCACCTCCACGAGCCGCACGTCCTCCGCGCGCTCAAGTCGAAGGTCGACGTGTTGTGCGAAAGGCCTCTGTCGCTCACTTCGCGCGGCGTCGAGCGGATCCTGGCCGCCGCGAAACAATCCGGGCGCAAGGTCGTCGTCGGGAACAACCATAGATTCCGCAGCGATGTGCAGCAGCTGTATCGCTTTCTGCAGGGAGGGGAGCTCGGGCGAATGATCGGGGTGCGGGCCGGCCAGTATCAGTTTGCCAGCGCGCGAACGGGCTGGCGGTTCAGGCGTCCCGAAGCCGGGGGTGGGGCGTTCTTCGAGCATGGATATCCGCTGGTCGATCTAGCGCTCTGGCTCGCCGATTTTCCCGACCCGGTGCGAGTCTCGGCGAGCATGGATCGCACTCGGGGCGCGAACACCGTCGAAGATTCTATGATGGTCCACGTCGAATGTGCCGGTGGGGTCGACTTCAGCTTTGATGTCTCGTGGTCGTACGTCGGCCAGGAGGAGCGGTGGTGGTTCGAGGTATTGTCGGCGCGGGGCAGCGCCAGGCTGGCGCCCCTCCGGGTAGTGAAGCTCCTGAACGGAAAGCCGACCGACGTCTCACCGAGCGGCGCGGCCGCGCGTGAGAGCGTGTTTCTCCAGTCGTACCGGGCCGAGCTCGCGCACTTCATCGCGGTGGTGAACGAGGACACGCCGTACGATGCTCCCGAGGATCAGCTCCTCGTGATCAAGCTGATGGAAGCGATTTACAAGGCGGCTGAAGAGGGCAAGGAAGTCCGCCTGTAGAGCGAAAGACGGTACACCGTCCACCACACCGCCAGGTTGAGAGGCAGCGCCAGCGCGATGATCTCCCCGTTCTTCTGATAGAAGAGCGGAATCCCCTGCAGGACGAAACCAAGCAGCGATAACGACGCCACGATGCCGGCGAGCTTGACGGCCTTGGAGACTCCGCGAAGTCCGTAAACCGAGAGTGGGACCAGCACGACGAGGGCGAGTGAGAGTGGATCGAAGTGCAGCAGGTTTTCGTTGCGGCTCATGAAGTGGTGTTTGGTAAAGAGCCAGGCGATTACGAGCGCGGCCCCGCCGGCTCCGGCGACAAGACTCCAGATAGTGGCAGCCGCGGTGGCGACGAAGATCGACACTCTGCTGCCCCCCTCCGCGCTCCGCACGAGCCCAATCATCGCCGCAGCGACGAGAATTCCAGCGGCTACGAACCACGGCAGGTAATTCGGAGGTGCCGACGGTTCGGGCGGGCGGCCCGCCGTAAAGAGCGCCATCTCCGAGCGAACGAACGGAATCTGCGTTCCCGTGCTGTCCGTCAACCGGACGGTGCGCAAGTCGTTCGCCATTCTCACCGGCAGAAACATTTCCTCCCACTCTGAAAGCGGTTTGTCGGCTGGGTGCCCCAGCACGAGGTTGGCGCCCGTATAAAGCGGAAGATTGTCGCCGAGGAGACGGAGCGTGTGAGAGCGGTAGCTGCCGGAGGTAGGCCGCGTGATAGTGGAGGTCTGGAGCTGTCCTCCGACGGCGTGGTCGAGCGCATCGCGGACGCGCGTGGAGCAGTTGTCGCGGTAGTAGTCGTAGCGATAGAACTTGTTCTGCGGCTGCTCATTCCATTGCACGAATTGCTGAAGCTTCAGGCGCTGGGCGGGGGTGAGGTTCAGCTCTTGGGCCAGCACCGACCGATTCCTCCGTTTGTATTCCGCCAGCATCAGATCGAGATCGAACGCCTGCATCCAGTAGCGGGTGTCGCCGGTCAGGAATCGGGTGAGGAAATGCGGCTCGTCGAAGGAAAACATTCCCCAGTTGTAGGTGGTGTCGGTGCCGCGCGTTCGATCCTTGATCCAGATGGCATTGTGGCCAAATCGTTCCCACACCTCGTCGCCCCAGCCGAAAGTCAGCAGGTATACGGTGAGGTTTGCTCCGGGCTCATTGGATGAGACTGCGGCTGAGGGGGCGAACGCAGGAGTGACCGGAAGAACCTGCGCGTCGAGGGATCCAAAGACGACGGTAGCTGCAAGAGGAATCAATGCCAGCGCTTTCATCCACCAAAAATGCACGGCGAAGCGCCTCGCAACGAGGGAGGCGACAAAAAAGGCTCACCATCTGACGTCCTCCGGCTTGAGCCCGGGAAGCTCGAGGTCAATCTTAATGTCGTTCTCGCTTTCCTTATATGGCCGCGATCCGGCTCGACGTCCTAACTTGTTTAAAGAGTCCGATTTAGCTATAGTTCTGAGCTCTACACGAACCACAAAACAAGAGACTCCGATGAAACCCGATATCCATCCAGTTTACGCTACGGCGACCGTAAAATGCGCCTGCGGCAATACATACCAGACCCGCTCCACCCAGGCGGAGATTCACACCGACATCTGCGCCAACTGCCATCCCTTCTTCACGGGCAAGCAGAAGCTCGTCGATACCGCGGGACGCGTTGAGCGCTTCCGTCAGAAGTACGGCAAGCCAGCCGCTGCGCCCAGCACCGAAAGCTGAGTCTCCGCGACCGGCTCAGAGACGCCGTCGAGCGTGCCTCTGAGGTAGAGCGAGAGCTCTCCGATCCGAAGACTGTAAGGGACCAGCAACGCATGGCGACGCTGGGCAGAGAGCTCAGGCATCTCCAGCCGCTGGTGGAGATGGCCGCCAAGCTTCAGAGGAACGAACAGGAGCTCGCGGAGACCCGCGAGCTCCTGGACTCTGAGGATCCCGAGATGGCGAGCGAAGCCGCCGCCGAAATCACGCGCCTGGAGAAATCCATCTCCACGCTGCTCGATGAGATCAAGCCGGCACTCATACCGCACGACCCGCTCGACGACCGTCCGGCAATCGTCGAAATCAGGGGCGGCACTGGCGGAGACGAGGCCGCAATATTCGCCGCCGACCTCTACCGCATGTACACCCGTTTCGCCGAAGGCCGCCGGTGGCGCGTCGAGATCATCTCACAATCGGAGGGAACGCTCGGCGGAATGAAGGAGGCGATCTTCAAGGTCAAGGGCGAGGGCGCCTTCGGCGCAATGCGTTGGGAATCCGGAGTGCATCGCGTACAGCGTGTGCCGGTGACGGAGAGCCAGGGACGCATCCACACTTCCGCGGCAACCGTCGCAGTCCTACCTGAAGCGGAGGAGATCGACCTCAAGATCGAGGACAAGGATCTCCGCATCGACGTATTTCGATCCTCGGGTCCTGGCGGCCAGAGCGTCAATACGACTGATTCCGCCGTGCGCATAACTCACATCCCGAGTGGAATCGTGGTCAGTCAGCAGGACCAGAAGTCGCAGCTCCAGAACAAGCTCAAGGCAATGGAAGTTCTGCGATCGCGCCTGCTCGACGCAAAAATCGCCGAGCAGGAGCTGGCGAGGTCGCGGATGCGCAAGACCCAGGTGGGGACCGGCGACCGGTCGGCGAAGATACGGACGTATAATTATCCGCAGAATCGCGTCACGGACCACCGGATCAACCTCACATTGCACGAGCTGACGAAAGTGCTCAACGGCGAGATCGAGCCATTCATCGAAGCGCTCAAGGTAGCCGATGTCGAGGAGAAGCTTGGCGAATAATCAGGGTGCGGCATTTTTTCCGACGAGCCTGCCGATCGGAACCATCGGCGACCTGCTAGCCGGGTGCGCGGCGATGCTCGAATCGGAAGGTGTGAGCGAGCCCGTGCGCGAAGCGCGCGAGATCGTCGCCGCGGTGCTGGACGTGCCGAAGTTCTGGGCCGCGGCGAACACGATCTCCGACGCTTCGCCCGAGGTCGCACGCGCCGTGATACGGGCGGCAATGAAGCGTGCCGCCGGCGCCCCACTCGCGTACGCCGTGTCGCGCGCCTGCTTTCGGCACCTCACACTGGAGATCGACGAGAGTGTTCTCATCCCGCGCGTCGAGACCGAGGTGCTGGTCGAGCGCGTCCTCGAGCGCTGTGACAAGAATACTCGGACGATCGCCGACATCGGCAC
>JBBRQC010000046.1:0-18337 GCA_038227135.1 Gemmatimonadales bacterium
GGAGATGGTGATGCCAGGGGACAACGTTCAGATGACGATCGAGCTTATTGCTCCGATCGCGATGGACGAGGGTCTTCGCTTCGCAATCAGAGAGGGCGGCCGCACCGTAGGCGCTGGCGTCGTCACCAAGATCCTCAAGTAATACTGATTTCTTAAACCGAGAAAGTCATGGAAGGAAGAATTCGAATTCGGCTCAAGGCGTTCGACCACGCGATCATCGATCAGGCCTCGGCGGACATCGTCCGCACGGCGGAGAAGACGGGCGCGCAGGTCAGTGGCCCGATTCCTTTGCCGACAAAGACGAAGCGCTGGACGGTTCTCCGCTCGCCGCACGTCGACAAGAAGTCGCGCGAGCAGTTCGAGCTGAAGACGCACAAGCGGTTGATCGATATCCTGGATTCACGCGCGGCGACAGTCGACGCGCTGACCAAGCTCGATCTTCCCGCCGGCGTCGACGTCGAGATCAAGGTCGAGTAGTCGACGATCTGACCCAATAGAGGATCCAATGATCGGTATCATCGGCAGGAAGCTGGGCATGACCCAGATCTTCAATGAAGAGGGACAGCAGATTCCTTGCACCGTGGTCGAGGCGACTCCGAACTCGGTCACCAAGGTTCTGACCAAGGACAAGGTGGGCTTCGACTCCGTCGAGCTCGGCTTCGGCGAGCAGCGTCACGCCCGCGAGTCGAAGAAGGGCGAGCGGACGCCGCGCGGGCGTCGCGCCCACAAGGCGATCGTCGGTCACGCCGCCAAGGCTGGCGTCACTGTCGCGCCCGAGGTTCTCCGCAGCTTCCGTCTCGACGACGCACAGCTCAAGGAGAACAAGAAGGCGATCCCTTCTTTCGCCCTTGGAGATAAAGTCACGGTAGAGATCTTCGCTCCCGGTGAACAGGTCAAGGTGACGGGAACCTCGAAGGGCCGCGGCTTCCAGGGCGTTGTGAAGCGTTACGGATTCCACGGCGGTCCCAACACCCACGGCAACACGAAGCACCGTCGTCCCGGCTCCATCGGACCCGGCACCGATCCGTCGCGTGTCATCAAGGGGAAGAAGATGCCCGGACACTACGGCGCCGAGCGTCACACACAGACGCATCTGCACGTCGAGCGCATCGACGTTGCTCGCAATCTCATTTACATCCGCGGCTCCGTGGCCGGCCCGAAGAACGGGATCGTCCTCGTGAAGAAGCAGGGTTAATCATGGCTGAAACGACGAATCAAACTTTCAAGGCAGCCGCGTTCACCGCCGGCGGTACCGAGCGCGAGCGCGTCGATCTGCCCGCAGAGCTCTTCGATGGAACCGTCAACATGCCGGTCATGCACCAGGCAGTGAAGGCGTATCTGTCGAACCAGCGCCTGGGCCTCGCGTACACCAAGACGCGCGGGCTCGTCACAGGTGGCAACCAGAAGCCGTGGAAGCAGAAGGGAACCGGACGCGCCCGTCAGGGATCGCGCCGCGCCCCCCATTTCGTTGGCGGCGGAACTGTGTTCGGCCCGACGGGCCGGAAATACAACCAGACTGTTCCCCGGCAGATCCGTCTGCTTGCCCGCAAGAGCGCGCTCAACGCGCGTGCCCGCGAGAACGCGCTGATCGTGATTGACAACTTCAACTACGACAAGCCGAGCACGAAGCAGATGCTCTCGCTGCTTGGCGCGCTGGGCGTAAACGACAGAAAGGTTTTGATCCTCACCGACGGGATGAAGCACAACGTGTTTCTGAGCGGGCGCAACCTGCAGCGGACGCACGTGATGCCGTACGCCGATGTGTCGACGTATCACATTCTCTGGTCCGACGTCGTCCTGATTGAATCGAACGCGCTCGGCTACGAGCTCAGCGCGGTTGAAGAGAAGCCGCGCGCGGCCCGCCCGAAGTCCGAGACCAAGTCTCGCGGCGCGGAGAAGGCAGAGCGAAAGACGGCGAAAACAGAGGCTAAGAGCGCCAGCGCTCACAAGGCGGCGAGAAAGGGCGCGAAGGCAGCTGGCAGGTCCGCCAAGCCCAAAGCCGCGGCGAAGAGCGCCAAGAAAACGTCGGCGAAGAAGTCCGCCGGCAAGAAGAAGGGGAAGTAAGGGATGCCAACGATAACCCGCACCATCATCACTCCGATCGTAACCGAGCAGACCTCGTCGGCTTATCAGGATCGCGGTGAATACACTTTCCGCGTGCACCCGGAAGCGACGAAGACCCAGATCAGGAAAGCGATCGAGGAGCTCTTCAACGTCAAGGTCACCGGCGTCTGGACCTCGAACCACCGCGGCAAGGATCGGCGCGTAGGTCAGGTCGTGGGACGTCGTCCGCACTGGAAAAAAGCAATCGTGACGCTGAAAGACGGCGACTCGATCGACATTTTCGAGGCATAAGCAATGGCCATTCGTCAATTCAAGCCTGTGACCCCGAGCTCGCGGTCCCGTTCGGTCGCCGATTTCTCGGAGATCACCCGGAACTATGGCGAGAAGTCGCTGATGGAGCCGCTGACGAAAAGCGGCGGCCGCGACAATCACGGCCACATCGCCATGCGCCGCATCGGCGGTGGTCACAAGCGCATGTACCGGATCATCGACTTCAAGCGCAACAAGTTCAACATGTCGGCGACCGTGCGTGAGATCGAGTACGATCCCAATCGCACGGCCCGCATTGCACTCGTTGAATACGAGGATGGCGAGAAGCGCTACATCCTCCACCCGAAGGGACTATCCGTCGGGGACAAGATCGTCTCGGGCCCGGGCTCGGACAGTCGCGTCGGGAATGCGCTGCCGCTGATGGAGATCCCGCTCGGCACGGACGTCCACAACGTCGAGCTGAAGCCGGGCAAGGGCGGCCAAATGGCGCGTTCCGCCGGAACCTCGCTCGAGGTCGTCGCCAAGGAAGGGGAGTACGTCACGCTCCGTATGGCGTCGACGGAGATGCGTCTCGTTCACGGCAAGTGTCTGGCGACGGTCGGCACAGTAGGCAACGCCGAGCACGAGCTGCTGTCCGCTGGTAAGGCTGGAAAGAGCCGCTGGCTCGGCAAGCGTCCCAAGGTTCGCGGCGAAGTGATGAACCCGGTGGATCACCCGCACGGTGGTCGTACGCGTGGCGGCCGGAACGTGGTGGACAAGTGGGGCAACAAGGAAGGCGTGAAGACGCGCAACAAGAAGAAGCCATCGCAGCGCCTGATCGTCCGCGGACGGAAGCGCGGCAAGGCAACGCAGTAAGCTCGCAACCAATTCTGGGAATCGGATATGGCAAGAAGTATCAAAAAGGGTCCATTCGTCCAAGACGCGTTGATGGCGAAAGTCTCGGGCATGAACGGCAAGAACGAGAAGAGGGTGATCAAGACTTGGGCGCGGTCGAGCACGATCGTCCCCGACTTCGTCGGTCACACCTTCGCGGTTCACAACGGCAACAAGTTCATTCCCGTGTACGTGACTGAGAACATGGTCGGCCACAAGCTCGGTGAGTTTGCGCCAACCCGTCTCTTCCGCGGCCATACGGGCGCGGCCAAGCCGACTGACAAGAAGGCGGGGGGAGTACCAACGACAGGCGGCAGTGCGACGGGGACGACCCCGGCGCGTGGCCAGGCGGCAGTCAAGTGAGCCAGAGAAGCCAGCTCCGGAAAGAGCGCCACGCCGCAGAGAGGAAGGGAGTCTCCCACGCCACTCAGCGCACGACGCGCCAGTCGCCGTACAAGATGCGCCTCGTGATCGATCAGATTCGCGGCAAGGATGTCAACGAAGCGCTGGGACTTTTGCGCTTCTCCAAGAAGCACGCAGCGAAGCAAATCGAGAAGGTGCTGAACTCGGCTGTGGCCAACGCTGAATTCAAGGCGAGAGAAGGGAACGAATCGATCGATGTCGACACGCTCTACATCAGCCACGCCATTGTGAATGAAGGTCCAGCGCTCCGCCGGTTCATGCCGGCCGCGCAGGGCCGCGCCACTCCGATCAGAAAGAGAACCAGTCACGTCGAGATCATTCTCGACGCACGCGAAGAGAAGAAGGGGAATCGTTAATGGGACAGAAAACACATCCGATCGGCTTCCGCCTCGGCATCTCCAAGACCTGGAGATCGCAGTGGTACGCGAACCGCGACTTTCCCGCGCTTCTCCGCGAGGACGAGCTGCTGCGCAAGTATCTGAAGGCGCGTCTCGGTCACGCGGCCATTGCTGACATCCGCATCGAGCGGAAGCCGGGCAAGGTCGTGGTGACCATTCATACCGGCCGCCCCGGCGTCGTCATCGGCAAGAAAGGAGCGGAAGTGGATCAGCTCCGTGACGAGCTTTCGCGTCTCTCCGGCAAGGAAGTCGGGATCAACGTCGAAGAGATCAAGCGTCCCGAGCTCGACGCCCAGCTCGTCGCCGACAACATCGCGAACCAGCTGGCTCAGCGCATCTCGTTCCGCCGCGCCATGAAGCGCGCGGTCCAGAGCGCCATGCGCATGGGAGCGGGCGGAATCAAGATCAAGTGCGGCGGCCGCCTGGGCGGCGCCGAAATCGCGCGCGTCGAGGGATATCACGAGGGTCGTGTGCCCCTTCATACGCTGCGCGCCGACATCGATTACGCGACGTCGACCGCGAAGACCACCTTCGGCACCATCGGTGTGAAGGTCTGGATCTTCAAGGGCGAGATCGTGGAAGATCGCCGCGGCAAGACCTACTCGACTGGCGTCTGAGGATATAGAAAATGCTCAGTCCCAAGCGCGTAAAGTTCAGAAAGAGATTCAAGGGCCGTACGAAGGGTCTTGCCACTCGTGGCAGCGAAGTGTCCTTCGGCCATTACGGTCTCAAGGCGTTGGAGCCCGGCTGGGTTTCCAACCGGCAGATCGAAGCGGCCCGCGTCGCGCTGACGCGTCACATCAAGCGCGGCGGCAAAGTCTGGATCCGGATCTTCCCCGACAAGCCAATCACGAAGAAGCCAGCCGAGACCCGCATGGGTAAGGGAAAGGGCTCTCCGGAAGGATGGGTGGCGGTGGTGAAGCCGGGCAGAGTGATGTTCGAGCTCGAGGGCGTGACGCTGGATATTGCCAAGAAGGCAATGGCGTTGGCCGCGGCAAAGATTGGAGTCAAGTCAAAATTCGTAACGCGTGAGGAGGCGCACACCGATGCTAGCTAAAGACATTCGCGAAATGAGCGAAGGGGACATCAATGCCCGCATCGCAGATCTGGAGAGAGAGCGGTTCAACCTGCGTCTCGCATCCGGCACGCGCACCCTGGACGACCCGCTTCGCTTGCGGGTGATTCGAAGGGATGTCGCGCGGCTCAACACCGTGTTGCGGGAGAAGATCATTGGTATCGCCGAGGCGAAGCTGACTGGACCGAAGCGAGTGAAGTCGAGACGTGTGACGGGGAGGCGCGGCCGCAAAGCTGCCACCGCGACAAACCGTGCGAAAAGGAGTAAGAGGGCTTAATGGCTGAATTGGCGAAGAGGGGCGAAGGAAGCACCGCGATCGAGCGTACCTCGCGAAAGACGCGAGTGGGCCTGGTCGTGAGCGACAAGATGATGAAGACCGTCGTGGTCTCGATCGAGCGCAGAGTGGAGCACCCGGTGTACGGCAAGATGGTCCGCCGCACCAAGAAGCTCAAAGCGCACGACGAGCAGAACGAGGCCAAGACGGGCGACACCGTCCGCATCATGGAGACCCGGCCCTTGTCAAAGGACAAGCGGTGGCGCGTGGTCGAAATCATCGAACGTGCACGTTAACGGAGACGACCAGTGATCCAGCAGGAATCGGTGGTCAAGGTTGCGGACAACTCGGGCGCCAAGACGGCGCTCGTGATCCGCGTCCTGGGCGGCACACGCCGGCGCTACGCCACACTCGGCGACGTTGTAATCGTCGCGGTGAAGAACGCGCTCCCCAACGGCACGGTCAAGAAGTCGGACGTGGCGCGCGCAGTGGTGGTGCGCACCGCGAAGGAGACCCGGCGCAAGGACGGCTCCTACATCCGCTTCGACGAGAACGCAGTGGTGATCATCAACGAACAGGGTGAGCCCCGCGCGACGCGCATCTTCGGGCCCGTGGCGCGAGAGCTCCGCGAGAAGAAGTACATGAAGATCGTGTCCCTGGCTCCAGAGGTTCTGTAAAGTGAGAGTTCTCAAGTACAAGAAGACCGCTAAGAAGCGTCTTCACGCGCGGCACGCCGAGAATTCGAAGCGGATGAAGGTGCACGTGTCGAAGGGCGACACCGTGCGCGTGATGCGCGGCGAGGACAAGGGCAAGGAAGGCAAGGTGATCCGCGTCTTTCTGAAGACGGGTCGCGTGCTGATCGAAGGCATTAACCTCGTGAAGATGCACCGCAAGGCGCGGACTGCCGAAGAGCAGTCCGGAATCAGGGAGGCGCCGGCACCGGTGCACTCATCGAACGTGATGCTGCTCGACCCGAAGTCCGGCCATCCGACGCGGACCAAGTCGCGCATAGACGAAGACGGAACCAAAGAACGAGTCAGCGCGAAGAACGGGGAGCCTATCCCCCGTGTGCGCTGAGCGAGGAATCCGATAAATGGCAACCAAAGAGAAGAAGCAGCCGAAGAAGCGTGAGGTAAAGGAGCAGGTCCAGGTCGAGCACACAGGCAAGGATCTTCCGGTACCGCCGCCACGTCTGCGGATCTATTTCGAGAAGACGGTGAGGGAGCGGCTCAAGTCGCAGTTCGGTTTCACGAACGTCAACCAGATTCCGACGCTCGAGAAAATCGTGATCAACTGCGGGGTAGGCGAAGCGATCAAGAACGCAAAGGTTCTCGATACCGTCGTCAATGAGCTGGCCATCATCACCGGACAGCGGCCTGTCAAGAAGAAGGCGAAGAAGTCGATCGCCAACTTCGGGCTGAGAGAGGGTCAGGAGATCGGTGCCGCCGTGACGTTGCGCGGCGCACGGATGTGGGAGTTCCTCGATCGCTTCATCACCGTGGCGATCCCGCGCATTCGCGACTTTCGCGGTCTCAATACGCGGTCGTTCGACGGCCGCGGGAACTACACGTTGGGAGTGAAGGAGCAGATGATCTTCCCGGAGATCAACTACGACATGGTCGAGCAGATCCATGGGATGGACATCACCTTCGTCAGCACCACGAACAAGGACGACCAGGCCTTCGCGCTGCTGCGAGAGCTCGGCATGCCCTTCCGTGGCGACGACAAGCCGATCATCACACAGCAGCAATAAGTGTCAACCAACAGCCAAGAGAGATTGTAATGGCGCGTAAGGCCATGGTGGAGAAGAGCAAGCGGAAGCCCAAGTTCCAGGTCAGGCAGCACAATCGCTGCGGTCGCTGCGGAAGATCGCGCGCTTTCCTGAGAAAGTTCGGACTCTGCCGAATCTGTTTCAGAGAGCAGGCGCTGTCGGGCTACATCCCGGGCGTTCGCAAGGCGAGCTGGTAACCATTCACTTCTACGCGTCCCGGCAGCGGGATACGGTAGGACTAAGGAAGATCATTTAATGAGTATGACCGATCCGATAGCCGATATGCTCACGCGCATTCGCAACGCCTGTGGGGCGAAGCACCGCCGCGTGGACATGCCGGTCTCGAAGCTCAAGGTGGAGATCGCGAAGATCCTGAAGGAGAACAACTTCATTCAGGACTACAAGACGCTCGACAACGAAAACGGCAGGCAGACGCTGCGCGTTGTTCTGAAGTACGCGCAGGGCGGACAACCCGTGATCCGCGAGATGCGGCGCGTATCCACGCCCGGACTTCGCAAGTATGTCGCTGTCGCGGAGATTCCGCGCGTTCGCAATGGGCTCGGCATGGCGATTCTCAGCACGTCGCAGGGCGTGATGTCGGATCGACAGGCGCGGCAGGCCCGCACCGGCGGCGAGCTGCTCGCGCTGGTCTGGTAAGGAGATATAGACAGATGTCACGAATCGGAAAGCACCCGGTACCGCTCCCCAAGGGCGTCACCGCGACGGTTGAAGGAAACAAGGTTCACGTGAAGGGCCCCAAGGGGGAGCTCGAGCGCGTCCTGCACTCGACGATGAAGGTGACGCTCAAGGACAATCAGATCCTCGTCGAGCGCCCGTCGGATGAAGACCTGCACAAGGCGCTGCATGGCTTGTCCCGCACTCTCGTTGCCAACATGGTCGAGGGCGTGACCAAGGGATTCAAGAAGGAGCTCGAGCTGATCGGCGTTGGCTACAAGGCAGAGCCGCGTCCTTACGGACTGCAGCTCGCGCTGGGGTTCTCGCATCCAGTGAAGTATGAGGCGCCGAAGGGCATCAAGCTCTCCGCGCCCCAGCCGACATCGATCATCATCGAAGGCGCGAACAAGGAAGTCGTTGGCCAGGTGGCCGCGGAAATCCGCAGCATCCGGCCACCCGAGCCTTACAAGGGCAAGGGCATCAAGTACGTTGGCGAACAGGTCCGGCGCAAAGCTGGTAAGGCGGGAGGTAAGTAATGCCGAAGATGGCCAGACCAAAGTCGCGCGATCAGCTCCGCACGCGCCGTCACTTCAGACTCAGAAAGAAGGTGATTGGCAGCGCGGAGCGTCCACGCCTGGTCGTATATCGTTCGATCAAGCACATCTATGCGCAGCTGGTGGACGACACCGCGCAGCGCACGATCATGACGGTCACCGATTCGGGACTCGAAGGGAAGCCGACCGAGAGATCGGTCGAAGTAGGGAAGCGTCTCGCTGCGAAGGCAAAAGATGCCGGCGTAACGCGCGTCGTCTTCGACAGAGCTGGATACAAATATCATGGCCGCGTGAAGGGTGTGGCCGACGGAGCCCGCGAAGGCGGGCTGGAGTTCTAATAAATGGCGGAAAACGAGAATCCTGAAGCGGCCTCGCCCGAGCAGCCGGCGGCAGAACGTCCACGCACAGGTGGTAGCGCCCGCAGTGGCGGTGGCGCCGGTGGTCGAGGCGGACGCGGCGGTGGCGGACGTGGCGGGCCCGGTGCCGGCCGCGGTCGCGGTGCTCCGGGCGGTGGCCAGGGCGGTGGCGGCGGCGCGCGCGGTGAAGGCGGTGGACGCGGCGGTCAGGGCGGCGGTGGGCGTCGCGAGGGGAAGGGTCGTGATCGTGATGGCGGACGTGGCGACGGTGGAAGCGAGCTCGTCGAGAACGTGATTGCGATCAACCGTGTCGCGAAGGTCGTGAAGGGCGGTCGCCGCTTTTCCTTCAACGCGCTCGTCGCGGTTGGAGATGGACAGGGGCGCGTCGGTTTTGCGACCGGCAAGGCCAACGAAGTGTCCGAAGCGGTCCGCAAGGCCGTTGACGGCGCGCGCCGCAACATGGTGAGCATCCCGATGACGGGCGGCACCATACCGCACGAAGTCGTAGGCTCGCACGGAGCTGGCAAGGTCCTGATGAAGCCGGCTGCTCCGGGAGCTGGTGTGATCGCTGGGGGCGCCGTCCGCGCGATTATGGAATGCGCGGGAATTGCCGACATTCTGACGAAAAGCCTGGGCTCGACCAACCCGCACAACATGGTGCTGGCGGCGTTGGATGGCCTGCAGCAGCTGACAACCGTAGAGCAGATCGCTCGCGAGCGCGGGATGGAAGTCTCGAGCATTGGCTACCGCTCGCGTGCCAAGTCGAAGGAGGCCGTAGCACATGCCTAGAACACACGTGTGGTGGAACACTCGCGGTCCCAAGACGACGGCGAAGGAGACCATCACTGAAGGAAAGGTTCGTATCAAGCAGGTGAGAAGCGGAATCGGCCACTCGTGGCGGATGAACCGCACGCTCGAGGCGCTCGGCCTCCGGCATCACCAGGCTGTAGTGATCAAGCAGGACTCTCCCGCGCTGCGCGGACAGATCAAACACGTGCGTCACCTGGTAGAAGTGACGCCGGTAGAGGAATAACGAGTGGCAGACAAACCAACACGTCGGGAACGACTCGGAGACGAGAAGATCGGGCTCCACAACCTGGCTCCAGCTCCGGGATCGCACCGCAATCGCAAGAGAATCGGACGTGGCCCGGGCTCCGGCACTGGTAAGACGTCCGGCAAGGGACACAAGGGAATCAAGGCCCGCTCGGGTCACCACGGCCCAGGTGGCGGCAAGCCCCAATTCGAGGGAGGGCAGATGCCGCTCACTCGCCGCATCCCCAAGCGTGGGTTTACGAATATCTTTCGTATCGAGCACCAGGTCGTCAGCTTCGACGATCTCGCTCGCCTACCGAAGGGTGCCGAAGTGACTGAAGAGTCCCTGGCCGAAGCCGGCTTGATCCGAAAGGGAAAGGGTCCCGCGAAGCTTCTCGCGAATGGAGACGCCGCCAAAGGCGTCACCGTGCGCGGAATCAAGATGAGCGCGGGTGCTAAACAGAAGATCGAAGCGGCCGGAGGCCGAGTAGAGAACTAATGGCGCAATCAGCCCCCGCGGCGGCAGTAAGCAACATCTACAACACGCCGGAGTTGCGGGACAAGATCATGTTCACGCTCCTGTGTCTCGTGATCTACAGGGTCGGCGCGCACATCACGGCGCCGGGCGTGGACGTAGTGGCGCTCACCGATTTCTTCGCCAACAAGGGCAAGGGCGGACTGCTGGGGCTTTACGACCTGTTCGTCGGCGGCGGACTCTCGCACGCCACTGTCTTCGCCCTCGGCATCATGCCCTACATCTCCGCCAGCATCTTCATGCAGATCGCCGGTGTCGTGATACCGACCGTCGAGAAGATGCAGAAGGACGAGGAAGGCAGAAAGCGCGTGACGCAGTGGACGCGCTATGTCACCGTCGTGCTTGCCGTGGTCCAGGGCTGGGGATTCGCGCTCTTTACCGCCTCGCTGCAGAACGCCGTGGCCAACCCTGGCTTCGGGTTCAAGCTGCAAATGGTCCTCGTCCTCACCACCGGCGCGATGTTCGTAATGTGGCTTGGCGAGCAGATAACCGAACGTGGTCTCGGCAACGGGGCCTCGCTGATCATTTTCTTTTCGATCGTCGAGCGGTTCTGGCCGGGCATCTTCGGAACGTTCAGCTTCATCAAGACACAGGCTGTCGGTCCGTTCTCGCTGGTCGTGCTCGGGATCGTCATGGTGGCTGTAGTCGCCGGAACGATCGCGATCACCATGGCCGCGCGAAGAGTGATGATCCAGATCCCGCAGCGCACCATGGCCCGCGGCAGACAGCGCGAAGCGGCGAAGAACTTCATCCCTCTCCGCGTCAACGCCGCCGGCGTAATGCCGATCATCTTCGCTTCCTCCGTGATCGTCGTGCCGGGCGCAATCGCGCAGTTCAGCGGCAACGAGAACGCGCGCATCATCTCCGAGTATTTCGCACCGGGCACCTGGCTCTACTACGCCCTGTCGGCGATCCTGATCGTTTTCTTCACCTACTTCTACACGTCGATCATCTTCAACCCGGTCGACATCTCCGAGAACCTCAAGAAGCAGGGTGGATTCATTCCAGGCGTGAAGCCAGGCGCGAAGACGGCCGAGTACATCGATCACGTGGTTTCACGGATCACGTTCCCGGGGGCGCTGTTTCTGACTTTCATCGCGCTTCTCCCCGTCTTCATCGCCGACCTGATCAACGTGCCTTTCCGGTTCGGTGGAACGTCGCTTCTGATCGTGGTCGGTGTCGCGCTCGATACGATGACCCAGATCAACCAGCACCTGCTGCTCCGGAAGTACGACGGCTTCATGAAGAAGGGCCGAGTACGGTTCCGCGGTCGACAGGCCGGCGGCGCTTACTAAGCCCGGGCAGGGCTAGGTGATCATCGTGCTGCTGGGTCCTCCCGGCGCTGGAAAGGGCACGCAGGGCGACAGGCTCGCGGCGCGTCTCGGAATCCCCAAGATCGCGACCGGTGACTTGCTCCGCGCCGCGGTGCGCGATGGCACAAAAAAAGGAAAGGAAGCCAAGGCGTACATGGATCGCGGCGATCTCGTCCCGGATTCGGTGATCCTCGGCATCCTCCAGGACGTGATGACCTCTCCCGCGACGAAGAAGGGAGCAATCCTCGACGGCGCGGTCCGCACCGTTCCCCAGGCAGAAGGGCTGGGCGTCACGCTCGCCGAAATCGGCAAGAAGGTCGACAAGGTGCTGCTATTCGACGTCGATGACGATGAGCTCGTGAGGCGACTGAGCACGCGCACGGTCTGCGAAGGCTGCCAGACTCCGTACATGGGTCGCGCACCGGGATCCGAGTGCGAGAAATGCGGCGGGAGGCTCGTACGCCGGAAGGACGACGAGCCCGAAGCAATCCGGAATCGCCTCGAGGTCTACCGAACCCAGACGGAGCCGGTGATAGATTGGTACGGCGACAACAAGATGAAGGTTCTCAAAATCGATGCGGACGGTGCGGTGGATGAAGTGACTGCCCGCGCCGTCGAGGCGCTCGGCAAGTGATTCAGATCAAGTCACCACGCGAAATTGAGATCATGGCGAGGGGCGGCGAGATCCTCGCCGCGACGGTGCGCCTGCTGGAGAAGAGCGTGCGCCCCGGGATGACGACGATGGATCTGGACAAGATCGCGGACGATTTCATCCGCAGCCATCCGGGCGCGACGCCGGCGTTCAAGGGCCTCTACAACTTTCCCGCGAGCATCTGCACGTCGATCAACCAGGAAATCGTGCACGGTATTCCGTCCAAAAAGCGGGCGATCGAGGAGGGCGACATCATCTCCCTCGACATCGGCGTCAAACTCGAGGGATACTACACTGACTCGGCGACGACGGTCGCCGTCGGTAAAGTCGACGCCGAATCGAAGAAGCTGCTCGATGTGACCCGGAACGCGTTGGCAGCGGGAATCGAAGCCGCTACGCCGGACAATTTCCTGGGCGACATCGGCGCGGCTGTTCAGAGCGTCGTGGAAGCGGCCGGTTTCAGCGTCGTGCGCGATCTTGTCGGGCATGGGATCGGCATCGGCTTTCACGAGGATCCGCAGGTCCCCAACTATGGGAAGCCGAAGCACGGCAAGCGTCTTCAGCCCGGATTTACGATCGCCATCGAGCCGATGGTGAACGTGGGACAGCCGGGAACGCGCACGATGCCGGATCGCTGGACCGTCGTCAGCGTTGACGGCACCCGCTCGGCGCATTTTGAGCACACGATCGCGATCACCGAGAACGGACCGCGAGTGTTGACCGCTCTACCCGGGTAGCGGAACCCTCAGCTCGAGAGCGCTCGCTCCACCGCGGAAGTAGCGCGCTCCGCCAGCTCACCCGCCTTTTTCACCAGCTGCTCGGCCTCACGAGCCAGGGACCCGCCCTTGGACCTGTCATCCAAAGCCTGGACGTTGACCCGCACATTGTACGCGGCGCCTTTGCATGCAGCCTGCGCCAGCAGTGCCGCGACGCCCGCGTCCGTCACTGCGTTGGTGTTTCCCTTCTCGGCCACGATCGCGGCGAGCTGCGCGACTTCGACTGACGCGCGAGCAGTCTCCAGCGGGACTTCGGCGGCTTTCAGAAGAGCAGCCGTCACCGCTTCGCTGCGACGAGCCGCCGCGTCGGCCGGCTCTTTGGGAAGTTTGTATGCCTCCGAGACGTGCGAGTAGGCTTCTGCGTCGCGCTTCACCAAAGACGCGAGAGTGTTGCCGAGGGAGACCGCCTTGAGCGCTGCATCCTTCATCTCGGCGTCGACGCTCGCGTACTTCTTCTTTCCAATGGTCAGCCCGGCGACCATCTGGGCGAGCGCTGCCGCCAACGCCCCCGCATGCGCAGCGACGCTTCCTCCGCCCGGAACCGGGTTGGATGATGCCACGGACGCGACGAACCCGCTGACGCTTTCGCCGCCGCTGGTGACCTCGCGAACCTGGCGCTCCAGAACCTGCTTTGGCGTGAACTGACGGAGCTGCAGGTGGCTCGCCGCGGCGTCGAACAAGACCCGCTCCGGGACGAGTCCAACTATCTCGCTCCAGGTGACCTTTGCCCCTTCGCCCTCCGCCCGCATCTTCACGAAATCGAACGCCGTATGGAGAGGAGTCTTTTCGGTATCCACGAGGTTCATCGATACCTGCGCCTGTCCGTCGACTTCCAGTCCGAGGCCTTTCACAAACTTGAAACCGCCCGACGATCCACGCACGGCCTTGGCGACGTTCTTCGCGATCGGAAGATTGGACGCCGGGCCGAGGTAGACGTTGTAGGCCACGAGAAAGGGGCGCGCGCCGATCGCGATCGCGCCGCAGGTCGGGTGAATCCGTGACGGGCCGTAATCGGGATTCCGAGCCGGATTCTTTCCGAGCTCCTCGCGCAGGCCCTCGAATTCGCCACGACGCACGTCGGCGAGATTCTCCCTCGCTGGTGTCGTCGCCGCCCGCTCGTACAAATAAACGGGGATCTCGAGCTCGCGTCCCACGCGCTCGCCGAGCTGGCGAGCGAGGGCAATGCAGTCCTCCATCGTCGATCCTTCGAGCGGGATGAAAGGGACGACATCCGTCGCGCCGATGCGTGGGTGCTCACCGGTGTGCTTGCACAGGTCGATGCGTTCGGCCGCGACGCGAATGCCGGCAATGGCGGCGTCAACAGCGGTCTCTGCCGGCGCGACGAAGGTGATGACGGAGCGGTTGTGCGACGTGTCGGATGAGACGTCGAGGACTGAAACTCCCTCCACCGCCGCGATCGCCTCGCGGATTGCCGCGATCACTTCGGGCCGCCGGCCTTCGGAGAAGTTCGGAACGCATTCGACGAGCTTCATGCGGTTTCTTCCTTGTACATGTTTGCGCGTTTGACGGTTTGGAGAAGCCATGCATGCATGGCGGGGTTTCCGGCGACGAACGCTCCCCCTACGGCTCGGGCTGGATTTCCTTCCAGGTCGGTGACGATCCCACCAGCTTCCTGCACCATCAGCATTCCGGCGGCGACGTCCCACGGCGCGAGAGTCAGCTCCCAGAATGCGTCGAATCTTCCACACGCCACGTTGGAAAGGTCCAGCGCCGCTGATCCCGCCCGTCGAATTCCGGCCGTTCCACGCATCACCAAACTGAACTGCGCCGAGTACTGTGGCAACAGCTCGAGATTCTTGAATGGGAAGCCGGTGCCGATCAACGCGCGCCCGGGATCGCGGAGGCTCGATACGCGTATCCGCTGCCCATTCAGGAAAGCCCCGCCATCCTTCACGGCAGTGAACTCGTCATCGCGCGCGACGTTGAGAACTACGCCGGCGCATACCGCGCCGTCGCGGGCGATTGCGATTGAAACAGCGTACTCAAGATAACCGTGCAGGAAGTTGGTCGTGCCGTCCAGCGGGTCGGCAATCACCACCAGCCCCGCAAAAGAGACGGCCGTTGGCGAAAGCTCTTCGCCGAGCACAATCGCGTCGGGGCAGCGGCGCTTGACGATCTCGACGATTCGCTGCTCGGAGGCCTTGTCGACCTCGCTGACGAAATCGGACCTGCTTTTCGTCTCCCACACGAGCTTCTCGCGCTGTGAGGTGGCGTCGCGAATCACCACGGCCCCGGCGCGGGCCGCCTCGAGCGCGACGTCGAGAAGCTCCAGATTGTCCCGATCAGTTCCGGAAATTGCTTGCAACTCCTCTCTCGCGCTCTTTAATTTCGCGCAATGTCCCGCATCTTCAGCGGCATTCAGCCTTCTGGCTCACTGCACATCGGTAATTACCTCGGAGCGGTAAAGAACTGGGCTGAGCTGCAGCATAAATACGAGTCGTTCTTTTGCGTCGTCGACTATCACGCCATCACGCAGCCTTACGAGCCCGCAGATCTCCGCGCCCGGACGGCAGACATGGCGCTGTCGCTGCTTGCCGCGGGATTGGATCCGGCGAAGTGCACGTTGTTCGTGCAATCGATGGTTCCGGAACATACTGAGCTGGCGTGGATATTCAACACTCTGACGCCGCTTGGCGAGCTCGAGCGCCAGACGCAATTCAAGGACAAAGCAAGCCGCGAAGAGAGCGTTCCCGCGGGATTGCTGAACTATCCAGTGCTGCAGGCAGCCGACATCCTGTTGTATCGTGCCGAGCTCGTGCCCGTCGGCGAAGATCAGGTTCAGCACCTGGAGCTGTCGCGCGAGATCGCACGCAAGTGGAACGCGAGGTTCGACGCTCCCGCGGCCGGGACCCAGAGCCCCCGAGCAGGTGAGCCGGGGCGGCCGGGCTTCTTCCCGGAGCCCAAAGCGCTACTGACTCCGGCAAAGCGCATCATGGGGCTCGACGGCCAGGCGAAGATGTCCAAGTCGCTCGGCAACACCATCGACCTGCTGGAGTCGCCGGAGGCGGTGTGGGAAAAACTTCGACCCGCGGTCACCGATCCAGCGCGTGTGCGTCGCTCGGATCCGGGCACGCCTGAAGTGTGCAACATTTACCACCTGCACAAAGCTTTCAGTCCGCCAGCGACGGTGGAGCACGTGGCAGTTCAATGTCGCACAGCCGGCTGGGGCTGCCTCGACTGCAAGAAAGTTCTGCACGAATCGATGGAAAAAGAGCTGGTGCCGATCCGCGCCAAAGCGAAAGCGCTGGCGGGCGACCCGAACAAGATCACCAAAACCCTGGCCGCTGGAGCTGACCACGCCCGAGAAGTTGCGCGCGAAACCATGCGCGAAGTGAAAAAGAAAATGGGACTCCTTTAGCTCTCGGGCGTGATGGCGGACCAGGAGCTAGTTCAGCGCGCCAGGAAGCTGGTAGAACGGCTCTCACAGCGGCCGAGGTTCGCGGGAAGTGCGGAGGAGGCAGAGGCGCGGGCGCTATGCAGGAAAGAGCTCGAGCGCGCGGGCTTCGAGTGCATCGAGCGGCCTTTCCAGTATTCGCAGTGGCCGGGAAAGTGGGGCGTGCCAGTCGCAGCGGCGGCCCAGGCTGCAACAATCTTCATCGTCGCGCGTACGGCAATTCAACAGGGTCCGCTCGTCGCTCTGATTTCGGGGGCAGCCCTATACGTCGCCCTGCTCCTCGCGTCTGCCGATGCAAGACGGCGGTGGATTACTGCCTTTCCCTTCCAACGCGCCACATCGATGAATCTCGAGGCCGGTCGCGGGAGTCCTTCGGTGTGGCTCGTTGCCCATCTCGACTCCAAGTCCCAGACGGTGCCGATGCTGATTCGCATTGCGAGCTCGATCGGCATGGCAGGAGTGAATCTCGCCGCGACAGGTGTGCTTCTCGTATCTCTCCGCGGCAACCGCGATGCGACCGCGATCTGGGGCGCTATCGAGATCTCCGCTTTGATCGTGGCGCTGCCATCGGTGCTGTGCTGGGTTCGGAACGAGTCCATGGGCGCGGTAGACAACGCGAGCGGAGTTGCCGCGGTTCTGCTCGCAGCGCAATCCCTGTCATCTGTGCGGGACCTCGGTGTACTTATCACCAGCGGAGAGGAGCTGGGATTAGCCGGTGCACGAGTGTGGGCGTCGGCGGCAAGCGTGGGAATCGTAGCGCTCAACTGCGACACCGTGGACGACGGGGGCGGCTGGCGCCTGATGTATACGGGTGCTGTTCCAAGGCGGATAAAGGCAGCTGCGGAGGCTGCGCCGTCCTCCATTCAGCCAAAGCCCGCCATGGGGCGCATGATTCCCGGAATCCTGGCAGACAGCATGGCGTTCGCTGATAGAGGTATTGAATCGGTCACGGTCAGCCGCGGTACGCTTTCGACACTCGCGCGCATCCATACCAGGCGCGATAATTCAATTGTCTTTAGGGGGAGCGGTGCAGCTGAGGCGAGCGTGCTCCTCGCGGCTTTAACAAGGGAACTTGCCTGATGGCGCTACTGATTCTGGCGGCGGTAATAGTCCTCTCCCTTATCCTGATCGTCCTGGGGCTTCCGGGACTCTGGATAATGGTGGCGTCGGCAGTCGTCTATAATATGATTGTCCCCGGCGATCCCATCGGTTGGGTTTCATTGATCGCCGTCGCCGTGCTGGCTCTGGTCGCGGAGCTGCTCGAGTTTACGATGACCGGGCGGTACGCGCGGAAGTACGGCGGCTCGCGACGGGCCGGATGGGGTGCGATCATTGGCGGAATCGTCGGTGCGATGTTCGGATTCCCCGTTCCCATCGTCGGCCCGATCATCGGGGCCTTTGTCGGGTCTTTTGTCGGCGCACTCGTCGCGGAGCTCACGGGCGGGGCGTCAGCGGGGGATGCTACACGGGTCGCCAAGGGAGCTTTGATCGGGCGGGTCGTCTCGACGGTGCTCAAGATAGGAATCGGATTTACGATTGGCATTTGGATCTTCATCGCGGCAATGAAATAACACCGAGCCCTTAATAACATGACTCCAGGCGGAACAGCAGCTGAGAGGTCGGATCCGGTAGCGGCGGGAGCTGAGGGCGAGGGCAAGTACGTCTAGTGCATCATTCGTCTCGATCCGATCAGGACCCTAGCCCGCCCCGACGATCCACCCCGCGCGATTGACGTGATCCCCCCGCCGGCGCCTGTCCGGCGTTGACAGGGAACCCCGAAAAGGTAGATTGAACCAACGCCCCGAAGCTCTCGGGGCGTTTGCTTTTCCCTCCGCCAGAACCTACCGAACTCAATAAGATGTTCGACTCGAAAACACGCAC
>JBBRQC010000047.1:0-15532 GCA_038227135.1 Gemmatimonadales bacterium
ACCGAAACCTGGGCGAACGCCAGCACGTCCGGGTTCATACTCGCCTCGACAAAGTGGTGGGTGGGTCGTGTCTGCCACCATACGTTCGTGCGGGCGCGCGGTTTCGCACCGATGGACGGTGCGGCACACTCATTTCGCGGGGGGCCATGCGCCGAGTAGCCGGCGAACGAAGACGAGCTGCCCGACGTGATACGAAGCGTGGTCGACGGCCAGAAGAACCGTTCGCAGGTAAGTCTGCCCCTTGCCCCGCGGAATTTTTGCGGTGAGATCCAGGTCAGTGTCGGTGGTAAAGTGTGCAAACGCATCGCGGTCCCGCTTGTAATCGGCGATGCTCTTGTCCCACGCGGCGGGGCTGACTGGGTCCTTTGATACTGGCCAATAGTCCCGTGGCCATTCGAGCTCTTCGACGTAATCGGGATTTCGACAGAAGTCGAGCAGGTCGCGCTGCGTGATACGGATGTGTTCGACGAGCTCCCACAGCGAATGCGGATATCCATCAGGCCTTTGTCCGCGCAGTGCAGGCGCGAGACCCTTGACCGCGCTGTCGAGAGTGGCGTGGCCCTCCTCCCAGCCAAGAGACGAAGCAACGATTGCGCGCCAGTCTTTGCCGTTCTTCATGACAGCCTCTTTTCGAGCACCCGCACTATTGCGAAGCCATCGTACCCCTTGAGCCCGACGGTTTGAATCGCGGTCGCGCTCACGTTCGGGTTAGCACCTGCCAGCGCCAGGAAACGCCGGACCCCCTGAATATCCGGATCGTCGCTGTTCGATTCAATTACGCGTCCGCCCCGCACAACGTTATCGACGACGATGACACTTCCGGGCCTCGTCAACTTCAGTGCCCACTCGAAGTAGGAGGGAATGTTCTTCTTGTCGGCATCGATGAAGATCAGATCGAAGGGTCCCAGACGCTCGGCTGATATCCGGGGCAGGGTGTCCGACGCGCTGCCAAGACGCAACTCTACAACGCTTTCCAGGCCGGCGCGAGCTATGTTGGTGCGCGCCACGGCGGCGTGTGCGGGATCGGCTTCCAGAGTGATCAAGAGACCTCCCGGTTGCATCCCTCTGGCTAGCCAGATCGTGCTGTACGCGCCGAGAGTCCCGATCTCCAGAATCGACCTCGCACCCATTATCCGCGCGAGCAACTCGAGCAGCTTGCCCTGATTCGGCGAGACGCTGATCGCTGGCAGTCCAGCCGCGCGGCTCGATTCGAGCGCGAATTCCAGAATGTGGTCCGGTGCGATCAACGCCTGGGAGAGGAACCGGTCAACTTCCGTCCAGTTGTCCGAGTCTGTGCTCGGGGTGGCAGGGCTTGGCTCCGGCCCGCCCATCACTGGTTGCCTTCTGGTTTGGATTCGGAGGGAACCCGGGATGCGATTCGTTCCGCGCAGCGGCGATATTGTGGAATCTCATTGTGGGCGATCGCGATGATCCTGAAGTTCTCACTGTGACGAGCCAGCGTGTACAGAGCGTCGAACTCGTAGAGGGGAGCACTGTTGGCATCACGGAGGGCCCAGTGAAGGCTTGCCTGCACCAATCGCGATGAGACTGGATGGATCGACATCTCCTTTACCTCGGCCGAGGCAACGTTGAGGGCGAGGTACATGTGGAGGAGCTGATCGATCGTCTTCCGCCACTCATCGCCCGTCTCGACCTGCACGCGGACGCTCTTTCCGGTTTCGCTGGCGACGTAGACCTGATCGGCGAAATGGCGGGCAATCGCGGGGGCATCACGCCGGATGAACGCGGTGCAATAGGTCGTGAAGAACGCACGAACGTCCGCCGTTATCTCGCTGGAGCGCACTCTGTCACCCACCCGGAAAAAAAATTGGACTAGCCCTGAGGTTTTGCGGCGAGCGCCCTTCGCACAAGCCGGTTCCAGCCCGGATGCGACCGCTCCAGCTCCGCGGTAGCCCATCCCCGAATATCGCACAGTCCAAGGGCCACGCCGGGAGAACGACTGATCCCGGCGTGGCAGTGGACGACGATCCGTGTTGCGTCCGGCCAATTGTCGATAAAATCTCTGATAGCCCGTGCGTGGTCTTGAGAGAAGAGAACATCCGAAGGGTCTTCCTGTTCCAGGATGTCAGTGAAGTGCAATCTGAGGATCGCTGCGAAATCCTCGGACAGCTGTGCCGGATCCGCACCCGGATCCGCGATAGAAATGCATATCTCCTTGCCGCGCGGGTCGTGGCGCTCGGCATCCTCTCGGGAGAGCACCACGAATTCGGGAATATGCTTCTTTCGCTCGGGCATGCGTCTCCCACATTACCACCATTGCGGCGTGACGGCCAAGTTGCCCACGATTACGTCTGATGACCGACCATCAAAGGTACAACGCGATAGTCCTGGGGCTCGGGGCGATGGGAAGCGCTACGCTTTGCCAGCTGGCGCTGCGCGGGTGGCGCGTGCTTGGGCTCGAGCAGTTCTCTCAGGGACACCAGCTTGGATCATCGCACGGCGATAGCCGCATCATCCGCGAGACATACTTTGAGCACCCCCTCTACGTGCCGCTGGTGCGGCGCGCGCACGAGCTCTGGCGCGAGCTCGAGGAGCGCAGCGGCGCGGCGCTGATGACCATCAATGGCGGTCTGATGATCGGTCCGCCGGACGGCGTGGTCGTCTCCGGCACCCTGCGCAGCGCGGCCGCGCACAGCTTGCCGCACGAGGTGCTTTCTCCGGAGGATACGCATGACCGATTTCCAGCATTCCGTCTTGCTGAGGATTTAGTAGCGGTACTCGACCCCCGCGCCGGATATCTCGACGCCGACCGCTGCAACAAGGCCCACATAGATGTGGCGAAAGAAGCCGGAGCGGATGCGCGATTCAATGAGCCCGTACGAGAATGGACGCCAGATGGTGGCGGCGTTCGCGTAGTTACATCCGCCGCGACCTACCTCGCCGATAAGCTTGTGATCGCCGGCGGAGCGTGGAACACGGAACTGATGGCTGGGCTCCCGCTCCCGCTCACCGTTGAGCGTCAAACGGTGTTCTGGCTCGAGCCTGGCGCGCAGCCGGAGCTGTACGACATGACACAATTCCCTATTTATGCCCACGAATACAAGCCGGGCAGCATTTGTTACGGGTTCCCGCGCCTCCCACGTGGCATGAAAGCGTCCGTAATGCACGACGGAGAATTGTATGCGCACCCCGATCAAGTGCGACGAAACATGGGCGAGAATGAAGGAGAGGCGCTCCGCAAAACGTTGCGACCGGTTCTGCCTACACTCGCGAAGGCCGCAATACGGGAGACCGGCGTTTGCATATTCACCAATACGCCCGATCACGACTTCATCGTCGATTTTCACCCTGACTATCCTCAGGTACTCCTGTCGAGCGCTTGCTCGGGACACGGTTTCAAGTTCGCCAGCGCTTTGGGCGAGGTGCATGCCGATCTTCTGACGACGGGCCGGGCGAGGTTCGATCTATCGCCGTTCCGAATCGGCAGATGGTGATGGCTTTTCGCAAACGACACGACGGAGCCGAACATGACTATTGCTGAGACGCTGTTGCCGGAGTTCGATCTGGAGATGGCCACCACGCGGCGGGTTCTCGAGCGCGTTCCCACCGATAAAGGGCAATGGAAGCCTCACCCCAAGTCGTTTTCGCTCGGGCATCTTGCGCAGCTCGTGTCGGGGATGCCAGGGTGGATAACGAACGCGGTGCAGGAGACCCAACTGGATCTCGCCGGGTATCCCGGCTACAGCTACGAGCAAACAGAAGATCTGGTCAAGACCTTCGATCGCAATGTCGCTCATCTGCTTCCGAGCGTGCGGGGGGATCTACTCGCCAAGCTGGGGCGTGACGATGAAGCGCGGGCGGAGTTCAGGCGAGCGCCCTCGCTGACGCGCAACCATCGCGAGCGCGACCTGCTGCTCGACCGCGCCGGCGAAGTCAGGCGAACCGTTGGAGCGATCTCTCCCTGGCCTTGCGCATCTCCTGTTCGCGGTTGCGTGGTGGCGCGTTCGTGTGGAGTGAACGGACCAGTTTGCTGGCGGCTGCCGCTACCGCCTCGACCGCGTGATTGAATGCGGCTTCGTTGGCGCGCGAAGGGCGTGCCGCGCCACTCAGCTTGCGGACGAATTGCAGCGCCGACGCGCGAATCTCGTCATCGGTCGCGGGCGGCTCGAAGTTGGCTAGCGTTTTAATGTTCCGACACATGCTTGTCTCCAGGATGCGGTAAAAACTTCCAGCTACTTGAGAATAACGCGGGCGACGGTGGATACCGAATCGGGCAGCTCGGCACGGTCGCGTTCAGTCCCTATATTGTCGCCCACTGCCAGTGCTGGTCGCCCGTTCTGTTTCGGAAGCTGCAAATATGAAAAAAATCTTCTATCTCGGCATCTGCGGGTTGGTCCTTTTTGAATTGGCCAACGTGTATTTCATAATGCCGATGCCGTTCAGCCAGCGGATGCGAAGCATCGATGTCGCGTATTTCCTCTACACGTGGCGCTGGGCTTTCCGGATTGGTTTCGGCGTAATCGCGCTCGCTGGTTTGCGGTCCGCATGGCGTGTGCAGGGCCGCGAAAAGTGGCTGGTACCGTCGTCGCTGATCATCGCGTCCCCGCTTATTTATGCGCTCAACTTCAAGATGTCTGCGGATAGGATGTTCCTCGAGCCCGCGTCGGTCACGATGCAGCCGGTGGGGCGCAACAGCGTTGAGCCCAACCGCCTCGTCGTTGGGGTCGAGATCAATGGTGATGCGCGCGCCTATCCGCTGCGATTTATCGGCTACCACCATCAGGTGCGCGACTCGATCGGTGGACAACCGGTGATGGTGAGTTACTGCACGGTGTGCCGGACCGGACGGGTATTCTCGCCACTCGTCGACGGACGTGCCGAGAAATTTCGTCTGGTCGGGATGGATCACTTCAATGCGATGTTCGAGGACAGGACGACCGGTAGCTGGTGGCGACAAGCGACCGGTCAGGCGATTGTCGGACGGATGAAGGGGACGGTCCTGGAAGAAATTCCGAGCCAGCAGGTTACGCTGGCCGAGTGGCTGTCATTGCATCCCCACACCCTGATCATGCAGCCGGACTCGAATCAGAAAGACGAATACGCAAAGGGCTTCGACTACGAGACGGGAGCAAGCCGCAAGACGCTAACCGGCACTGACACCATCTCGTGGCACGACAAGGCCTGGGTCGTGGGCATTCAGGCGAACGGGGAAAGCAAGGCCTACGACGGGAATCGCCTGCGCCGTGAAGGCGTCGTGAACGACGAAGTAGGCGGGAAGCCGATCGTGCTGGCGCTTGCCTCCGACCACGCGAGCTTCTTCGCCTTCGAGCGCCCGAACTCCAACGCGCGCTTCACGCTGCGTGGGGATTCGCTCGTGACCGCGGGCGGGTCCTACGCGCTCAACGGCCGGAGCAGCTCGGGATCGCTGAAGCCAATGTTTGCTTCACAGGAGTTCTGGCACAGCTGGCGGACATTTCATCCGGGTACCGGCACCTACTGAGGGATCACCGGTCGCAGGCGAAAGTACTCTGGGCTGCGAAGATGTCAGCTCCATGTACCCAGCCGCGTTATGTCAGCCATCTCCAGGACATGTGTCGCGTATCCGTTCCGCGCGACGGCGAGCATTGCGCGCCCAAGTTGCTCGGTAGTCGTAATCATGGTCGGAGCGACACGTCTGAGCAGCGGGTAAACGGGCTTGATCGCCGCGTATGCAAGGTTGTACCAACGCGTCGACGACCGTATGTCGTGCAGTGGCATAATCAGGCCCGGCCGAAACATGTACGCAGATCTGAACGGCATTGATAGCAACGCATTCTCCGTTCGTCCTTTGACGCGCGCCCACATCATCCGGCCTTGCTCGCTGCTGTCCGTTCCTGCTCCCGACACGTAGACGAAAGTCAGATCCGGGCTCGTCCGCAAAAGTGTCTTCGCCACGCCCAAAGTCAGATCATAAGTCACGCGCGCGTATTCCTCCTCCGACATGCGGAATGCTGATACGCCGGCGCAGAAGAAACAGGCGTCGAAGCCCGTCAACTTCGGCTCGAGCGATGCCAGCGCCGCCAGATCCGGCTGAATGAGCTCGCTGAGCTTGTCATGCTTGTGTCCAGTCAGCTTCCGGACCACCGCGACGACTTTCTCGACATTCGAATTGAGCAGGCATTCGCGCAGCACACCCTGGCCGACCATTCCGGTCGCGCCAAAGAGGAGCACCTTCATGACTCGAAGAACTCCACGACGCCCGTTTCCAGCGAATACTCGGCGCCGACGACCATCAGGCCTTCGCTCTGAATGAGATGCTCGAGAACCTGAGAGCCGTGCCGGAGGTGATTTACCGACGCGCGGATGTTGGCACGCACCGCCTGAGTCACGAGGGCATCCGGATCCTTCCTCAAGTCGGTTTCGAGCAGTTGCTCGACTGAAGGCCGCACTCTGTCGACGATCGCTCGGAGGTTGACCGACTGGTTTGCCGTTGGTCTCCGCAACTCTTCCAGGGTGGCAAGGATCGCCCCGCACTGCGAATGACCCAGCACCACCACGAGGCGCGTCCCGTACCGGGCGGCGGCGAATTCAACGCTGCCGACCTGGGAGGGAGCGACGATATTTCCCGCGACGCGAATGACGAAGAGGTCTCCCAGACCCTGATCGAACACGATTTCCGCGGGAACGCGGGAGTCGGAGCAGCCGAGGATTATCGCAAAGGGTTGCTGTCCGGCCGCCAGCTCCACGCGTCGAGTGTGACTCACGAAGGCATCGGAGCCCCGCACGTTGGCGGCGAACCTGAGGTTCCCCTCACGCAGGCGCTCGAGCGCCTCGCGGGCGGGCGTCGTCATCGGCTGTGGCCCGAAGCCGGCATCCATGGCCGTAGCCGCGGGACGAGGCGAGGGACGTGACGACAATACTCGATGTACTCCTCCCCAAAACGCGCTTTCAATTGTTGCTCCTCGAGCAGGGGAATGTAGATGAGGTTGATCACGAGAAATATGAGCGCCCATTGGACGTGCGGCCCGGAGAGCAGAATCAATGCTTCACCGAACAGGATGAACACAACACCGGAGATCATCGGATTGCGAACGTACCGGTACGGACCGTCAATCACGAGGTGACGCGGCGGATCCCATGGCGCTAGGGTACCCTTTCCGTCCTTTGCAAACCGCCTGAGCGATGAGGCGACGAGCGACAATCCGAGCAGCGCCAGTCCAAGTCCCGCGGTCTGTGCCAATAGATGCGTCGGGGCGGTGGCCAGCGCGGCCTGCACACCATTCGTTCGCGCGATCCAGATCGGAATCATCACGGCCACGACAAATGGGAGTGCGGCGATAGCAAGCAGGTGTCGAATCAGAGAAAGCACCGGTAGTGGTCATTTGACCGCCGTGCAGCAAAGGAGCACCTTCCTACACGGCGAATTCGTTCAACGAGCTAGCTGCGCAACCGGGCAATATAGACACCAGGAGATGCCGTGAAGCAGAATAACTTCTCACGCCGGGAATTTCTGGGTATCAGTGCTGCTGCAGCGGGTGGAACTCTGGCTGGCAAAACGATTTTCTTGACGCCCGAGCCTCTCGAGGCTGCCTCGCGACCGGTTGCTCCAAGCGACAGGGTCCGCTTCGGGATGATTGGGGTGGGCATGCAGGGGTCCGGCTTGCTCGGGACATCCATCACGCTCCCGGGAGTGGAGTGCGCCGCCGCCGCGGATCTCTATGATGGGCGGCACGTTCTCGCTCGCGAGATCGTGCGGCCGGACCTCCCCGTTACCCGGCGCTATAAGGAACTTCTCGCCAACAAGGATATCGACTGCATCGTAGCGGCCGTTCCCGACCACTGGCATCGGCAAGTGGTGATAGACGCGGTAAACGCGGGGAAGGACATCTACTGCGAAAAGCCGATGTCGCATACTGCGGCGGATGGCGTGGCGATGGTGGACGCTGCGAAAAAGAGTGGCCGCATCGTGCAGATAGGATCCCAGCGAGTCAGCTCGCTCATTTGCGCCAAGGCGAGGGAAATTATTGCTCAGGGAATGCTTGGCGATCTGATGCTGGTGGAAGGCTGGCTCGGACGGAACGATCCCACCGGAGCGTGGCAGTACCCGCCGCCCTTCGACCTGTCGCCTCAGAATCTGGATTGGGATACGTGGCAGGGAGACGTGCCCAAGCGGCCATTCGATCCGATCATTTTCGCGCGCTGGCGCTGCTGGAAGGAATACGGGACGGGTGTGGCGGGAGACCTGCTGGTCCATCTGATCAGCGGCATGATGTTCATGCTCGGCATCAACGAGCCCCCGAAGCAGGCGTTCGCGGCTGGCGGGATCCGTCACTGGAAGGATGGGAGGAACATGCCTGACGTGCATTCCACAGTCTATTACTACGGAGACCTTCCTGTTTACATGCGTCTCAATCTCGCCACCGAAGTGCCGGAGACGTACCGCATTCAGGGTTCGAAGGGTCTACTCGAAGTTACCGGATCGAGCGTGACGTTCTCGCCGCAGACCGGCAAGGATTCCTACCCCAGCTATTACACGGGCAGCTTTCCGCGGGCGATGCGGGAGGAGTATCTCAGGAAATGGCACGAGGAGAACGACGCGCGGCTTGCCAGTGAAGCGCTGGCAGAGACGTCGCAGTCATTTCGAGGGCCCGACTTCGACGACACCACCCCTCATCTCTCGAACTTCTTCAACGCGGTGCGGTCGCGGCGACCGGTTGTCGAGGACGTCGTATTCGGCCACCACGCGGCGTTGGCTTGCCACATGGCGAACGAGTCTTATTTCCGCAAAGCCAGCGTCCGCTGGGACGAAGCGTCGAAGAGCATCAAGAGCTGACACCGGCGCCATTCAGCCTCGCGGAAGTGTATCCAATGTAGATGCGCGAGAGCCCATTCTCTTCGGCCGCGGCAGCGACGCTCGAGAGCGAGCGCGTCACACCGGCGAGTGAGCCACTGGTGGTTGCGAAAGGACGGATGCGGAGCTGGTTAACCGGTAAGTGCTCGCCTGATTCCCCGAACCTGTCGCGCGTGCACCTCGCGAACTCCGGTCCGACCAACCAGCTCGCGGACATTGTGGTCGCGAACACCACCGCCGGCGATGATTGCGATCTGGTCGCCCGCCCGACGGAGCAGCGCCGAGATGACCGAAGCACCGTCCAGGGCCGTCGGCGCGCCGCCGGACGTAAGGACTCGGCTAACCCCTAACTCGATCAACTGATCCAGCGCGTCCGGAAGATTCTGTGCGGAATCGAACGCGCGATGGAAAGTCACCGGCAACCCATGCGCCGCGCTCAGCAAAGTGCGCGTGCAGTCGGTATCTACGCGATCATCGGACGAAAGCACGCCTGTCACGATCCCCGCGACACCCATGTTTCCGACCCGCATTATGTCACGCGTCATTGCAGCGATCTCATCATCCGAGTAAACGAAGCCCCCGCCTCGCGGACGAATCATTACGAATATCGGCAGCCGTGTGTTGTCGAGAACCGAGGAAATCAGACTGGCTCTGGGAGTGGTACCGCCGTCGCTGAGGTTCGCGCATAGCTCGAGACGATCCGCGCCATCGGCCTCGGCGGCCAGAGCGGATTCGAGCGACTCTACTGCTGCTTCGACGAGGATTGTCTCGACTCCAATGGCGCCGCGGCCTCCAAGTCGCTCCAGATCTCTCGGACGGCGCACTCGTGAATCACCGTAGCCGGCCAATCCGGTTCATAGTCGCTGGCGCTCGCCATGCGCGAAAGCGTCAAGCGCTTTCCTTCCCCCCAGACGACCATCACGGCCTCTTTCGCGGCCGCGATCGTAGCGATGCCGACGCTGATACCGTGCGCCGGCACTTCACCGAGAGTCCTGAAGGCTGGAAAAGTATGGAGGTTGTCGCGACGCGTCTCTTCCGAGAGTCGAATCACTCTGGTCCGGCTATCTCTAGCGCTGCCTGGTGGATTGAACGCCACATGTCCGTCGCTAGCGCCGGAAGCGAGAATAAAAAAATCGATGCCCCCCGCGTTCTGAATCCTAGTGTCAAACTTTGCCGGATCCGCCGGATCAGGAAACCAGATCGACTCGTCAATGATACGATTGGCAAGAGGAAGATCTTTGTTGAGCGGACCGGCGATTTCTTCACGAACGAAGTGATGGCACGACCACGACCTGTCATCCGGGGCGTATTCGAGCCCATGGTCTCCTTCAACGAGATACTCGTCCATCATCGCGAGAACGAGATGGCTGATATTCTGCTTCGTCCTGGCCAGTCGACGTGACATCGCTCGGTAAATCGGACGCGGGGTGCGGCCGGTTGGACATCCGAGAAGAAAGTTGCTCCCGGCGATGCGTGCGCTCTCGATTCGATCGAGGATGCGTTCGGCAAGTTCCTCGCCGATTGCATCTGGCGATGGAAGGACCCGCAGCGTTGTTCTCGCCACGGATCGCTATGCGAACGGCTCGAGGAAATTGCTCGCCGCGCCAATCATTCCGTCCCAACCCTCGAACGTCGAGCCGACGACTCGCGTGGACTCCTTGAACTCGGGGCGAACGTGCTGACGGTAGCTGGCTCTCGTCGGCTCCAGAAGTAAATCGCCGGCCGCGGCGATTCCCCCGCCAACGACGATTCTATCCGGCGAAAAGAGTGGCGACAGGGATGCGAGCCCGAGTCCGAGCCACCAACCAGTCTCGGCCAAAGCCTTACGCGAGGGGTCATCTCCTTTGCGCGCGGCGTTGATTATCTCACGCACTGTGCGACCCTCGCCCCTCTCCGAGAGCGCGGCAACGTTCACCATCGCCTCCAGGCAACCGCGCGCACCACAACTGCAGAGCCGACCTTTGGGATCAACGATGATGTGCCCGATATCGCCTGCGCACTCGCCCGTGAAGCGCAGCAGTTCGACATCGATGATCACTCCGCCACCGAGGCCTGTGCCGACGGTTACGCCCAGCAGGCGAGACGAGCCCCGGCCGGCCCCATGGCGGTACTCGGCGAGGACGGCCGCGTTCGAATCGACTTCCAGACGGCACTCGAGCGAAAGGCGCTGTTCCAGAGCGCCGCGCAGCTCGAATTCGCGCAGCGCCGGCAGATTCGCGTTGTGTGTCATTGCGCTGCGTTCGGGATTGAGAAAGCCCGCTACGGAGACACCAATGCCCGACACCTCCTTCTTCTCTGCGCTGGCGGCATCGAGCATCGGTCGAATTGCGGCTACGATCGAGTCGACAACCTGAGTCGGCTCGCCCAGCATCGTCATGGCCACGCGCTCGCGTTTGAGCACGGTGCCGTCGCTGGCGACGATTCCGATTTTGATGGCGCTCCCCCCAATGTCGATCGCGCCGGCAAGCCGCATCAGAGCGCGGCCCGAGCCAGCTCCGGCTTTTTCCAGAGGTCGATTGGCTTGGAGATTCCCTCGGGCCGAAAGGGAAGCATGATTTTCTGTCCGAGGCCAGCCGACGCGTATGCCGCATAAAGCACTTCCTGCACGACGCGCCCCGTTTCGCCATCGGAGACAGGCTTCTCCGTCCCGCGCACGCATCGCGCGAAGTGCCGCATCTCCTGCGGAAACCCGTAGTTCCAGTGCTCCTCGAAGACGGGATACGTCCACCCTTTTGTCGACGGTGCTTTTTCCACCGCGTAGCCGAATCCTACTTCCGAGTAGGTCTGCAGAGCATTCCCCATCAGCATGTCGGCGTACGTCTGTCCCTTGTCGCCGAACACCTCGATCGAATCGTCCATTCCCCCCGGCCGATTCCAGCTGCTCTCGACCAAACCGATCGCGCCGTTCTCGAACTCGATTATTGTGAGCGCCTCGTCGTCGCCCTTCGTGCGCTTACTGTTTACCTGCGTGGAGAGCTGGGCGTAGACGCTCTTTATTTTCTGCTTGCCGAGGAACCACCAGCAGAACGCGATACCGTGGCAGCCGAGGTCCATGAGTGCGCCGCCACCGGACTGCTCGACGTCCCAGAACCAGTCGGAGTGGGGACCAGAGTGCTTCTCACCCTGCTTCACCAGGTGGACGCGGCCAAAGGCGCCCTCGTCCGCCATCTGCTTCGCCTTAACGTACTTCGGCGCGAAGAACAGCTCCTCTGCGTAGAGCAGAAGGACACCCGCCTTGGCGCACGTGTCGATCATCGCGTCGGCTTCCTCCAGCGTAACGCAAAGCGGTTTCTCGCAGACGACATGCTTGCCCGCGCGCGCGGCTGCGATCGTGATCTGCGCGTGCAGCCGATTCGGCGCCGTGATCGAGATCAGCTCGACCGCAGGATCGGCCAGCATTTCGCGGTAGTCGGAATAGAAGCGCGGGATGCCATGACGTCGCGCGAAGGCTTCCGCATTTCCCCTGGTCGGGGATGCGACGGCCACGACCTCCATTTCCTCGGGCATCGCATTCACGGATGCAGCTATGCAACCCGCCTGAAATCGCGAGCCGACGATTCCGATCCTTACCTTCGACACTCTGGCTGCTCCTTGGCGACGGCGCTCGACCCTATCCCCAGGCCGGCTGTCCTGGTTTCAGCGGAACACATCCGATCCATTTTCCGGGGACCATCACGTAGCGAAGCGCTTTCGTCATTCCAATCTCGGACGAGAAATACGCTCGAGTGGAAAGCTCGCGAACGAGCCCGAAGTAGTGTGTTGAACCAGCCTTCTGCGCTTCGGCGTCGATCTCGCGGAGAATCTGCTCGCGCTCCTTCTGGGAGAGAGAAGCGAAGCCGTTGCCGCAGCGCTTGCCGCAGGTCTCCCGGAATTCCTGCAGTCCGGTCGCGACTCGATTCTGCGCCTCCCGCTCATAACAATCGCTGAGGAGGAGGTTGATCGCCACTCCCGCGCCGGCCGCCTTCGCGCCTGGAGATGACGGCGTCGTCGGCAGAAGAGTATCCGCGATATCCTCGATCAGCGATTGGTCGTCGAGCGTTAGAACTTTGCCGGCGGGCCGGGTTGAATCGCGCGCGCAAGCGACCAGAAAGCCATTCGTCGTGACGAGGACGCCACCTATCAATGCGGTGGCTGCCTTAACGGCTTCACGTCGGTTCATCGGGGGCATCAGACGCGGTCTCTCACAGGTTCTGCTTCGCCAATTCGCCGACGGCGTGATCAACCGCGCGGGCCGTAAGCGCCATGTAAAGAATCGATGGACTCTGGTTGCCGGTGGACGTCATGCACGCGCCGTCGGTGACGAAGACGTTCGGGCACGCGTGAACCTGGTTCCACTTGTTCAGCATAGACGTCTTTGGATCGCTTCCCATTCGGGCACCACCCATCTCGTGGATGTCGAGTCCGGGCGCCTGATGGTTGTCGCGCGTTTCGACGTCGTGGCAGCCGGCAACCTCGAGCATTGCCTTCGCTTCGGTGCGCCAGTCGCGAATCATCTTCTCGGAGTTGTCATCGTACCCGACCGAGGTGACCAGACGGGGAATTCCCCATTGATCCTTCTCGGTTTCATGGAAGCGGACGTGATTCGATTCCCGTGGTATCGTTTCGCCCTGCATGTACATGTAGATCCCCCACGGGCCGGGTTGCGCCAGCCCCTCCTTGTACTCGCCACCCACGCGCTCCGCCGGCTCGAGGCGCTCCCGGTATGCGCCGGTGAACGTGGTGTAACCGCCGACGAAGTCCGTATCCTGCTTTCCGAGATTGCGGAAGTTCACCAGGATGCACTCGGTGGGATTTCGGATGTAGAAGTACTTGTCTTCGAACCCCGCCATCTTCCCGCTCGCGCCGGTCCGGTAGTTGTGGTGGCAGACATACTTGCCCAGCACTCCGCTGTCGTTCCCGAACCCGTAGGGGAACCGTGACGACGTGGAATTGAGCAGGATGAGGTTGGTGTTGAGCGCCGACGCGTTCAAGAACACGATCCGCGAGTGGAATTCCGTAATGGCGTGCGTCTTCGCGTCGATCACGCGTACGCCTGTCGCTTTCCCTTTTGCTTCGTCGTAAATGATCGAATGAACGACGGAGTCTGGCCGGATAGTGAGGTTGCCAGTCTTCGCCGCCCACGGGAGAGTGGACGCGTTCGAGCTGAAGTACCCGCCGTAAGGACATCCTCGCATGCAGAGGTTTCGTGCCTGACACGTTCCGCGGCCCTGCTGGAGGTGTATCTCCTTCGGTTTAGAGAGGTGCGCCCAGCGTCCCTGCACCACGTAGCGATTACCATAGTGCGCGCGCACGCTGTCACTCAGATGCTTCTCGACGCAATTGAAGTCGAAAGGCGGGAGATACTCTCCGTCGGGCATCGCTTCGATGCCATCCCGGTTGCCACAGACGCCGATGAACTTCTCGACGTGCGAGTACCAAGGCGCGACGTCGTCGTATCCAATCGGCCAATTCATTCCGTAGCCCTGACGCTCGGGCGCGGTAAACTCGTATTTGCTCCAACGCTGGCAAGCGCGACCCCAGATGATCGACTTGCCGCCGACCTGATATCCGCGAATCCAGTCGAAGGGCTTTTCCTGCACGTAAGGGTGATCGCGATCCTTCACGAAGAAGTGCGCGGTGTCTTCGCCATAGCCCGCCGCCTTGCTGATCAAGGGATTCTCTTTCAGCTGCTGGCGGGAAATCGCGCCGCGGTGCGGGAGCTCCCACGGCAGGAGATCCATCGTAGGGTAATCCTTGATGTGGACCACGTTGCGGCCGCGCTCGAGCACCAGCGTCTTCAGCCCCTTCTCACACAGCTCCTTTGCCGCCCATCCGCCTGATATGCCCGAGCCCACGACGATAGCGTCGAAGGAAGTGACGTCAGTGGTCACGGAAAAATTCCAATCAGAAGGGAAGTGGCGCTTATCTCGACGGGAGCGAGCCGGGGAAAAATATACCCGGGTGGTTTTCACCTGCAACATCCCGCCGTGCGCGTACGATCGCTGCTATTTCTTGCGCAGGAAGTCCGCAGGCCCCTGCTTGTCGAGCAGCAGGTTAGCCACGATCTGTTTGAGCTTCTGATTCTCGTCTCGCAGCTCACGCACTTCGTGCGACTCGCTTTCCGCTCCGTTGCTGTTGCCGTACCTGCTGCGCCAGCGGTAGAACGTGGTCTGCGTGATTCCCAGTTTTCGACAAACCTGCACTGCCGGCGTTCCGGCCTTCACCTGCCGGAGTGCCTGCACGATCTGGGCTTCAGTGAATTTGCTTGGTCGCATCAGTCGGTCCCCCATCGATGCGTGCCATGACCGAAGATCTACCAGGCACTGACCGCTCACCTGGTAGATCTTCGCTGGGCCGAGATGCGGCCCAGACTGACATGTAAGTCTTTTCGAACAATTGGTGCCGGAGCCGCCGGAGTCGAACGAATGTCCGACTCCGGCTGGCGCCCACTCTATGGCAGAGTGATGACGTTGTTGTTGCCGAGCGTCACGGCGCCTTTTCGCGCCAGCGCGCATCCTGTCTGCATCATCCTCACGGGCAGCCCGTGATCGCGGTGCCTGTCTCCGTAGCGTCGCCGCTGCCGGAGGCTCCCGCCCACCCATTGCCGATGAAGGTTCCACCGGTGAAGGTGACGCCCGTCCCTGCCATAACGGTTCCCTTGAGATTGGAAGTCGTCATGGCCGAGGCTTGCCGCACCCACCACGTGACATTGCACGGCACAGCGCCGCCGGCCATGATCACCGTGAAGTTGGTGCCGGAGAG
>JBBRQC010000048.1:0-15482 GCA_038227135.1 Gemmatimonadales bacterium
CACTACTTCAATCGCCGGCCGTGGCTGCACGCGTACGGGACGCTGATTCCGCCACAACGCGACCGCGGCTCGCAGCTCAAGCCGGTGGTAGGTATCCACTCTCAGCGTCTGCTCGGCTTTTATCCGCTGGTCGGGGTGTCACGCACATTGTACGGATTCCGGAAAGCCCCGTACTCGATTTTTACGGAGGCCGACCTCGCGTATTCCTTTGCGAGCCAGCGCGCGCGTATTCGTGGTCTGCTCGACAAGCGGTTTGAAGAATCGGACACGCACCTTCCCGTGACGGCTCACATGTCACAGTTCGAAGTCGTGCAGTTCCACGGCTTCGGCAACGACGTTCCAGATCTGCGCGGAAGCCTGTACGGGGTTCGGCAACGGCAGTGGGAGTTCAATCCCGGGATAGGCCGGTCGTTCAGTCCCGTCAGCGACATCTCGCTCGGCCCGGTCGTTCGCTACACGACCACGGACAGCCTCGCCAACCGGTTGATCGCGCAACAACGTCCAACCGGATTCAGTCGTTACGGGCAGGCGGGACTTCGGCTCAAGATGCATCTGGACAGCCGCTACTACGCGGACACGCTCAAGCCACGCGTTGTGGTGGACGTCGCGGGAGCGGGTTACCCGGGGATGTGGGATGTCACGACTCCCTATGAATCACTCGATGGGTGGGCTGCCGCCTACTTCACACTTCCCGTCCCCAAGCTGCCCGTGATCGCGCTCCGGGGCGGTGGCAAGAAACTGTGGGGACCATTCCCGTATTTCGACGCCGCGTTCCTGGGCGGGTCGGAATCGTTTCGAACGGAAGAGAGGCAGCGTTACGCGGGAGATGCGTCGGTCTACGGCAGCGCGGAGCTGCGGGTTCCGCTGGCAACATTTCCGTTCATCCTTCCGCTCGATGTCGGCGCGCTGGGCTTCGCCGACGCGGGGCGAGTCTATCTGAACGGCCAGTCGCCGGGTGGCTGGCACTCAGCCGCCGGTGGAGGATTCTGGGTTGGCTACCTCAATCCGGGAATCAACTTCAACGTCCTGTTCACGAACCGGAGTACTCGTCGCGTGACGACGAGTATCGGGTTTGCGTTCTGACCTGGGACGGCTGCTGCTGTATGCGTTGGCGATCGGGACAGCGTTCGGTTGCTCGCGAGATGACTCGTCGTCGCCAACGCGTCCGCCAAGTTTCCCAGTGGAGGAAATCGAGCTCGCTGAAGCGCCGGAGCTGATCGCGGCGGGGGACATCGCAGTATGTGGAACCAACGGGGACGAGACCACTAGCCATATTGTCGACAGCGTGCTCACGGCAGCCGCGGCGGATAATAAAGGTGCCGCGGTTGCCACCCTCGGCGACAACGCGTACCCATCGGGGTCATCGGGCGTGGACAATGATTTTCCGCGCTGCTTCTCTCCGTCCTGGGGGTCAGCGCGCATCATGAACGTCGTGCACCCAGCTCCGGGCAATCACGACTACGACAGCGGAAGCGCTGACCCGTACTTCGCTTATTTCGGTAATCGTGCCGGCCCGTGGGGTAAAGGTTACTATAGCTATGACCTGGGCGGCTGGCACCTGGTCTCGCTCAACAGCGAACTCTTTTTCGGGCCCGGCGCGGATCCGGCAGCCGCGACGGCGCAGGAGAATTGGCTCCGCCAGGATCTGGCGAATCATCCCGTTGCCTGCACGCTCGCCTATTTCCACCGACCGCTTTTCAGCTCCGGTACGCACGGCGCGACGCCCCAGGTTCAGGCGCTGTGGCAAATCCTGTACGATGCCGGCGCCGACCTGGTCCTCAATGGACACGAGCACCATTACGAGCGCTTTAGGCCGCAGACGCCTGCGGGCGTCGCCAACCCGTCGAGGGGGATCGAGGAGATCATTGCGGGCACGGGCGGAGCCGAACTGCGAGGTGTGCGCAAGCCGTTAGCCGCCAACTCGGTGACTCAGATCCACGGGCACCTCGGAGTGCTGAAGCTGATGCTCGGCTCCGGCGAATACAGCCACGCTTTCATCGACACCGACGGCAGAGTCTGGGACCCTGCCGGTGGCAAATGCCATTGAGGCGGGAGTTTCGTTTGCGGGTTCGACCCGTCAACTTTAACAGATGGCAGGCACCGCAAACCCTCGTCTGACTCTGAGCACTCCCAGCGCTCCCGCGCAGGGGAGCGACACGGACATCCGCATCTCCGCCATCGACATCGGCTCCAATTCCATCCGCCAGACGATCGCCGATGTTTCCCCTATCGGAACCATCCGCGTCGTAGACGAAATGAAGGCTGCTCCGAGACTGGGCGCCGGTCTGGCTGAGACTGGAAGGCTGAGTGAAGTCGCGATCCAGAACGCGCTGAGCACGCTGACCCGGATGGCGACGCTCGCCGACCAGCTCGGCGTAACGCGTACAGAGGTTGTCGCAACGAGTGCGGTGCGCGATGCCAGCAACGGCGACGAGTTCCTCAAGCTCGTGAAGGCGGAGACCGGTCTCAAGGTCAGGGTCCTGCACGGAGAAGACGAGGCCCGCCTCAGCTTCCGCAGCGCACTCGCGCATTTCGATCTGGGCGTGGGTCGCTCCGTCGTAATGGATATTGGTGGCGGCTCGCTCGAGCTCGCGCTGAGCGCAGATGGCCTGGTTGACCGCCTCATTTCCCTGCCGTTGGGAGCGATCCGTTCGACCGAGCGCTACCTGGGTCGCGACAGAAAGAAAGGGATGCGCAAGCTCAGAAAACACGTTCGGCTCGAGCTGCGTCGTCACCTTTCGGCGCGTCACTGGCATGCGACGAGGATCGTCTGCTCGGGAGGCACGTTTACCACTCTCGCCTCGATCCATCTCGCTCGCATCGGAATGGAAAGCGCCAAGACGGTTCACGGAACTGTCATTCCGCGCATCGAGCTCGAGCACATCGTGGACATGCTGCACAACATGTCGGACGCCGAGCGTCAGAGCGTGCCGGGGCTCAGCGCGGCGAGGAGCGACATCATCGTCGGGGGGCTCGCTGTTGCAGCCGAAGTGGCCGCACGAGTCGAAGCGAAAGAGCTCGTCATCTCCGCTTACGGGATCCGCGAAGGAATACTGCTGGAGAGTGCGCACATCGCGCCGGCACCGGCGGATCCGGGAGAGGCTCGAGAGCGGTCTGTCCGCGAGCTCGCGGAGCGAACTCACTACGAAGAGCCGCACTCGAAGCACGTTCAGAAGCTCGCGCTTCAGCTGTTCGATGCGATCGGTCAGCGTCTGGGCTGCATCCCGGACGACAGGAAGCTGCTGTCGGATGCAGCGCTTCTCCACGACATCGGATACCACATCAGCTACGACAAGCACAATAAGCATTCTTACCATCTGATCGAGCACGCGGAGCTGCTCGGCGTGACGCCCGTGGAGCAGATAGTGGTGGCGAATGTCGCGCGGTATCATCGGGGAGCCGAGCCGGGCAAGAAGCATCGCAACTATGGCGACCTGGAGAAGCCGGTGCGGCAGACGATCAAGAGGTTGTCAGCGATCCTCAGAGTAGCCGACGGTTTCGACCGGGGCCACGCGAGCGCGGTCGCGGAAATAAAGGTTCGCTGGGTGGAGCGCGCGCTGAGAATCACCGCGGTGCCTAGTCGTCACGTCTACAACCTGCGACTCGATCTGTGGGGAGCGAGCCGCAAGTCCAATCTGCTCTCGGAGCTCGCGGGGGTTCCGGTGGAAATCGTGGCGCCGGACGGGTCAGTTACGACGTACCAGGATGAAGTCGGAGCAGCTGACTAGACAGGTAACTACAACTGCAACTCCTTGCGGTTAAGCCGTCACCCGCTCACCAGCGTTCTGAGTTTCTTTCCGCCCATCGTCGGCCGAGGCGGGATGAACTGGAGGAGCCGGAAGAGCGATGAGACCCCACGAGTTCTGCAGCAGCCGCTCGTGCGTGGATACCACTGGATTTCTCCCCGGTTTTCTCTGCACGTAAGTGCCGTCGCGATGCAGATCCCACGCCTGGCGGTTGTCGGCAAGGCAGGTTTCCAGCAGAGAACAAACGCGGGGGTGCAGGTGGCGCTTCTCGATTGGCGCGACTACCTCAACGCGGCGGTCGAAGTTGCGCGGCATCCAGTCAGCAGACCCGAAGTAGATCTCCTCGTTGCCGTCGTTTCCGAAATAGAAGATGCGAGAGTGCTCGAGGAACCGTCCGACGATGCTCGTCACCCTGATGCGGTCGCTGACCCCCGGTATTTCCGGCCTGAGGCAGCAGATGCCGCGGACGATCAGATCGATGTTCACTCCAGCCTGAGAAGCCTCGTAGAGGTGCTGAATGATCTCCGCATCGACAAGCGAATTCATCTTCGCGATGATCCGGCCCCGCTTCCCCGCCCTGGCGAGAGCAGCTTCTCTGTCCACCATCTCGGTAAAACGCTGGCGCATGTTCCGAGGAGCGACGAGCAGATTCCGGAACGCATTCTGGCGCGAGAAACCCGTCAGCGAATTGAACAGATCGGTGAGATCGGCGCCGATGGACGGATCGCTCGTCAGCAGCCCCAGGTCCGTATAGACCTTCGCCGTCTGCGAGTTGTAGTTGCCCGAACCGATGTGAGCGTAGCGTCGAATGCCGTCCGCCTCTTTTCGCACGACGAGCGTTGTTTTCGTGTGAGTCTTGAGACCGGGAAGGCCGTAGGCGACGTGCACCCCGAATCCTTCCAGGGTCCGCGCCCAGGCGATGTTGTTCACCTCGTCGAATCGCGCCTGCAGCTCGATCATCACGGCCACCTGCTTTCCACTCTGGGCCGCTTCGGTCAGGGCACGCACGATCTCCGTGTCGCCGGAAGTACGATACAGCGTCATCTTGATCGCGAGCACGTTCGGGTCGCGCGCGGCGGCGGTGAGGAAGTGCTCCACGGAGCTCGAGAACGAATCGAACGGATGGTGCAGCAGGATGTCATTCTCGCGAATTGCATCGAAGATCGACCGTGTCGGATCTCGCAGCTCCGGGGGAGTGGCCGGGATGAACGGAGGATCGCGAAGCTCCGGGATGTTCATTGTGGCAAGCCACATCAGATCACTGAGATCAAGCAGAGGTCCCGTCTCCACCAGATCCGACTCCGTAAGAGTCGGCATCTCCGGAGGCTGATCTTCCAGAACCTCGGCGAGTATGAGATCGCGAAGCTCTCGAGGGCAGTCCTTGTCTATCTCGACGCGAACGACCTCGGCGAAGCGTCGTTGGAAAACCTGCTCTTCGATCATCTCCAGGAGATCTTCGTCCTCGTCCAGCCCGGACAGCTCGAGGTCCGAGTATCGCGTCACGCGAAAACTGCTGAACCCGCAGATCTCCATGCCGGGGAAGAGCGAGTCCAGATGGGCGCCGATGACCTGCTCCAGTGGGACGAAGTGGTTGTCCTTGCCGAATGGAACCCAGCGCGGAAGGCTCTTGGGAACTTTGATCCGGGCGAGCCGGGTGGCGCGTGTAGCGGGATCGTAGACCTGAACGGCGATCGAGATCGAGAGGTTGGAGATGTACGGGAACGGATGCCCGGGATCGACGGCGAGCGGCGTCAAAACCGGAAATACCTGGTTCTCGAAGAACTGATTGATGTGCTCCAATTCAGTTGCGTCCAGATCTCTCATTGACGCGATCGCGATTCCGTGCGTCGCCAGCTCGGGCAGCAGCACCTCGTACAGGCACTTCCGCTGCTGCTCCATGAGGTCGGCGACCCGCTCAGTGATCGCGTCGAGCTGCTGGTTGGGGGTGAGCCCGTCGGCCGGAACCTGCTGTACTCCGGCGGCAATCTGGCGCCTGAGTCCGGCGACCCGGACCATGTAGAACTCGTCGAGGTTAGTGCTGAAGATCGACAGGAATTTGACGCGCTCTAGCAGTGGGTTACGCGCGTCGAAAGCCTCGTGCAGCACACGAGCGTTGAAAGCGAGCCAGCTCAGCTCACGATTTATATACAGGGAAGGATCGAGCGCCATTTGTCTGTGTTGTACCCCCGATCCAAAGATGTGGGGGACCAGAGTTATTGTTAAGCTTGACCGATTAGATTTTTCACACCCGTTACCCGGAAATCCACTTGGGCCACACCGACGCCGTCGTCGTTCTAACAACGCTCGCCAACACTGACGAGGCTGTGAAGTTCGTGAAACAGCTCCTGGAGCGGAGATTGGTCGCCTGCGGAACGATTATGCCCGGAACCCGCTCGCTCTACCGCTGGGAGGACAAGCTGGCGGACGAGATCGAGGTCGTAGTAATGCTCAAGACCCGGTCCGGGGCGATTCATGGACTCGAGCGCGCATTCAAGGAGTTACACCCCTATAAGGTGCCTGAACTCCTCGCCGTTCCCGTTTCCGGGGGTCTCGAGCGCTACCTCGGCTGGATCAACGACGAGACGAGCCTCACGATCGTCTAAATCGTCCTATAGGGGTGAAGCTGCGCCCCTCTTTTCGCAATAAAGCAAAGTGAACTCCAAGCGCGGGGCGATTGCCGTGCTCGTCGTGGTGCTCTGGATCGGCGGGATGGCGATGATGGCGCATCGAAACGCCAACAGAACCGAGTCGCAGCAGCTCGCGGAAGTCGCGTTGCGGGTGCAGCCAGCGACGTTCTACTACACCATTGACCGCGACGGTGAGCAGATCGGCGCGGCCTCCTCCGCGCTCGACACGACCGCCAAATCGCTGGTGAGCGAGGAGTACTTCGTCGGGGATTTCCACTCGGATAGCGCGATACTGGAACGTACATCGGCCCGATGGCAGACGAGGCTCACTCGCGGACTGCACCTCATCGACCTCAGCGCGGAGGTGGCGCGCGCGACGAGGCCGTTCTCGATGAACGCAACCGTGCAGGAAGACACGTCGATCTTCATCGCTGGAAAGAAAGTGACGGGACGACCAGCGGCGCGGTACACATTTGCCGGCCCGCTATTCAATCCGACCGTCGCTTCCGTCGTCTTTATGCTCGGTGGCTCGCCCAAAATCGGCAGAAGTCAGACGATTTCGGTCTTCGATCCCATGACTCGGACCGTGCTTCGCCCGACGCTTCGGATACGAGCCGAGTCTCTGTTTACCGTCGTCGATAGTGCTGGACGCGACCGGAACGGAGACTGGATGGTTGCGCACCGCGACACTGTGCGCGCCTGGCGCATCGAAGGAGCGCCGCACGGACTCGATGCATGGGTCGACGCCGAGGGGCGCATCGTCGCCGCGAAGGCAGGCAGCTACTCCGCAGTTCGAACGGCGTTCGAAATCGCATTCAGGAACTCAAAGGCCAAATGATCGAACTAAAAAGTCTGACCAAGAAATACGGCTCGTTCACAGCCGTTGATTCCATTGATCTCCGGGTACCCGAAGGCCAGCTGTTCGGTTTTTTGGGCCCCAACGGCGCGGGAAAGACGACGACCCTTCGCATGATCGCCGGAATTCTCCAGCCAACCGCGGGGAGCATCCGTCTGGGTGGAATCGATCTGGATGCCAACCCGCTGGCGGCGAAAGCGAAGCTTGGATTCATTCCCGACCGGCCCTTCATCTACGAGAAGCTGACCGGAGCGGAGTTCCTGCGCTTCGTCGCGGGGCTGTACGGACAGGATGGCGACAAGGTCGAGCACCGCGGCCGCGAGCTGATGGCGCTGTTCGATCTCGAGGAATGGGCAGATGAGCTGGTGGAGAGCTACAGCCACGGCATGCGTCAGAAGCTGATCATCTCGAGCGCGTTCATCCACCGGCCGGACGTAATCGTCGTGGACGAGCCCATGGTCGGCCTCGATCCGAAAGCCGCGCGAATTCTCAAGGATCTGTTCCGCGAGTACGTGCGTCGCGGCCATACAATCATGATGTCCACGCACACGCTCGAAGTCGCCGAAGCCCTCTGCGACCGGATCGCGATCATCCAGCACGGAAAGATTCGCGCTGTCGGAACCATCCAGGATCTGAGAGCAGAGGCGACGGGCGGGGGCGGGCTGGAGGAGATCTTCCTCAGGCTCACCGGCGAGCGTGCGGCACGCGATGCCATGGAAGTGCTCGATGCCTAGTACTCCGGTACGAGCTGTGAGCGCGAGCACGCCGGTCAAGGTGAATGCATGGACTCACATGACCGCTGTGAGGGGCGTGTCGCCGGGGATCGTGAGCGATACGAGCCTGAATCACCTGCTGTCTCCCAAGTTCATCTCTGCCCGCGCCCGACCGCTCGGCAAGACCGAAAATCGTGCGGGCCGCCTGATTCTGTTTTTCCTTGTCGGGGGAGTCTTCTGGACATTCGTGTTCGGGATGCTGTATCGGCTGCTGCGGTACTTCCGCGGGATTCCGGAGATCGGCGCACTGCTGGCCGGCAAGCTGCTGGCGGTGATGTTCGTGAGCCTGTTCGGAATTCTGATTCTCTCGAATGTCGTCACTGCGTTGTCGAGCTTCTTTCTCGCGAAGGATCTCGATCTGCTGGTCGCGGCCCCGGTTGACTGGCTCCGACTCTACGGCGCGAAACTCCTGGAGACGACGGCGCATTCGAGCTGGATGGTCGTGCTGATCGCGACACCCGTTCTCACAGCGTACGGAATCAGCTACCACGGCGGATTTCTTTATCCGCTGGTGGCGGTCGCATCGATGCTGCCGTTTCTGTTCATCCCAGCGGCGCTCGGCAGCGCGGTGACACTTCTGCTGGTGAACGTTTTTCCCGCGCGCAGAACACGGGACATCCTGGGTGTCATCGCGATTCTGGCCGCCGCGGGCGTTGTACTGCTGTTTCGGCTTGTCCGCCCGGAGAGGCTCGCGCGCCCGGAAGGATTCCGCTCGCTCGTCGAATTCATCGCGCTGCTCCGCGCGCCCACATCGTCGTGGATGCCGAGTGAGTGGGCAGCGCAGGGAATCATGGGGTGGCTGCGGGAGGATCCAGAGCTTCTGCCATTCTATATGTTGTGGTCGACTGCGGCCGTCGCCGTGGTGCTGGGTGCCCTGCTGCACCGGTTTCTCTACGCGCGGGGGTTCAGCAAGTCGCAGGAGAGTGGTCAGCGGTGGGTGCGGCAAGGAACATTCGGGCGACTCGTGGGAAGAATGCTGACTCCGTGGGGTGTGATGCGTCGCGAGCTGGTGCTGAAGGAAATGCGCCTCTTCTTCCGGGACACGACACAGTGGTCACAGCTGATTCTGTTGACGGTACTCGTCGTCGTCTACGTCTTCAACATCAAGTTCCTGCCGTTGCGGGGCGAAGGCGTCACCTTCTTCCTTCAGAATGTGATCCCGTTCGTGAACCTCATTCTCGCGGGGTTCGTTCTCGCCTCTATCGCAGCAAGATTCATTTTCCCGGGCATCAGTCTCGAGGGACGCACGCTATGGCTGTTGAGATCGAGCCCGCTGGAGATGGAACGGCTGCTGTGGTCCAAGTTCTGGGTCGGCACACTGCCACTCCTTGCGCTCGCCCTCGGACTCGTCTTCGCCACTGACGTCCTGCTCCAGGTGAGCGGATTCATGATGGCGGTGTCCATCTTCACGATCACTATGCTGACGTTCGCGATCGCGGGACTGGCGCTCGGATTCGGCGCGTTGTTTCCGAAGTTCAATACGGAGAATGCGGCGCAGATCCCGACGTCATTCGGGGGACTGGTGCTGATGATGGCATCGGTCGCGCTCATCGGGGCTGTGATCGCCATCGAAGCAAGACCGGTTTATCAGTATGTCGGTGCACACCTGCTGCACTCGGAGCCCAGCATCGCGGGGCTGTGGGTGGGATTCGGAGGGTCAACGTTGATCTGTCTCGCGGTCACGTTCATCCCGATCCGGATCGCGGTGAAGCGAATGAAAGAGCTCGAGCGGTAGCTCGCTACTCCCGCGACCTGTCGCGCAAAAATCCGATAGCCTCGTCTTTCGACGAAAATATCTTCTTCGCCATCGAGCCGTCGCCATAGTGCACCTCGACGGCGATGCTGAGGGGGACCTGGGTGTCGCTCTGCGACTCGGGGTCGTCGATCATCGCCGCCACGGGCTCGCCCTGAAGGAGCCGGACTATCTCGCGCAACAGCTCGACCTCGGTCAGTCCCGCCGTCGTCATGGCCCGAGCGGCGATTCCCTGCTTCTCGCGGATGAGGCCTAGCAGAAGGTGCTGGGTGCCGACGTAACCGTCGCCAAACTCGTGGGCCGCTGAGATCGCCTGGTCGAGCACGACTCTCGCCCGAGGCGTGTAAGGCAAATCGGGTGTTTGGATCTTGCCGGTCGGGCGCCCTTCGGTAAGCATCTGTTCGACGGCCAGCTGCAGGTCGATGGGCCTGACGTCGAGCTTCTCGAGAACGTCGACCACGAGCGAATCCTCCTCCGCCAGAAGACCGAGGAGAAGGTGCTCTGTACCTACGTGCTCATGGTTGCGGCGGCGGGCGTCTTCCCGCGCCTTGATGAGTGCGCCCCGCACTCTGGTATTGAAATCGTACCCGGCCAATGAACCTCCCCGAGAGGAGGTAAAATTCCTCCGCCCGTGACAGATCGCAAGGCTCTATCTGGTCGGCGCCTTCTCCACGCCCGATCCTGGTTTGGGCGGTGTCGTCCTGCGCGGCGCAACGACCTGAGCCGCCTTGAGAAGACCGAGCAGTTCCTTGTCGGGCATTCTACCCCAGTCCTGCGGAACCCTGGCCAGACGCCGGCGCTGGGTTTCGCTCTCGAAGCACAGCCAGCCTTCGGAGTAATCGCCGAGGTAGTCTTCGGCTGCCGTTTTCGGGTGGATGGACGATTCCGTCACCGGCCAGATCTTCCACTTCGTCCCGTTGTCGTCGACCACGTCGCGGACAGCCATAAGTCGCTCCTCCGATTGGAGAAGCGTATTGCAATCGGCGTGCTGGATTGGCTCGAATGCTCTCTTTGTGAGCAAACATTCTTTCCATTTTTTTCCGGCACTATTAGCATTGTGCACGCGTAAAGGTGTACAGGTCCTATACATGGAGAATCCTCAGTGCCCCGCCTCGGCATCGCATTGTTCCTCGCTCTGTTTATCTCCTCGCCAGTGGCGTCGCAGCAGTCTCTGGCGGCGAGCCGTGATACCGTTCCCCTGTTCAGCAATCTTGGAACGCTCCATCACCAGGTGACCGCGAACCCGGTCGCGCAGCGCTACTTCGACCAGGGCTTGCGATTGATGTACGCGTTCAATCACGAGGAGGCGATCAACTCCTTCCGCGAGGGCCTGAGAAGGGACCCCAGATGCGCGATGTGCCATTGGGGCATCGCGATGGCGTTGGGACCGAACATCAATGCGCCGATGGACTCTGCGCTCGAGAATGAAGCATCTGCCGAGATCGCCGCAGCCGAAGAGCTCAGTCCGCGATTGACCGCCTCAGAACGTGACTACATTGAGGCGGCCAAGCTCCGGTATTCGGCATCTGCCGGTGCCAATAGGGCGGGGCTCGATTCTGCTTACGCCACCGCAATGCGGGATGTTGCAAAACGATATCCGAGGGATCCCGACGCCGCCGCGCTCTTCGCTGAATCGATGCTCGACCTCAGCCCGTGGGATAACTGGACGCCAGCGGGCGAGGCGAAACCCGGAACGCAGGAGATCGTTGCAACGCTCGAGCGCGGGCTCGCGTTCGCGCCGAATCATCCCGGCCTGTGCCATTTTTACATTCACACCGTCGAAGCGTCTTTCACTCCGCAGCGCGCCCTTCCCTGCGCTGAACGGCTCGGCGCCTTGATGCCCGGCGCCGGACATCTCGTACACATGCCGGCGCACATCTACCTCCGCGTCGGCCGCTACGCCGACGCGACGATGGCGAATGAGCACGCGGCACACACCGACGAATTGTTCCTTGCCGATCGGCAGGCGAAGGGAGGCTACCCGTTATACTACGCCCACAATCTCGACTTCCTGCGCGCTGCAACGATGATGGAAGGAAGAAGCGCGGAGGCGATCAAAGCCGCGCACGATCTCGTGTCAAGGATTCCAGCCGATATGCTGCTGGCCAACCCATCGCTCGAGTTGTTTGCAACCGCTCACCTCGGTACGCTCGCACGGTTCGGAAAGTGGAGTGAAATATTGGCCGAGCCGGCACCAGCGCAGAGACTCCGTTACGTACGGGGAGCCTGGCATTACGCGCGCGGGCTTGCCTTGGCGGGCACGGGTCGGTTTGCTGAGGCCGTAGCGGAAAGTGACAGCGTGGCAGCCGCGGAGACGGCTCTTCCAGCCGGCTTCGCCCTCGGATTTCACAGCGGCAAGTCGCTCCTCGCTATCGCGCACCACACGCTGCTCGGAGAAATCGCGCTGCGTCAGGGGCGCGCAGCGGATGCCGTTCCACACCTCGAGGAAGCAGTGAAGCTCCAGGACGCGCTTCGCTACGACGAGCCTGCGCCGTGGTACTATCCGGTACGCGAGTCGCTTGGCGCCGCTCTTCTGGCCGCCGGGCGAGCAGGCGACGCGGAGCGTGTCTTCGCCGAGGATCTTCGCCGGAATCCCGACAACGGCTGGTCGTTGTATGGTCTGGCAGCGAGCCTCAAGGCGCAGGGACGCGATGATTCAGATGCGCGGCGGCGGTTTGCCGCAGCCTGGGCTAGGTCGGACGTGAAGCTGACGTCGTCTCGCTTCTGAGAATCCGCTAGCTGATTAGAGCGGCGCCGCAGTTCGAGCAGAACTCAGCGTCCCCCTCCGGGCGGGGGCCACACTTCTCGCAGACCGGCGCGCTGCCCGCGCGCATCACCGCGAGCGCCTGTTCGGTGTAGCGTGCCTTGAGTGGCTCGTAATCCGAGTCCGAGATCTTACCGGTTTCGCGGTCGAACTCCAGCTCGCGGAGCGCATCGACAGCAACGGTGGAGCGCTGTTTTCTGACGGCAGTTCGCTGCGCTACCGAAATGTCGGCGCGAAGGAGCGGGTAGAGCACGAAGCAGAGCGATGCGACCGCGAGCGCGGTACCGATCAGAAGTGCGGTCATCCGTCTTTTCTTATCGCCGCGTCGAGAGCAGCGAGCTCTCCTTCCGTCGCGTCAACGTGCGAATGGGGAACGACCGCTCCCGCAGGGGTCCGCGATTTCCAACGTCGCAACAACGCGGCTACGCCAATAGCGCCGGCTCCGAGTGCGACGAACGGCATGGTATAACCGACCAGATTGAATCCGCTTTTCACCGGCGCCATGAGAACCTTTTCACCATACACAGCCTTGAACGCAGCTAGAATGTCCTGGGCGCCGTGCCCGCCGCTGACGAGACCCATCACGTCGCTGTGCATCGCCGGCGACACGCTACAGGCGAAGTCGGTCGTGCGGCAGGTGTACACGTCGAGATTGCATCCGCACTGGCAGTGGATCTGGTGCTCGAGATCGTCGCGTTGCGCAGAGGTCATGGACGGCTGCGCATTCGGCTTCGGCGCGAGCGTCACAGATTTGTAGACCGCGTTGGCCTCGGCCATCGGGCCGTTGAACGTCTGCACTGCCGCCTGGGCAGCCTGGATGCGCCGCGGCAATGCGGCCGCCACCAATCCAAACGCGGGAACGGCGAGCAGGAAGCCACGCCGGGTCATCAGCGATTGAGCGCGGTCGGAGGTTTGCCGAGTCATGGGTTCTTCGCGCCCCATCACGCCCCCACCAGGTCCGGAACCTGGTCTCCCAGATGGCGTGGCTTGAGCACGGCCGCATATCCGCTCTGCGCGCGTTGTTTGTCAGCGGCTGGCCACATCACGACCAGTCCGCCCAACGCCATCAGTGCGCCGCCGAGCCATACCCATCGCACGAGTGGGTTGAACGTGACACGAATCTCCGCGTCGTTGGCACCGCGCACTCCCGCGAGAACGACGTACACATCCTGCTTGAACGATCCCATGATCCCGACTTCCGTCGACGGCTCGAATGTCGGCGCACCGCGGGAATCCACATGCTGGCGCTTTTCGCTGGTGATGACGCCCGCATGCCTTCCATCGCGCGTGACGTCCAGCGCAATCGCCGTGACCTCGCGGTTGAGAACGTTATAGCGCGAGATTCCCTGGCTGACGAACGTCCAGCTGTGTCCCCACGCATCGGTGACCGTCCTGGAATCACCTGCGTTGAGATTGAGATCGAACTCGCGTTTGAACGCCAGACCGGCGAAGGCGGCGAACACGACGACGACGCCGAGGTGGACGATGTACCCGCCGTAGCGCCGCCGATTGCGTGCGATGAGTCGCGGCAGCGCGATAATCCTCGACTCGCCGTACATCCGGTGCCGCGCGCCAATCCCTTTCGAGAACTCCTGCACTATGGTAGCGACCACGAGGGCGCCAAACGTGTACGAGAGCAGCGCCGCGAGGTTGTGCACTCCGAAGGCAAAGAAGAGGATTCCAGCCGTGATCGACACGCTCACGGGAATGAGGAACTGCCGTCTGAGATTCGCGACAGACGCGCGGCGCCAGGCGATCAATGGACCGATCCCCGTCAGCAGCAACAACAGCAGTCCAAGCGGTATGTTCACCGTGTTGAAGAATGGCGGGCCCACCGTGATTTTGTTTCCGCGCACCGCTTCGCTGATGATCGGGAACAGCGTCCCCCACAATACCGAGAACGCAATTCCCACGAGCACGAGATTGTTGTAGAGGAATGCGGCCTCGCGGCTGACCATGCTCTCCAACTCGGCGTTCGACTTCAGATCCTTCAGCCGTGTGGACACGAGATACGCAGTCACGACGATTGCGAGAACCAGGAACGCGGCGAACCACTTGCCGACCGGCGATTGCGCGAAAGAGTGAACGCTCGAAATCACACCGCTTCGCGTGATGAACGTTCCGAAGATCGAAAGCAGGAACGCGGACACGACGAGGGTGACGTTCCATTTGCGCAGCATCCCGCGCTTCTCCTGCACCATGATCGAATGCAGGAAAGCCGTGTTCACGAGCCACGGCAGCAGCGACGCGTTCTCGACTGGGTCCCACGCCCAGTATCCACCCCAGCCCAGCTCGACGTACGCCCACCACATGCCGAGCACGATTCCAACGGTGTTGAAGAACCAGGCGAGCAGCGCCCACCGCCGCACGGCCGCCAGCCATTCTGCGTCGAGTCGTCTCGTCAGCAGCGCGGCGATCGCGAACGCGAACGGAATCGACGTTCCGACGTAGCCGAGGTAGAGATTCGGCGGATGAATCGCCATGCCGGGGTTCTGGAGCTGCGGATTCAGTCCGCGCCCGTCGGGCGGAATCCAGTCGAGCCGCTCGAATGGGTTGGAGCCGAGGCAGATCGTGGCGAGAAAGAAAACGAGAATCAATGCGAGAGTGCCCGTCACGTAGGGCATCAGCTCGCGATTGCGAGTCCGGTTGGTCCAGAGAGTGATCGCCGAATAGATGGAGAGAATGAGCGCCCAGAACAGCAGCGAGCCCGATTGTCCGCCCCAGAACGCGGTGATGGTGTAGACCTTGGGGAGATTCGCGCTGGTGAACGACGCGACGTACTTGATCGAGAAGTCGTGGGTGAGGAGCGCGGTCCAAAGACCGACCGACGCCAGCACGACCATCGCCAACGTCGCGTAGATCGCCCTCTCGCCGCTCTCGATGAGGTCGCCGCGGCGCATCTGCCCGCCGGCGAACGATACCGTTGCTGCCCAGGCCGCCATGAGGAGGGCGACCCAGAGGGA
>JBBRQC010000049.1:0-15435 GCA_038227135.1 Gemmatimonadales bacterium
CCTGTCCGCGAAGTGCGGGTTGAGCACGCCCGAGTGTTTCGCCGCAATCACGTCGTTGGAGATCATGGGGCTGGTCGAGTGTTCAGTGGGGGGAGAGATCAGGCGCCGGTAGATAGAGGAAAAGCAAATGAACGGGTGCGAGACATGAGTCGCACGCTCGCACCCGCTCAGTTGCAGTTGCCGTTTCCTCTATATTCCAAGATGCCCCCGAGCCACCTGTACGTTCACGTCCCCTTCTGCGCGCGCCGCTGCTCGTACTGCGATTTCTCGATCGCGGTTCGCTCGCAAACCCCGATCGACGAGTACGTGCATGCTCTCCGCTCCGAGCTCGAGCAGGGGGCGGTGGACAACGCGACCCTCGACACGGTCTACCTCGGTGGCGGCACGCCCTCCCGCCTCGGCGGGCCCGGGGTAGCGAGCGTCCTCGCGGCAATCCGTGACCGCGCCAGGTTGAGCGGCGGCGCCGAAGTCACGATCGAGGCGAATCCGGACGACGTGAACGACATCGCCGTAGCCCAGTGGGTGGCCGCCGGCGTCAACCGCATCTCGCTCGGCGCGCAAAGCTTCGATGACAACGTCCTCGAATGGATGCATAGAACCCACGACTCGCCGCAAATCGCCCGGGCCGTCCAGGCGATCAATCGCGGGGGCATCGACAACATCTCGCTTGACCTGATCTTCGCCTTGCCGGCGCACCTGGACCGCGATTGGAAAAACGACGTCGACCGCGCGCTGACCCTCGAGCCGGCGCACGTTTCCCTCTACGGCCTCACCGTCGAGGCCCACACGCCGATCGCCCGCTGGGCCGACCGGGGCGCTATCGTCGAAGGATCCGAGGATCAATACGAGGACGAGTTCCTCTACGCCGACCAGACGATGTCAGCTGCCGGGTTCGACCACTACGAAGTCTCCAACTTCTCTCGGCCCGGCAACGCATCGCGCCACAACTCGGCGTACTGGACCGGCGTGGCCTACGCAGGCCTGGGCCCATCCGCACATTCGTTCGATGGCGCTGCTCGGCGCTGGAACGTTGCGGCCTACGTGGAGTGGGTGCGCCGGCTTGCCAACACCGAGCCAACATTGGGCGGCGAGGAATTGCTGACGGACGAGAACCGCGACGCCGAAGAAGTGTATCTCGGTTTGCGAACCCGCCGCGGTCTCGAGATCGGCGAGGCAGATCTCGCGGTCGCTGAGGTGTGGCGGACGGCGGGCTGGGCTCAAATCGAACACGTCACGGCCTCGGCGCCGCTCGGAACAAGCTCCGACCGGACCGGGCCCACTGCGCGTCTCCGATTGACCCCGACCGGCTGGCTCCGCCTGGACAGTCTCGCCGCCGACTTAGCTGCGCGACGGTCCAATCGATCAACACCGGCGTTAATCGCAACCCCTAGTCACTGCTATATTTGAGAGATGTCACTCCCAGGTCTGAACGAGCGCGAACGGCGGGTCCTCGAAGCCGTCATTCAGACGTACGTCGAAACGGCTGAGCCAGCCGGCTCCCGGAGTCTTGCCAACAAATTCGGACTCGGCGTCTCGCCGGCGACCATCCGCAACACGATGAGCGACCTGGAAGAGAAGGGATATCTCTTCCACCCGCACGCATCCGCCGGACGAGTTCCGACCGACATCGCTTACCGCGTTTACGTCGATTCGCTGATCCCGCTTCGCGCGCCAGATGCGATGCAGCGTGAGCGGCTGACCGCGCAGATCACGTCCGGCGGCTCCGCGGTCGAAGAAATTCTTCGTCGCGCCGCTCAGAGTCTCGGTGTCATCACCCAGGAGCTGGGCATCGCGCTGGGTCCTCGCTTTGACAACGCGATTCTCGAGCACGTCGAGCTTATCCGCCTTTCGTCCGAGCGGCTCCTGGTCGCGCTCACTCTCTCGGCCGGCGCCATGCGGACGATCTTCGTAGATGTTCAGGGCGAGATCGCCGATGCGGCGATCGCCGAAGTGACTCGAGTGCTGAACGAACGCCTGGCCGGGCTCAGCCTTCGCCAGATTCGTTCATCGCTGGGCGACCGTCTGCGCGACATCGGTCCGACTCCGGAAGCATCGCATCTCCTGAACGTCTTCATCGAGGAAGGCGATCAGCTTTTTGAAAGCGCGCTGGAGCCGAGCGTGGACACCGTTATGTTGGGACAGGCATCGGTTCTTGCCGAACAACCCGAGTTCGCCAGCATCGACAACATGAGAAAGCTGGTCGCCCTCACGGAAACGCGGGAGAAACTTGGCGAGCTGCTGCGTCGTCGTAGCGAGACGGGGGGCGTCTCGATCACGATCGGCAACGAGCACAGCGACCCGAGGCTCGCGAGCTTCACGGTCGTTACCGCCTCGTATAACTCTGGCCCGCTGACTGGCGTCATCGGAGTGATCGGCCCGACCCGCATGCCGTACGATAAAGTCATTTCGCTCGTGACACACACGTCGGAGCTGGTGACGGATCTGCTGAAGGAGAATTCCAGGAAACATGGCTGATTTTTATCAAACGCTCGGCGTCCAGCGCGGCGCTGGCGACGAAGCAATAAAGAAGGCGTATCGCAAGCTGGCGATGGAATGCCATCCCGATCGCAACAATGGGTCGAAGGAATCCGAAGAAAAGTTCAAGGCGATCACCGAGGCGTACGACGTGCTTCGCGACCCGAACAAGCGCGCTCTCTACGATCGTTACGGCGAGGCCGGACTGCGCGGCGGTGCTGGTGGATTCCATCACGTGGATCTCTCCGAGGCGCTCAGCATTTTCATGCGCGATCTCGGTGGTCTGGGCGGGTTCGGCGACCTGTTCGGCGCTGGTGGGCGAGAGAGTGGCCCGCGTGCGGGATCCGACATCAAGCTTCCGATGCCGCTCACTCTCGCTGAAGTCGCGACCGGTGCAGAGAAGACGGTGACGGTGAAACTGCTCGAGCCTTGCGACCGCTGCGATGGAAAAGGGGCCGAGCCGGGAACGTCTCCATTGACCTGCTCGACGTGCGGCGGAAGCGGGGAAGTGCGTCGCGCGCAAAGATCGTTCTTCGGCCAGGTCATTAGTGTAGCGCCTTGCTCTTCGTGCTCCGGCGAAGGGACGGTCATTGCCTCGCCATGCAAGAAGTGCCGCGGTGAAGGGCGCATCAGAGGTGAGAGGCAGATCACCGTGCGCATTCCCGCCGGCGTAGCGACGGGTCAGTACATGACGATGCGCGGCGTTGGCAACGTCGGACCACGCGGCGGGCCGGCGGGGGACATCCTCGTGGTATTCGAGGTAGAGGAAGATCCACGCTTCGAGCGCGACGGCGAAGATCTCTACACCGAGGTGCTCGTCACTTATCCGCAGCTCGCCCTCGGCGCCAACGTCGAAGTGCCGATGGTGGGTGGAACCGTGACGCTGCAGGTGCCCGGCGGAACACAGAGCGGGCAGGTGTTCAATCTTCGCGGACGCGGCTTGCCGAGGATCAACGCGAGCTCGACCGGCGATCTGCACGTACGATTGCAGCTGTGGACACCCGACGCCTATTCGGACGAAGAGTCGGCGCTCCTTCGGCGGCTGGCCGAGATTCAGCAGGTTCCCGAAAGCCGACCCAAGGGCCTGTGGTCGAAACTCAAGGAATCGCTGGGCGCGTGATCCAAATCGTGCCACTGGATGCAACCCGCCGCAGCGCGTGAGCTGGATCTCGCTGCGAATCACTCCCGATGCCAACCATGACGGAGTAATCGCTGCGCTCTTCGAGTCGGGATCGCAGGGAATCCAGGAGGACGGTACGTCCGTCGTCACCCACTTCCCGGCAGGCTCGCCAATCGATGACATCCGCGATGCAGTGATGATCGCGGATCCGCGCGCCAATATCGCTGTCTCGGACGCGCCGGAGACCGATTACTCCGAATGGCGCGCATCCGTCTCCGCACACCGTGTCGGGAACATGGTGATTGCGCCGCCGTGGCTCGCGGGTGACTTCGATCCTGAAACGACGGTGATCGTGGACCCCGCGATGGCGTTCGGGACGGGCGAGCATCCGACGACCCGCGGCGTCATGAGACTCATGCAGGGCGTCATCCGACCCGGCGATGTCGTCGCCGATCTGGGAGCCGGTAGCGCCGTGCTCTCGATTGCCGCGGCCAAACTCGGCGCCAGGCAGGCCACCGCAATCGAGCTCGATCACGATTCGATCGGCAACGCGGAAGGAAACGTGCGCGTGAACGGTGTGGGAGAGACCGTCGAAGTGATCGAGGGGGACGCCACAACGCTGCTCCCGCTTTTGGCGCCGGTGCGAGTCGTGCTCGCCAACATCATTTCATCGGTCCTCACCGCGCTTCTCCCGACGATCAGAGAGTCGCTCGCAGCTGGCGGGCAGGCGATTCTCTCGGGGATTCTGGTCGAGGAGCGGGCGGAGATGCTGGCAGCAATCGATGCTGATGGGTGGACGGTCGAACGCGAAGACACGGAGGACGCGTGGTGGAGTGTACAGATCGCGCCGCGGTAGCGACGTTTTTCGCCGCCGACGCGCTCACCGTCGGCGCGACGATCACCTTGTCCGAGGAAGCCGCGCACCACATTCGGGTCGCCAGGGTTGGAATAGGCGAGTGCATCGCGCTCCGTGACGGCGCGGGGAAGGCTGCGGTCGGCACTCTCGTGAAAATCTCCAAGAGCTTGGCGCTGGTGGATATAAGTGAAGCGAGCGACCTGCCGCGCCCGGCGCCCATCCACCTTCTCGCGCCGGTAGCTGATCGCGAGCGGATGCTTTGGCTCGCCGAGAAGGTGACCGAGCTTGCCGTGACGAGCTGGCGGCCCGTCGTGTGGCGAAGATCGAAGAGCGTCTCGCCTCGGGGCGAGGGCCCCACGTTTCAGGCAAAGGTGAGGGCGCGCATGGCGTCCGCGCTGATCCAAAGCGGCGGCGGCTGGCTCCCCGACGTCTTTCCCGAGTCCACGGTCGAGCGAGCGGTTGCCGCGGCGCCGCTTGGAACGAGATTGCTTCTCGCCAGGGACGGCGAGCCCATCGCCGGTGTTCCAATGCGATCTCCGATCACCATTGCCCTCGGTCCCGAGGGAGGAATGGAGCAGGCCGAGCGGGACGCGTTCATCGGCGCGGCCTTTCTGCCTGTAAAGCTCGGAGACAGCACGCTACGTTTTGAGACAGCTGGTGTCGCCGCTGTCGCGATCGCCACCGCATCGCTCGTACTTTCGAGGCAATCCAATGGCTGACTCGTGCATCTTCTGCCGAATCGCGCACGGTGAGGTTCCGGTGCAGATGATCGTGAACAACAAGGAGATCGCGGCGTTCAGGGATCTGAACCCGCAGGCTCCGGTTCACATCCTCATTGTCCCCAAGAAACACGTCCGATCGCTCGACGACGCCTCGGATTTCGAGCTGCTGGGGAGAATGATGGCTCTTGCGGCGGCAATCGCGAGGCAGGAGAAGATTTCCAGGGACGGTTATCGGACGGTGATCAACACCGGGAAGAACGGTGGGCAGAGCGTGGATCACCTGCACATTCACCTGCTGGGCGGCCGCGAAATGAACTGGCCGCCCGGTTAGAAATCGTTTACCTTTAAGGCCTGTCCTATATCCGGCGACCAAACGCCATGAAGGGGGGAAGTAGAATTTGTCGGAAGTCATAATCCATGACGACGAGAACTTTGAGCGCGCGCTCAAGCGCTTCAAGAAGAAGTGCGAGAAAGCGGGTATCCTCTCCGATCTCCGCAAACACCGTCATTACGAGAAGCCGAGCGAGCGCAGAAAGCGCAAGCTGAACACGGCCATGCGTAAGAACCGCCGCACCCGTCACGTCTAGGGAATGTCCGAGCTATTCGCCCGCCTTCAGGGCGATCTGAATTCGTCCAGAAAGGCTCAGGACAAGGCTGCGACGCTTCTGTTAGGCACCGTCCTCTCAGAGGTCAAGAACAAGAAGATCGAGCTGAGACGCGAGCCAACGGACGCAGACGTCATCGACGTCCTGCGCAGGTCGATCAAGCGCAGGCGCGAGTCGGTGGAGATGTACACGAAGGGAGACAGGAAAGACCTCGCCGACAAGGAATCGTCGGAGGCAGCGGCGCTCGAGAAATACCTCCCAGCGCAGGTCAGCGATGAAGAGTTGCGCACAGCAGTGCGCGCGGCCATCGCCGGCGGGGCAACACAGATTGGTGCGGTAATGGGCAAGGTGCTTCCCCAGTTCAAAGGTCGGGCGGAGGGCGGGACGATCAACGCCATCGCCCGAGAGGAGCTAAGCAAACAGGGGTGAGGAAGCTTCCCCGGAGAAGTACGAAACCCGAGCGCGCGAAGACATTCGCAAGCTCGGGTTTTGCCATTTCGGTGTACTGGACAGGATGAATTCGCACGCGCTCAACGTCATCGAGTTTCCCCGCACTCTCGCGCTCATTGCCGAGAGGGCGACGTCGCCACTCGGCGCGGAGCGCGTGCGCGAGCTCGAGCCAGTGACCGGCCGCGACGCGATCGAGCGCGAGCACGCGCGGGTCGCCGCAGTGCGGGCGCTCATCTCCGCGGAAGATCCGTGGACGCTGCACGGAGTTCCAGACGCCCGGTCCGCACTGACCAGATTGCGCGTGGAAGGAGCCTCGCTTGCGGCGCTGGATCTTCTGGTGCTCGGACGGTTGTTGCAGAGCTCGCGTGCAACGCGCGAATCGCTGCGCGCGGAGAGAGCGAGCGGGATCGCGATCGCCGTGTTGGCCGAACAGATCCAGGCGCTCGCTTCGAACAAGGCCCTCGAAGATGAGATCGCGCGCGCGATCGACGAGGAAGGCCAGGTGAGCGACAACGCCTCCGGGGAGCTGCGCAAGATTCGGCGCGAGCTCAAGGGTTCGCAGGGCGAGCTCATCAAGCTGCTCGAGCGCGCAATGGCGAAGCTCGAGTCGCATCAACGCGTGGCGGACATGTCGGTCACGGTGCGAAATGGGCGGTATGTGATTCCCGTGCGCCGTGAAGCGCAGAGCGCGGTCGGGGGAATAGTGCACGACGCATCGCAGACCGGAGGAACTCTGTTCGTCGAGCCGCCGGCAGCTGTCGAGGCCGGCAACCGGATCCGCGAGCTGCAAGGCGAGGAGATCGAAGAGGTGGAGCGGATTCTGGCCGAACTTACGGAGAAGGCAAGACCTCATCGAGAGGACCTGGCCGATAGTCTCGAAGCGCTCGTCGTTCTCGACTCGCTCGTGGCGCGCGCCCGCTATTCCGTCGAATTCCGCTGCGCTCCCGCCGAGCTCGCTGATTCCACAGAAGGATTCGCGATCGTCGATGGCCGGCATCCGCTTCTGATCGCTCAGGGTATCAATGTCATTCCGTTCGATCTCGAGATGTTTCCGAGTGAGCGCACGCTGCTGATCTCCGGGCCCAACACCGGCGGCAAGACCGTGCTGCTCAAGGCGCTGGGACTTTTCTCCGCGCTCGTTCAGTCCGGAATTCCCGCGCCCGTCGCACTCGGCTCGCGGATCGCGATATTCGACAACATCTACGCCGACGTTGGCGACGAGCAGTCCATCCTAGCCAGCCTGTCGACCTTCAGTGCCCACCTCAAAAACCTGGTCGAAGTGCTCAGCTCCGCCACCGCGCATTCGCTGGTGCTCATCGACGAGCTCGGCTCCGGCACCGATCCCATCGAGGGCGCCGCGCTTGGTGGAGCAATCCTCGAAGCCCTAACCGCCCGCGGTACGCTGACCGTCGCCACGACCCACCTGGGCGCTCTCAAGGAGCTGGCGACCGAAGTGGACGGGGTCGTGAATGCGTCGCTTCAGTTCGACCCGGTGGCTCTCGCGCCGACGTATCGGCTCATCAAGGGGATTCCGGGGCGGTCGTACGGAATCAGCATCGCTCGGCGGCTCAATTTGCCCGGCGAGGTTCTCGACCGCGCTGAGCAGCGGATTCCGACGGGTGAGCGTAGAGTAACGGCGCTCCTCGCCGAGCTCGAAGCGCGCGAGAAGGAGCTGTCCGCGAATCGGGGTGAGTCCGAGGAAGTTCTGGAAGACGTGAAGGAGCGGGCGAGACGAGTCGCGGAGCGCGAGAAAAATGTCACGCTGCGTGAGCGGGATGCGGAACGCGCGTCACGGCAGGAGGCGAGGCGATATCTTCTCGAGGCGCGTGCCGAGGTCGAGCGCACCATTCGCGACCTCAGGTCCGCGTCCGAGGCCGGCGAGGAAGCGGCGCGAGAAGCCAGGAAGCGAGTCGAGCAGCTGGCGAATGAGCAGGGACGGGAGCTTGACCGTCTGGACCATCCAGCCGAAGTCGCGCGCGCGCCAAACGACCAGGCCGAGGTGAGTGTCGGAGATTTTGTGGAGGTCGAAACTCTGGGTGGCAAGGTCGGTCGAGTTCTCGAGGTGCGCGATGGCGAAGCGATCGTGGCAGTGGGAGTAATGAAGCTCGCGGTTCCGCGTCGCTCGCTCCGCCTCTCCAGCGCGGAAGCGGCCGCGCCCCAGGTCGCCGTGGCGGTGCGGGGTGATATTCCCGACGTTCACGTTGCCAGCGAGATCGATCTGCGCGGTATGCGCGTCGGCGAAGTCGAGGGCATCGTAATGCACGCTGTCGACGCTGCGGTGCGCGCCGACCTCAAGAGCATCCGGATAATTCACGGGAAGGGAACCGGGGCCCTGCGGGAGCGCGTCGCCGAGATGCTGAGCAAGGAATCGCGCGTCACGACATTCCGGCTTGGCGCCTGGAATGAGGGCGGCGCTGGTGTCACAGTGGTGGAGCTCAAGTGATTCCCGACGAAGTAGTCGAGCAGGTGCGCGACACCGCCGATATCGTCCAGATCATCGGTGAGTACGTCAACATCAAGCGCGTCGGCACGGACTTCCGCGGCCCGTGCCCCTTCCACCAGGGCACCCACCGGAATTTCTCCGTCTCGCCGAAGAAGCGCATGTACTACTGCTTCGTCTGCCACGAAGGCGGCGACGTCTTCCACTTCCTGCAGAAGCGACTCGGCGTCGAGTGGCCCGCAGCGGTGAAGATGGTCGGGGAAAAATCGGGAATCGAAGTTCGCGAAGTGCAGACTCACCGCGAAGGCCCGGATCCACGCGAGCCGCTGTGGGAGGTAAACGCGACTGCTGCCGCGTACTTCCACACGATGCTGTGGGACGATCCCCTTGGCGAATCCGCGCGCGAGTATCTCACGGGGCGCCGCATCGATCGCGAGGTCGCCGACCAGTTCGGGATCGGTTTCGCGCCGCGCGAGATCGGACTGCTGAGAAACTACATGAACACCCTCGGCTTCGATGAAAAGCGTCAGGTCGACGCCGGGCTGCTGATAGCTGGCGAGGACGGGAGCGAGCCGCGTCCCCGTTTTCGCGGTCGTCTGATGTTTCCGATTCTCGACTCGATGGGCCGCAACATTGGCTTCGGCGGTCGGATACTTGGCCAGGGCGAGCCGAAGTATTTGAATTCGCCGGAGTCCCCTGTGTTCACGAAGGGAAAAACTCTATACGGACTCAACTGGGCGAAAAACGATGTGAGACGCGAGGACCAGGTGCTCGTCGTCGAGGGATATTTCGACGTCGTACGGCTCATGGCTGCTGGTGTGACCACAGTGGTCGGTGCGATGGGAACTGCACTGACCGATACACAGGCGGCGCTGCTGAAGAAGCTGACGAAAAACGTCTTCCTTCTTTACGACAGCGACAAGCCCGGGCTCAAGGCCACCTTCCGATCCGGCGACGAGTTGTTGCGCCAGGGAGCATCGGTGCGCGTGGTAACGCTGCCCGAGGGAGAGGATCCGGACACCTTCGTCAAAACCAATGGTCCGGGGGCGCTCAATGCTCGCCTCAAGGACTCGATCGACGTCTTCGAGCGCAAGATCCAGCTCCTCGAGCGAGCGGGGATGTTCTCCGAGCTGCAGAAAAAGCGCAGGGCGTTGGACCGTCTCCTGCCCACTGTCCGGGCGACCGCCGATGGAATCATGCGCGACTTGTATCTCTCGCGCGCCAGCGAAGTGAGCGGAGTCGCGCGCGAGGTTCTCGAACGCGAGGTAACGGGGAGAAGCGCGCCCGCTGTGTCTGCTCCGGCTGCCGCAAAGGCGGCCGCACCCCGGATATCCCCCAGCGCCGCCGTACGTCGCGGAGAGAGAAGGGCGCTGCACGGCGAGCGTGGCGCGTCCGCCGAGCGCGAGCTGATCCGAGCGATGCTCGCCAATCGCTCGCGAGTCGAGCAGATCGCCGAAAAACTTGGCGAAGAAAGCTTTCGTGATCCGCAGTATCGTGCGATCTATCATGCACTCATTACTTCCGGCCCCGAGTGCTCCATTGAAGAGGTCTCGGCAAGTCTCGATGAGGAGGGGATCGGCCTCCTCGAAGACATCATCGCCGAAGGCTCATACCAGATGGATGCCGAGCGAACGGTCAATGACAGCCTCGCGACGCTGCTGGCGCGCGATCTCGATCTGCGCGCGGCGGAGCTCGATCGAATCATCCCGCTCGCCAACGGGGAACAGAAGGACAAGCTGATCGCGGAAAAGGAAGCGATCAGGCAGGAGCTGAATGCGACTGGAAAGAAGTATTACAAGAAATTCCGACGAACTGGGGCCCGATGACTAAACGGAGAACAAATGCAACAGGAAGTTGAAGCGCTGCTGGCGTTGCAACAGGATGATCTGAAAATTCGCGCGATCGAGGCTCAGATGCGCGCACTCGACCCTCATCTCGCGGAGCTCGACAAACGACGCGATCAGGCCGCTGCCGCCCTCGCCCGCGCTCAGTCGCTGGTTCAGGCCGAGGAGAAAAAACAGCGCGAATTGCAAGCGCGGCTCGCGCAGCACAAGACCATGCAGGAGCGGAATCTTCATCAGCTGGAGGACGTGAAGCGGATGCGCGAAGCCACCGCCGCGACCGCGCAGGTTGAGTCCACGCGAAGATTGATGGCGGAGGACGAGAGCGAGCTGGCTATAATCGGACGCCGCATTGCGGAGATGAATACCGCCGTGGCAAACTCGACGGACGCGTTGGCAGCCGTCGAGCTGGAGCAGGAGGAGACGCGGCCCGCGATCGAGTCACAAAGGGCGGCATTGAAATCCCAGCTCGACGGTGCTCTGGCCGATCGAAATGGAAAAGCAGTGGCGGTCTCGCGCCCGATGCTCGGCAAGTACGATCGCATCCGCGGCAAGAGAGACCAGGCCATCTACGCGCTGCGGGGTGGGTCATGCGGACATTGCGATACGGCAGTGCCGCTTCAACGGCGCAACATGATGTCCGGAACGGGACAGATCGAGGTGTGCGAAGCGTGCGGCGTACTCCTCTACGCCGCCGACGTGGAGTGAGCAGCAAGTGACCGCAATCGCATCCGCCCGCCCCACGCGGCCCGCGCGCTGGATTCTTCCCAGGGCACCAGACGAACAAGCGGTCAGAGACCTCGCTCAAGCGCTGTCGCTGCCCGAAGTAGTCTGCCGATTGCTGCTGATCCGCGGATACGTGAGCGCCGAGGACGCCAAGCTTTTTCTGCGCCCGAAGCTCGATAAGCTGCACGACCCGCTCGAGTTCCTCTCGATGGACAAAGCCGTTGACCGCCTGGCGCGCGCGGTGCGAGATCAGGAGCTGGTTTTCATCCACGGGGACTACGACGTGGACGGGATCTCTTCGACCACCCTTCTCACGCGCGCGATCCGCGTACTCGGCGGAAAGGCAATGCCTTTCATCCCGCGGCGCATCGAGGATGGGTACGATCTGAGCGACGCGGGAGTCGATGCCGCCCTGGCGGCTGGCGCCAAAGTCGTCGTCACGTGCGATTGCGGGACGACCGCGGTATCCCCCGTGGCCAGACTGTGCAAGGCGGGGATCGATGTGATCGTAACCGATCACCACCTGCCGGGTGGAGAGCTCCCGGATTGCCTCGCCGTTCTGAATCCCAAGCGAAGCGGCTGCGGCTACCCCGACAAGGATCTGGCTGCGGTCGGCGTCGCCTTCAAGCTTGCACTCGCGCTCGCCCGCGCACTCGGCAAGAACGAGAACTTCATCTGGGGCATGCTCGATCTGGTGGCTCTGGCGACGGTCGCGGACGTCGCCCCGCTGCGAGGAGAGAATCGCGTTTTCGTCCGCTACGGTTTGAAGATGCTCGCAGAGACGCAGAACATCGGAATGCGCGCGCTGATCAGGGCCGCCGGATTGTCGGGAAAGCCGCTGACAGCTGGTCGCATCGGCTTTATCCTCGCGCCGAGGCTCAACGCAGCCGGGAGGCTTGGACACGCCATCCGCGGAGTCGAGCTCCTTCTCAGCGAGAACGAGCACGAAGCGAACGCGATTGCCCGAGAGCTCGAGGAGCTGAATATCAGGCGACAAGAGCTCGATCACGCAACGCTCGACCAGGCGCGCGAAAGAGTTCTGCAGCTGGACCTCGACGACACTTTCGGAATCGTGCTCGCCGACGAGTCCTGGCATCCGGGAGTCATCGGAATCGTCGCGTCGCGGCTGGTGGAGGAATTCGGACGTCCGACGGTCTTGATCGCGCTGTCGGATGATCAGGGCAAGGGCTCCGGCCGCTCCATCTCCAAGTTCGATCTGCACGGCGCGCTCGGTCAGTCACGAGAGCTCCTGCTCCGCTATGGCGGGCATCGCGCGGCTGCCGGCGTGACGATTGCGCGCGACAAGGTGAATGAGTTCGCCGCGAAATTCAACGACGTTGCGAAGTCACTTCTGACTCCCGAAGATCTCGTCCCGGAGATTCGAGTGGATCTCGAGGTCAGCATCGATGGAATGGACGAGCGCCTGGAATCACTGTTCCGTCATTTCGAGCCGTTCGGAATCGGCAATCCGTCTCCCGTTCTGCTCGCGCGGAATGTCACGCTGGCCGCGAATCCCCGCCTGGTGGGCAAGGATGGTCTCAAAGTCGTGCTCGATACCGGAACGGGCTCGCTCGACGCGCTGGGTTGGGGGCTCGCTCACCGCGCCGCCGAGTTTCAGGCGGGGAGCAAAGTGGATGTCGCATTCCGGCTCGAGCGCGACGAATACCGGGGCGAGAGCTACCTCCAGGCGCGCATTGCAGACATCCGGTTGTGCGAATAGTCGCGGGCCGTTGGCGCGGACGCAGGATCAATGCGCCTGCCGGCTCGCAGGTGAGGCCGACGCTTGACCGCATTCGCGAAGCGTGGATGAGCATCCTTCAGCATGATCTTCCCGGAGCACGAGTACTCGACCTCTACGCCGGCTCGGGGGCGCTCGGACTTGAAGCGCTCTCCCGAGGAGCAGTCCGCGCGGAGTTCGTAGAAAAGGATCCCAAGAGTTTCCGGGCCCTTCAGGAGAACATCGAGGCCCTCGGCGCCCGCGATCTCGCGACGATTCACCGAAACCCGGCGCTCCCTTTCGCGGAAGGACTGGGAGCGCTCGATTTCGACGTGTCATTCGCCGATCCGCCCTATGCAAGCGGTGATGCGCAGCGACTCGCCGAGCTCTGGGTCGAGAAGCGCTTCAGCAAGGTGCTGAGCATCGAGCACTCGGCAAAGGATGCGATGCCCGATGGAGGCGTGACACGCAAGTATGGCACGACGGCAATCACCTTCTACCGAAGCGAGGAATGACGTGGTAACCACGGCCGTGTACGCTGGAAGCTTCGACCCGATTACCAGGGGACACGAAGATCTGATCCGCAGAAGCTGCGAATTCGTGGATCATCTCATCGTGGCCGTCGCCGTGAATTCGTCCAAGAAGGCGCTGTTCACCACCCACGAAAGGGTAGAGCTGATTCGTCTCTCGACGGCGGGCCAGAAATGCGTGGAGGTCACCCAGTTCGAGGGGCTGCTGGTTGATTTCGCCAGGAAAGTCGGCGCCTCGCTGAATATTCGAGGGTTGCGGGCAGTCAGCGACTTCGAGTACGAGTTCCAGATGGCGCTGATGAATCGCCACCTGTCGGAGGGGTTCGAGACGGTGTTCATGGTACCGTCGGTCGAGACCACCTACATCAGCTCCAGCGTCGTCCGCGAGGTCGCGCAGCACGACGGCAATCTGACGGCGCTCGTGCACCCGGCCGTCGCCGAGGCGCTTGCCGCCAAGTTCGGTCACACCAAGCGGTCATCCCAGGCAGGAAAGACCGGCCAAACCAGGTCTTCATCCCCAGCGGTAAAGTCCGGGAAACGCTCGGCTAAGCGCGGGTGACATTCGTCGAGGACATCCGCCAGCGCGCATCCGAGCTGAAGCGGCGGATAGTTTTTCCTGAAGGCGGTGACGAGCGCGTGGTGGCTGCCGCCCGTGAGATCGCGCGGAGTGGAATGGGGAACCCACTGCTGCTTGTCGACGGTGAGCGGCAGGCAACCTCCGTCCGCCTGGCCGGCTTGCCAGCGATACCCTTCGAAGGCGACTCAGCGCTCGAATTCGGGCACAGGCTGGTCGCGGCTGGCGAGGCCGACGCATGCGTTGCCGGGGCCGTGTACACGTCCGCGGATGTGCTGCGCAGCGCGATCCGAAACGTGGGACTGGCTCCCGGGGTTCGCTTCGCGTCCAGCGCGTTCTATATGGTCCTTCATCCTCGGACCGAGCCCGCGACCGAAGTGCTCACGTTTACAGACTGCGCGGTTATCCCGTATCCCACCGCCGAAAACCTTGCGGACATAGCGATCGCTGCCGCGGCCGACCGTCGCGTTATCGTCGGGGACGAGCCACGCGTCGCGCTGCTCTCCTTCAGCACACATGGGAGCGCCAAGGGGAAAAGCGTCGACCTGGTGACGGCGGCGCTCGCCCTCATCCGGGAACGCGTACCTGCCCTCGTGGTGGACGGAGAATTGCAAGGTGATGCGGCGCTGGCTCCAGCAGTTTCGGCCAGGAAATCTCCTTCCAGTCCGCTTGCTGGGCGAGCCAACGTGTTAGTTTTTCCGTCACTGGATGCTGGGAACATCGCTTACAAGCTGGTGCAGCGTGTAGGCGGTGCGCAGGCGCTGGGACCGATACTTCAGGGCTTCGCGCGGCCGGTTGCCGATCTCTCGCGCGGCGCTGACCGGGAGGACATTATTAACGTGGCCGCAATTGCAGCGCTGCAATCGGCCGGGCACGCTGAGGATCGCGCGCTTCGAGCAGTCTGATCCACACTGGAGACTATCTGAATGAGTTTCTCGATCAAGAAAAATGCTGAGGTGGTTGTGGTTGACGTCGAAGGCCAGCTTATCGTGGGGAACCGTCAGGAGCTGAAGCAGAAAGTTCTCGACGAGCTCGAGAAAGGTGAGAAGAAGTTTCTCATCGACTTCAGCCAGACCGGCTACATCGACAGCTCCGGCCTCGGCGTGCTTGTTTCGTTGTCGAAGAAGATCCGCGAGCAGGGAGGCGAGCTCCGTCTGGCGAATCTCAACGATGATCTTCAGACGTTGTTCGAGCTGACCAAGCTTGACACCCTGTTCCAGATTTCCGACACACGGGAGCGCGCTCTAGAGAGTTTTTAGATGGCGGAAAACCGCGTCGCGTTCGATCTGCACATCCCGAGCGACGTCGAATACATAGAAGGAGTAGTGGAGCTCGCGAGGCAGCGCTGCCGCGAGCTCAAGCTCTCCCCCACGAAATGC
>JBBRQC010000050.1:0-14536 GCA_038227135.1 Gemmatimonadales bacterium
GATGCCGTTTCGTTCACATCCTGATTCGGATCGAGGAGGAGCTTGTTTCCGTCCAGCGCCAGCGCGGCGATGTTCATTCCGATCGAGCTGTCACCGGGCGACGACGTGTAGATCGGCACTCCGGAAGCGTAGGCCGCCGACAGCAGCGACTTCTGGCCGATGCCGAGTGCCTTTTCGCGCTCCCGAACGTACTTGCCGCACAGATTGTGGAACTCGGCGCTCGACATCGCCCGCTGGAATTCCTTGCCGGTGATGATCTTCCGGAAGAACGCATCGGTCGAGAGCAGAACGTCGTAGTCGAAGAAGATGTCGTAGATGCGCACGACCCCTTCTTCCCTCAGGATGACATCCGATTCCTGCGGATTGCCGCGATGCATCGCGAGGCCGAGCCCGAAGTGCGTATCGTGATAGAGATTTGCACCGGTGGAGATGATCCAATCCACGAACCCGGCCTCGATGAGCGGAATCAGCGCCGACATGCCCAGGCCTGCCGGTGTGAGCGCCCCGGTGATAGACAGGCCGACCGTCACATCCTGGTTGAGCATTTTTCCGGTGAAGAGCTGGCAGGCTTCGCGAAGTCGCGCTGCATTGTAGGCCAGGTAAGTGCCCTCGATCAGGTCCGCTACTGTTTCCTTTCCGTCGATCCGACGCGGATCGATGCGCTGTCCCTTCAGGAACCTGCTCGACTCGTGGGCGGTATGCTGAGCACCGCGCATTTCGCGATCTTCCGCGGCAAGCTTCTGTTGCGCCTTGGGTCCGGCGGCTGATGCCTTTCCGTGGCGTGATGACTTGAAGCCGCCGCGGTCGCGCCCGCCCGCTTCGCCGCTCCCCTTATTTGCTTTTTTTGGCATCTCGTTGGTTGATGGCAATGTCCTCGAGCTGTTCGCCGCCTGTTTTCCCGAGCGACCTGTACGCGCTGACTATCGCCTGCACCGCCTCAGCGGGATCATCCGTCACGAGCATCAAATCGAGATCGCCCGCCGAGATCTTTCCTTCGCTCAGCACGCGCGTCTGCAGCCACCGCAACAGGCCAGCCCAGTAGTACCGCCCAAAGAGGATGACGGGAAATCGATAAATCTTTCCGGTCTGAATGAGCGTCAGTGCCTCGAACAATTCGTCGAGCGTGCCGAATCCTCCGGGAAAGATGATGAACGCCACGGAGTATTTGATGAACATCGTCTTCCTGACGAAGAAATACTTGAAGTTCACCAGTGTATCGACGTATGGATTGGCGCCCTGCTCGAACGGAAGCTCGATGTTGCACCCGATCGAGCGGCCGCCGCCGAGCTGCGCGCCCTTGTTGCCTGCTTCCATGATGCCTGGTCCGGCGCCGGTGATGATCGCAAAGCCGGCTTGCGCGAGGAGGCGCGCTGTCTCCACCGCCGCGTCGTAATGGGGATCGTCAGGCCCGATGCGAGCCGAGCCGAATATCGTCACGCCCTTCTCGATGGGAGCTAGAGTATCGAACCCTTCGATGAACTCTCCCATGATGCGGAGCACTCGCCATGGGTCGGTACGGGTGAAATCGATCTTGGGTCCGGTCTGCTGCAGCAGTTTCTCGTCTTCGGTAACCGGGCTCACGTCGCGGATCGCGTCGTCGATCGTGCGCGTGGCGCCGGATCGTCTGCCTTCCCCCTGTGACGGTGGAGTTCTACCTGCCTTCAGGTGACCTTCTTCGGTGCGCTCCTTGAGTCCCTGGAGAGCCTGCTGCTCCGCCGACGCCATCACCTGTGGATCGAGTCGCTTTCCGCCGGCGGTGCGCGCACGACTGGACTTTCTGCCCGCGGGATTCGCGCGCACGGCTTTCGATTTATCTTCTTTCTTCTTCATTGTAGGCCGCTGTCGCGGGCTTCGGCGATCGGTAGTAGGCCGCCGACAGTAAAACGATCCTGCCGGCTCACGTCATTCGAAAATTAAAGTTGCGTGCGTCTGCAGGAAGCCCGCCAGGTGATACCGCGCAGGTCGTGATCATCATTGCGGATGGAGTGCGATCTGATGTTCTCGCTCGCTCCATCGACAACGGGCAGCTGCCGGCACTCGCCGCTCTCAGGGATGAAGGCTCGCTCGCAAACATCACTTCGGCATTCCCTTCGGTTACTGGGCCAGCCTACGCGCCCTTCATCATGGGAAGATATCCCGGCAGTGTTGGCCTGCCGGGACTCCGCTGGTACGACCGCTCTCGGCGTGTCGCGCGACTCTCCGGACATTCGCGCAGCTATGTCGGCGCTGAGATGCGGTTCGTGGACCGGGACATCGACAAAGCGTCGCCAACCATCTTCGAGCTCGCCAAGCCGAGCATGGGCGCCCTGAGCGTGATTGCGCGCGGATTGCGTCACCGCGACAGAATCGGACAAAGCGCTGCCTTCATCGCGCGCGCGGCCACAACGCACTTCCGCGGAGACGTTCGGGGCTGGCTGGCGATCGATCGCAGCGTTGGAGAGGAGGTCGCCCGTCGCCTGCGGACGCGGCGAATGAAATTCGCGTTTGCGGCATTCACCGGGATAGACAAAACGTCTCACGCCGCCGGCCAGGATGCGCCGATCGTGGGGGAGGCAATGCGTATCGTGGACGACACCGTCGCGCAGATCCGCTTAGACGCCGAGCGGGACGGCAGGTGGAACAGGATGCAGCTCTGGGTGGGAAGCGATCACGGCCACTCGTCTGTGCGCGACCACGAGGATCTCACCGGTCTTCTTGCTGACTGGGGCTACACCACGCTGGCGCATCCGTGGGCGTTCAACTCATCCGCTGACATTGCCGTGATGGTAAGCGGAAACGCGATGGCGCACTTGTACCTGAATCTCGACCAGAAAGCGCGGCCCTGGTGGCCTGCGCTCGGAGAACAATGGCGCGAGCTTGCTACGAGACTGCTCGCGCGCGAGTCGGTCGATCTCATGATCCTTCCCACGAGCCCGTCGTCCTGCGAGCTCCACTCACGGACCCGCGGAATGGCCCGGCTGGTCTGGAAAGAATCGGTTTACTCTTACACGCCGGAGAGCGGAGATCCCCTCGACATCGGACGGCAGGAATCTCTGGACGATCGGCGCGCCTACGACGCGACGATCGAGAGCGACTATCCCGACGCGTTGGTGCAGATCGCGCATCTCGCGGCTTCGCCTCGGAGCGGGGACATCATTCTTTCAGCCGCGAGAGACTGGGACTACCGCGCGAAGTACGAGCCGATTCCGCACGTCTCGTCGCATGGAGCGCTGCACCGCGAGCACATGCTGGTGCCGCTCCTTCTCAACCGCCCGCCCTCCCTCACCCCGCGCCGCACCGTGGATGTGATGCCGAGCGCGTTGGCCGCGCTCGGCATCACGGCGCCGAAAACTCTGGACGGAGTTTCTTTTTACTAGTTTCGCTTATCGTTTACTGGACAACGACTACGCCACGCATACCTGAGCCAGCCGATCCGTGGATCGAGCAGTGGAAAGGATGGTTACCGGCGCTCGAAAACTGCCGCTGGTTGGAACCGGTCGTATGATCAGGAATGTTGCCCGCGCTGCCATTACCAACCGCGAGAGCCGATGCAGCATCGTCAAAGATTACGTTGTGCGGGGTCCCCCCGGAGTCGTTGTTCCAGGTGACCGCGGTATTGGCCGCAACCGTCAACGAAACAGGTTGGGCCGTCGAGTTTGCGGTCAGGAAGGTCGCGGAACCCATACAAAACGTGCCGGATGGACATGTGGGAGGCGGAGGCGGAGGGGGTGGAGGAGGGGGTGGAGGACTCATCGCGCTGTCACCTCCGCCACCGCACGACATCAGGCTGATCGACAGAATCAGAATACCAAACAGACCATGAATCCTTCGCATTCTCCCTCCAAGCTGGAACGGCTCAACGCTCCGCGCCGACCCAGGTCAGCCGACGCTGCAATAGTCGTATATAATGGGCCCGTGTACGGCGAACGCAAAGCTGCACGCGGCAAAGGCATGTCGGATGTCGGTGGGCACCACCCGACTCAGGGTGAGCGTTCAGCGCGTACTAGAGCTTCACCGAGCAGGTGTACAACCGCCAGTCCGAGTCGGAGGCGGCCACGGCAGCGATATAACCGGGTCGCGGTGAAAACAGCTTATGTGTCAGGTTGCCGGGATTGCTCGCGCTCTCCTGGCCGGACCAGACGCTCTTTCCTTCGGCCTTGAGACGCGCTTCTCTCACCACCCAGGATCTGAGGAAGCTCGCGTCGCGTTGTTCGGGATCAGTAGCCGCGAGCGACTTGACTTCGTCTTCGGACATGAACCGCTGCGCGACATCGAGCAGCCGGCGGACCGGCCGCTCGTTCTCTACATCAACACCGACAGCTCTGTCCGGTGCGAACGCGAACAGCCCCAGCTCGGCCGAGTGCGAGATGTTGAAGTTGATGTCGTGATCCACCAGCGATGGTTTTCCAGCGCTTCCGTACTCGAACTCGAGCTCCTCAGCGGGCGTACCGGTAAACCCCGACAGAAGATCACGAAGTATTCCACGGGCCGCCACGAAGCGCCGGGCAAGGACGGGCGGAAGATCCTCGGCACGCCGCCGCTCCTGCGGTGCAAGAGTGCCCACGAGATCCGCGTAGCGGGCGTCCGTCACTTCCAGAGGCGCTACCCACACCTGGACCTCTTCCGTCATCAGTTCAAGTGATCTCAACGATTTCCACCTCGGCATCTCCTCCCGAAATTGTCAACCGCGCCACGCTCGGCACGAGGCTGAAGCGCTTGGGACCGGCGGCCCCGGGATTCACGAACAATCGGCCACCGAGCCTGGTTACGAGCGGCCGGTGCGTGTGACCGTAAACCACCACATCGGCGTCATAGCGATCTGCCAGTCGCTCAGCCGTTGGGCTTCCGCACTCGTGCCCGTGACTTACGTGAACCCTGACATCGTCGACGTGCATCAGAATCTCCCCGGAAAGCTCCGGCTCACCTGGAGGATCGGTGTTGCCGAACACAGCTCTGACGGGCGCGATCAATCGCAGCTCATCCAGAACCTCCGATCCACCCACATCTCCCGCGTGAAGGATCAGCGCCACTCCCTTGAGCGCTTCGTGGACACCAGGCCGCAGTAGCCCGTGAGTGTCCGAGATGAGTCCGATCAGGTTGGTAGCGCGGTGTACCATAACGCCTTCTATATATTACGGGCGGAATGCCGTGGCTACGACTTGTACTCAGACTCATCCTTCGGGCAATACGCCGGCCCCGCCTGGCAGGCAATCTGATACGGGTTGCCTGGCGTTTCAGGGCCACTAACTGGTACCGGCAGTTTCCTTTCCTCCCTTTGCCTGACCCCACCTATCTCCGCTGGCGAATGTACACCGCGTATGGCGATTACGGCGCAATACCCTCGGCTGCTGACGTAGAGCGCTACGCACGCTGGGCCAGCGCACCCGAATGACGCAGGCGACGGCCGGATCCGTGGCCCTCGAGGGCATGGTCAAGGCCCAGGCCTACGGCCTCGGCTTCGATCTGGTTGGGATCACCACGCTTGGCCCGATGGAAACTGCGGGAATATTCGAGGAGTGGATAGCGAAGGGTTACGCAGGGGGTATGGACTATCTGTCGCGTGGCGCAGCCAGGCGTCGCGACTCGCGTCTTGCCTTTGGCGGCACTACCACCGCGATAGTCGTCGGACTCGATTACGGCGGCCGCGAGCCGAGCGGTCCGGTGGCGCGGTACGCGCGCGGTGACGATTACCACGATGTAATTACCGAAAGATTGAACGCGCTACATGACTGGCTCCAGCTAGAGCTCGGTCACTCGATTGCGGGAAAGGCGTACGTGGATACCGGCCCCATCCTCGAGCGGGATCTCGCCAGGCGGGCGGGGCTCGGCTGGTTCGGGAAAAACACGAATCTAGTGAACCCCAGACTGGGGTCCTTTTTTTTCATCGGGTCGCTGCTGCTGGATCTTGATCTGGTACCGGACTCGCCATTCGAGGCCGATCGCTGCGGAAGCTGCACCCGCTGCCTGGACGCGTGCCCGACCGACGCGTTCGTCGAACCCCGCGTCCTGGACTCAACGCGCTGCATTTCCTACCTCACGATCGAATTGAAGGGGGACATCCCCGACGCGTTCCATGGAGCAATCGGCTCGAATGTTTATGGCTGCGATATCTGCCAGGACGTTTGTCCCTACAACGTCAAGTTCGCGCGCGAGCTGCGGGAACCGGCGTTCGCTGCCCGACCGGCGATACGAGACAAGAATCCGGAGACGCTCGCCCGCGAACTCATCGCCATGGATGACGACGAGTTCCGCTCGGCTTTCAAACGGTCACCGATGAAGCGCGCGAAACGACGCGGGCTGGCTCGCAATGCCGCGGTCGTACTCGGCAACGGTGCGTCCCGCCCGGCCCAGCTCCGTTAAGTTCTTCAGTCGGGCGTGTTGCAGCCGAGGATCTTGAGGGCGAGACAGGCGGCGCCAAATCCACTGTCGATGTTCACGACGGCGACCCCAGGGCTGCAGCTCGCAAGCATTGTGTTCAACGCCACCATTCCGCCTTGCGCGACGCCAGTTCCAACCGACGTCGGCACGCCAATCACCGCCGCGGATATGAGGCCCGCAACGACAGCTGGCAGTGCGCCATCCATTCCCGCCACCACGATGCAAACTCGCGTTGCAGAGAGCTCCGGCAGCACCGCTTGAAGTCGATGGATTCCCGCTACTCCGACGTCGAAGTGAGTGGCGGTGGGGACGCCCATCGCTTCGAGCGTCGTGGCAGCTTCGAGGGCGACGGGTATGTCTGCCGTGCCCGCGGTGATCACGGGAACGACGGGCATGTTCCGCTTCTGGCGCGGGTTGCGAACAGCCATCCTCGCCTCCGGATAGATCGTGGCCAGCTCGCCCAGCACCTTCATCTGGTCGTCGCTGAGGCGCGATGCGATGCGCAGCTCTGTCGTGCCCTCGAAGATCTGGCGCAGGTGTGCGCTCGTCTTTCCCGGACCATAGACGACTTCAGGGATTCCCGTGCGGGCTTCGCGGTCGCGATCCCAGCGGATCTGATTCATGATCCCGCCAGGGGCAGCGAGAGGCTTCCACTCTGCAATCCGCCGAGATCGAGTGCTCCGAACTTGAAGCCGGCTTTTCTGCAGGCGCGGCGCAGCTCTCCCCTCAATGGGTCCGTTACCACGCGCTCGAACATTTCGATTGGAATCTCCAGTCGCACCACGCCTTCGTGCCATCTGGCGCGCGCCGGCCAGATGTCGTTCAGCCTCAGGAATTCTTCGACGGCCTCTATCTGTGCGAGCCGCTGCGGCGTCACCTCTATCCCGACCGGCACTCTGCTGGCCAGGCAGGGCGCTGCTGGTTTCTCCGCGTTCGAGAGTCTCCATTGCCGGGCGAGCGCGCGTACATCGGCTTTGGAAAACCCCGCATCCACGAGCGGTGCGACCACGCCCCGCTCCATTGCCGCCTGCAATCCGGGCCGGTGTTCCCCGAGGTCGTCAACCTGCGTTCCCACAAAGATGACTTCGTTCGAATTCCTCGTGGCGGCAAGGGCCTGAACTGTGTCGTAGAGCGCGCTCTTGCAGTAGTAGCAGCGGTCTCCGGCGTTATTCCGGTATCCGGCGAGCTCCATTTCGTTCGTTTCCACTTCCTCGACGCGGACACCGATCTCATTCGCGATCCGGTGCGCGTCTGCGCGCTCGGAGGCCGCCAGCGATGGACTCACGCCCAGAAGGGCGACGGTTTCGACCCCTGCCCGTACTGAAGCCGCGAGAACAACCGTGGAATCGATTCCGCCGGAGAAGCAGACATAAGCAGCGCGTTCTCGCGCGGCGGCGCGTACTGCATCGATAAGCCTTTGCTCGAGCTGCACTTCACTTGCCTCGCGGTGTCGCGTGCTTGCCGTTCGAATCGCTGAGCGCGCTCAATACCTCGGACCTTATCTCCGCCAGCGGACGCGAAGTCTCCTCGGCGACTCGGCGCAGATCATCAAACTCCGGTTTTGCACGCTTTGAGCCGTCGGGCAGCGTTGCGACTTTCACCCGAATGTCTCGCCCGTCGAATCGAATTGTCTTCGATTCACGGGCGAGCGCGCTTCGGACGACGTCGAAGGTCTTCACGCCGAGCGTCGTGAACGACTGGAATATTTTTTCCTCGAGCCGCGCGCGATCCGACCCCCGCACCAGCGCTTCGATGCGCGTGCCCAGACGTCCTTTTTTCATCGTCGTGTGGAGCAGCACTACATCCAGGGCGCCATCGGTCCTCAGCAAGTCCGCTGCGCCCGCAAGCTCTTCGGGCGACATGTCGTCGATGTCAGCGCTGAGCACGTGCAGATGCTCGGTGTGCACGTGTTCGTCGTGATGATGGTGGTGGTGATCGCGACTATCCACCGCTGCTTCGCCGAGAATTATTCGCAGCGCATTCAGCTGCCCGTGGATGTCGCGCGTGCCGGCGCCGTACCCGCTCTTCAACGGCCTGTACTCGTGAGGCGGCTCGCCCTTCGACAAAACCTTGAGCAGGGCCGCACCGGTCGGTGTTGTGAGCTCGCCCGATCCCGGCGGACCGTGCCGGACGTTGAACCCTTCGAGTAGCCGTATCGTCGCGGGAGCTGGCACAGGCAGGACACCATGCGCGGTTTTCACCGTGCCTTCGCCAAGCGAAACCTTCGTGTTGTACAAGCGCTCGATGCCCAACAGCTCGGCGCCCCAGATGGAGCCGACGATATCGAGTATCGCGTCGACGGCGCCGACCTCGTGCAAGTGCAGCTCGTCCGGCGCGACGCCATGGATCGCGCTCTCGATCGCCGCAATCGCGTCGAATGCAGCATGAGCTGAGCGCGCGACCTTTTCCGGAATTTTCACAGCGTCGATCATCCGATGGATTTCCGAGACAGCCCTTCCATGCGGTTGCGGAGGGATTTCGAAATCCACCTTCACGCAGTGAACGTGGGAGCGCTCCACGTCCTTGATGCGGACTTCGACTCCGGACAGACCGAGTGTCGACGGCAATCGCTCGAGCCACGCCTTGTCGAGTCCGACATCGACGAGAGCGCCGAGGAACATGTCGCCAGCGATGCCACTGGCGGGATCGAGGATCGCGACTTTCATCTGTTTGGAACGGGCAAAAGGATAGACGTCTATGTTTCGAAGCTAGGCGAACGCGCCGCCGCACTCAAGGTAAGCGGGGAATCGAACTTGCACCCCGCGTGCGCATGGTCTCACGATACGATGTTGCAATCGTGGGCGGCGGTCCCGCGGGACTTTCCGCCGCAATCTGGCTGGCGCGCTACCTACATAAGGTAGTAGTGGTGGATTCGGGCGATCCCCGTAACTGGGAAACGCGCGCCATCAACGGCTACCTTGGCCATCTCGGCATCCGCTCTCCGGAGCTGCGCGCCATCGGCAGGGAGGAAGGCGCGAAATACGGGGTGGAGTACGTGAGCGCAATCGTGGACGAGGCGATCAACGAAACCGGTGAGCTCTTCGCGATCAGGCTGCGCGGCGGAACCGTCATCGAGGCGCACCGCATCCTCCTCGCGATCGGGATCAAGGACGTCTGGCCCGACATCCCGGGTCTGGAGCGCTGTTTCGGCGAGACCATCCACGTTTGTCCCGATTGCGACGGCTACGAGACCCGCGACAAGAAGACGGTAGTGGTCGGCAAGGGACGCAAAGCCGTGGGAATGGCTCTCGCCCTCACCACCTGGACGCGACAAATCGTCATCTGCACCAACGGCGAGGCGGCGGACATGGATCAGAAGCTTCTCGATCAGCTCGAGGCCCTGAACATTCCGGTGCTGGACAAGCCGATCAAGTGCGTCATGTCGAAATTGAGTGAGATCGCCGGCGTAGAGCTCGAGGGCGGAATGTCGCTCGATTGCGAGCGTCTCTACTTCGCCATCGGCCAGTACCCCGCCGACGACCTCGGAGCCCAGCTCGGATGCAAGCGCGACGAGATGGGTAGGCTCGTGATCGACGAGCGCAATCATACTTCGGTGAAGAACGTCTATGCGGCGGGGGATATCGCGCCGGGCCCGCAGATGGCTATCGCGGCGGCCGCGAGTGGTGCAATCGCATCGATCGCGATTCACGCATCGCTCATCCCCGAGACAAGGAAGCTGGCGCCTACCACTTGAGCGTGATCGTCTGCGGCTTGTGCTTGCGGATGATCTGCAGCGTGATCGATCGATCGTCGGCGCTGCGAATCGCGCGGACCAGGTCGTTCGGATTCTCGATTTTGATCTTGTCGGCCATCAGCACCACATCGCCGCCTCGTAGTCCGGCTTCGCGCGCGATCGATCCCTCGACGACGTTCGCCACGAACACGCCCTCGGGCTTCACACCGAGGACATCACTGAGATCGGTGTTGAGCGCCGTGAACTCGGCACCGGCAAACGGATAGACTCCGCGCCCCAGTCCGAGCGCAGGGACCAGAAGCGATGGAAGTCGGAGTGGCGTTGGGCCATCGACGCGCATCCTCACGCCGGATTGCTGGAGCCCGGTTCCGCTAGTTCTCTCCTCCGCGCCTCCGGGCAGAAAAATCTGTTCGTTGGGCGTGACCTGCACGACGATCTGCTGCTCCCAACCGTCGGGGCGACGTCCAAGCACTCCACGCACACTACGAACTCCTTCATTCCGTCTGACTCTGAGCACGAAAGCGGCGCCCGGCTTCAACCACCTGCTAAGCTGCAGAGTGCCACCCCGCATGTCGTGCGAGTTGAACGTGAGGATCTCGTCCCCCGGAAGGACTCCGGCCTTCGCGGCGGGCGATCCCGGCTCGACATTGCTGACGACTGGATATCGCCCGAAGAACGCATCACCGCTCTGGTTGAACAGCGCTTCATCGGATAGCCGCACGCCCAGCCAGCCGGTCGGTGTTTCTATCGGCGAGGACTGCGGTGAAGATTCTGAAGACGACGTCTGCGCCCCTGCCGCGCCGCCAATCGCTAGCGACGCTAGCAATACTGCCGTTACGGGCCCCCTTCTCATGGCCGACACTTCTTTTCCTCTCACCTGACTAGAATCCCCGGAGCGCGAGCCCGACCGGCCGCGCTGCCATCTGCTGTGTCGCGACGCGGGCACCCATCGTCGCGAGATAGTATTGGTTAATCACCGGATCGTGCGGGGCGGTTCTGAGCGCGCTCTCCATCGCCGGCCTGACCTGATCGAGCGCCGCCAGACGGGTGCGATAGATGCTCGAGCTGTCCGCAGTGGTGGCGCTCGACGAGTTGCGCGCGAGGAACGCCGACGCGCTTTGATAGTCGGCGAGAGCGCGTTCCAGTGCCGCCGACGCATCATCGACTGATGCGAAGCTGGCGCCGGTGGTCGAAGTGGCCGGAGCGACCGCGGTGGTGGAGGCGCCGGAGGTCGTTGTCGGGCTCGGATTCTCCGCGGTCTGAACGGAGCTCGGTATGGCAATCGTCGTCCTGCCGATCGCGATTCCCCCAACCAGCAAGAGCATCGCGGCGGCTGCCTGGATCCAGGGGTGGCTCGCAATCCAGGGGTGCGACTGCGACTCGCGAATAAGCCCTTCCTCATGCGCCCGGGTGGCGATCGTGCGCCAATTATTGAGCGGCGCCTGTTCTCGCGCCCGCTCCTGGGTGATGATCTGGTCGAGTTGTTCTTCAGACAGCGACATGTGCCTTCCCCTTTCCCACTGGAATTGATTCGTCAACGAGGTGTGCCAACATCTTCTTCAGCTTGGCCCGAGCCTTGAACAACTGTGATTTCGATCCGCCTGCCGTGATTCCGAGCTCCTCTCCGATTTCCCCGTGCGTGTACCCTTCGACATCGTGAAGCACGAACACTGCTCTCGCCCCTGACGACAGCTTCGCCATCGCCTGCTCTATGGATTCCGCCAGGAAAGTCCTGTCGGTGTCCTGCTCGGTGAGCGCGGAGTCGTCCTCGATGTCGGTCTCCAGCTTCGCGAGCCGCCTGATCTTGCGCAGCGCGTTGAGAGTGCGATTTACCGCGATCCGATGAGCCCACGTTCCGAACTGCGAGTCACCTCGGTAGCTTGGGAGTGCCCTGAAGATCTGCATCCAGACCTCCTGCGAGACATCGGCTGCCAGCTCCGGATCCCCACAAAGCCTGCGTACGACCGCGTCAATGTGAGGCGCATGCTGCGACCAAAGCCGCTGCATGGCCCTCTCATCGCCGGCTATCGCGCGCTTGAGGTCGAGCTCGTCGAATGGCATTTCGGTCATACTTTTAGTCACTCCCCATGTCTCTAGAGTTTCCTTACGAAACACGGTGACTTTCGTTGTGCGGAATCGTTTGCAACTGTACGCCCTCGCCCTACCGCGGAGCGGCAGTCGGCCCCAGCCGGGTCGGAACTTCGGCTCTTGCGGACAGTATAAATTAAAGTAGTGAAAGGAGTTAGCGTTGCTTAGAGTCATTCTCACCGCACTGACGGTGACGCGCGCGGGCGACGGCCTGCCGGTCAAGCCACCGGCAGATGTCGGCATGTCCGGCAACCGCCTCGGCGCCATTGAGCGCGTCGTCGAGCGCGGAATCAAGGCGGGTGGCTACCCCGGCGCCTCCGTGGTGGTAGGCAGAAAGGGCGTTGCAGTCTTCGAAAAGGGCTTCGGAAAGCTCTCCTGGAGTGACAACAGCACGCCAGTGGATGCGCAGCACACGATCTACGACATCGCCTCTCTGAGCAAGGTCGTCGGGACAACGACGGCGATCATGATTCTATACGACGAAAAAAAGATCGGCCTCGATGATCCCGTCGTGAATTACATCCCGACGTTCGGCGGCGGAGACAAGGACAAGGTCACCATTCGCATGCTGTTGACGCACACTTCGGGGCTGCCGGCAGGGCGCGACATATGGCGCATCGCGCAGACTCCACTCGAAGCCCGGGCGCTGGTTCTCGGCACCTCGCTCGAGGGTCGTCCCGGCATGCAGTACATCTACTCCGACCTCGGGGCCGACGTACTCGGACTGCTGGTCGAAGTCGTCTCCGGCGAGCCGCTGGACAGATTTCTCGACCGCCGCGTCTTCGAGCCGCTCGGCATGAACGAGACGATGTACCGCCCCGCCGATTCGATTCGCTATCGCATCGCTCCGACCGAAGTCACTCCCCCGCGCGGCTACCCGCTGCGCGGCGAAGTCCACGACGAGAACGCCTACGCCCTGGGTGGCGTGGCGGGACACGCCGGCTTGTTCAGCACGGCGGCGGATCTCTCGGTCTTTGCGCAGATGATGCTCAACGGCGGCGAGTACAACGGCGTTCAGATCATCAGCAAGCCGACCGTCGACTTGTTTACGCTGAGAGCATTCGGGCACCGCGCCCTGGGCTGGGACACCGCCGACGGTGATTACGGCTCGGGCCGCTATCTCGGACCGACCGCCTACGGTCACACAGGGTTCACCGGGACATCGATGTGGATCGACCCGGAGCGGCAGATGTTCGTGATCCTGCTGACGAACCGCGTTCACGCAGCCCGTGCGCTCCGCCCGGCCAAGGTGATCTCGGACGTTCGCGCGGATCTCTCGGACGCCGCGGTTCTGTCGGTGCTTGACGGCCCAGAGCTGGCGTCACGCTCCGGGAAGTTTCGCGCTGACCGCGAAGTGGGTTGGAATCCTGCTCCCCGCCGCGCCGCGAGACGTCGTCACGGATCGTCCAGACACCACACCATCGCGAGCGCTACCTCCAAGAGCCGCAGCACGGTCAAGAAGAGCAGCTCGAGCAAGAAGAAGAGCAGTTCCAAAAAGAAGTAAAGCTCGTCGTCGGGGGCTAGCACTTTCTCGAGCGGGCGCCGATCGGCGCCCGCTCTTGTTTTGGTGGCCGCTACCGGAGATTATTCAATCAATGAACGCGGGACCAATTATGAGCGAAGAGAACGCCCCTACTCCGCCCGTCACGGAAAGTGAGACCGCACCAGCCGCGAGCACGACCGGAGTCGTGAGCGAGGATCAGGTGAAGCTTGCGCTCCGTCGCGTGAAGGATCCGGACCTTCAGCTCAATATCATCGATCTGGGGCTGGTGTACGCGATTGCAGTCGATGGCACTACTGTAAAGGTGGATATGACCCTCACGTCGCCCGCCTGTCCTTCCGGACCCGAGCTGATGACGAACGCCGAGAACGAAGTGAAGAGCTTGCCGGGTGTGGAGAATGTGGAGGTGAATCTGGTCTGGATGCCCTTTTGGACCCCGGAGAAGATGGAGCCACGGGTGAGGGCCTACCTGGGCTTCTAGGCAGTCAAGGCGCCAATAAACCCGGCGCCCATTTCCTCGATTTGCCACCGGCGCAGGTCGGGAACGGCGGCAAGCTCCTCCACGGTCTTGGCCCCGCTGCGGGCGATGTTCTCCAGCCTCTCCCGAGAGCACAGAACTCCGGGATCGAGATCCAGTCTCGTCGCTGCAGAATCCCGAACGGCTTTGAGGCGCGCAACCCGCTCGTCGAAGTCGCGATCCTTGTTCCACCGCTGACCGCGCGGAAACTTCGGGAGCTCCGCTTCCGGCACCTCGAATCCGCGTCTCACTGCCGCGACAATGTCGGCACCTCCGCGCTCGATCATTCCTTTCGGCATCCCCTTGATCGCGCTCAATTCCGACACGTTCTTCGGGACGCGGCGAGCGAGCTCGAACAGGACTTCGTTGCCCATAATCC
>JBBRQC010000051.1:0-14483 GCA_038227135.1 Gemmatimonadales bacterium
AAAATCGTTGACCGACATCGATGAGAGCGTTACGCGATCTCGAATGCCGAGTCGATTCAGGTTTGAGAAACTCGAGGCCTGGGCGTCACGCGAAGTGCCGTGCACTTAGTAAACGCGGTCGAGCAGGAACTGCGACAGATAGGCGCCGTCCTGCCCTGATACTCCGACGATAAGGGCCGTCGGCTTCGCCCCCGCCGACGGCTCCCGCGATGAGTTCTGTCCTAGGATTCGCTACCTCGGATTGTTCTGCGCCCCGCCGAATGCGGAGAAGCGACCGCTACCACTGTAAGGTACAGTGAAATTGCCGAGCGGTGTAGCCACAGTCACATCACCGGTGACCGTATACGGAACCGACCCGCTCTGCATCATCTGTCGGCCGGCCGCGCCGATGCCGAGGTACGTGAAGTCGATCGGAATGCGGACCAGGGTGGAATCGTGGTTCTGGACGGTGAAGCGCGAGTCGAGCACACCGGTGCCGAGTGGATTGTCACCCACCGCCACTTTGTAAGTGAGGCGCGTCGCGTCGAGCTTGAATCCGTTCGGATTGTAGACGTTGAGATACGCGTCGATCGATCCGCCGGTGATGCCCAGTCCTCTGACCTTCAGATCCTTGAAGGTCACGACCGGCTCCTTGAATCCGCCCATTCCAAGAGAAGCGCAGCCGGCAATCGCGAATACGCCCAGTGCCGCTGCCGCGAGCTTCGTCCTGCGACTGATGATGTTCCTCATTTTTCTTGCTCCTTGCGTTCGTCCGGCGAGGCTTTCGCCGGGCTCACAGAGTTCGGTCCGCTCCCGCTCTTGTCACCAGCAGGTGACGGCGGCGTGGACACTTTTGCCTTCAGGTCAGCCCACCATTGGAGGCGTTTAGCGACTTCCTTCTCGAATCCGAAGGGTCCAGGCTCGTAGAAGACGCTGCCGCGCAACTCCTCCGGCAGGTACTCTTGCGGGATGTATGCCTCTGGCACCGAGTGGGCGTACAGATACCCCTCATGGTACCCCAGCTCTTTCATCAGGCGCGTGGGAGCGTTCCGTATGTGCAGCGGAACCTGCGCGGCAGGTGTGTCCCGGGCGGCCTCGAGCGCGGCGTTGAGGCCGCGATACGATGCGTTCGACTTGGGCGCGGTCGCCAGATAGATCACCATTTCCGCCAGCGGCAGGTATCCCTCCGGCGGACCGAGCATGTGGAACGCGTCGCGCGCCGCGACAGCCAGCTGTAAGGCCTGCGGGTCGGCGAGCCCGATGTCTTCCGCCGCCATCGCGATCGAGCGGCGGAAGATCGTCATCGGATCCTCGCCGCCTTCGATCATGCGCGCCATCCAGTAGAGCGCGCCCTGCGGGTCGCTCCCGCGCAGCGACTTGTGGAAAGCGGAGAGCATGTTGAAGTGGACTTCCCCGCTCTTGTCGTGGTGCGCGAACCGCTTCTGCATCGCGTCGCGCGCGACCTGCTGCGTGATGCGGCCGCCTTCGCCAACGTGATCCGCCGCGGCTTCCAGCACCGTCAGCGCTCGCCGGGCATCACCATCCGCTTCACGGGTGATCATTTCGCGCGCGTCGTCTTCCAGATTGAGACTCTGCCCGCCGAGTCCTCGCTCTTCGTCGAGAAGGGCTCGATCGATTACGGCGCCGATGTCGCCTTCAGTGAGCGGAGTAAGCACGAACACGCGCATCCGCGAGAGGAGCGCGCCATTCAGCTCGAATGAAGGATTCTCGGTCGTCGCGCCGACAAGCGTTATCGTCCCCGCCTCGACGTGCGGCAGAAACGCGTCCTGCTGCGCCTTGTTGAAGCGGTGGATCTCGTCCACGAACAGGATCGTCTGCCGTCCCACCTGCAGCCGCTGCTCGGCCTCCACCACCACCTCGCGCACTCTTGGGATCCCCTCGGTCACCGCCGAGAAGGGGACGAAGTCGCGGTCGGTGTACTGGGCGATCAGCCGCCCAAGGGTGGTCTTGCCGGAGCCGGGCGGTCCCCAGAACACCATGGAGCTCACTGTCCCCTTCTCTATTGCCTCTCTGAGCGACTTTCCGGGCGCGAGGAGGTGTTCCTGCCCAACAAACTCCTCGAGTGTCCTGGGGCGCATGCGAGCCGCCAATGGCTGGGCGGTTTCGCGAGAACTCCAGAGGCTTTCTTCCCGCGAGGCGACGTTGGAAGGCGGGCGGCGGAATTTCTTTGGCATCCTTGGATTTAACGGGTGCAAGGCGCTGGCCGAAGAGGCGCTCCAGAAGTCTAAGCGCGCCTTGACTTTGCGAAGAAGCGCACGTCTGGCAGCCCCTCAAAGTCCTCGTCCTGTGTCCACACTACCCCGTCTACGGTGAGACCGGTAGCGTAGACGATGCTGTCTGCCAGCGGCAACTTGTGGTCGATCCCGGCTTTCGCAGCAGCGAGAGCGAGCGTGGCGTCGAGGTCGACAACCTGTCCTTGCTGCATCAGCGCGGCGGCTTGCAGGGCGTCGCCGTCTCCGCGTTGGCGGGAGACCACCTTGAAGACCTCCAGAATGCAGATCGAAGGAACCACGAGATTCTCGACGTCTTCGATCGCGGCGCTGAAGTGGCCGGCTCCGGACTCGTCAGCCAGGTAGGCGAGCCACGCCGAGGAATCGACGATGTTCCGCCGGGAAGGTCGAGGCATCTCCGGTTAAAGGCGGTCGCGCTCGCGGTGCACCGCCGTATCGAGTCCGCGCAGAAATCCCCGCATCTCCCGCGCTGGCCGGAGCGGGATGAATTCGATGCGGTTCCCGAAGACGAGGGCTTGAACCTTCTGGCCCGGCTCGAGCTCGAGGCGCTCCCGGATTTCGCGAGGGATGACGACCTGATATTTTGGCGAAATCGTGACGACGTTCATCGGTAGCCTGATCGATGGTGGTATCGTATGACGCTTAAAGATCGATCGAGTAACCGTCGTACGCTACCCCCCGAGAGCCTTCTAACTACGCCCCCAGCAGACGTCTAGCCGTATAGTAGATAGCGCACCCAAGAAAAAAACTGATCGGAAGCCGCCATCCCGGTTTGCCCTGGAACTCCGGAACGAGATTGGACGCGCCCACGTAGAGCGTGACTCCCGCGGCGAGCGGCAGGCCGTATTCGCCCAGCAGCGGCACCTGCAATGTGAGGAGTGCGCCGAGGAGACTCGAGACTGCCAGCGCAGCGCTGGCGGTTAGTGCCGCGCGACGGCTTTCGCCCGACGCGAGGAACAGGCTCGAAATCGCCAGGCCCTCGGGCAGCTTGTGAAGGAGGATAGCGAAGAAAACCAGTAGACCGAGCGCTTCGCTGACACCGAATCCGCTGGCGATCGCCACGCCGTCCACGAACGTGTGCAGCATCAAGCCGGCCAGCGCCGAGAAGCTCACCACCTTCGAGACGTGGTGGACCTCCTCGCCGAAGTGGAAATGGGGGGCGAGGGTGTGTTGGGTCAGGTGCACCAGCAGGTATCCGATCAGGATCACCAGCGCCGCGGATTCTCCGTTGCTCCTGATCGCGTCGGGCGTGAGATCCAGAAGCGCCACCGACACCATGAATCCCGCCGAGAGGGCGACCATGTTCTCGAGGGCGCGGACGCTCCATTTGGACTGGGAGACGACCGCCGCGGCGCCGACGATGTTGGCGCTGGCTGCCACTGCAGTGTAAACGAGGGCGGTTCCGTTCAAGACTTCTCTCCCATGCCGGGCCTCACTTGAGCATTGCCCTGATGACTACCGCGGGATAATGATAAAGGAGTTCTGAACCGGGGATGTGAAAATGACAGAGATGGGAACACTCCGAACGACCGTCGGCGTCGAAAACATTTCGCAGCAGGGCGGCGTGCGCGAGCTGCCCGAGACCCTGGTAGACACCGGAAGCGAGTTAACCTGGATCCCGCGAATCGTACTCGAATCGCTTGGTATCGAGCCACAACGCCGACGGATTTTTCGAGTCGCGGACGGCAGGCGTGTCGAGCGCGACATCGGCTACGCGATCGTTCACGCGGCGGGCGCTTCCACCGCTGACGATGTCGTCTTCGGCGAGGAGAATGACTTCGTTCTCCTCGGGGTCCGATCGCTGGAGGGTTTGAACCTTCGAGTGGATGTGGTGCGCAAGGAGCTCATCGACGCGGGGCCCATGCTCGCCGCCGTCACGCGGTCTTGATCGAGAGCCTCTCCGCTGCTGCCGCCACCGCATCACTCAGGGCCGGCGCCGGCGCACGCTCCCATGACTGCATTCCCCACAGCCTCTCTTCCAGCGAAGCGCGTTCCTCGAGGTTCATGCTCGTGAGGAGATACATCCACCGGTCCGACCTCGAGTAGATGAAGAGCTCGAGCTGCGGCGTCAGCGTCAGCTGATCCTCGGCCGTGAACAGCGTGATCTCCACTCCTCCGTAGGTCGAGAGCGGAACCTTGAGACGGGCGACTGCATCGCGCACATCCGGCAACGCCATTGCCTGGCCGGCCCACGCCGTCTGCGACCGCATGTCGTTGATATGGACATCCACCGCCGGCGCCATCAGCTCGCTCAGCGTATAGAACAAGTCCACCACGCGCTCAGCGTTGGCGATGACCTTCGCCTCGTACACGTCGCCGTTGCGGGTGAAAGTGAAGCCGTCGTGACCTGAGCGAAATCGCTTCCAGACGGTGGAATCCGGTGTTCTGCTGCGAAATAGCATGCGGTAACCTTGTCGAAATGTCGGACGTGGTATCGAGGAGTAAGGCGAACGTTCGCCGGTGTTCAGGTGCTTTCGAGGGTGGCCCGGGCCACCTTGATCAGCTCGCTGCGGTTGTTCTTCTTCGGATCTTTTATAACTACTTCGAGAAGCTTGCGTAATGTCGTGCCCACCTGGGGACCGCGAATTCCCAGCTCCTCGAGATCGCTCCCATCGATTTCCAGATCGGCGATCTCGATCGCGTCCTTGTAGGCGATTCCTATCGCCCGCTTGTACGTGGCCGCAACCGTCTGCTTATAGGGCGCGGGCTCACCAGCCTGCCTCGCCGCCCACCAGAAGGCGTCGGCCAGCCGCAATAGAGGGGCAAGACGCGTGCGCCCGACGCTGGCCGCCCACAAGCGGAGCACGGTGGACGGGGGTGTCCGCTCGCCAAAGGGATCGGCGGCAAAAACCTCCTCCGCCCGCAACAGCTCGCTCGTCATCGACGGCTCGAGCTGGTGCCAGCGATCCACGACCAAACCTATCCATTCGGCTTCGCTGTTCGAAAACCGCAAACCCTTCAGCGTTTTTCGAACGGTGTCGGATGGCGCGGCCACGAACAGCGCGGCAATGCGGGTGGATTTCCTGGCCGGGCGGCTCGCAAGGATTGGACGGCGAAGGTGGTCGAGCGGCTTGAGCTGCTTGTCGGTGATCTTCGCCAGCGAAGGGATCAGCGTCCTGAACGCCCCGCTGTCCCGCCATTTCGCGAACGCGGTGCTCGGCAGCCGCACCTGCTCCATCGTCTTCTCGATCTCCTGCTTCACCCGCTCCGCGGAGAGGCGAGTCATGTCGGGCGCGCTCTCGACGATGGCGGCCCAGGTGGGGGGCTCGATCTCGAACCCGAAGCGCGCGGCGAACCGGATCGCACGCAGAGCCCGCAGACGATCCTCTCGCATCCGCTCGCGCGGATCGCCTACCGCGCGGATGATTTTGCGCTCGATGTCCTTGCGGCCGTCGTATGGATCGCGGATCTCGCCGGTCTTGGGCGAATAGGCAATCGCGTTGATGGTGAAATCGCGGCGCGCAAGATCGTCGTCGAGCGAGACGCCGAACTCGACTACCGCGTGGCGGCCGTCGGTCTGGACGTCTTTGCGGAACGTCGTCACCTCGTGCATCACACCCTTGGGGTCGAGGACGCCGAGTGTGCCGAAGTCGATCCCGACCGGGACGGTGCGCTTGAACAGCTTCTGCACGTCCTGCGGCTTGGCCGCGGTCGCGAGATCCCAGTCCAGGTGGGGATGGCCGAGCAGTGCGTCGCGGATGGCGCCGCCGACGCACCAGGTCTCGAATCCCGCGGATTCCAGGGTCGCCGCGATGCTGAGGACAGTTTCGGGGGGGATCAGGTTCACCTTGACGGTGCGTTGGTCATTGATCGAACATTTCCCTTAGCTGCGTGTCATTCATGCCGGCGCCAAGCGCCAGCATTAGATCAATGCGTGCCTGTTGGGCGCGGCGCGAGCCGCCGAAGATAGCGCCCATCTCCTCGAGGCGCCGGCCACCACCCGGGTATCCGTAAGTATGTCCCACTCGGCCGCCCTGGGTGCGTGAAGTAATTACGACCGGCTTGCCGTCCGCGACCCATCGCTGGATTCCGGGGACCATCGCCGGCGGGACGTTGCCGCGGCCCATCGCGGCGAGGACGAGCCCGCGCGCGACCTCGCGGGAGGCGTCGAGGAGGCGGGCATCCGAACCGGCGGAAGCGAAAATGATGTCGATCGGCGTCGCCAAAGCCGTAGGTTCTATAACGGGGGGCGATGGCGGCATCTCGCGCCGCAGAATCAATTCGCCTTCGTCGAGAACGCCGAGGGGGCCGAGTCCGGGGCTCTCGAACGCGTCGAGCAGGTGGGTGTTGGTCTTGGTGGTGTCGAGCGCGGCAAAGATCTGCCCGCCGATCACCACCATCACGCCGAACCCCTTCGTCTCCGGACTCGCCGCGACCTGCACCGCCTCGAACAGATTCGCCGGGCCGTCCCAGCCGAGGTCGCTGACAGTACGCATTGCACCGGTGAAGACGATCGGCTTCTCGCTCGATGTCGAGCGCGCCACCATGTACGCTGACTCTTCCAGGGTGTCTGTCCCGTGCGTGATGACCACGCCCGTCACATCAGCGCGCGCGAGGTGCTCGACGATTCTATTTCTCAGCGCCCACATCCGCTCGACGGTCATGTGCGGTCCGGGGAACTGCCCCCATTCTTCGGTCTCGACTGCCGTGATTGCGCGGATTCCTCTCGTCGCGGCCATGATCTCCGTAGGAGTCAGGCCGGGTTGAGCACCGCCCCCGCCGCGACCAGGCTCGTTGCGCATGGAGATCGTGCCGCCGGTGAAAAGAATTACAATCATCGGGCCCACCGCAGTGGCGATTCTGCTACTGCCATGGAGATGTGATCCGACGGAGCGCTCGCTCGGGAAAGTCTTCGGCGGCGTTCGGATCCTTGCTGGCGATTTCGAGGGCATGCGTCATCAACGCATCCACAGTCAACAGGTCGAGGGCTGACGCGCGCGTATCGCAATCCGTGCGCAGCACTCGGTCCAGTGCGTGCTCCGCGGCGGCGAGGAGGTCTTCAGCACCTGGAGCGCTGGCCTCGTTGAGCGCGTTGCGCATCGCGGTTGCAAGCTCCGCGGGGCAGGCTGGGACCATCTCGGACAACCAATCGCGGTGTGTCATTCGCGTTCAGTTGCACTTCCCAGAATCTTACGAATCATCCCAGGCGCCTCCGCAACAACAGCCGCCATCCGCGATGCGTCGGGGATCCCCGCCTGCGCCATGTGCGGCTTGCCCCCGCCCTTCCCGCCCGCGGCCGCGGCCAGCTCCTTCAGAATCGCGTCGGCGCGAACCCCACGGTCACGGAGATCGTCGCTCACCACCGTGAGCATCGTGTTCTTTCCATTCTCGAACGAGGCGCCGAGGACCCCGACGCCGCTCCCCATCTGATCGCGAAGCGCGTCACCCATCGCCTGGAGCGCGGGCAGATCCGGGGCACTCACGCTCGCGGCGACGACTCTCACGCCGTCGATGACAGAGCCCTGGTCCACCAGCGATTTGATCGTCCCGCTCCCACCCGATCGCAGCGATTCGTCGAGACGCTTCTCGAGCGCGCGACGCTCCTCGACCAGACTCTGCACGCGTTTCACCGCCTGACCCGCGGGCGCGCGCACGAGCAGCTCGATCTCCTTCAGCTCGCACTCGTGCTCGCGAAAAAGCGACAGAGCGCCGCGACCAGTAGCCGCTTCGATCCTGCGCACTCCGGCCGCGACGCCGGTCTCGCTCACGATCTTGAAGAGAGCGATTTCCGCCGTGTTGCGGACGTGCGTGCCGCCGCAAAGCTCAACGCTCAGACCGGGGATCGTCACGACTCGTACGACGTCGCCGTACTTCTCGCCGAACAGCGCCATCGCTCCGCCCGCGACAGCTTCCGCGTACGGCTTCTGCTCGAACGTGAGCTGCACTCCGTCGAGAATTCCGCGATTGACCAGATTCTCCACCTCGGCGAGCTGCTGCGCGCTGAGTGGGCCGTGGTGCGTGAAATCGAATCGCAGCCTGTCGGGCGCGACGAGAGATCCCGCCTGGTGCACGTGCTCTCCGAGTACTTGTCGCAGCGCCGCGTGGAGAAGGTGCGTGGCGGTGTGGTTGCGCTCCGTGTCTCGGCGACGGTCGCGTGGAACAGTCGCTCTCGCCTTCCCCATCTCCACTTTGCCAGTGACCTTGCCGAGCGCAGCTATCCGTCCCTCCACTCTGCGGACTTCGTCCACGTCTACGCGCCAACCGTCGCCCTCGATCTCGCCGCGGTCGGAGATTTGTCCACCGGACTCGACGTAGAACGGTGTTTCGCGAAGGATTACGGCGGCGCGTCCGTCGGGGAGATCACGCTTGGCGATCACCTCGGTGGTGATGTCGAGTGAATCGTATCCAGTGAATGAACCGGACTCGACCGATCCAATACTCACCGTCGGAGCGAAGCCTTCCACTACGACACTTCCAGTCCCCGAACGCACCGTATTCCAGCCTTCACCTGCAAGGCCGTCCTGAGCAATTCCAACCTTCTTTGACCTGCGTTCTTCCTGGGACTGTACTCGCTGCCCCTGGAGCGCTGACTCGAACCCGGCGATGTCCACCGAGTACCCGCGCTCGCGCGCCATCAGCTCGGTGAGATCGAGCGGAAACCCGAACGTGTCGTAGAGCTTGAACGCATCCTCTCCGGATATCGCGCCATGAATTGCGGTGGACCCGTGAGTGGTCTTCACCGGCGCGAGCTCGTCGAAGCGGCGCATTCCCCCTTCGATCGTGGACAGGAAGCGCTCTTCCTCGGCGCGGGTGGTGTCAATGATATGCTTGGAGCGCTGCTTCAGCTCGGGATAGACATCGCCCATCTGCTCTATGACGACGCGCACGACTTCGACCAGCGTCGGTTGCCGGCGACCGAGCAGCCACGCATGACGCACTGCGCGGCGAAGGATGCGGCGCAGAACGTAGCCGCGGCCTTCGTTCGACGGAAAAACGCCGTCACCGAGCAGGAATGCCACCGCGCGACTGTGATCCGCTATGACGCGGAATGATGCGCCCTTCTCGCCGCGATCGTATTTCTGCTTGATCGTCTTCTCTACCGATTTGATGAGGGCCTGGAATACATCGGCGTGGAAATTGTTCGATTCGCCCTGCATGATCGCGGCGATGCGCTCGAGACCCGCTCCGGTATCCACCGACGGCTTCGGGAGGGGAACGAGCGTTCCATCCGGCTGGCGATCGAACTGCATGAAGACGAGGTTCCAGAACTCGAGGAACCGGCCTGCCTCGGCTCCTTCGACGAACGCGTCCTTCGAGAATTCCTCCCGGTTCTTCTCCGCCCAATCGCCCGATGCGCCGGGCGGAAAGGCAAAATCCCTGGCGACGTGCGCGAGGTCGATGAAGATCTCGGTGCACGGGCCGCAGGGGCCGGTGTCCGCCATCTGCCAGAAATTGTCGTGGGCGCCGAGACCGTAGATGCGCGAGTCAGGGAGTCCGGTTATCTCGCGCCACAGAGCGCGTGCTTCGTCGTCGTCCTCGAACACGGTGACGCGGATGTGCTCGGGCGGGAGCTTCAGCTCCTTGGTGACGAACTCCCAGGCGAACCGGATCGCGTCGCGCTTGAAGTAGTCGCCGAAGCTGAAGTTCCCGAGCATCTCGAAGAACGTGTGGTGCCGCGCGGTGTGGCCGACCTGCTCGAGGTCGTTGTGCTTTCCGCCCGCCCTCACGCACTTCTGCACGGTGGTGGCGCGACGGCTGCCCTTCGGCGGACTCTCCTCGCCGAGGAACACCTTCTTGAACTGCACCATTCCGGCGTTGGTGAACATGAGCGTCGGGTCGTCACCGGGCACCACCGGAGAGCTGGCGAGCGCCAGATGCCCCTGCTTTTCGAAGTATTCGGTGAATTTCCGGCGGACTTCGGACGCTTTCATTGGGGAAATATACGCGATTCCGATAGGGCTTTAGCGGGGAACCGCCGCTCGGGATGCTTCTGGCGCCCTTTGCAGACTTTTGATGCGCTAATGGTGGGTGCGTCGTACGATTGTGAGTTGCATGGCACGTGTCGAACTACTTGAGGAACGCTTAACGCACTCGGTGATCGGGGCGTTTTTCGAAGTTTACAACACGCTCGGTTTTGGCTTTCTCGAGCACCTCTATGTGTTGGCCCTTGAGCGAGAGCTCGCCGCCCGGGGGCATCGACTAGTCCGCGAAGTGTCCGTTGCCGTTACCTACAAGGGTGATGCGCTGGGAGCGCAACGTATCGACATGATTGTTGAGGACAGACTGCTGGTGGAGACCAAGTCCACCTACGACTTGCACAAGGCAGCCAAGCGCCAATTGTACAACTACCTGAAATCGACAAATCTGGAAGTCGGACTCCTTCTGCACTTTGGCCCCGAACCACGATTCTACCGGATGATCTGCCGCAACACAGCTCTGGCTGGGCGCTAGAAGCATCCCGAGCGGCAGTTCCCAAAAAAACCCAGCCCGCCAATGCGAGCTGTACCCCAACCGAAGAACGATCCGGACGATCAGTTCAATCCGCAGCATCCGGATGAACCTTCCCTCTGAGAGGCCAGCCCGAGCGGCTTCTATCAAACCAGTCGCCCTACAACTGATTTGATCTCTTCAACGTCGTAACCGCGCCGAGCGAGGAACGCGAACAGTCGCCGTCGCACAACGATGGGATCGAGATCCCCGAGCTGCGCCAATTTTTTTCTTGCCACGCGCTCGATCACCACCGCGGGATCGATTTCTTCCTGATCGAGCACGGCAGCGATCGCATCAGTTGCTACGTCGCCTTTGATTCCCTTCCGAAAAAGATCCTGTTGCAGCCGGCGCTTCGACGCGCCCGTGGTCAGCATCTTCGACCGCGCGTACTGCTCGGCGTATTTTGCGTCGTTCAATAGCCCGTTAGCGACAAGGCGGCGGATCGCGTCGTCCGCGTCCGCCGCCGAGTATTGCTTCTGGATCAGTTTCCGGTGCAGCGCGCGCGTTGCGTACGGGCGCGCCGACAGCAGGTTCAGCGCGTAATCGTACGCCGACGGCGGTGTCAATCCGCCAGCTCGACCTCTGCCTCGGGTCCGACAGGAGGCTTGATGCCGAGGACAGTCTTCACCTTCTCCTCGACTTCAGCGAGAAGTGCCGGATTGTCCTTGAGGTACATCTTCGCGTTCTCGCGGCCCTGACCGATTCTCTGCGCGCCGTAGCTGTACCAGGCGCCCGACTTGTCGATGATGCCCGACTCGGCGGCGATGTCGAGCACGAGAGATGTGTGGCTGATGCCTTCCGCGTACATGATGTCGAACTCGGCCTGCTTGAACGGCGGGGCGACCTTGTTCTTCACGACCTTAACGCGGACGTGCGAGCCGATGACGTCTTCCTTCTCCTTGACCGGAGCAATGCGGCGAATGTCGAGGCGCACCGACGCGTAGAATTTGAGCGCCTTGCCACCGGTGGTCGTCTCGGGATTGCCGAACATGACGCCGATCTTCTCGCGGAGCTGGTTGATGAAGATCACGGACGTTCTCGAGCGGGCGATTGCGCCCGTGAGCTTGCGGAGCGCCTGACTCATGAGACGCGCCTGGAGGCCCATGTGCGACTCACCCATGTCACCCTCGATCTCCGCCTTCGGCACGAGTGCGGCGACGGAATCGATCACGACGACATCTACGGCGCCCGAGCGAACGAGAATCTCGCAGATCTCCATCGCCTGCTCGCCGGTGTCCGGCTGCGAGACGAGGAGGTTCTCGACGTCAACGCCGAGCTTGATGGCGTAGTCGGTGTCGAGCGCGTGCTCGGCGTCGATGTAGGCGGCGACTCCGCCCGCCTTCTGGGCATTGGCGACGACGTGGAGACAGAGCGTGGTCTTGCCGCTGGACTCCGGGCCGTAGATCTCGGTGACCCTGCCGCGCGGGATTCCACCGACGCCGATGGCGGCATCGAGATTGATCGCGCCGGTAGAGATCGCGTCGATTCGGACGCGGGCATCGGTCGAGCCCATTTTCATTATGGCGCCTTTGCCATGATTCTTTTCGATCTGGGCGATCGCCAGGCCCAGCGCCTTCTTCTTGTCGTCCTGAACCGTTGAAGCACCCATCAGATTCACCCTGTCGTTAGACGTTATGGCCTGGTAAGTCAGGTAAAGTCGCCGAAATCCGGCACCCGAACAAACTACGAAACTACCGTCCCAATGGCAAGATTCAACATCCACTTTTCTTCAGTATGTGTAGAAATCCGCATCAGTTCCTGCCTTGAACGAGGAAGGCGTTCTCGACGTGCTGGACGCGGACGTTGTCGGATCCAAGAATGACTCCGATCACGTCGAACCGAAAGGTGTCGCCGGGCTGCTGAAACCTCGACATCCACACCTTTGCCGAGCGGCTGAGCTCGCGCTGCTTGCGCCAGTTGACGGCGCTGACCGGACCGCCGAAATCGGCCGAGGCACGAGTCTTCACTTCCACGAACGCGACTGTGCGGGCGTCGCCCTCGAGTTTCGTGGCGACCAGGTCTATGTCGCGGTGCCCGTTCCTGAATCGGCGCTCCGCGATCTGCCAGCCGTGGACCGCCAGCCATTTTTCTGCGACGCGCTCACCGCGCTTCCCCATCGTCTGCCGGGCTGCCGTCATGGGGAGGAACGTACTAGCGGGCGTAAGATGACGGCCCATCGTTAGTGGTCAAGCGAAAGCAATTCACGCCAAATGATGCGCCTCCAGGACAGCGGCGATGGCGGAACCATCCCATCTGAATATCAGCTGCTTCGCTGGGCGCGCCGGCCCGACGCATCGCGGGCGAAACACCGCCACGCATTCGCCTCCTTCGCGGCGAACGCTGTCGTAGGCTACCCCGTCGGCGTCCCTCCCGCGCAGCTCGACGCCCAACCGCTGGGACGCCGAGTAGTCGTCGGGAGAATAGACGTCGGGAAAGTCACGCTGACGGTCCCGCAGGTCGAAGAAGTGAGAGCCCTTGACCGCGGCCTTGAGAACTTCGAAATCCAGATCCTGGGCGGGCGCGCGCGTTGCCTCGAGAAAGGCGACGCGATGGTGCTTCACCTCTGCGATCGCGGTCGCCTCGTCCCTCGCGGCGTAGTAGACGCCGAACGAATCCGCGGTGAGCGCCGGCGGGCCGAAGCGCGTTCCGTCGGGTGACGGGTAGTTGAAGGGAGCCATCACGTAGCCCGCTCCCGGCCCATACGCGCGGTCCTCGGGAGGAATCATGAGGGCGGGCTGCATCCGCTCATTGAGGAGAGGATCGGTGCGGGCGCGCAGCGCGAGGAGAGCATCGAGATCGTCAGCGTCCGCGACTTCCTCGAAGAGCTCGACCGGCGGGAAGATCGTCGAGACGAGCTTTACCGATTGCTTCCACGCCAGCCGCTTCGGTGAGAGGCGGCTGATTTTGTCAGGCGAGGCCAGCGGAGATTACCAGGCTCGCGCGGCGGAGAGGTGGGCCAAGGTCTGGTACAGCCCGATCATCCCCGAGCGCATGATCTCGATGGGCGAACGCCCGCCGAAAAGGGGCGCCGTGTTCGCCCGTGCGACCCAGCCGTTCCTGCTTTCCTCGTTGTGCGGAAAGAGGACCCTGATAGCGGCGTAGATCCCCAGCAGATAGGAGAGGCGATCGAGCTGATCTCTGCTCAGGCCCTTAACTTCCTTGGCCTCGCGGGCGCGCTTGAGGAGCTCGTAGTAGGTCGACCGGGAGTCGACGCCGAGGAGCGCCATCGCGTCGGAGGCGGGGAGGTCCCATTTGCCGACCATGCGGGCGAACGCGCGCAGGCCGGCGCCCGCCTGGGCGGGGTCGCCGATCGTGGCTGCGCGGGGTGGCTTTAGCTGCGAGCTGCCTGGCAATGCTGGGTCCCGGTTTGGACGGAGTGTTAATATACGTCCAGATCTGGACTAAGGCAAGATCACGTATCAGGTTTCAACTGAACTGAACACGGTGGGAGGTGCCAGAGATGCACAGGTGCCTGGCACCGGGTGCCTACACCCAGACTTCACTACTGGCGTGATGGGACAAGCAGTTGCTACGAGCGCCACGCCGGCAAGGCCGCGCGAGTCACCAGGTGTCTGGCAGCTGAATGCGCTCAGATCGCCACTTGGTAAAGTCTGGGCGTGGTAACCCGGTACCTGACACCTACGCCACTGGCACCTCCCACCGTGTTCAGTTCAGCTGGCACCTGTAGTTCAGCTCAGTCGCTACCGAACCGTCAACCCGGCGCCGGCGCGCTCTCCTCGTGCAGCGTGGTCCGCATCGCCTGCGTCCCCGTCACCGTCCGCCTCACTTCTTCCCCCCAAGTGGGCAGCACGAACGAGAACG
>JBBRQC010000052.1:0-12724 GCA_038227135.1 Gemmatimonadales bacterium
ACCGCAAATCGGCTTCAACGTGTAAGTCGAAGCGGGATAAAAGCTTGGGAGCGGACGGGGTGGGATTCGAACCCACGGTACGCTATTAACGTACACACACTTTCCAGGCGTGCGCCTTAAACCACTCGGCCACCCGTCCCAACATCGTTTTGCGGCGCTAAGAACTGCTGACGCGCATGAGCGGGCGCGAAGCAAGTGAACGGACAGGGAGAGATTCGAACTCTCGATACCGGGTTCACCGGTATGCCGGTTTTCGAGACCGGTGCCTTCAACCACTCGGCCACCTGTCCTGCAGCCTCGCAACTTACCGGGCGAAAGCCCCTTCTTCAACCGATCGAGCGCTGCCTTTGAAAGAATTCCTCGAGAAGGCGTGCACACTCATCGGCCAGCATCCCGGCCCTGACCTCGGGCCGATGATTGAGCTTCGGATGCCGCAACAGGTCCCCGATCGAGCCGGCCATCCCGGCTTTCTCATCCCAGGCGCCGAAAACGACGCGCCCCATCCGGGAAAGAACTATGGCACCAGCGCACATCGCGCACGGCTCCAGAGTGACGTAGAGAGTGCACTCGTCGAGCCGCCAGCTATCCAGCTTCGACGATGCCTCTCGGATCGCGAGGACTTCGGCATGCGCGGTGGGATCCTGATCTCGAATTGTCCGGTTGGTCGCGCCCGCGAGAATCGATCCGTTGCGCACGACTACGGCTCCGATTGGAACCTCGTTTCGCTTTACCGCTTCCCCCGCGAGGTCGAGGGCGTTTCGCATGTACTGCTCGTCAACCGCGAGCGGAGACGCCGCAACCCCGAGTTGGTCGCCTGCCGTCCTGCTATCTGGCGGCAAGCGCCGGCTCTTTCGCTTTCTTGAACGTCAGCTCTCCCCTGGGGTCGCGCTCGACGATAATGTGATCTCCTTCACTGAACCTGCCCTCGAGAACGGCCAGCGCGAGTGGATTCTGCAGCAGCCGCTGGATCGCCCTCTTGAGTGGACGCGCTCCGAACGCGGGGTCGTAGCCTTCGGTGGCGAGCACCTCGCGTGCTTCCCGGGTCAGCTCGAGCGTCAGCTTCCTGTCCGACAGCAGCTTCTCCAGCTTCTTGAGCTGCAGATCGATAATGTGCTCGATCTCCCCTTTGCCCAACGGGCGGAAGATGATGATGTCGTCGACGCGATTGAGGAATTCGGGACGGAAATGTTGCCGGAGGGCGTTCGTCACCTGGGCCTCCACCACCGCCCTGTCGTCGCCCGTGTGCTCGAGAATGTAGGTGCTGCCGATGTTCGAGGTCATGATGATGACGGAGTTGCGGAAATCGACCGTTCTCCCTTGTGAATCGGTCAGCCGTCCGTCGTCGAGAATCTGGAGCAGGATGTTGAACACATCGGGATGAGCTTTCTCGATCTCGTCGAATAGCACCACCGAGTATGGTCGACGGCGCACCGCCTCGGTCAGCTGCCCGCCCTCCTCGAAACCGACATACCCCGGAGGAGCCCCGATCAGACGCGCGACCGCGTGCTTCTCCATGTACTCGGACATATCGATGCGCACCATCGCCTGCTCGTTGTCGAACAGGAACTCAGCGAGAGCGCGCGCCGTTTCTGTTTTTCCGACACCGGTTGGTCCGAGGAAGATGAACGACCCAATGGGTCGGTTTGGATCCTGCAGACCGGCGCGCGAACGGCGCACGGCGTTCGCCACCGCTCGGACCGCCTCGTCTTGCCCAATTACCCGACTCGCCAATACCTGCTCGAGGCGTGTGAGTCGCTCTCGCTCGGCTTCCATCATTCTGGACACGGGAATCCCGGTCCACCGGGCGACGATTTCGGCGACGTCTTCCGCGCTGACCTCCTCCTTCAGGAATCGCGCTCCGCCCTCCTGCCTGCTCGCCAGCTTCCGCTCCGACTCCTGAAGCTGCTTTTCCAGCTGCGGTATCTGACCGTATGCGATCTCCGCGGCCTTTTGCAGGTCGCCGCGCCGCGTGGCCAGCTCGGCCTCGGTGCGGGCCTGCTCGATCTGTTGTTTGATCTTGGCGACGCTGCCGAGGACGTCTTTCTCCTGTTGCCACTGTGCTCTCATCGCCGACGCCTTCTCTTTGAGCTCGGCCAGCTCGCGCTCGAGGTTCTTCAGACGCTCTCGCGAGGCTTTGTCCTTTTCCTTCTGAAGCGCCTGCCGCTCGATCTCGAGCTGAGTGATGCGGCGCTCCACCTCGTCGATTTCCTGCGGAACCGAGTCGATCTCGATGCGAAGTCGCGACGCAGCCTCGTCGATCAGATCGATTGCCTTGTCCGGCAGAAACCGGTCGCCGATGTAGCGATTTGACAGGGTGGCGGCGGCGACGATCGCACCATCGGTGATGCGAACACCATGGTGAGTTTCGTACCTCTCCTTGAGGCCGCGTAGAATCGCGATCGTGCTCTCCACGCTCGGCTCGCCGACGAAGACGGGCTGGAAGCGCCGCTCGAGGGCAGCATCCTTCTCGATGTTCTTCCGGTACTCGTCGAGCGTGGTTGCGCCGACGACGCGCAGCTCTCCGCGAGCGAGCATCGGCTTCAGCATGTTCCCGGCGTCCATCGAGCCCTCGGCTTTTCCGGCACCGACGAGCGTGTGCATCTCGTCTATGAACACGATGAACAGCCCTTCACCTTCCGTAACTTCCTTGAGAACAGCCTTAAGGCGTTCCTCGAATTCACCGCGAAACTTCGCGCCGGCGATCAGTGCCGCCAGATCGAGCGCGACGAGCCGCTTGTTCTTTAGCCCCTCCGGGACGTCGCCGTTGGCAATGCGCTGGGCCAGCCCTTCGGCAATCGCGGTCTTTCCCACTCCGGGCTCGCCGATCAGCACGGGATTGTTCTTCGTGCGGCGGGAAAGAATCTGGATCACGCGCCGAATCTCCTCGTCGCGGCCGATCACGGGATCGAGCTTGCCCTTCCGCGCCGCCTCAGTGAGATCGCGACTGTAACGCTGAAGAGCCTGGTACTGATTCTCCGGAGTCTGATCCGTTACTCGGTGTGAACCGCGCACAGACTCGAGCGCCTCGATCAGCGCGTCGTGTGTCGCGCCTGCCCCGGTGAGCAGATTGCGGCTCTCCGTGCCCTTCACATCGGAGAGCGCGAGAAGAAAGTGTTCCGTGGAGACGAACTCATCGCCCAGTTTCTTTGCGTCGGCTTCCGCTTTATCGAAAACCTGATTGAGCTCGCGCGAAAGCGTTGGCTGGGCGTTCGATTGTTTGGGATACCGCGCCGTCTCGCGTCCGACGGCCTCGCGCAGCTGTGACACGCTGACGCCGAGCTTCTGGAGGATGGGAACGACGATCCCTTCATCCTGGGAGAGCAACGCCATGAGGAGGTGGAGATCGTAAACGAGCGGATTTCCCGCGCGCCGGGCGAGCTCGACCGCTTCGTTCAACGCTTCGCTTGCTTTGACAGTCAGACGATCGGGATTGATCATGAGGGGCGGCTTGGGTGAGTACGCAAAACGGCTGACCGGTGCAACGGCGGTGCCGCATAAAACCCGCCAACCTGGCACACCTAGGGTACCGAAAAACGAAGGCGCGCACCGGCTCTGCCAGTGCGCGCCTTCAAAACGTCAGACTGTACTACTTCCTTATGATCAGTTTCTTGACGAGGACCTTGCCATCTACTTCCAGCCGGTAGAGGTAGATGCCTGACGCTACCTCCTCACCAGTTTGGGAGTTCTTACCATCCCAGTACGCGAGGTACTGATTGCAAGTTAATTGCACTCCTTCCAGCGGCTCGCCGCCGGCAGCGTTCCCACCACCCTGCAGAAGCGGCACAGCAACCAGCTGCGCCAGCAAATTGTAGATCCGCAGGCTTACGCGGTGCAGACGTCCGGAATCCGTGCATCCCTGCGCATCGCCGATGACGAACGGAATCCTTGTGTCTTGATTGACCGGGTTCGGGTAATTCTGTCCCAGCTGCAACCCGGCGCCTTGTCCTCCGCCGGTTTGGGTTGTCCCCTGCGCCGCCGAACGACTTGGCATGAACACGCCTAGCACGAGCACAAAAAACAGCGCCCGCCACAGGTGCTTCATGTTGTCTCCAAATACTGACGAAAGAGGGTCTCTAGACGCTAACTCCTACAAAGGTGGACATATGTTCTCTCGGCGCGAACTTACGGGTGAGCTTGAAAACTGTCAAGCAGAGTCACAGATGTTTGCCTCAGGGTTCTACCCTCCTCCCGGCGTTCTGTTACGCCGATCCGATCACAAAACTCGAGAAACGGAATCAGGTATTTCCTTGAGAATCCCAGCACATCTCTAAGCTGAGCCGGCACATATACGCGTCCGGGTACCAGCTCACCACGCAATTTAGTCAGCAGCACGTCGACAGCACCGCGATCGTAGTAGCGCTCCGTCTCCACCTGGACGACGCGCCCCTGCCGCTCCAGGTAATGAAGCAAGCCAGGAACCGAGTTTCCGTAACGCGCAACCAGCTCACCCACACTTGGCGGCTCGCGGTGAGCAGCGCAAATATCATGCGCCAGTCGATTGCTGATCTCGATATCGCTGAGACTGGGCGACGGCACCCAACCCTTTCGGCGCAGCACGGGACCCTGTGCCTCGATCGTCCCCTCCTGCTCCATCTCACGGATGGATATATCCGCCAGCTCGACGTCCACACGCAGCCCTTCTCTCAGCGTCCGACCGGGGACGCCGGGACTGAGAGGAGACTTGATCTCATACTCCGCGATTATCCGCTGAACCGTTGCCATTACTTGTTCGACAGCCTGCGTTGAAAAAAGGTTGCGCGCGCCAACGTAGCCGTTTGCGTTCTCGATGAGCTTGCTCACACTCGTCGGAGCACAACCGACACGGACGGGAACGTCCCGGATCGCGATTCCGCGTATGGATTCAGCCTCAAGGAGAAAGCGAAGGCGAGCCGCAGGTTCGCCACGCAGCTGCGCCACCAGTTCGGCGCCAGGAATTGGAATCGTGCGCCGGCGAGCGTAGGGATCGAGAACCAGTCCGCCGCCAATTGTCCGGAGCGGCGCGGGAAGCCTGATCACAAAGCGATCCCCACCGCGAAGTACTATGGGTGCGTCGGTGGTGATCCGGGCGATAGCTGGTGAGTCGGCGGTCCCCGGATCCGCAAAGCTGACTCGTGCTCCGACCTCGCTGGCCCCCGCATGTACGCGGAGCTCAGTGCGCGGCGACAAGCGGTCTGCGAGGCCGGGAGCAATGTCGATCAGGGCTTCAAACGTAGACGTCGGTTGCCACGATTCGTCGGTGATCAGAACACTCCCGCGCGGCACATCGCCCACATCGAGGCCGGCGAGTGCGATGGCAGCGCGACCTCCGGCTCTGGCCCGGTCGGTAGCGGAGCTATGCTGCTCGATTCTCCGCGCCCGTGCGGTTTTTCCGCCGGGGAGAACGCGCACGTTCGCATCCGCCAGTAGCTCGCCGCTCCAGACCGTTCCCGTGACGACGGTCCCCGTGCCCCTTATTGAAAAAGCGCGATCGACTGGCAGCCGGAAGAGGTCCTCCGTAGCGCGAGGCGTTGCGCTTCGGAGCGCGTCGGCCAGGGCTGAGCGCAACTCTCCGATTCCCATTCCCGTACGACTCGAGCACGGAATCACCGCGGCTGGGACGTTCGATGCATCAAACAACGAATCCACCTCGGTGCGGACGAGCGAGAGCCACTCCGCATCGACCAGGTCGGACTTGGTGAGGGCGACTACGATGTTCGGAATCTTCAGCAGCTCGAGGATCAGCAGATGTTCGCGGGTCTGGGGCATGACGCCTTCGTCAGCCGCCACCACCAGAAGGCCGAGATCTATTCCGGTTGCTCCAACGAGCATGCTCCGCACGAAGTCCTCGTGACCCGGAACATCCACCACACCAACGGTTCCGACACCGTCTAGCACGAGTGGGGCAAAGCCAAGGTCGATCGTTATGCCCCGGCGCTTTTCCTCGGGCAGGCGGTCTGTGTCTACACCCGTCAACGCGCGAACGAGAGCAGTCTTGCCATGATCAATGTGCCCAGCCGTCCCGATTATCATGCAGCGGACCAGCGCTCGTGTTCCCAGACCGCGAACGCGCGCAGGGGTCTGTCGTCGCTGAGGTGAGCTCCAAGGAATTCGCGGAGCAATCGTTGGTGCGACCGCGCCGCCGCGTCGGTGAGGTCGGCCGACTCGACGCCTTCCAGCCAGCGTCTGATTGCCGCGCGAGCCGTCGCTGGAATTTTACGTCCGGTGGGCGCAAGCTTGCTGCACGAGACGCAAATTATTCCGCCCGATCCGTGAGAAAATGTTGCTTCATCGGCGTCGCGCAGGGGAGTATGGCAGAGTGCGCAGCTCGAGAGCTCGGGGGTGAAGCCGAGCACGGAGACGATTCGCCAGCACGCGGCGAGACCATCTTCGATCGTGTGCTGCGGCGAGGATCGCGCCAGGCGGTCGAGCACATCGACGACCGTGTCGTACAGGTCCGGCCCTGAATCTTCTCCCGCAAAACGTAGCGCGAGCTCGGCGACCGTCGATGCCGCTGTGAACCGGCCTATGTCGTGTGCAAGCTCGCTGCGAGAGCGCGATATCTCGAACGTGGACAGATTGTGAAGCTCACGATTCGGCTTGACGTAAATCTGTGCCGTCCCCTCGGCAAAGAGGTCGAGAGCCGACCCGTAACGTCCGCGCGACTTTCTCGCGCCCCTCGCGAGCACTGACTGTACGCCTCCCTCCCTCGTCAAAAGACGAATGATCCGTGAGCTCTCGAGATAGTCGAACGCGTGAAGAACGATCGCCTGGGTGACGGTGAGGGACATGACAAGAATCTAATGCTCGACGAGTGACCATAGCCGCGCGTGGCGCAACCCCGGTATAGCTAGAAGGGCGTTGACGCGCGCGCGCCGACCAGTAGCGTGCGTCCGGGCGCGGCGAAGTGTAGGGCATCCTCGTAGCATTTGTTCAGCACGTTTTCCAATCGCGCATTCAGAATGAGTTGGCCGCGGCCGCGCAACGCGACGGGAACCTCCGCAGACATGTCGAGCTTCGTGTAAGCGGGAAGCGTTACGCGAGGCGACGGAAATTGCGCGAAATCGGTATCCGGTCGTCTCCCGACGAAGTTCACGGCGACGCCGACGCCTGCGCTGGCCGGGCGGGAATAGCTGACCACCACGCTTCCCGAATGGCTGGGACGCCGAATCAGTGCGTCTCCCACGCCGTCGCTGCCCTGGTAGCCGGGCGGGACATCGGTAACTCGCGGATTGACGATGGTGTAGCTCGCGGTACCGCGCCAATTGCTCGAAGGCGATAGGGCAACCTCCGCTTCATACCCGTTCGAGCTCGCACCGGTGAGGTTGGCGTAGCTTCCCTTGTAGCTGGGCGGGCCGCCATTTACATACTGAATCAGATCGGAGAAGCGTTGCGTGAAGTACATCGCGCTCAGTCGAAGCGGCTCTGCCCACGAGGCCGTCATCAGGCCAACCTCGGCGGACCGAATCGTCTCGGGCTGCAGGCCGGGACTGCCGACTGTGTACAGAGTAGGCCGTAGCTGGTTGAAGGCGGGAGCATTGAACGCCGTGCTCAACGAAGCGCGAAGCCGCAGCGCGCCGAGGATGCCGGCATTTGCGCCAATGCGGTAGGTGGTGAAACGATGGTAGTCCGAGTTGTCATCGACCCTTCCGCTGAGCGTGTACGAAAAACGATCAGCGGGATTCCCAAGCAGCTCAGTGTAATACGCCACATTGTCGCGCGACGCGTCAAAAGAATCGGTTTGTGTAGTCGAGCCGCCGACAGGACCGGAGCCATTGGCGCTCTTCTCGTGTTCTCGCTCGTAATTCGCGCCGACCGTGAGGGTCGCGTTTGCCGGAAGAAACAAGCTCACCCTACCCTCCGCGTTGCGACGATAGCCGCGCGACCTGAAGGCGGAGTGCGCGGGCGCCGACGCTCCGAATGGCGTGGCAATATCTTCGCTCAGATCGGAGACCTCGTTCGTGCCCGCGAGGAAGCGAGCCTGCGCATGATCGGACAGGTTCCTACCCGCATCGAGTCCAACCGTGAGGCGGTGTTGGGTGCGATAGGAGTTGGTGTCGACCGGTTGTCCCGCAAAATCGGTCGGATAGTGAAATTCGGCGGCGGTGTAGCGCGCCGAGAGCTTCACATCGGCTTCGGTGCCTTGAGAGAGAGTCAATGCGCCACTCAGAGTGCCGTTCTTGTACTGATTGTTGAACGGCAGAATACCGTCTGTCGAATGGCGAGCCGCTCCGAGGGCAAATTGTCCGAGAAGGAACCCCCCTGCGACATCCGCGTCGACGTCGAACGAGCGATACGTCCCCGCTCGCGCGCCGAGCGATGCGCGGGGTTCGTCGGTACCCCTGCGGGTAAATATCTGCACGATCCCTGAGACTGCGTCCGCTCCGTAAAGTACGCTCGCGGGTCCACGCACGATCTCGATCCGATCAATGTTATCCGTGGTCAGGTGGCTGAAATCGAAGAACCCGCCGGACGAGTTCACAGGCACACCGTCGATGAGAACCTTCGTATAACGGCTCTCGCCGCCTCGCAGGAATAGCGAGGTCACCGCACCGTACGAGCCGTTCTGAACCAGCATGGCTCCCGGAACCTCACGCAAAGCGTCAGTTACTCTCGTCACGCCGCGCGCACGGAGATCGTCGCCGAGGAGAACGGTGACGGGCTGAGTGAGAGTGTTCGCCGCACGCGGAATCTTGGAGGCTGACACAACGATTGTTTGAAGCTTGGTCGTGTCCTTGTCCTGAGCGATCGCGGAGTTTCGGGTCGTTGTGACCAGGACCCCCAGAGCGAGAGCAGCAGTCTTGAAGTTCATCGTGTGGTCATGGAAAGGGTTCAAGTGTCTCAGAGAGTGAGCGGCCGCCGGAGCGGTACGAGCGCTGGCGCTCCAACCGCCGGATCGTGTGTGATCACCACCGGCCACCCGTAGATCGATTCGAGCCGGTCCGCCTTCATCACGTCTGTGGGCGATCCACTCGTGGCGATCCTGCCTTCATCGAGAAGCACGATCGTGTCAGCGAAGCGCGCCACGAGATTCAGCTGGTGGCTCACCAGGAGCACTGCCAGCCCCGAGCGCGCGAGGGATGAGAGCAACTCGAAGATCGCCATCTCGTGTGCGACATCGAGGAATGTCGTGGGCTCATCGAGAACGAGCGCGGGAGCCTTTTGCGCGAGGGCGCGGGCGATGCGGACGCGTTGCCATTCTCCACCGGACAGAGCATCGGTGTCTCGCCAGGCTAGCCCTGTAACGCCAGCTTGCTCCAACGCATCGCTGATCGCGGCATCGTCAGCAGTGCTTGCCGTCCGCCAAAGTCCAAGATGCGGATAGCGACCCAGCGCGACGTAATCGCGCACCTGTGTGGGGAATACTGCCTCCTCGCGCTGCGGGACGACGGCAACACGCCGTGCAAGCTCGGTGAGCGACAGACTTCGCACGTCGCTGCCTCCAACCATGACCGAACCGCGCGACACATCTGCGCGACCAAGCAGGGCCCTCACGATCGAGCTCTTTCCAGATCCATTGGGCCCCGCCAAGGCGGTGAGCTTCCCCGCATCGGCGACGAAGGTCACCCCATCGACGGCATTTCTCGGCGCCCGAGGATAGGAGACGACGAGATCCGAGACCGTTATCACGCGGCGCGTCTCAGCTGCACGAGAAAGAATGGCACGCCAAGGAGCGCGGTAATCGCTCCCAGTGGCAGCTCGGTTGGTGGTGCAGCGGTTCGTGCCGCCAGGTCAGCCGCCACGACGAGCGTCGCTCCGATGAGAGCAGCAGCGAGCACGAGTGGACGATGGGCGCGAAGGCCCATGCGCCGGGCGATGTGTGGGACGACGAGGCCCACAAACCCAACGAGCCCCGCTGCGGCAACAGTTGCCGCAGCGAGAAGCGCGGCGATCAGGAAAACTCGCCGACCGGATCTCTCAGCATCAACGCCCAGCGACGCGGCCGTCTCTTCTCCCAGTGAGAGGACGTCGATCTCTCTTGCCCAGTAGATGAGCGCCCCACCGGCCACGAGGATGCTGCCGGCAAGCCAGCCTACGCGCTGCCAGTTCGCGTCCGCGGCGGATCCCATCATCCAGAAGAGCGCGCCGCGAATTGTGTTGGGTTCCGCTTTCGCGAGCGCGACCATTATCGCCGCGTTGGCGAATGCTCCTACGATCACTCCAGCAACGAGGAGGGTGCGAAGATCTGCTCTCGGACCTCGCGCCCCAACCCGGCTCACAGCAAGCGCCAACAGGACCGCACCGACCGAACCGGCGAACGCGGCGAGCGTGACCGCGAAATCCGCGGTGAAGCCCAGCGCAAAGACGATCACCGCTCCTACTGCCGCACCGCCGGATACGCCGAGCAGATACGGCTCGGCCAGCGGGTTCCGCAACGAACCCTGCAGCGCCGCGCCGCTCGCACCGAGCCCCGCCCCAACGAGCGCGCCGAGGGCGACGCGAGGAAGTCTCAGATCGCGCACGATCGCGATCACGGTCGGATCGCCGCGTCCTCGCAGCGCCTCCAACACTGCATTCAGTGGCACCGACACGGCGCCGCTGGCCACCGCAAGCGCCGCGATAGCAAACAGCGCCGCCACCAGCAGCAGCCAATACCATCCCCGGAATTGCGTCAACGGAGCACGCCGGGGTGGAGGAGATTAGCGAGCGAGACAGCGGCTTCACCCAGTCTCAGTGAAGGCCGTGCAACCAGCAGGGTGTCTACGACGAAGATCCTGTTGCCGCGCGCGGCACGGACTATTCCCCACCGAGAGTCGGACGCGATCTGAGCCTTTCCGATCGGCCCTGCCAGAATGAAGTCCGGGTTTCTGCGCGAGATGTCCTCGAGCGATACCTGCGCGGACGGGCCAGGGATGTCGGCATATACGTTTCTTCCGCCTGCAATGTCCACCAGCTCATTCATGAAGCTGCCGGATCCGATCGTTATCACCGGTGCGTCCCATATGTGCCAGAAGACGCTCGGCCTGGTGAGCCTCGCGGTGGCTGCGCGAACGCTATCGAGCGTTCGATAAACGGAATCAACGACTGTTTTCGCCCGCGCTGAGTCGCGCAGTATCGCGCCCAGCATGAGGACCGTCCGGCGGAAATCCGAGATATGATCGACTTTGAGCGAGAGAGTATTCACTCCGGCCGCGCGAAACCGCCCCGCGGCGGGACGATTGTCCTGGCTGGCGTAAAGAATCACGAGGTCGGGATGCGCGGCCAACACCGCTTCGACGTTCGGTTGTATCCCATCTCCTAGTGCCGGGATCAGCTTCGCCGAGTCGGGCCACGAGTCGTACTTCGTGCGGCCGACCAGGCGAGAGCCGGCGCCCAGCGAGAACATGATCTCGGTCGTCGCCGGGTTGAGGGAGACGATGCGCACGGGCGGAGCGCCAATGCGAACGGGATCACCGAAGTCGTCGCTCGCTGCCTGCGACCGAGTGCGTGAATCCCCACACGCGGAGACAGCAAGCCCGAGCGCGAGAAGAGCTGATCGGCGGCAAAAAAACAAAACGGACACTCCTCCCAGAGGAATGCCCGCAACGAGCACGCGCCAAAAGACGCCTGACCGCCACCAGCACCTCCCCCGAGGTTCTGCGAAAGTGGCGCGGACGATGAGTCGTCTCCTGGCTTCGGGCCGCGTCGACTCACCTTCCCGACCTGCTCCTCGAGGTCAGTGGTGTTACGAGTCTGCGTTGATGCCCGTTACAGTGGCGGGGCCGCACCGGCGTCACACCGGTTTCCGTGGCTCCCGTCCGCGATCGATTGTCTGGCGAAACTATCTACGCCGAAGCGCACGCGCAAGCGCGACGACCATCGTCCCGCCGATCAGCAGGGTAATCGCGACCATGTATCGCGGATCGATGGCCCGGTCCGGCGGCGGTGGCGGAAGATCTATCACCGCCACCGAGTTTTGAGGCATGTCCGACGCGAGGAATCGACGAAAGTTGCGCCCTTCGACTGTCACCGGATCTACCTCACGCACATGGGGACCGGTGACGCGCCCGGCCTTTTCTTCGATCATCATTTCGTAGATCCCCGTTTCTTTCTCGAGCGGCAGGCTCAAGGGAAAAGATTTCGCGGGGAGCGAATAGGAGAACGAGAGCTGCTTGATACCCGGGGCGATGGGCGCATAGACGCTCACGATGCCCTTCGCGTAGGAAATGGCGCTGGCGGGAATATCGCCCTGGCTCGCCTGGAAATTGGTGAGGCCGGCCGGCACGTGTGTCTGCCACGTGGCGTCCTTAGGCGTGTCCGTCGGAGCGATCCGGGTGACGGATGAGTCGTTCGAGAGATCGTAGACCTCGACGACGGATCGGAGGCCATTTGCATCCACCGCCGATACGACGACGTGATGGCCACGCAGAGTGATGGGCACGGGATGCGAGGTAGTATCGAAGACCGACACTTCCCCGTCATCGCCGCTTACTTTCCCCTCGGCGAGTGGCGGGGTGAAGTACGCGATGCCGTCGTAGGAGGCAGACACGAAGTAGATGGCGTCCTCGCTGCCCGAACGCACGTAGTTGAACGCATAGCGACCGCGAGGATCGGATTTGATCGAGTCGAGCGGGCCCGCCCGATCGGGCCCAACGCGGTGGAGAACGACCCACACGCCACCGACAGGAAGCATGCTTTGCTTCCCGGGGCGCGCGATGCGCCCCGATACCTGCTGCGGAGCGCTGGGAAGAGCGGCCTGCAAGAAGAGCAGGACCGCCAACTTACATATTGAACTTCCCAAAGTCTTCAGGACGCATGTTCTCGAGAT
>JBBRQC010000053.1:0-12715 GCA_038227135.1 Gemmatimonadales bacterium
ATCGCCACGCCACGCTCACGTACCAGGCGCACCGCTTCCTGCTTAAACTCCCGACTGAACCGCCGTCGTGATCCCATCTCCCACCTCCGGCATCCAAAAAGAACCTAAACGAGGTGTCTTTGAAACCGGGTACAGCTCAGACGGCCTCGTTTTTCTCTCGGGCTCCTGTTATGCAGTACTTGCGCGCACAGGTGGAAGAAGAACAGCGTTGTGCTTCCTGATGGTGTCCGTTGTGGTGTCCATTCGCATGCGCAAAATGTTCGCGGAAGTGCGCAACATGTTCTTATGATGCGCGACATGCTGAGCAGGATGTTCGTGGAATGCGGGCTAGTTTGAACTTCTGAGCCTAATTCATGTTCGTATGAACCGCCCTGATAAGCGTGAGGTCGGTAGTACAACTCTACCCAGGCCCATGAACCTCAGATCATTACCCCGCAAGCGTTTTAGGCGCTGGCGGGGTTTTCTTCCAGTTGGAGCGATGGTGTTCCTCCGCCTTCGCCCATTCCGATCCGAAATGAGGATGCACGGCGCAGAACCGACGCCGAGTAAGGATGAGACCATGCTGGACATGACGCGCGACGAACACCTGAGGACGAAGCGTTCATTTCTCTGACGCTTCCAGCGTGCTCGAGAAGCGTTTTGAAAGGCATTATTGGCGTGCAGGAGGTGTCAGTTCAGGTATCAGTTCAGGTGTCAGTTGGGTCAGGACATCGCCGGACATCGGCTAAGGTTGCACAGGACATTTTGCAGTCCGCCAGAGTGAAATGCGGACATCTTGTCCTACCTTAGCTTTTATCTTTCGCGCCTGATAAGCGTACAACTGTGCACAGGCTAGCAATGCGTTGGGCGGGGTCAGTTTCGGGGTCAGTTTCTCCCGTCAAAGTATGACATCTCACAGGTTAGGAACCGACTCCGACGCTCGATTTCCCTATGAAGTCCGGCAGAATGTCGTGATTGGTTGAGTATCGTCCCCGCTTTGGGAGCAGGAGGTCCGAGGACAAGCGATACCCGTTGTGTGACGGATCCCAACTCGGGGGTCTGTTTGTCCCGTCAAAGTCCGACATCGGATCAAGAGTTAACCGGCTCCGACGCTCGATTTCCCTATGAAGTCCGGCAGAATGTCGTGATTGGTTTATACTATACTCTGGTTTGCAACCAGGAGGTCGCAGGTTCGATCCCTGTACGCTCCATAGACTTACATCAGGGTGGGGACAGTTTGGGGCGAAGACGCAACAGCCTCCTAGAGGGGCTTTGACTGGGTTCTTTCCGGCACTCTAGAGCGAGACCCGAGAGACTCGCCCGCGCGCCAGCAGCCACCACAGGCGCGCGAGGGACGTCCCGGACTCGAGCTTGATGCGACGCAACGCGTAGGGGTCTGTCCGGACGCGGTTCGTGCCGCCCCTGCCGATCACAGCGGCGCGATACCCGGAGTCTCGCGCAAGCTGACGGACGGCCGCGTTTTGCTTCGCGTAAGGATAGCAAAGCATAGTCACTGCTTTCCCCAGCAGAGATTCCAATTGGCGCCGCGACTCCTTCAACTCGTGCGCCGCCTGGTCACGGGGTATCGTGGTAAGCGCCGCGTGCGTGACGGTGTGCGAGCCGAATGCGATGCCACCTGCCTGCATCTCGAGAATTTCGTCCGCACCAAGCAACGGTTCCTGTATCTCGTCAGCATCCCACGCGTTTGTCTTACCGATCAGATCGGAGACTAGAAACACCGTTGCGGAAAATTCCCACCGTTTGAGCGCGGGCCATGCGCGGTCATACGTCGAGCGGTAACCGTCGTCGAAAGTGATGATTACTGGGCGAGCGGGCATGGCTTCAGCGCCTTGGCGGAACGCGAGCCATTGTTCAAAGGTGACGGGCTCGTATCTCCATCGCCTAAGCGCCGCTAGTTGGGCCTCGAACGCTTCCGGGAGGACGTAGTTTCCTGGGTGCCGCGCTCCCGTCGGAATCCAATCCACCTTGTGGTACATCAGAATTGCCAAGCTCGTAGAGAAACGCATACTTGAGAAATGAGGAGTAGCCCGTGAGCGCCGATGTGAGCAACCCGTAACGACCGTCAAGAAAGCTGCCGTAAAACAAGTAATCCCGCAGGAATCTCCAAGTGGGTCGGATTAGCAGGTCACCGATTGTTGCGCGACGGCCACGAGCGTGGAGATCGAGCGCGCCCCAGCGAGCATACGTGATCATCTTGGCCAAGTGGTGCGACAGATCTCGGTAAGGCGTATGCAGCACCGCGCCGAGCAGGGTCCCGGTTGACGAAGCATCTTCCAAACGCTCATGAACCCGCGTTTCTAGAAAACGGAGGTCGCGCCGGTGCAGCCGGACATGCCAATCCCGGCCCCAGCGTCCGCGCCTTCGCTCGCGTCCCAGATACAGATTCCGCATCCGGACCCGGTAAGCCGTATGAGTGGTTTCGTTCAAGGCGGATCGGAGCTCCAGTTTGAGCTCTTCGCTCAGGCGCTCATCGGCATCGAGCGCGAACACCCAGGAGTTACGCGCGTTGCTTGCGCCGTGGTTGCGCTGTGCACCAATGCTATTACCCTCAAATCGAAACACTTTGGCGCCGGCCGCTTCCGCTCGGGCGATCGTGTCGTCCTTCGAGCCCCCATCCACCACGATTACCTCGTCTGCCCATTCGCTCGAGCAAAGCACCGCGTCTTGGATCCGGTGTTCTTCGTTGAGCGTCGGCATTACAACTGTGATGGGCAGTCGCGCGTTGGCCGGGCCTGGGGTGGCATCCTCGAGGGCGGTTCTCGACGGCATAAGCCCGAAGGCAGCGCTAGGTCCTGCTCAACTCAAAAAGGCGGAGAAGGTTCTCCATCAGGCTCTTAGTTGGGTGTCTCGAGCGGTATCTCGGCGCCGCCACAATGGTATTTTGCTCCGTTGGAGTCGGAGCGCGAGACTGTATTGGTTTGTGAGGACACAGGTACGCCGAAGAAAGGGAATGGCTTATTGCCGACCTCGCGACACCAACAAATATGCATCAGGTTAGCTGTTAGCCGGATGACATTATAGCCCTTCGCAAATCGCTATTTCGCTAAGGCGCAACCAAGAAGGCGAGCCCCTAACCACGGCCGGCCGAACAACAATCAAGAGGCGGCTGATCTCGCTCGACGAGCCAGCTATAAACTCTACGGACGTTGGCGTAAACATGGACATCTCGAATACAGCCCGCAAAGGTGGCCGGCGAGTGTACCCACGAGCACCAGGCTCCGCACCTTTCGCCGAGCAGGGCGCTGGGCAGGCGTCGCGGCGACTCGAGTCTGTCCAGGTTGAATCTCCATGAAGGCCATCAAGTCCGGCTGGCGAAAGCGAAGCTCGCGCTTCAGTCCGATTCGAAGGCAGGTGAGCTTGCCTGAATTCGTCCATCGCCAGAGAGACGTCTCGCCCACTTGTAGAAACGTTGCGGCCCTGTCGATATCGAGAGGGTCGTTGCTGTCAGACATTGCGAGTCCTCGGGGCAATTACCCAATGGCTACTTGCTCGCGGACGCGATATCGTCATCAATGATGGCCCCGCGCGAACAATGCCAAGGTTCCTCCCAAAGATATCCAGCTCGTACTTACCCGGTCGACTGCATCGGACGTGATTACACGAAGCCTCGCATCAGCTCCCGGTATAGAGATGGTCGATCTCCGCGCAGCGACTCGGCGGACATCGTAACGGCGGTAGTGCGTACGTCGGTCGCCCTCGCCCCACCGCGGGTCGATTCCCTCACCGCACTACTGCAGGCGGCGCTTGGCGCCAGCGTTTCCCTTGTGGTAAGATCGGCGATAACACGCGACGCAGACCGTACTCGATTCCTGAACGAGCCTGTCGACACGGTCCGGAGCACGCCTCCCCTCGCCGGACGGCGGCGACGCTGATCGGGATGGACCCGTGTGAAGAGGCTTGGTCGAGCGGCGGATTCAGACCGGGAGTTTGCCCAGCCCAACCGTCCGCAGCAGGCGTTGCATGGTCAGACCCTGGACGAGAATAGACAACGCTACGACGCCGAACGTCAGCGTAACGAGAAGGGCGCGATTGGGGAAATCGAACGGGAGCGATAGAGCTAACACCATCGAGAGCGCGCCCCGCAGCCCGCCCCAAGTCATCACCGACAGCCAAGTCGTCGGAATGGGCTGCCGGCTCCGCCTCAACATGGCACCCACCGTGAACACTACTGCTGCCCGTGCAGCGACGACGACGATGAACGCGATCAATATCTCGGCCCACGCGTCGAGCAAATCCGATCCGGAGACCTCAAACCCGATCAGCAGGAAAACGACGGAGTTGAGCGCGAAGGCCATGTAATCCCAAAAAGCGACGAGTGCGAACTTGGTCTTGCGCGACATCCCCTTGTTCCACCCGTGAGTCCCGCAATACATCGCGGCGACCACGGTAGCGATCACACCCGATACTCCCAGCTGTTCAGCCAGCGCAAAAGTTCCGTAAGCCGTAATGACGGTGATGGTGATCTCGATCACGGCGTCGTCAATCCTGGATATCAGGCTCGACGCCAGGAGTCCGGCAACGTACCCGAGAAAGGCCCCGCCGCCAACGATCAGTAAGAACTGGAGCACAAGCTGGCCGGTGCCGGACGCGGTTCCCGCGGTTACGGCGAGAAGCAGCGAGAGAAGCACGATAGAGGTGCCGTCATTCATCAAGCTCTCGCCCTCCACCAGTGTTGCCAGCCTCACTGGAACGTGAAGCTCCTTGAAGATCGCCACGACAGCGATCGGGTCCGTTGCCGCGACGAGTGCTCCGAAAACCAGTCCTTGTTGGATGGTGAATCCGGCGGTGGGAGCAATTCCTCCGATTGCGAGGGCTGTTCCGGTCCCCGCGATCGCGATGGCCGCGATCACCCCCGGTATCGCCAGCGCCGTGATGGCAACCTTGTTCCGGAGAAACACGTCGGCCTCCATGTTGAACGCGGCCTCGAACAGAAGTCCCGGGAGAATTGTGGTGAAGACGAGTTCATGGGTGAGGTGTGGGGGATCGATAACGTGCGTCGCGCCGAGAACGATGCCGGCGACAACGAGTGCCACGGTATAAGGCACCTTGATCCACCGCGCGGCGATCGCCGCCGCGGTCGCGATCGAAAACAGGATTACTAGCGTGATCTCAATTGGCATCGGTTGTCTTGGGAAGCCGTGAATTCCTGGTCCTCGGAAGCAGGTGAATATTATGCTCGCCGAGCCGACACACAAAAAACGAGCCCATCTGGGCCCCTCCGTCTTCATCACCACGTACGTCAGGCGATTGTTGAAAGCGGGCGATTGGTCAGCATCATTGTCGCAATTGTACAGCGGCAGAACTACGAACGAAAATTCCTTCATCCGCAGCTGGCAGCAGCGAGACTTCTGATCCCCGCCTGCTATTGGGCGATTCTATCTTGGATTAATGACAGCGGCTCCCGTTCCTTCGGAACGTCCGCCGGGCATCGCTCGCGGCGCATCTGCCATAGCTTGGCGGCCCGCGAAAGATTCTCGTCAACCGCCTGGCTACGCGAAATAGCTCGGGAGGACGCAGCCGGCTTTCTCGAAGCTGAAGCCTGGACCAGAGCAGCCTGCGACGCTTCAAGCCCAAGACATTTCGCTAGCGAGCTTACAGTCATCTGAACCAGATTTCTGCTGCGACGGTATTGCTCGTCAAGCCCCAGACCTCGCTGGGTTGGATCGAGCGCGATCACACTGTCTGCGAGTTCCATCCTCGCCTGAATTGAGGTATCGCCGGGTGCAATTCGCTTCGCGGTTACAAGATCGGCGCGCGCGGTGCGATAGTTTCCCAGCTGGATTGCCGCGTCGGCCAAGCCGAGATACGCCTCGACATCACGCGGATTGCGTCGCAGTACATCGCGAAAAATCGCCGTTGCGCGAGCGGGCGAGCCGGCTACCGCGAAGAGATGCGCAATTCTCTTGAGCAACGCCGGATCGTTTGTGGACTCGTCCCGGATCGCGAGAAGCTCGCCGAGCAGATCTTGCTTCGCGCCTGTTCGCGCCAGCAAGCCGATCAGCTCGAACCGCGCTGTCCTGCGATTTTTGTCAGTGTCGGCGGGCCACAGCCCGTAAATGGCGCGGTGATAATACGATTTTGCTTCTTCGTTTCGGCCTTGCTTCGCCAGTACGCGCGCCATCGCCAAATTGGCCGCTCCGTCCGTCGGGATGTGCTCCAATACAGGAATTAGGCGCTGCTCGGCGGCTTCCGGGCGGCCTCGACCAAGAGTCGCCTCAGCCAGCGCAACGCTGTAAGCAGGGTTCTCGCGGTCAAGAGAGACGGCGACTTCCAGATGATCGGCCGCGTCGCGGAAGTTACCGACCGCGCTCAGCGTCTCGCCGGCCTGAAATTCACTCGTTGCGCGGGATTGGGTAGCGTGCCTGTCCACTTTCGCGAAGACGGTGTCGAATACCAGTAGAACACTGATCGCCGCGATGACCGAGGCAAAGGTCGTTATGAATTCGGACGCCGTCGCGGCCGGGGGCGGGGAAGGGAGTTCCGCGGTGGGATCGGTCGTCGAGGGGCGAAGGCCAGCCGACGGTGTCTTACCGGCCGCATCGACGCCGTACGCTCTCAGGACATCCGCCAGCTTCAGGACGCCCGACAGCAACCGTGCGTTCGCGCGACTCACGACCGGAAGCACACTGTGTCCGCTTTCTCCCATTCTCGCGAGCGCAACGCCCAGCGGGTGGTCGCTGTGCACGTGCGGGAATTTGACCGCTTTGATCCCGTCGGATTCGCTCGCTCTCCTCATTACCGTGGCGATTGTCTCGGACTGCGTCGACGGCGATATCACTGCGCCGATGTCGCTCAGGCGCACCATCCCGATAAGACCTTCCTCATCGGCGACGGGCAGCGATTCGAGGTCGCTGCCGTCAATGAGGATGAGCGCCTCACTAACTTTCATCTCGGGCGTAAGGGTGACAGGAGCCTTACGCATGGCGGTCGTGACCCACATCCCGGTCGGCGATTGGAGCGCGCGAGTCGGCAAGTGTAGCCCGTCCTGGCGCGCGAGGGCTTCGTAAATCGGCTCGTGTTGCAGCTTCTGCGAGATAAAGAACGCGATCAGGTTTGAGATCATCAGCGGAACGATGATCGTGTAGTCTCGCGTCAGCTCGAATATCATGATCACTGACGTGAGCGGAGTCCTCACGATTCCGGCGAAGGCGGCGCCCATTCCGACGAGTGCGTATGCGCCCGGTCCGGCAGTTGACGCGGGAAAGATCATGTGCGCGACCGAGCCCACCGCCGCACCGACCATTGCCCCAATGAATAGACTGGGGCCGAATATGCCTCCCGCATTGCCCGACGCGTAGGCCACGGCGGTGGCGATGATCTTGAGCAAGGCGAGCAGGGCCACTGCTTTGAGAAGCACGTCCCCATTCAGGACTCTTTCGACCTGATCATAGCCCACGCCCAGGACCTGCGGTACGAATAGACCGAACAGACCAACCGTAAGGCCGCCGGCGACAGGCTGAATCCAGCGCGACGACGCGGGCAGGCGGGCGAACCAATGCCGCAACCACAACAGGAGCCTCACGAACCCGACCGACGCGAGTCCTCCGACAACCCCAAGCACGGCATAGACGCCAAGCTCGCCCGGGCTTACAAGGTGGTACGCCCCGACATGAAACAGTGGATTGTCACCGAGCACCAGATGCAGCACCATCCACGAAGTCGCGGCGGCGAGGACGACCGAGCCGAGCACTGGTGCGTGCAGGTCGCCCATGATTTCTTCGAGAGTGAACAGCACCGCCGCGATGGGAGTGTTGAACGCCGCCGAGAGCGCGGCCGCTCCGCCGACGGGGACGATCCACTTCACTTGCTCCTTGCTCAGCCGGAGCCGCCTGGCGACGACGGACGCGAGACCGGAGCCTATATAAACCGACGGTCCCTCGCGTCCCAGCGCGATTCCGCTGGCGAGCGAAGTGGAACAGCAGACAAATTTTCCGACTACGGACCTGAGAGAAATGCGCCCGTCGTAGATGAAGACCGCAGCGCGCGTCTGCGGAATTCCGCTCCCGCGGGCAAGCGGGAAGTAGCGGTACAGCAGCCACCCGGTTACGGCCGCGCCCAGTGTCGGGACCAGAATGCGACGCCACCCCGCACTGCCAGGAGGATACATGTGCGCTGCCAGACGACCAGTGAGCAGGATGAATGCGACGACCACGAGCCCGACCAGGGCTCCGATCAAGAGGCTAAGGACGAGCGCGAGATGGGTCTCCTTACGCCGGAGGTCCTCGATGATCGCGACGATGCGGGAAGGGAGGGGCAGGTAACGGGGAAGGCGAAGCCTTGAAATCGCGGGGCGCATTAGTTGAATGCTAAACGTTGGTAGTCATATGCGAGCGAGTGATACGCGGCGGTGCGTCGTCGAATGCATAATATTCGCATGGTTCCGCAGGGGCCAGCGAGTTACAACGAAAGGATGAAGGGAGATGTTTTGTGCGACCATGAGCAAGCGCGAAGGCTGATTCTCCGATTCGGATGGAACGCAACTGCGTATCAGATTCTGAATCCGGGTATCGACCTGTGGTTTCCCCAGGCTCGTGATGGAGTGATCGGCTACGTGAAACATGGCCGAACGCGGGTGGTTGGAGGGGCACCCGTCTGCGATCTGTCGCGCCTCGAAGAAATTGCAGCTGAATTCGTTGCCCACTCACGCGCGCGTGGAGAGCGCGTGTGCTATTTCGGGGCGGGAGAGAGAATAGACCACCTCCTCCTCGGTAGAGGGGGTTGGTCCCGGGTCCTCCTTGGCGCTCAGCCAGTATGGGATCCTCTCCAGTGGAGGGAAGCTGTTGGAAAGAGGGGCTCGCTCCGTGCTCAGTTCAATCGAGCGCACAACAAGGGTGTGAGCGTTGCGGAATGGGAACCCCAAAGTGCCGAAAACCATCCCGCGTTGCGACAGTGTCTTCGCCAGTGGCTGGGGACGAGGGGCCTTCCCGGCCTTCATTTCATGGTCGAGCCTGAGACGCTGAGCGAGCTCCGCGATCGCAGAATCTTCGTCGCCGAGCGAAACGCGAGCGAAGTCGTTGGGTTCACCATCCTCTCGCCAGTGCCGGCACGAAACGGCTGGCTGGTAGAGCAGATAGTGCGCGGGCATAACGCGCCCAACGGGACGGCCGAGTTGCTGGTTGATTGCGCGATGCGCGCGGTTGCCGCGAGTGGATCGACGTATGCGACCCTTGGGCTTTCGCCTCTCTCTCATCGTGCAGCAGTCCCCGCGGGGCGAAAATCGTGGTGGCTACACTTCGTATTAGAGTGGGTGCGCGTCCATGGCGCGAGGTTTTACAACTTTGGCGGACTCGACACTTTCAAGGCGAAATTCAACCCCGAGATGTGGGAACCGATTTACGCCATTGCCGAGGGGAAGAGGTTTTCGCCGCTGGATCTGTACGCGATCGCCGGGGCATTCAGCGGCGGTACGCCCATTCGGCTCGTGTCTGTAGCGCTTGCAAAGGCCGCGCGCCAGGAACTCGGGTCACTGTTGCGGTAGCCGCCACCGCTCAGCTTTCGGCGTTCCAGCATGACTTGACGGCAGCGAAGATTCGGTTCCCGTACGCCGCGCGTCTTGGTTGGATAGTGTGTCCCATGCTTTGGGAGCAGGAGGTCCGGTGACAAGCGATATCCGCCGTCTGAGGGATCCCAACTCGGGGGTCTGTTTGGGGGTCTGTTTGTCCCGTCAAAGTCCGACATTGGATCAATAACTAACCGCCTCCGACGCTCGGTTTACCTCTTAAGTGCGGCAGAATGTGGTGATTGGTCTATACTATCATTCCGGTTTGCAACCAGGAGGTCGCAGGTTCGATCCCTGTACGCTCCATTGCCTTGCAAAAGACGTGGCGCGCGTGCCGCCGTGCTTCACGGTGCCTTACTGCGGAGTCCACATCGAAGTTGCCGCGAAAAGTCCACTGGCGATGCCGGTGCGATAGGCGACGAACAAACCGAACGCGAGGCTGATCACTCCTGACGCGATCCGAAGACCGCCGCCGATGCGTGCAAAGCGGTTGTCGCTCCGCGAGAACGGGAAGGTGATTGCGGCGGTCATCAGGCTCATTCCGACTATCGTGCCGACTCCGAAGATAAGGAGATACCAAACTCCCCAGCGCGGATTGCTGATAGTGGTGAGAACCAATAGCGCCACGGCGGCGGATCCGGCGAGGCCGTGTACAACTCCTACCACCAGGGGCCGCACGAGTTGATACAAGTCCACTCTGCTGAGATGTCTATCCAGCCAGCTCAGAGGCGTTCGCCCGGGCTCGTGGGGATGCGCTTCGGGATCGTGTGAGTGAGCGTGCGTGTGCACATAATCGCCGTGACTGTGTGGGTGCGAGTGCGCGTGCACCGCGCCGGAACGCGCGTGGCCCACGCCGAAGTAGCGCACCACTCCCCTGAGGTTCATGATGCCCAGAACAATCAGCATCAGGCCGACGGAGAATTCCATCGAGAGTCCGATCCGCGGGGGAATCACCCACCCGAACAGGATGATCCCGCCGCCCACTACGAGAATTGTAAGAGTATGACCGACACCCCACGCCGCGCCGATGGCCGTAGCGCCGGATGCCGACTTCTCCCGAGCGACGATCGTCGTCACTGCGATGACGTGATCGGGATCGGTGGCGTGGCGCATCCCGAGAAAAAAACCCAGCACCACCAACGCGAGAGGCGTCATGACGCGGTCGCGCGCATTTCCGTCAATCGCGCTTCAAGAAACGCGATGTACTCGGTCATTCCCTCACCGGTCTTCGCCGAGATCCGCAACGTTTCCATGCGGGGTCGAACCGACTGAATATTTCGCTCGGCAGCATCCCACGAGAATTCCGCAGCTGCCGCTAGATCGACCTTCGTTATGATCGCTATGTCGGCGCTGTTGAAGATCGTCGGGTACTTCAGCGGCTTTCTTCTCCCTCCGTAACCGACAATACCACGAGTCGAAGAGCCTCACCGAGATCGTAGGACGCGGGACAAACAAGATTGCCGACGTTCTCGATAAAAAGGAAATCGAGCTGATCGAGATCCCACCCTTCGAGCGCGGTCTGAACCATCTCCGCCTCTAGGTGACACGTTGTGCCGGTGGTGATCTGTCTGACGGGAGCCTCGCTGCGCGCCAGGCGCGCGGCATCGTTCGCCGTCGCCAGGTCACCCATTAGCGCCGCAACTCGATGATTTCGCCGGCGTCCGCCTCGAATCTCGGGCGTCGGCGACCTTCGCGACCCGGCCAGCGTTCGTGATGCGAAGCGACAACAACCTAGTTGAACCGATTAGAACGGCAATAGCGAAGTTCATGTGTAACGCCACGCTATTGTGGCGTAACATCTTTTGTTTATGCCCCCCAGGAGGGGTTAACGTTGGTCACTCCCGGGGACCGCGGGGCGATGAGCGCCGCCAAACGACAATACTGTTGCGCGCGCGCCACAACTGAGATGGTCTGAGGGCATGTCCGGCACCGTCAACGGTTCCTAATGCGAATCCTTATAGAGGTGTGGTCGCGGCGCTTCCTGGGTTTTTTCCTGATTGGCCGGTGCAGACGTCTGGCGTTTGCCCAGCCGATCCTCACAAGCTATGGTTAGCGTTGAGAACCGTAGCTATGTGATGGTGCAAGACACTCGCGGAGACCCGGGCATGCCCCATGAATGAAGGCGGAATACAAGGAGTCCTTACCTCCGCATGACTGCCGTGCCCGAAGCAATTGATCCTGTAACGATTCTTCTGGTGGACGACGAGCAATCAGTCCGCTCTATCGTCGTCAAGATCCTCCGCAGAGCGAAGTACAATGTGATCGAGGCAGAGAACGGGGAAGCCGCGCTCCAGATCGCAAGGGCTCACCCAGGAAAGATCGATATCGTTCTCACCGATATGTACATGCCAGGCCTGCGAGGGCCGGAGGTCGTTCAGGCGATCGCTCCGATTCGGCCCGGCTTGCGCGCACTCTTCATGTCCGGCTACGCGGACCAGGATTCGCGAACTGCAGTTCCACTCGGCGCGAACTTCCTGAACAAGCCTTTCTCCGGACATGAGCTTACCGCGGCCGTCGAAGCTGTGCTCAAAGGCCCAACTCTGTCCTGAAGGCCTGGTGGGCTCGCCGTCACTCAGACGGCAACGCCCGCCTTTGCAAGGAGCTGTTTGAGCCCTTCCAAAGGAAGGGCGCCCGATTGTCGGGCGATCTCCTTTCCATGATCGAATACTATTGTTGTGGGGATGCCGCGGATGCCAAATCCGCCCGCGATCCGGGACGAATGGTCCGTATTGAGCTTACCCACGAGCGCCTTCCCCTGAACGTGGGCCGCGAGCGCGTCCACGGCGGGTGCCATCATCCGGCACGGCCCACACCAGTCGGCGTAGAAATCCACCGCAACGGGGACGTCGCTTTCGTTGATCGTCCTCGTGAAGGTGTCGTCGTTCAGAAGGAGCGGACGCTCGAGCAGAATCGGCTTTCCGCACTTTCCGCACTTGGGTCCGGCGATCACCTTGCCGGCGTCAATTCTGTTCCATGTCTCGCAGAACTGGCAGCGCACTGTGAGCTTTTTGCTCGCAGCGTTTTGTTCTGTCTCCATCCGAGCCTCAGGAGTTATTAGGTTTCCGCGATGACGAGCACACAACTGCAAAATTCGCCGCAGGTGGGCGAGGTCGCACCGGGATTTACCGCTGCGTCGACGTCCGGGAAAGATGTATCGCTCTCATCGTTCCGTGGGACGCGCAACGTGCTGCTCGCTTTTTTCCCGCTCGCTTTCAC
>JBBRQC010000054.1:0-12705 GCA_038227135.1 Gemmatimonadales bacterium
AGCGTTCGGCGCGTCAGCGCAGCTTTTTCCATTTGGTCCCCTGAGGGCTGTCCTCGATTGCGACTCCTCTGCCCTCTATCTCCGCCCGAATGGCGTCGGCCTGAGCGAACTCCCGTCGGACACGAGCATTTTTTCTCGCTGCTAGTTTCTCCTCGATCCATTGCGTCAGTGCGGGATCCGAGTCGGCTGCCTCCGGAACTACGTCCAACACGGAGTTCATCCGCGCAAAGACTTCGCGCGCTCTCTCCAGCGCCCGGTGATCGACGCCCTTCCGATCCAGCTCCGCGTTCGCTCTCCGTATGAATGTGAACAGCGCGCCGAGGGCGATTGGGGCGTTCAGATCGTCATAGAGCGCCGCCAGAACTTCGGCTTCGGCTTCGTCGGCCACCGTCTCCAGCTCCGGGGTGGCCGCGTTCGCATCAGCCAAACGCTCGGCGAAATCGGCGATGCGACGGACGCCTTCCATCGATGCCTCCAGGGCATCACCAGACAGGTTGAGCTGTTTGCGGTAGTGCGTCGAGAAAACGAAATGTCGAAACGCCGCGGCCGGAACGCCCTGGTCGCGGAGATCCTGAACCGTCGCGACGTTGCCCAATCGCTTCGCCATCTTGCTGCCATCGGTGAGCAGAAATTCGCCGTGGCACCAGAAGCGTGAGAATGGCTTGCCCGTCGCTCCCTCCGACTGTGCGATCTCGTCCTCGTGGTGGGGGAAGATGAGGTCGATTCCACCGCAATGGATGTCGAGCGTCTCGCCGAGGATTTTCATCGCCATCGCCGAGCATTCGAGATGCCACCCGGGGCGCCCCCTTCCCCAGGGAGAATCCCACGCCGCACCGGTCGCCTCGTCTTCGGGCTTTGCGGCTTTCCACAGTGCAAAGTCCTGGGCGTTCTCCTTGGAGTAATCGTCCTGAAACACGCGCGCGCCAGCCTTCACCTCGCGAGTGTCGAGCCGGGAGAGCTTTCCATACCCCTTGAACTTGTCGATTGCGTAGTAAACGGTCCCGTCGTCGGCGAGATAGGCAAGTTTTCGCTCGACGAGCCGCTCGACGATCCCTATCATCTCCGGGATGTGATCCGTGGCCCGCGGATAGAACTCGGCGTCCTGTATTCTCAGAAACGACCGGTCGTCGTTGAACGTGCGCACGACCGGCGCCGTCACTTCGCTGATGGTTATCCCCTGATCGCTCGCGGCCTTGATGATCTTGTCATCCACGTCGGTGAGGTTCATCACCTGCACCACCTTCCAGCCGCGCAAAGCGATTACTCTGCGGAGAAGATCCTCGAAGAGAAACGTCCTGAAGTTCCCTAAGTGCGCGGGCCGATAGACTGTCGGACCACACGTGTACATGCGAACGGTTTTTCCATCTTCGGGGACGAACGCCTCGATCTGCCGCGTGAGGGTGTTGTATAAGCGAAAGTCGGACATTCGCGGAAGCTAGACATCAGACGGCTGCCGCGAAAGCCGGATGAGGACGACGCAGGCTCACGACCCGGCCCTCAGCCATCATCACGATGCGGCCGGCGACCCGATGCAACTCGACAGGATTGGGCGCGGAGATGAGTATCGTGACGCCGCGGCCCGAGAGGCGCATGAGCAGCGCCACGATGTCCTTGTCGAACAACAGCCCCTCTCCCCAGAGCGTCTCGTCGAGAAGGATCGCTCTGGGCGACCCGATGAGCGCCTGCGCGAGCCCGAGCCGCTGGAGCAGGCTCGGCGATAGCTGACTCACTCGACGCGCGGCGTGGACTTGCAGCGAGACCTCGCGGAGCGCGGCGTCGACCTGAGACGCGCGATGCGCCGATGAGAGATCGTGGAGCGTGGCGTAGTACTCCAGCGCTTCTCTGACGGTGAGAAAGGAGTAGTAGCCCGTCCGTTGTGGTACGTAGGAGAGTCCGGCTGGCACGTGGTGTCCCGTGATCTGCTCGCCAAACCAGGTGATCGTGCCATCGTCGCCGCGGAGAAGTCCCGCCAGACAAAGCAGGAGTGTGGATTTTCCAGATCCGGGCCGGCCGACAAGACCGATGATCTCACCACAATCCACGTCGAGATTCACTTCGCGTAATGCCGGGATCGTGGTGGCGCGATCCCGAGGGCCAGCAAGATAGGTCTTGGTGAGACTTCGGACGCACAACGCGCGCATGGACGATCCCCGCGATGGTGAGCGGGAAGCTTCGCGCGCTGGGCGAAAAGGTGGAAAACCGTTGCGACGCTGTCGGAAGCGTTCTTACGCGGTCTTCTTGGCGGGTCTCTCGCTGACGCCGATCAAATCGGGCGTTGGCTGTGAAGCGACGATCACTCCGCCGTCGGGAACCGGCACCCGCAGCACGAAAATCCTGTCGCGGGTGCTCTTCCTGAATCCTTTGCCTTCGTAGATGCGGCTGATGAGGATCCGGCGGACGATCACCATCACCGTCACGAGTGTCGGCAGCGCGACCACGAGACCGAGCGGGCCGAGCAGCTTGCCGACGATCAGCACGGAGGTGATGGTGAGGACGGGAGGCATGTCGATCTTCTTCGACATCACCAGCGGCGAAACGAGGTTCCCTTCGATCAGGTGAATCACCACGCCCAGCAGCAGCACGTACAGCGCGCGCGATCCCCCACCGGGTCCCCCGAGCACGAATAGCGCGGGCAGGGTGGTGGACAAGAGCGTGCCGAAGAAAGGAACCACCGCCACCAGGCCGGTGAATATTCCGAACGTCAGCCAGTACGGAACGCCGAGTATGTAAAGTCCCAGCGCCGTCAGTGCGGCGAGGAATGTCATGGTGAGAAGCTGCCCAACGATGTACGCGCGAAGAGCATCGGCGAGATCGCGCAACACATCGCGCACGAGATCCCGATGAATCGGCGGGAACAGCGCGATGAGCCACTCTCTGTAGACGCCCGGCTGTAGCGCGAGATAGATCGCCATCACAGCCACCGCGAAGCAGTCCACCATCACGTGCACCAGCGACAGCACTCTCGGCACCAGCAGCTGCGCCTGGCCGCTCACCTGCTCGTACACGGCGCTGATCAGAGGATGCTCACCGGGCTTCCACGCGTCGCGCAGCGCCGGAAAGCGGGCGACGAAGTGATCGATGCCGGTCTCCCAGGTCTCGATGTACTTCGGCATCACCACGATGAGAGATCTGGTCTGCTCGACCACGGGCGGAAGGAGAACCGCGAACAGCCCGAACAGCGCGGTAGCCGAGCCAACGACAGAGATGAAGAACGCGAACTTCGGCGGCACGTGGGCGTGCTCGACCAGAAGATCTCTCACCGCTCCGAGATAGAGCGAGAGAATGATCGCGATGAAGAGAAGCAGGAAGACGTCGGCCGTCGCTCCAAACATCCAGAGGAGCAGGAACGTCAGGATCACGCCGGCTAGAATCGGCGCAACTTTTATTCTGCCCACGGGCACTGCCGCGCTAGCCACCTCTACTTCTTCTCGTCGTGGATTTCTTCGACCTCTACAGATTCCTCATCGGCGTGTCTGCCCGACCCCAGCGCCCTGTTGCCGCCCTGCGCTCCAGCCGGAAGGACACCCATCTTCTGCTTGAGCGCGACGAGCTGCAGCTCGGCTGAGATGTTGGCGCCGCCCGCCTCCAGCTTCTTGAAGTCGTTCGCCAGCCTGTCGCCCGAGAATTCCTCATCGATCTCGGCGTTCGCCTTAACCTTGCGCTCGTTGCTCTCGATCTTCTCTTCCATGCGCGCGAATGCCTCGAACGCCGACTTCTCCGAAATGTGCGACATCGTCTCGTTGATACGCTTCTGCGCTTCGGTGCGGCGCTGTTTGGCGAGCAGAAGATTCTTCTTGCGGTTTGCCTCTTCGATGTTGTCGTTCAGGCTCCGCAGCGAGTCCTTGAGACGGTCGGTCTCCTGCTTGTGCGCCTGCCACGTGAGCTGCATCTGCTCGCCGCGTGAGATGTGCTCGGTGCGGCGCATCAATGCCTGCTTGGCGAGCTCGTCCTGGTTCTGCTGAACCGCCAGCATCGCTCTGCGCTCCCAGTCCTCGGCTTCCTTCAGCTCCTGGCGGGTCTGATCCTGAAGCCGCTTCTCGTCCGCGATCGCGGCAGCAACCTGCTGCTTCGCCCTGACGAGCTGCGAGCGCATGTCGAGAATGATCTGGTTCAACATCTTCTCGGGCTGCTCGAATTCCGAGATCACCGCGTTGACGTTGGACCGGAACAGCATCGCAATCCTATCGAAGATATTCATATGGCGTTGGATGGAATTCCAAAAACTGCAACGGAACGGGTGCGAGCTGTGAGAGGTGCACAGCTCGTAGTCGCGAGTTCACTACGGGGGGACGCTATCGGCGCCGTTCCGGGTACGGACAAGTGCGTATGCCCCAATTCTATTGAGTGGCGTCCCGACGTTGTGAACTCAGACCTCTCAGCTATGCTACTCACGTCTCGCACCCGTTCAGTTGCCGTTGCCAGGCTGACGACCTGCGCCCGCCTGTGGTTCAAATCTACAACTCCTATCGGATTTCAGCCTTCCGACCTCTTGATCTGGTACAGCCTCTCCTTTGCCAGGCGGCGACCGGTTGGCGTCGCCGCCAGCCCGCCGCCCGCGGTTTCGCGGTACCGCACGTCCATCTCCCGGCCGATCTCGCCCATCACGTCGATCACCTCGTCAACGGGGATCGCGAAGGTGATTCCCGCCAGAGCCATCTCGATCCCGGCGAGGGCGATCGCCGACCCGGTCGCGTTGCGAAAAACGCACGGCAGCTCGACCAGCCCACCCAACGGATCGCAGACGAGGCCCAGCGTCCCCTGCATCGTGAGCGCAACCGCGTGTCCAACCTGCGATGGCGTTCCGCCCAGCATTTCAGTCGCGGCACCCGCTGCCATTCCCGCCGCAGCTCCCGTTTCCGCCTGACAACCACCCTCAGCGCCGGAAAGCGACGCCCGCTCCGCAACGACCGCTCCGATCAATCCAGCCGTCGCCAACCCATCGACTACCCTCTCGTCCGAGACCGACCGGGCCTTTGCAAGACCCGTCAGAATCGCCGGCAGAACACCCGCTCCGCCCGCCGTCGGAGCCGCCACGATGACTCCCATCGCCGCGTTCACTTCCTGCACCGCGAGGGCTCGAGTGAGAATGTCGCGAAACGGAGTCTGCGCGAGCGGCCCGCTCGTGCTGTTCCGCAGCTTCGCTGCATCACCGCCAACCAGTCCCGAAGCAGAATACAAATCACCGACGATTCCCTTCTCTATGGCACTACGCATCACGTCGAGCGCCCGTTGCAGCACGGCGCGAATGTCTGCGACCGCTCTGCCCTGATCTCGAGCTTCCGCCGCGAGCGCAACTTCAGCCAGCGACTTCTTCTCCCTCTCCGCATCCCGAATTGCATCAGCGAGCGCCTTGTACACTCAGCCACCGCTCACTTTGTCGAGCCGACGAGTCCACCGGACCCAGTCGAGCGCCCTCAATTCCTCTCCCGCTTTTTTGTCAGGCTGCTCATCGCATTCGATCACCATGAACGCGTCGCCACCCCTTTCCTTTCTCGTCAGCTTCAGAGTTGCAATATTGATTTCGTGCTCGGCCAGGATCCCCGTGATTCTTGCGATAGAACCCTTCCTATCCTCAGCTACGAGAACGATGGTGTGGAAGTTTCCCGTCACCTCGACGGGGAACCCATCGATCTCCTGAACCAGGATCCGCCCCGCCCCGAGAGATGAACCGAGCATGCTGGCCTTCTTTCCATTCAGCTCGATGGTGATGCGAACAGTGTTGGGGTGAGCAGCGTCCGCGATTGTGACTTTCTCGAACTTGTAATCGAGGCCTTCACGCTCGGCGATCTGGAGGGCTTCGCGGAGCCGCTCGTCGTCGGGCCGGAAGCCTAGCAGTCCACCGACGAGGGCCTTGTCGGTGCCATGACCTTCACCGGTCCGGGCAAACGAGCCGTGCAGCTGCAGTAACCCGGTTTGAGGCGTTCCACCGAGGAGACATCGGGCGAGCAGTCCCAGCCTGCACGCACCGGCGGTGTGCGACGAAGAAGGACCGACCATCACCGGTCCGATTATGTCAAGCAAGCTCACCATTTGTGCTCCTTTGCGCGTGCCGGAAACTACCCCACCTTGAGCGCGACCTTCCTGCTGCCGCCGACGCTTCGTTTGCGGCGAAGCATTGTGCGCAAGTATTGACCCGTGTACGAGGCCTTCACATCCGCGACGTCCTCCGGCGTTCCCGCCGCGACGACATCTCCGCCGCGGAGCCCGCCTTCCGGACCGAGGTCGATGATCCAGTCCGCCGTCTTGATGACGTCGAGGTTGTGTTCAATGACGAGCACAGTGTTGCCGCGGTCAACAAGCCGGTGCAGCACGGTGAGGAGCATCCGCACGTCCTCGAAATGGAGGCCGGTCGTAGGCTCGTCAAGGATATAGAAGGTGCGGCCGGTGTCCCGCTTGGACAGCTCCGCTGCAAGCTTCACCCGCTGCGCCTCTCCACCTGACAGCGTCGTCGCCGACTGGCCGAGGTGGATGTAGCCGAGACCGACATCGAACAGCGTCTGCAGCTTCTGGCGAACGCGGGGCTGGTTCTCGAAGAACGCCAGCGCGTCTTCGACGGTCTGCTCGAGTACGTCGGCGATGCTCAGCCCACGAAAACGGACCTCGAGTGTCTCGCGGTTGTATCGCTTCCCCTTGCAGACGTCGCACGGCACATAGACGTCGGGAAGAAAATGCATCTCGATCTTCACGAGGCCATCGCCTTCGCACGCCTCGCAGCGGCCACCTTTGACGTTGAACGAAAATCGCCCCGGTCCGTAACCGCGAATCTTCGCCTCGGGCAGCTCGGCGAACAGCTCCCGGATGGGCGTGAAGAGTCCGGTGTATGTGGCGGGATTCGAGCGCGGCGTGCGCCCGATGGGGCTCTGATCGATGTCGATGACTTTGTCGAGGTGCTGGAATCCGGTGATGCGCTTGTGCGCGCCGGGAATCACTCTGGCGCGATAGAAGTGGCGCGCCATGGATTGATGAAGAATGTCTTCGATGAGCGTGGATTTTCCGCTTCCCGAAACGCCCGTCACCGCGACGAAGAGCCCGAGCGGAATCTCCACGTCCAGATTTCGCAGGTTGTGCTCGCGGGCTCCCTCGATGCGAATCGCGCGCTGCGAATCGCGCGCGCGACGCACTTCCGGGATCGGGATTTCGGCCTCGCCGCGAAGATATCGGCCGGTTATGGAATCCGGGTGGTTGCGCACTTCCTCCACGGTACCTGCGGCGATGACGAGACCACCGTGCTTGCCGGCGCCGGGACCGAGATCAATGAGGTGATCCGCGGCCTCCATCGTCTCCTCGTCGTGCTCGACGACGATGACGGTGTTCCCCAGATCCCGGAGTTGTCGAAGCGTGTTCAGCAGTCGCGCGTTGTCTCGCTGGTGGAGTCCGATCGACGGCTCGTCGAGGATGTAGAGCACACCCACGAGACGGGAGCCGATCTGGGTCGCCAGACGGATGCGCTGCGCCTCCCCGCCGGAAAGCGACTCGGCCGAGCGCCCGAGAGTCAGATACTCGAGACCGACATCGTTGAGGAAGCGAAGCCGCTCGCGAACTTCCTTCAGAATCGGCGCGGCGATCTCGGGATCGAGTCCCGGCTTGCCATTGCCGCGAACGGGAACGTTCACAAAGAATTCCAGCGCGTCGGTGATGGAGAGCTGCACCAGATCGCCGATGTTCTGGCCGGCGAGAGTGACCGCCAGTGACTCAGGTTTGAGCCTCCGTCCACCGCAGGTGGTGCACGCCCGGGGCTGCATGAATTCCTCGAGCTCGAGGCGAACCGAGTCGGAGTCCGTCTCGTCGTAGCGGCGCTGGATGTTGGAGAGAATTCCTTCCCAGCTCGTTCCCGAGGTGTCCGTGCGCTGCCCCGACTTCCCACCAGTACCATATAGAAGTTTGTCCCGAACTTCGGGGCTCAACAGGCCCCACGGCGCGTTGAGATTGAAGCCGAATTGCTTGGCGAGCCCCGGCAGGATGACTTTCTTGAGGTACCCGTCGGGCTCACCCCAGGGCAGTACGACGCCCTCCAGGATGCTGATGCTCGGATCACCGAGCAGGAGCTCTTCGCTGACCTCGCGACGCGAGCCAAGTCCGCCGCAGGCGGGACAGGCGCCGAAGGGGGAGTTGAACGAGAAGTGGCGTGGCTCGAGCTCGGGCAGCGAGATGCCGCAGACCGGGCAACCGTACCTCTCGGAGAACAGATGCGGGCTGCGGTCGTCCTGCCGGTGGATCTCGACGGTCCCTTCGGCGAGCTTGAGGGCGGTCTCCACGGAATCGTTGAGACGCCCCCGGTCTTCAGCGCGCACAACCAGGCGGTCGACGATCACCGAGATGTTGTGATTCATCCGCCGATTGAGCTTGGGCGGATCGGCAACCTCGATCAGCTCGCCATCGACTATTGCCCGGACGAATCCCTGTTTGCGAGCAGCCTCGAACAGCTCGCGGAACTCGCCTTTGCGGCCCCGGACGAGCGGAGCCAGAACCTCGATCCTCGTCCCTTCGGGCCAGGCCAGGATCGTATCGGCGATCTGGCCGGCGCTCTGGCGCTCGACGGCGCGGCCACAATTGGGGCAGTGCGGCGTTCCCGCCCGTGCATACAGAAGCCGCAGGTAATCGTAGATCTCGGTGACTGTCCCAACCGTGGAGCGAGGGTTGTGTCCCGCGCTCTTCTGCTCGATGGAGATGGCGGGCGACAGACCCTCGATGGAATCCACGTCGGGCTTTTCCATGAGCCCCAGGAACTGCCGAGCGTAGGCCGAGAGCGACTCTACGTAGCGTCGCTGTCCCTCGGCATAAATGGTATCGAAAGCGAGCGAAGACTTCCCCGACCCGGACAGTCCGGTGATGACCGTGAGACGGTCGCGCGGGATGGTTACGTCGATGTTGCGGAGGTTATGCTCGCGGGCGCCGCGTACAATCAGTGATTCTTCCGGCATAGCCTTGTAAAATCGCGGGTTACGCCCCCAGACTCAAGGCTGCTCTATAGAAGGTCAACGCGCTGGCAGGCCGGGTTAGACCTAGCTCAGGCGTCCATTTTGCACTTGGAGGGCGGATATGCCCGTTCTAAAAGAGATAATCGACGTCCTGACTATGAAGTCGGATCGCCCGATGCGCCGTTTGGTGGCGTATTACGTGATCCTGGCGCTCGTCGTTGCCATACTGGCGTTCTTCTTCCCCGGCGAGATCGCGCGGATCGCGGCGAAGGGCCTCGGCGATGTCCCGGAGGGTCCGACGATATTGAACGACGCGCTCAGTGCGCCCAGCTCGTCCGGGACCTTGGGGCTGGGATCTCTCCTGGGTGTCGCGATCACGACCGCGTTGATTCTCGTCGGCGCGCTGGTATTGATGCTGCCGGTGACGTGGGTGTACATGTCCGCCCGGCCCTCAGGCGGTCAGCACAATCAAAACGTAGTGCAGACGCTGATCATTCTCCCCCTGGTCGTCGCGGGGATCGTGTTCATGGTCCAGAACAGCCTGGCCCTTGCGTTCAGCCTTGCCGGCGTAGTAGGCGCGGTGCGATTCAGGACGACGCTGCGCGACACCCGGGACCTCGTGTACATCTTCCTGAGCATAGTGGTGGGCTTCGCAGCCGGGGTCCAGTCGCTCGCAGTGGGCGCAGTCGTGTCGATCATTTTCAACTTTGTGCTGATCGTCACGTGGCGCTACGACTACGGCAGGAACATGCTGATGCCGACGGCCTCTGCTCAGTGGTCCCGTCCGCTGCAAGCTCTCGCAAGTCCGACCGGCGACCATCAGATCCCCGATCGAGACCTGTTGCTTTCTCTGACCCCGGAAGGGGCAAACGCGCTCGCTGACCGGTTCGAACGGGTTCGTGACACCATCGGCAAAAAGAAAAAGGCGCGCTACAACTCGGTGCTGACCATCACGACGGACAACCTGCCAGAGGCGCAGAAACAGGTTGAAGAAGTGCTCGAGAGGATGACCAAGCGGTGGGATCTCGACGAGGTCGTGACCAACGTCGGCAAGCCCTCCGAGATCTACTACCTGACGCGGCTCAGGAAATCCATCCCGAAAGATGTCCTGCTCACCGCGATTCACGAGAACGCCGACGGCATCATCAATTCGGCGGATCTCGAGACCGGCGAGCCGACGGAAAGCAAATCCGACAAGGGATGATTGGACTGCGCGGCTTTGTACTTCTCGTTGGCTTGTCGCCATGGGTTGCGGGCTGCCGGGAGACACCCCAGGTTCTAGCGGCGCAGGCTCACGAAATCGCGGCGACGCGAAAGCAGGAATTCGCCCGCAGACTCGCGTTGGCGGACGCGAACCCAACGAAACAGTTGCCGGTCGCCGAGTGGATCATGCCGCCGGAGCTACGCGAGATTTCCGGTCTCGCGCTTACCAGCCGTGGGACTGTTCTCACGCACGACGACAATGTAGGGAGGGTGTACGAGATCGACCCGAGGACAGGGATCCTGCTCAAAGGATTTTCTTTGGCAGGCGGAGTCCGGGGCGACTTCGAAGCAATCACGATCGCGGGGACCGATATCTACCTGCTCCGCAGCAACGGCAAGATTTACAAGTTCAGGGAAGGCGCTGACGCCTCGCAGGTTCCCTACTCGATTTACGATACAGGATTGGGGAAGGACTGCGAGTTCGAGAGCATGGCGTACGAGGCGGACAGCTCCGCGCTGGTGCTGGTCTGCAAGAAATTCCTGGATAAGAAGGCGCCCAAAGAGCTTCTCATTTATCACGTCCCCCTGCCACTCGGCGATCGATCGGCGATAACGGCGATGCAGGTTGCGATGAAAGACGTGATCGGGCAGAACAAGTGGAAGGATTTCCACCCTTCGGACATCAACATCGACCCATTCACGAAGAATTACGTGATTGTGGCATCCCGAGAGAAAGGCCTCATCGTTGTCACTCCCGACGGCGAAGTCGTGCGGTCGGAGTCCCTTCCGGGCGATCACCGCCAGGCCGAAGGGGTCGCGATTACGCAGGACAGCCTCCTGCTGGTAAGCGACGAGGCGAACGTCAAGCCACCGGCGATCACCCTCTACCGCTGGCGACCGTAAGGACCCCAGAGACGACCCTATGAATAGCAGTCACTCCCTAAAAATTCCCGCCGCGATTGGACTGGCGACGGTGCTGATGGCGAGCACGATTTCGATATCCGTGGCTCAGAATCCAACGAGAATTGTCGGAACGGACAGCGTTGTCGTCGTTCCTGGCGAGATCTTCAAGGCCGGACACTTCCATGAGTGGTTGCTCGGCAAGAACTACCGCGATGAGTGGACGACTCCGATCAAGGTGCCGGTGCTCAATCTCAGAACTTTCCACGGCGGACTCAAGCCAGGCAAGATGGGAGGCGGGGCGCAAACCATATCGCTCCGATTCGGGGCTGCGGATGGCACGTCGTGGGTTTTTCGTTCGGTGAGGAAGCGGTTCAGCCTCCTTCCCCAGGAATACAAGGGAACGGTCATCTGGTACATCGTGAGGGACCAGGGCAGCGCATCGCATCCATTGGGATCCATCGCAGCGTCTCCCCTGCAAACCGCGGCGGGGATTCTTCACCCCAATCCGACGGTCACGGTCATGCCCGACGATCCAGCTCTTGGCGAGTTCCAGAAGGAGTTTGCGGGCATGCTCGGGCAGCTGGAGGAGCGGCCGGACGTCCCGAAAAATGATCCCGGGTTCGCCGGCGCGAACAAGATCATCGGCAGCGACACCCTACTCGATCGAATCAACACCGACCCGCAAACGCGCGTGGATGCACGCGCACTGCTCACAGCGCGGGAGTTCGACATGCTGATCGGCGACAACGACCGTCATCCCGATCAGTGGAAGTGGGCCCGATTCGGAAAGAAGGATGACGCGGTATGGGTGCCGATCGCTGAGGACCGGGATAAGGCGTTCCTGTCCTATGAAGGCGTGTTGATGAAAGCCGCGCGCATTGTGCTTCCGAGTCTAGTCACCTTCCGGAACGACTATCCGGATCCTCAGGCGTTGTTCGCCAACGCCGGGGAATTCGACCGGCGTTTGCTCGGCGGCCTCGAGAAATCTGTCTGGGACTCGATCGCCACGAGCCTGCAGCAGAAGATCACCGATCAGGTCATCGACAACGCGGCAGGGGCGTTGCCACCAGAGGACGCGCCCGATTCACGCACTATAGCGGCGAAGCTCAAGGCCCGGCGCAATGGGCTGCGGGCCGAGGCGGATCGCTACTACGACGCACTATCGAAAGTCGCCGACATCCACGGCACTGACGCGGACGATCAGGCGACGGTATTCCGCTCAGGGGACGGGATCGTGGATGTTCGCATTCAGTCCGGAAACAACGCCCCGTATTTCTCCCGCCGGTTCGTCCTGAGTGAAACGAAGGATATTCGCATCTACCTGCACGAAGGCAACGACCGGGCGACCGTCGAAGGCAATGTGCGGCGCAGCATTCCGGTGAGAATCATCGGCGGCAACGGCGACAATACTTTCGTCGACAACTCAATCGTTGGCGGCAGGAGAAATCAGACTCGCTTCTACGACGTCGGCATCGTGCAGAACGTGAAGTACGAGCGCGATACGATCGACGAGAAGACCAACATCGATAACGCGTTCAACCACTACTTCAATCGCCGGCCGTGGCTGCACGCGTACGGGACGCTGATTCCGCCACAACGCGACCGCGGCTCGCAGCTCAAGCCGGTGGTAGGTATCCACTCTCAGCGTCTGCTCGGCTTTTATCCGCTGGTCGGGGTGTCA
>JBBRQC010000055.1:0-12253 GCA_038227135.1 Gemmatimonadales bacterium
TCTTGGTCATGCCGCGAATCTAGGCCCTGCCTGAGCTTGCGGTAAGTTCGCCCGATCCCTTGCATGGCAGGGGTGGTAATCCTATCTTACACGCTGACAATGCGATAAGCGGGAGATCCGGGCGGATCACCCCACCCTTTGGCCCTCGATGTTCGAGGTGCGCTACTGGAGTTCAGGCCACCAGATGACGCCTCATGCGGGCGCCGTCTCGTCGCGCGGACTCCGAAAAATGGGGTCCGCTTTTTTGTTTCCTTTTTTCAAGGGTAGGTCGTATTCAGGACACCACAAAGCGTGTACGCGTTAACAAACAGATCCGCATAAGTCCTATCAGGGTAATCGCTGCCGATGGAGCGCAGCTCGGCATCATGGATGTCGAAACGGCCCTGGCAGCGGCGATCGAGCAGGGGCTGGATCTGGTTGAAGTCGCACCGATGGCGAGGCCACCCGTTGCCCGCATCATGGATTACGGGAAATTCAAGTTCGAACAGGCCAAGATGGCCCGCCAGGCGAAAAAGAAGCAGCACGTGATTCATCTCAAGGAAGTGAAGTACCGACCTGGGATCGAAGAACACGACTTCATGACCAAGACGCGGCACGCGCGCGAGTTCCTGAACGAAGGAAACAAGGTTAAGGTGACGTTGATGTTTCGCGGCAGGCAGATCGCCCACCCGGAGCTCGGACGTCAGGTTGTAAATCGGGTGGCGCAGGAGCTCGCCGATGTGGCGAAGATCGAAGCCGATCCGAAGTTCGAAGGAAAATTCATGACGATGATCCTCGCGCCGAAGTAGCCGAGACTTACATAGAAAAGGAATCAGCAATGCCGAAGATGAAGACCCACAAGGGCGCGAAAAAGCGCTTCAAGATTACCGGCTCGGGAAAGGTGAAGCGGATGCGCGCGTTCAAGAGCCACATCCTCACCAAGAAGTCGCCGAAGAGAAAGCGCCGCCTCCGCCAGGCCACGACGCTGACGGTCCGCGGCGAAATCAGGAACATCAAGCGCCTTCTTCAGGCGTAAGGGAGCCCATATATGCCACGCGTAAGATCGAATGTCGCGCGCCTGAAGCGCAAAAAGCAGGTGATGAAGGCCGCCCGGGGCGCATTCGGCGCACGGAGCAAGCTCTGGAAGGCAGCCAAGGAAAATGTCGAGCGCGGTTGGAAGTACGCCTACCGCGATCGCAAGAACAAGAAACGCGATTTCCGGAAGCTGTGGATCGTCCGCATCAACGCCGGCGCGCACCAGCACGGAATGTCGTACAGCGTCTTCATGCACGGATTGAAGAAGGCTGGCATCGAGGTCGATCGAAAGGTTCTTTCCGACATCGCCATCCACGACGCCGCAGCGTTTACCGCTCTCGCCGAAAAGGCGAAGTCAGCTCTCGACGCCGCGTAACGTTCCATTCCTGCTTCTAGAGGACTCTGCCGGCGCTATGACAAACCAGCGCGGTGGAGTCCTTTTGCATTTCCCCAATTTCGGTAGCCCGTGACACTTTCCGAATTCCAGCAGCTCGTCACCACTCTCGCCGACGAAGGCGAGAAGCTGATCGACCAGGCCAACACCGCATCTTCGTTGGAAGATGCGCGCACGTCCCTCCTCGGCAGGAAATCGGGACGACTGCCGGAGCTGTTCAGGCAGCTGCCATCGCTGGCGCCGGGAGAGCTACGCGAGGCCGGATCCCTCATCAACGCGGTGAAGGCGAAGCTCGACGCTGCCCTCGAGGAACGTCGCCGGCAATTGGATGCCGCCAGCGTCTCGCGGCGCAACATCGATCTCACGATGCCGTCCCGACGCCAATGGCTCGGCGCCAGGCATCCCGTGACGCTCGTGATCGAGGAGATCGAAGGCATCTTCAGGCAGCTCGGATTCACCATCGCGCTCGGCCCCGAAGCCGAGACCGAGTGGTACAACTTCACCGCCCTCAACTTTCCCCCCGACCACCCGGCCCTCGACCTGCACGACACGCTCTACCTGGGCGAAAACGTGATGCTCCGCACCCACACGTCCCCGGTGCAGATCCGCACGATGCAGAAGTTCAAGCCGCCAATCCGGATTCTGAGTCCGGGCAACGCGTATCGTCGGGATTTCTTCGACGCATCCCACGCTCCAATGTTTGCCCAGATAGAAGGACTCGCTATCGACGAAGGCGTCAGCTTCGTGGACCTCAAGGCGACGCTGACGCGCTTCGCCAACGAATTCTTCGGCAAAACGAAGACACGTTTTCGTCCGAGCTATTTTCCGTTCACCGAGCCATCCGCGGAAATGGACGTCGAGTGCCAGCTCTGTCACGGCTCCGGTTGTCCGAGCTGCAAAGGCACGGGCTGGATGGAGATTCTGGGGTCGGGCATGGTGCACCCTTCAGTCATCAACGCCGCCGGGCTCGACGCCGATCGGTACACTGGCTGGGCGTTTGGAATGGGGCCGGCCCGCATCGCGATGCTGCGCTATGACATTCCCGACATACGGATTCTCTACGATTCGGACGTGAGATTCCTTTACCAGATCGCGAGATGAAGCCGGTATGAACGCGTCGTATGAGTGGCTGCGTACGTTCCTTCCCTTCACGCTCACTCCGACGGAGCTGCGCGACCTCCTCACGTCCCGATGCGCGACGGTCGAGGACGTCGTCCCCCTTCGAGAGGACTTGCGAGACATCGTGGTCGGGCGCGTCGTAGAGGCTGTGCGTCACCCCAACTCGGACCACCTTTGGCTCACCAAGGTCGATGCCGGCACCGGTACGCTGATCGGTGTCGTGTGCGGCGCAGCCAACGTGGCCGTCAACACGCTCTATCCTTTCGCGCCAGTCGGGTCAGTCCTGCCCGGCGGTCTCAGGATCGAGAAGCGGAAGATTCGCGGCGAGACTTCCGAAGGGATGCTCTGCTCGGCGAAAGAGCTCGGCCTCGGACAGGATCACGAAGGCATCATGGCTCTTACGGTGGCCGCTGCGCCCGGCACCAGTTTTCTCGACGCGATGCCCATCGGCGACACCCGACTGGTGATCGACGTACTGCCGAATCGTCCCGATCTGCTCTCGCACGAAGGACTCGCGAGGGAAATCGCTGCCGCGACGGGTGGAACCGTCACGCGTCCGGAGATCGCTGAACAAAAGCCGTTCGTCATCCGCACCCACACGGTGAAGGCGACTTCGGGGAAAGTCGGGGATGTGACGGTTCGCCTGGAGGACGGCGACGGCTGCCAGAGATACGCCGGCGCCGTCATCACCGGATTGAAGGTTGGTCCGAGTCCGGCGTGGCTGGCGCGTCGGCTGGAAGCGGCGGGCTCCCGCTCCATCAACAACGTTGTGGATGCGACCAACTACATGCTCCTCGGCTTCGGTCAGCCGATGCACGCATTCGATCTCGAGAAAATCGCGCGCGACACCGTGGTCGTGCGGAAGACTCGTGGGCAGGAGCTGATCAAGACGCTGGACGGAGTCGATCGTACGCTGCCCCCGGGCGCGGTCGTCATTGGAGACGCCGAGCGGGCGCAGGCCATCGCGGGCATCATCGGCGGAAGCGGGAGTGAGGTGACTGACGACACCACCGAGATCTTTCTCGAGGTGGCCGCATTCGATCCCGCACGCATCCGCGCAACGCGGCGCTCTCTCGGGATTTCGACCGATGCCAGCTACCGGTTCGAGCGCGGCGTCGACGTCGACGCCATTCCGGGACTCGTCGACTATGCAGTCCGGCTGATTCTTTCAGTCGCCGGCGGAATCCCTCACGGCAGTCCGATCGATCTGTATCCGCTGCCAAAGCGGCCGCTCCCCATTTCCCTGCGGCTGCCGCGCGTCGCCAAGCTCCTCGGAGAGCCGGTCGAGTCCGCCGAAGTGGAAAGAAATCTCCGGTCGGTCGGCTTCAGAATCGCGCCCGAAGCGAAGGATGTGCTCAAGATCTCGCCGCCGAGCTGGCGCCACGATGTGAAGGGCGAGGTGGATCTGGCGGAAGAAGTCGCGCGGCTCCGTGGCTACGACACCTTCTCGTCGGAGCTGCGCCCATTCCGCGCCAGCGCTGTTCCCGATTCGCCCCTCGTCGCGGTGATCAAGCGCGTCGAGGAGGCGCTCGTCGCGACGGGTCTGCTGGAAGTGCGTCCAATGCCATTCGTGTCATCCGGAAAGGGCGCGACGGTGCGGGTCACGAATCCGCTGGCGGAGGACGAAGCGTACCTGCGTGGGGATTTGCTCACGACGCTGATCGCGCGCGCCGAGCACAACCTCGCGCACATGCAGGGCAACGTGCGCTTGTTCGAGATCGGCACCGCGTTCTTCGCCGGCGAGAGTCCAGCCAATCTTCCCGGGCCGAAGAAAGCCGCGCTTCCTCGCGAGGAGATGCACGTGGCCTCGCTCGTGATGGGTCAGCGCTCGCCGACGCACTTCACGAGAGCCGTACAGCCGAGCTACGACGAGTGGGACATCAAGTTCATCGCCGAGACCGCGGCTGCTGCGGCGTTCCCGGGAGCGCCGGTCAAGATGGTACCGGGCTCGGGAGAAGTCCTGTGGGACATCTCCGTCAATGGCGACAAGGTAGGTGTGGCGCGGCGTCTCAAGCTCGACGCACCAGTGTGGGCGCGTCCTGCGTTCGGACTGGAGATCAACCTACAGGCGATCGAACAGACCGCGGTCAGGAACAAGTCGTATCGTCCGATTCCGGTGACTCCGCGAGTGCAGGTAGATCTCGCGCTCGTCGCGCCGACGAGTGTGACCGCCGCGCAGATGGATGAACTGATCCGACGCGAGGCGGGGGAGCTTCTGGAATCGCTCACGCTCTTCGACGAATTCGTCGGTCAGGGAATACCCGAAGGCTCGCGCAGTCTGGCGTGGGCGTTGACGTTCCGTCATCCGGAGCGCACACTAAAGGACAAGGAAGTGCAGGGGAGAACCGAAACGATCGTGAAAGCGCTAGAGGGAGAACTTGGTGTCAGACAGCGTACGGCCTGAAACCGCCGCGTTCGCGGAGCTCGAGCAGTTGGTGAAGCACCTCGGTGACGAGCTCGCCTCCTTTCGGCGGCGCGCACTGCAGGCCGAGGCGCGCCTGAAGACCCTCGAGTCTACCGGAGTGAAGGGAGTTGTATCGCCCGAGCGTGTGCACTTCCTGGAGAGGGAGAACGCTGGCCTCACGACGCGACTCGAGTCGGCTCGCACCCGCACGCAGCAGATGATCGACCGGGTTCGTTTTCTCCGACAGCAGCACGACGGAGCGGTAACCCGTTGACTTCAAAAAAGAACGCCGTCCGCGTCACGATCCTTGGCGACGAGTACACGATCCGCAGCGACGTCAGCCCCGAGCGCACCCAGGCGGTGGCCGAGCACGTCGACAGCGTGATCAAGCAAACCATGCGGGCTGGTAATATCGCCGACCCCCAGAAGGCCGCCATCCTCGCCGCTCTCAGCATCACCGATGAGTTGTTCGATGCCCGTGAAGCGGGGCAGGACGTTGCCGGTGGAATGAAGCGGCTGAGCGCGGAGATCCGACCCTGGCTCCCGCCGGCGAAGCGTAAGGACTAGGCTGTAACTAGCGGTCCAGCCAAAAGCAAGATTAGTTTACGTCAACTACGCGACGACTTTCCGGCGCGATAGGGGCCGCCTGTGGCTTTGCCGCGGGCCCAACATAGATATATATGACGAACACGGCGTGGTTCTCCGCAGCCGGCATAGTTCTGTTCGTAATTGCCAGCGCGGTTTTTTTGTATATAGGCAGAAGGATCGGGGGGCGCAGCGAGCTCCGGCGTCAGGAACAGGCCCACGCAACCGCTGAACAGACAGCGAAGCGAATCGTCGGAGAAGCCGAGCGCGAGGCGGAGAGCCTCCGCAAATCGGCGGTTCTGAGCGGGAAGGAAGAGCTGATCCGGCTTCGCGAAGAATGGGAAGTCGAAGTCCGCGGCCGTCGCGAAGAGGTCGAGAAGGAAGAGCGTCGCGTCATTGACCGCGAAGGACAGCTCAATCGCAAATACGACCTCCTCGAGCAGCGGGAGCGCGAGACCTCGCGGCGGACGGAGACCCTGGGCAGTCGCGAGCAGACCCTGACGCAGCGCGAGCAGGAGCTGGACAAGCTCCTCGGCGAAGAGCGACGCAGGCTCGAGCAACTGGCCGGAATCACTGCCGGCGACGCGAAGGCCGAGCTGATCCATCGCATGGAGGAGGAAGCCCACGCCGATGCAGCCAACAAGATTCGCGAGATTCGCGAGACGGCCAAGCGGAACGCCGAGCGCGAGGCGAAGAAGATCATAGCCCTGGCGATCCAGCGCATCGCTGCCGAGCAGAGCGTTGAGGCAACCGTCTCCGCCGTGTCGCTTCCGAATGATGAAATGAAGGGACGTATCATCGGGCGCGAGGGAAGAAACATTCGCGCGTTCGAGCTCGCGACCGGAGTGGACGTGATCATCGACGACACGCCGGATACGGTCGTGGTGTCGTGCTTCGACCCGGTGCGGCGCGAGATCGCGCGCCTTTCACTCGAGAAGCTTGTTGCGGACGGTCGCATCCACCCGGGCCGCATCGAAGAAGTCGTGAACAAGTCGCGGCAGGAAGTGGACGCCTCGATCATCGAGACCGGCGAGCGGGCCGCGTACGAGAGCGGCGTGCATGGACTGCATCCCGAGCTGGTGAAGCTGATTGGCCGCATGCGCTGGCGCACGAGTTACGGGCAGAACATCCTGAATCATTCCAAGGAAGTTGCGTGGCTGGCCGGCATCATGGCAGCGGAGCTGGGCCTCGACGTCGCCATGGCCCGACGTGGCGCGCTTCTGCACGACGTAGGAAAGGTTCTCACCCACGAACACGAAGGAACCCACGTTCAGCTCGGCGTCGAGATGGCGACGCGGTACGGCGAAAACCCGCTCGTTGTGAACTGCATCGCGGCGCACCACGACGATGTTCCGCACGAGACCGAGGTCTCCGTGCTCGTCCAGGCAGCCGACGCGATCTCCGGTGCTCGACCGGGCGCGCGACGGGAAGCGTTCGAGACCTACGTGAAGCGGCTGGAGGGTCTGGAGAAAATCGCGTCGAGCTACAAAGGGATTGAGAAAGTCTTTGCCATTCAGGCGGGACGCGAAGTGCGCGTGATAGTTACTCCGGAGGAAGTCGACGATCCGCGGATGGCGACTCTCACCGAAGAGATCGCTCGACGGATCGAGGCGGAGCTTCAGTACCCGGGGCAGATCAAGGTAGTGCTGATCAGGGAGACGCGATCGGTGGACTTTGCCCGCTGAGCTGATTGACGGCCGCGCAATCGCCAGGAAGATCCGCGGGGATGTTGCGGAGCGGGTCAAGAAGCTGGTCGCTCGGGGAGTAAAGCCCGGACTCGCGGTCATTCTCGTCGGCGACGATCCGGCGAGCGAGGTGTACGTCAACTCGAAAGGGAAGGCGACCGAAGAGGCCGGGATGTATAGCCTCACGATCAGACTCGAGGCCGATACGTCGCAGTCGGAGCTGCTCGCGCAGGTCGAGGCGCTGAACGACGACCCGCGAATTCACGGCATCCTCGTGCAGATGCCTCTCCCCAAGCAGATCGATCCTGACTTCATCATTCGAGCCGTCGACCCACGAAAGGACGTCGACGGCTTTCATCCGATGAATGTCGGAAAAATGCTCGTCGGCGAGCGCGACGGATTCGTTCCCTGTACGCCGGCGGGAATCCAGATCCTGCTGAAAGAGTCGGGCGCGAAGACGCCCGGAAAGCACTGCGTGATAATCGGGCGTAGCAACATCGTCGGAAAACCAATGGCGGCTCTCATGGTGCAGGATAATCCGGACGCCAACTGCACCGTCACCGTGTGTCATCGCCACACCGCTGATCTCGCCGACCACACACGTTCGGCCGACATTCTAATCGTCGCGGCGGGCCGCGCCGGGATTGTGAGCGGGGATATGGTGAAGAAGGGTGCAATCGTAATAGACGTGGGTACCAACAGGGTGGAAGACATGTCCGCGAAGAGCGGCTTCAGGCTGAGGGGCGACGTGGATTTCGAATCCGTCAGGAAGGTTGCTTCGAGGATCACCCCCGTCCCTGGCGGCGTCGGACCGATGACGATTGCGATGCTGATGGTGAACACGGTTCGCGCGGCGGAGATGGCGCTCCGGTGAGGGCTGCGTACGACGTATACGCCTCCGTTCTGGGCCGCGCTGGGATCGGCTTTGCGCCAGATCGTCCTGCGTCCGTGTCCGACGTGGCGCTCGAGATGCGCGCGCTCGTCGAGTCCGGGTTGCAGCCACTTTGGGTGAGGGGGGAGATCAGCGACTTCAAGCACCATCGCAACGGTCACTGGTACTTCTGCCTTCGCGACGCGTCGGCGCAGATCAAGTGCGTCGTGTGGTCGCGCGATCAGCGCGGGCTGCCCGCGCCACCGGACGATGGGATGCAGGTCGTGTTGTACGGGCAGATGACGGTCTATGCGGCGCGAGGCGACCTCCAGCTCAAGGTGTTGAGGATCGAAGCGGAAGGGGACGGACTGTGGCGTAAGGCGATGGAGCTGACGCTCGCCAAGCTGCGTCGCGAAGGACTGCTCGACGAATCCCGCAAGAGACCGATCCCTCAATTTCCGAAGCGCGTCGCAGTCGTCACGAGTCCGGATGGCGCGGCGGTGCGGGACATAGTCGCGGTGCTGCGCCAGCGGCACAGCGGCGTCCAGCTCGTAGTGTGTCCGGCGAAGGTTCAGGGCGATGGCGCGCCGGATGAGATCGCTGCCGCGATTCGCAAAGTTGGGCGCTGGGGTCTCGCGGACGTCCTGATCGTTGGACGCGGCGGGGGCGGGAAGGAAGACCTGTGGGCATTCAACGACGAGCGAGTCGCGCGCGCGATTGCGGCGTGTCCGATACCCGTGATCTCGGCCGTCGGGCACGAGGTCGACATCACGGTGTGCGACGCCGTCGCTGATCTGCGGGCGGCCACTCCCTCGGCAGCGGCTGCCGCCGCATGCGTAGCGCGAGAGGAAATCGAGAAAGCGTTTGCCCTCACGAGGCGTGATCTGTCGGAAGCAATCGCGGCAAGAGTTCGCGATGCGCGCGTCGAGCTGGACCGAGTACGGAAGAACATCGGCCAGGCGTCGGAGCGAGTCGTCGTCGCCAAGAGGGCGGTCATCGGGACATCTGCCGCCCGATTGAATGCGCTCAGTCCGCTGGCGACGCTCTCGCGCGGTTACGCGGTTGCACGAGATACAAACGGCGGAGCGCTCACGTCGGTGGATCAGTTCAGGCGTGGTCTCGAGTTCGAGCTACTGTTGCACGACGGCAGCATCAACGCGGAGACCAAGTCAGTCGATTCCGAGTGACGTTACTGCGGACTGCGGACTGCGGACCAACGGCACTGCGGATTGCTGACTAAATGCGAATTGGGGTACTAACTGCGGACTGTGGTACTAACTGCGGACGGTGGTACTAACTCGGACTGTCGTACAAACTGCGGACTGTCGTACAAACTGCGGACTGTGGTATTAACTGCGGACTGTGGTACTAACTGCGGACTGTGGTACTAACTGCGGACTGTGGTACTAACTGCGGACTGTGGTACTAACTGCGGACTGTGGGGCCCACTGCGCAAGCCGCAGGTAACTGCGCGTCCGAAATAACCCGCGCGGGCGCGTCCGCGATAGTTAGAGCAGTTGCTGGTTGCACATCAGGAGGACCACCCTCACTTCTTCCTGCCCGGTCGCGGCAACGACTTTGGCGGAATAGTAAAATGGCTCACCCGGCATCTTGGCCTCGCCAAAGACGAGCACTGAGTCCGTCTGGGTTATCGGTATCTCGAAATCGCCGTTTCCGTTGCTGGTGGCGTAGCCCAGCGTCCTCGCTCCCCTCACCCGCGTCAGCAGTCGATCGTACGCTACCGAAGCTGCGCGAATCGCCGCTGGGTCGCCGTTCTCCCAGTCGAGGCTGTCGAGAACAAAGAGGGACCTCCGGATCGCGGGGACTTTCTTCGCATTGAATACATATGCGTGAACACCCGGCACTCCTGACGTACTCTCCCGGGAATCCGCACAAGGCACGGCCGAGCCGTCTATCAGCGTCTTCTCTGGAACTGCGCGAATCAGGGTCAACAGGCCAAGCAGGACTGCTCCTTTAAGGAACACACCGAACTCCGGGTGAAGGGACGCTCTCAAGACGCGCCACTCAGATTTTGGGAACGAGCCGGCTGCGGACTGCGGACAGCGGACTAACCTCACTGCGGACTGCTGACTAACTGAGAATTGGGGGACGAACTGCGGACGGAGGACTGATTGTAGGGGAGGGCTTTTGATTGCGTGTCCGAGGCCTTTCGCCTGCAAACTGGAACTCATGCCAGATCTGCCGGAAGAGAGACCGCAAGGCGATAGAGGGGATCCGCTCCAGCGGATGCGGGCTTATCGCCTGGCCTGTGAGCTTGTCAGCGAGTCATGGGGAGACGCGGAGAAGCTCACGCATCATCGAACCATGGAAAAGGTCTCGGGGCAGCTTTATGCCGCGGTGGGGTCGATCGCTGCCAATCTCGGAGAGGGCTACGCGCATAGCTCGGGAAAGGATCGAGCACGCATTTTCGAGTATGCCCTCGGCTCTACTCGCGAAAGTATTGCATGGTTTCGCTCAGCCGAGCCTGTGTTGGGCTCCGACGTTGTGACTGAGCGAATAGAGAAACTCGACGAGATCCGCCGATTGCTTTTGGCAATCATCCCACGCGAGCGCGGAAGGCTGATCCGGCCCTCCAAACGCTGAGATCTGGACGCCCGACGCCAATCGCGGACTAACACAGACGATCGCGAATTTTTCCAGAATATTGCCGTTGCTGCGGAATTTCGCGGGACTAGTGCGAATTACGGCGAATTACGGCGAATTACGGCGAATTACGGCGAATTACGGCGAATTACGGCGAATTACGGCGAACGACTGCGAACGACTGCGAACGACTGCGAACGACTGCGAACGACTGCGAACGACTGCGTACTACTGCGAACTCATTAAGCGGTTAGTCCTCAGTCTGAAGCTGCCCCGGTTTGATGGACACCTCACTTTCCCTAAGTTCAGGGCGGAGGTGTCGAATGAGTCGATCACATGGGCCCAGCAAATCTGATTTAAAAGGTATCCGGCGGGACTTCACGGCGGAGTTCAAGAGGGAAGCAGTTCGACTAATGAACGAGAAGCGTGCGGCTGGGGTAAAGCTGGCGCAAATCGCCCGCGAGTTGGATGTGCCGGGAGATCTACTGCGTAACTGGGCCCGCCGGCTCGGGCAGTGGGATGCGGCCGGCGCTCGGGAAGCGGAGAAGAGCCCTGAGCAAGAGCTCGAGCGGCTTCGTCGGGAAAACGAGGTGCTGCGACAGGAGAGGGATTTCCTAAAAAAAGCCACGGCGTTCTTCGCGAAAGAGTCGCGGTGAAGTTCGCCTGTATCCAGCTGCACGTCAGAGAATTCGAAGTGCGACTCATGTGCCGGGTCTTGAGTGTCTCGCCGTCGGGGTTTTACGCCTGGCGAAAGCGAAGACCAAGTTTCCGCACGGTGGTGGATCAGCGGCTCAGGCTCCGCATCAGGGCGGTGCACGAGGAGGCGAAGCAGCGCTATGGAGCGGTGAAAGTGCATCACGAGCTCCGGGGCAGCGGGATCTCGTGCGGGAAGAATCGGGTCGCTCGGCTGATGCGCCTGGAGGGTTTGAGGTCCAAGCGCGCACCTCGCTTCCGTGTGACCACGCAGTCGGATCATCGCCGGGTAGTCGCACCGAACCACCTCGATCGCAAGTTCTCTCTCCGAGAGAATCCGGGACGGGATCGCACCTGGGCCGCTGACATGACCTTCGTGCCGACTCATGAAGGGTGGCTTTATCTAGCTGTCGTGCTCGATCTGGCATCGCGTCGCGTAATCGGATGGAGCATTGACCGGGTGCTGGATCGCTCTCTTCCTCAAAGTGCGCTGGAGATGGCAATCAAGCACCGACGTCCTCGCCCGGGCGGACTCCATCACTCAGATCGCGGAGGTCAGTATGCGAGTCTCGAGTATCAACGCATGCTCGCCGACCACGGCATGAGAGCGAGCATGAGCCGGACTGGCGACTGCTGGGATAACGCTGTTGTGGAGAGCTTCTTTGCGACTCTGAAAACCGAGCTCGTCTTCGATGCGAAGTGGCACACCAGAGCCGAAGCCAGAACTTCTCTGGTTGAATTCATTGAGGTCTGGTACAATCGTAAGCGTCGGCATCAGACCCTGGGATATCGAACCCCTGCACAGTACGAAACCGAAGTTCTCGAAGTGCTCCAACGAGCAAACGCAGCCTAAACTACGTGTCCACCAAATCGGGGTCGTTCCA
>JBBRQC010000056.1:0-11662 GCA_038227135.1 Gemmatimonadales bacterium
AGGGGAGGACGCAGAATTCGGAGAAAAACGCACGCTAAGGTTTTCCTGCCTTGTGGAGTGGGCGGAACTGACCATCGGAATGATGGCGATTTTGACGCCAAACATAGTCGCCAGTTAGGTTTATGTGTTCCCACCCGAGTGGCGATAAATACTGAAGTAGAGACTCGTCAAGCGGCCTTCCCCGCGCACGTAGGGCCTGGGTTGCCCTTTCCAGGTACACCGTGTTCCAGAGCCCGATGGCCGCCGTCACCAAGTTGAGCCCGCTGGCGCGGTACCGTTGCTGCTCGAAGCTCCGATCGCGAATCTCGCCCAGGCGATTGAAGAATACCGCCCGAGCCAGCGCGTTCCGAGCCTCGCCCTTGTTCAATCCCGCGTGAACCCGCCGGCGCAACTCGACGCTCTGCAGCCAATCGAGGATGAACAGCGTTCGCTCAATGCGGCCCAACTCACGTAGGGCAACCGCTATTCCATTCTGTCGCGGATAGCTTCCGAGTTTACGGAGCATCAGCGACGAAGTGACGGTGCCTTTTTTGATCGATGTCGCGAGACGCAAGATTTCATCCCAATGCGTGCGGATATGGTTGATGTTCAGCGCCCCGCCGATCATGGCTGAGAGCGCCGGGTAATCCTGGCGGACCATCGGCACGTATAGCTTGGTGTCCTTCAAATCCCTGATGCGCGGGGCGAACCGGAACCCCAGCAGGTGCATGAGGGCAAAGACATGATCCGTGAATCCGGCGGTATCGGTGTAGTGCTCCTCAATGCGGATATCCGATTCGTGGTGGAGCAGCCCATCGAGGACATACGTGGAATCGCGCACGCCGACATTCACCAGCTTCGTGCTGAATGGTGCGTATTGGTCGGAGATGTGGGTATAGAAGAGCCGACCTGGCTCACTTCCATACTTCGGATTGACATGGCCGGTGCTCTCGCCTTTGCCGCCGGCACGGAACCGCTGCCCATCGGACGATGACGTGGTTCCATCGCCCCAGTGTCCAGCGAACGCATTTCGAAATTGGGTATTCACGAGTTCCGCCAAGCCCGTCGAGTAGGTCTCGTCACGAATGTGCCAGGCCTGTAACCACGCCAACTTATCGTACGTAGTGCCTGGACTGGACTCCGCCATCTTGGTCAACCCCAGATTGATCGCGTCCGCCAGCAGGACTGACAGCAGCAGCACGCGGTCCTTGGCTGGCTCACCGGATTTCAGGTGAACGAAATGCCGGGTGAAGCCGGTCCAGTCGTCGACGTCCATCAAGAGATCGGTGATTTTGATTCTCGGCAAGAGGAGACTGGTTTGGTCGATCAGCAGCTGTGCCGCTTCAGGCACGATGGTATCCTGAGGCGTGATTTTCAACCCCGACGAGGTGATGATCGCGTCCGGCAATTCGTTGACGAGCGCGAGGCGATTGACCGTAGCCAATTGCTGATCCAGCATCTGGAGGCGATCATGCACGTAGCGATCGCAGTCTGGGTTGATCGCAATCGGCAGCGTCTTCGTGCGCTTGAGTTCCGAGAACGCCTCGGCCGGTAGCAGGTAATCGTCGAAGTCGCGGTACTGCCGGGAGCCCTGCACCCAGATGTCTCCCGAACGAAGGGCATTCTTGAGCTCGGACAGGACGCAGATTTCATAGAAACGGCGGTCAACACCGGCTTCGGTGAGGATGAGGGATTTCCAACGCGATTTGATGAACGCGGTGGTCGCATCCACGGGCACGGACCGCGCACCGACGGCATTCATCCCCCGAACTACCTCGATGGCATCCAGCACAGGTTGCGCTGCTGGAGCGGCGCGCAGCGTGAGCACCTCCAGGAATTCCGGTGTGTACCGACGCAGGGTGCTGAACTGCTCGACGACGAGATGCAGGTGATCAAAGGACTCTGGCTGAGCCAGCTGATCGGCCTCGGTAATGCTCTGGGTGAAGTCCTTCCATGGGATGACCGCCTCGATGGCTGCGTACGGATCACTGCCCGTCTGCTTGGCATTCACCAAGGCGTGACCGATTTGGGAGTAGAGCCGCACTTTGTCGTTGATCGCCTTGCCCTGTTTCTGGAATTTCTCGTCGTGCTTGATCTTGGCAGCCCTGAAAATCCGCATCAGAATACGGTCGTGCAGGTCGACCAACTCGTCGGTCAGCGTGGCGGTGCACTCCAGGACGAGCGCTACCAAGGTGGCATAGCGACGCTCAGGCTCGAACTTTTCCAGGTTCTGCGGCGTCATCTGGCCACCTTCTCGCGCCAGCTTCACCATGTAGTTCTGGTGGATATGGCGGCCGAGATGCTCCGGTAACGCCAATGATCTCACCATCTTCAATCGCTCGATGTGCTCGAGCATGTACCGCGAATTTGGTTTCACCGGAGACTGACGCAACCACACCAGCCATGTGTAGGCACTTTCCGGTTTGACCTTCAGCAACTCATCGAGACGGCGCTGGTGCAGTTCGGTCAGTGGTTCAATGAGCGCCCGATAGATGCGCTGGCTCGCGCGCGTGATGGCGATCGCGCACACCCGATCGATCACGGACAGGGACGGTCGAATGATTCTGCGACCTCGGAGTACCTCCAATGCCTGGTTCGCGAGCACTACTCCTCGATCGGTCTGCATGGCCAATTCGGTCAACTCAAGAACCAGTGTGCGAAAGTCGGGAAGGCCGAATGCCGATAGGTTGAGATAGATACGCACCTCATTGAGGTGCTCTCGTCGCGTCTGAGCTCGGGCACCGTAGGTTGACCAAGCCGCTGGATCGACGGCGATCTGGCTGGCGATCCAGTGGATCACCGGCTCCGTTACGATGATATCGTCACCAAGCGCGTATCCGGGGTAGCGTAGCAGGCAGAGCTGCACCGCAAAGCCGAGTCGGTTGTCGTCACCCCGGTGCTGGCGGATGAGGGACAGGTCCGTGTCGTTGAACGTGTATGAGCGGATCAGGTCATCCTGATCCTCAGGAAGAGCGAGCAGACTGGCCCGATCCGCGGCAGACAGTATCGAGCGACGAGGCATAGGTCAGTGCTCGATAGCCAGGCGGCGTGATTCAGGCGCTCAGAGCCGTCAGCCGCAACGGGGTTATCCGCTTCGCCTGAGACGTAGGATCGTGCTCTGCTCGCCAGAGGTCGTGGGCCGCCTGCAGATTCATCCAGACCTCAGGCGAGGTTCGGAACAGACGGGACAAGCGGATCGCCATCTCGGCCGAGACACTCTGACGAGCATTGCACAACGCGCTTACGGTCTTGAAGGACACCTTGAGCCGCAGCGCGAGTTCGCTGTGCGTGAGGCCGTATGGCTTCACAAAGTCCTCTTCGAGGATGAAGCCGGGATGGGTGGGTTCACGATGGCTGGGATGGGTCATGGCGTCCTCGTCAGTGGTAGTCGCATATCTCGACATCGTGGGGACCATCGGTCTTCCACGTGAAGACGATGCGGAACTGGTCATTGATGCGTATCGAATGTTGGCCTAAGCGGCTTCCGGAGAGGGCCTCGAGATGGTTCCCGGGCGGGGACTTGAGATCGTGCAACTGGTGCGCAGCCTCCATGTAGTCGAGTTTGCGTCGAGCGACTCCCCAGAGGACTGATGGACATACCTTTCGCGCCGCCTTCGTTACGCGGCCGTGGAAGATGTCCTCAGTCCCCTTATTCGCCCATGATCGTATCACAATCAGACTCTATAACGGTTAGCGTTCTAGGCAAGCCCATACACAGGCCCGCTAGGGACGACCCAACCGACAGCAGCGCAGGCGCATCGCGTTGATCCAATACTCGTACGCCGTAGGGTTCTGCTGATGAATTTGCAGAGCAGCAGCCTCATGGTGTCGTGCTGGGTCCTGTCGTCGCTCTCGTTGGGTGGGTGCGGAGAGGCCGTTCGCTCGGCGGCGCCCTCCAGCATTACGTGGTCGGACGACATCCAGGCGGGTATGACCTATGCGAAAGCCTTTGGTCCCGATTTGGTTTTTCTGCTCGAACCCACTCCATTCGGATGGACCATCTGTGTCCTCGATGGATCGCGGGACATCACAGCGTTGACGCCACCACTGCACGGACCGAACCCTCGATACATCGAGGGATGGCATTTTCGTAATGAAGCGAACTCGGGAGCCAACGTCGGGGAGCTCAACGTCCCGCAAGAGCGACGTGATTTCATCTTCTCACCTGCCGTGGGTACGACGATTCAAGGCCCCCAGTCCACTGCCTCGCCGACACCCCATGATATCGAGACCATCTCTCAATGGGGTAGAGGCGTTCTCGTCATCGATCGGTATCAATTGACGGATCTGTCCCTGGAACAGAAGGCTCACTTCGTCTCGATGCACGTCACCATAACCCTGACCTGGCCAAGCGTCCGATAACTCAACCACTGTGCGCTAAAGCGCACAGGTTGGAGACCGGCTAAAGCCGGCTGAAGATACGTTGCCGCTCGCTGCGCGAGCCCAGGTTTTTTCCTACGGTTCATGACAATCGCGTGCTGTTGGAGTAAAGGCGTGAACCCTAAAGGGATCGCCTAAAGGCGAGGGTTTTTCTCCCAAATGAATTGAAATAAAAGCCCTACGTCTGCTTCCGGGCAATCGTAGCCACCACGTCAGAAAGGGCTTGAGCATTACCCTCGAAATGTTGAAGGGCCACGTCGACCACGCGCTTCCGATAGTCCTGCTTCGTGACGAGAGGCGTGAACACGTGAAATTTCTTGGCGCTCTTGACCTGGGTGAGAAATCCACGATGCGTGAGATTGCGCAGGACCGTCAGGTAGGTGGTGTAGGCGAGGTCCGGATGCCCCAGATGACGCAACTCCGCATTACGAAGGTCCGCGACCTGATGGACGGTCCCCGTCCCGAGGGCCCACATGTGGCGCATCACGTGAATTTGCAGGGCGCCAAGCAGATCGGTGGCGCTGGACATGGTGCATCTCATCCCTGGGACGGTTAGTGGCGTTGGGCGCTGGAATGCCCAGTGAGGCTGACGTCGAGGTGGGCTTGGGCCATGCCCATCATCTCGTCCATCGGGTTCACGAACGGTCGGCAGCGCGAGCCTGCACGGCGACCACGCGCGCGACCATCTCCCGCAATTCTGGGATCTCGGCCGCTTGAGTGGCGAGGAGCTTGGCTTGGGCATCGAGGCGGCCGCGGTCCGTGGCGTGGTCCTGACGCTCGGTCGCGAGGTCATCGCGCAGCCGATCCAGGGACGCGCGTGCGGTCGATCGCTCCTCCTCGAGCTGGGCGGCCAGTCGGCGTTGAGCACCGTCGGCGGCACCGAGCTGCTCCTGCAGCGCTACGGAGTGGGTGCGCGCTTGATCCAGCTCGACGGTGCGGGCGCCGAGATCGCGAGCGAGGCGATCGCGATCATGGAGCGCTGCCTGCAGCTGCGTCGTGAGCTCCGCATGCTGCGCGCGCACTTGGTCGAGATCCTGGCGCAGGCTGCGGGCGGTGGCGTCGGAGCGTGCATTCGCGGCGAGCGCTTCGCGCAGCAAGACCGCGAGATCGGCGCGCTGAGCCTCGAGCGACACCGCCATGCCCTGGGCCTGCTCGAGCGTTGCCTTGGTGGCCACGTGCGCGTCCTCGGCCGCGGCGAGACGCGCCTCGAGCGCATCGACCGCGGACGTCGCCTCGACTTGCTCCTCGTGGGCGTCCTTGGCGGCGGCCAGGGCGTCGTGGAGGCGCTCGTCGAATTCGAGCGCGAGGTGTTCGCGCAGCTTGGGCCAGAAGCTCTGCAGGAGCGTCAGGAGCACCTCGCCGCCGCGGCGGCTGGCTTCGGATGCCAGAGCCGGCGGGATCGGCGCTGGCGGCCCGGCAGCGCCGGCGCGCCACTCCACCAGCCACGGCTGGATGGTGTTCGGACTGCCGCGACCGAGTTGTTCGCGGATCCGGATCGCCGTGGGGCGAACGCCGGTGGCCAAGAGGGCGTCGGCGGTGCGGACGACCTCCTCACGGGTGATCGTGGCGCGAGAGGGTTGGGTGGCATTCATGATACGACTTATACATCGTATGATTTCATAGGAATCATTTTATACGTATGAATTGGCTCCGAAGAGGTGGCCCCCTCCCTTACTACATTCGATAAACGACGCTTAGCGAATGTGATGGAAACCGGCAGTGGGCCGACCACCATTCCCCACCATGTCGACCACCACCCACCTCCCGGCAGCCTGGGGCACGCCCGAGCCGGAGCTGGCAGCCCTCCCCATGCCGGCGCACGTGCTGTCGACCGTCTATGTCGAGCCCGCCACCAGCCGCGAACGCCACGTGAGCCTGCCGGTTGATCTACAGATCGAACTCGACGAGCTGCTCTCGATGATCGCGTGGAACGTCGCCGCCAAAACCCTCGCGGATTATCGGCCGATCATCGCCAACTATTGGCATTTCTGCACCGCCAACGGTCTCGAGCGCTTCGCGGTGGCGTCGCTCCGCGATTATGTCTACGTGCTCGCGTATCCACGCCTGCAATACCTCCTGGCCGAGGCAGTGGTCGCGCGCGCTGATCAACCGGGCATTGGACGCTCGACGCTGTTGGTCCTCGTCGCGGCGATTTCAAAAACCTTTGGGATGCGCAACAAGCCCCTGCCTCAGGACGTGCCCGCGTGGCGCCAATGGCTGCGAGGGCTCAGCCGGCGGCTCGCGCAGCCCATCGATCAGAAAACCCCGCTGCTCGCCGAGGATCTGCGCCGCGCGGTCGTGCTCGCTCGCAGCGATCCACGGCCGTTGGTCGCTGCGCGCGATGCGGCGATCCTGCTCCTGGGATGGAGCTGCGCCCTGCGCCGCTCGGAACTGGCGCGTGTCCACCTTGAGCACCTGGTCGAAGAGGCGACCGGGTGGTTCCTCGTCATCCCGAAATCAAAAACCGACCAGGATCAGAAGGGCCACGCCATCCCGGTCTACGCGGCCGCGGATCCCGATTACGATGCCCTGCTCGCCTGTCAGCACTGGGTCCGGCTTGCCGGCGTCACGACCGGCCCGGTCTTTCGCCGCATCGATCAGCACGGGCATCTCGGCTACCACGCGCTCACCGGCCACGCGATCGCGCTCATCCTCCAGCGATATGCCCTGGGCGAGAACATCAGCGGCCACTCGATGCGGGCCGGCTGGGTCACCCAAGCTGCGATCGACGGGAAAGAGAACTTCCGCATCCGCGTCGTCACCCGCCACCAGGGCGACGCCATGATCGCACGCTACACGCGCATCACTGACCAGCAGCGTCAAGGGCCGGGACCGCTCCTCTAAGCGCCTCCACTGACCGTGGTTGAGGATGGTAGAGCGGACCATTCGGCCTCATATATCCCGATTATTCAACAGGTTCGGAAGATACTCGCTTGTGCCTCATCTTAACCGGATAAGCCTGTGCATCGAGGTTAGCCGAATGTTCGCCATTCAGTGGATTCTCGCTCTTTTTCTGAGTGTAGCTGTGGTCCTCACCGCGACAGCCGCAGTGCCGGATGCTCCTGGGGGTCTCTACGCCGTGTACTTCCCCACACCACATTTGGTAGGGGTCCCAATCGATGGTGGCGTTGTGCCGGTGCTCGATTTTACCCTCACTACCAACCAGTCACCGGCGCTCGGGGTTCCGACGGATTTCTCAGCGCGCTACACCGGCTACATCCAGGCGGATTTCACGGAGAGTTATACATTTGAGGCGCTCACCGACGACGGAATCCGCATCTGGATCGATGACCATTTGGTTCTCGATCACTGGAAGGGGCAAGCGCCTCAAACCGAGGCCTGCACGGTGGATCTGATCGGCGGGCACCGCGTTCCGATCATCGTAGAATTTTTCGATGACCATTTTGGGGCGCGACTCCAATTATCCTGGCAAAGTGCGCATACGGTTAAGGCCGTTGTTCCGTCATCGCATCTTTACCCAATAAAAATCGATCCGCGGCTACCGCAGCCGATACTGCCGAGTCCGCCTCTCGTTGGTCTCGCACTCCTGGTGCCGTCGGAATCGCCTGTTTCGCCGGTATGCATCGAAGTCATCAAGCCTGCTACCGCGACCGTGGTCGGGCTGGCGCTGACGGGCCCGATCGCGTTCAGATCCATTTCCGACACGGACGCCTACGCTAATCAACGTCTATCGCCTGCCTTCCCGATGCCCGTGATCATTTCCGGCGGCGGGCAGGCCTACTTTCGAGCGATTCGGTGGACGCCAACACGCATTGATGGGGATTCGTCCATCACCATCAGGAAAGACGATGCCTTACTTCTCGATAGTCGGCGTGGTGAGCGCTTAACGATCACGGAACTCAACTGCTCTGCTGCTTCCACCACGGTGCCTCCAGGCCACATCACGCCCTACACGTTTGCTCACGCAGGATATTACACGATCGATGCGCAACGGGGCTCTCACCACCTCGGAACCCTGTCAGTCACGGTCGTCGTCGTCGGATTTGGCAGCCACAACGCCTGTGAGATCACGTTCGGGAAGGTCAATCGCGATCAGGTGATGCCGTCACCAAGCTCGGTGGATTTCAGCGCCAATGATCCAACATTATTGGAGCTCTCACACCTTGAGCAGCAAGGATCGACGGCGCAGTTCATCTCCCGCCCACTCAAGCGCGGGCATGGGCGGCACGTCGCGCGAATTCATGGCGGCACAACCGTAGTTGCTCTTCAGAACATTGATGAGTTCACCTTGACCGATGATCTCGACGGTGGGTTTGTGGCGCACCAGGACGACGGAGATGTGTTCTGGGAAAGCACGCTGAGCTTTACCATGACTCCAAAAATTCCGTATACGACCATCCATGTCGAGTTCTATGTGCCTAACGCTACCGTGAACGGCCAGTCGGTCTTCGACATTCCCGCCACAGATCTGGATGCCAATGGCCATTGGGAACAACCCATGATTGGCTCCGGCGCCGTGTTCACCTGTCATCGCCTGCTGGTTCGTGAGAATCCATAGTGCGACACAGGATGTTCATCAGTGGGATTGGGGTCACCGCGATCGTCTTCGCCACGGTCGCTGTTTGGAGAAACTCTAATCCAACACTTCCGATTGGTGGAGCGGGGTCGGACACGGCTCCCTCTCCGACCATAAGTGGCTCCTCCCCTCGCCTAGCGCCCCTCACGATCCATTTGGAAGAGCGCGTGATTCCCCGCGGCATGTCGTCATCACAGGCGAACGACGTGCTGAATGCGAAAGTCATCGGACACGATGAAGGCACGCTCGACTTGCTTGAGAGTATAATCCATAATCACAGTGACTCCGATCGATTGCGTAATTACGCGGTGCAGCATGTGGCACGATGGGTCGAAGAGGTAGGCGAGTATCGAGCCGTAACGATCCTGGCCCAGGCGGCCGAACCAGACTCTGATAGCTGTATCCGGGATGTCGCTATTTTCTCTCTGGCTCGGTTGTCAGACCACGTTTTTGAGCGGGAACTCCTGCAGGGAATCCGACAGTCTGCCACGCATGCGATCCGCCTCGGCCTGGTGGATTCCACGCCCCCGTCCCCGGCGGTTAAGCTCGCCGCTGTCCGCAGTGCCCAATTCACGGGCGACTTGTTCGTTCCCGAATTGGAGGCGATCGCAGCGAACCGCGAGGATCTACCGGCCGTCCGCGCTGCAGCATTTGATGTGCTCGGGCTTTTAGGAGATCCAGGGGTCATTGGTATTGCTGATCGCGACGCAGCGTTTGCGCAAGGACTGCCAGCCAAAAGCCCGTTAGCAATAGCTCGCAATCGGGCTCGTCAGCGCTCGCTTGCGGCCCATACCACTGCCTCTTCCGCCTCAACCATTCAGCGAGACTAACGCATGAGCCACGATGGAATGTTCGTTTCCCAGCGTTTTTCTCTGATGGCTGTCGCCGCCTTGGCGTCATGCCTCCTCATGGCGTCAGTTGGGCGCGCCTCAGCTGTAGATGACAGCAATGGCGGATTGGTGAACTCGAGCGCCTGCATCTGTGCACATAAAGAGTGCTGCGTGGCGATCGGCAAAACATCAAAGAAAGCACTAAGCATTCGTCTCACTCACATCGTAGGGGAGCCCGAACCAACGAAGGCATTCAAGGTCGTGCTCAATAAATGCCCCGGAGGAGGCGCGCCGGGCCCCAGCTTTGCTGACGGGAGCTATTCGAAACCGATCGTATGCGACGGAGTTTGGCACGATTTCGATTTGAATGGAGGAGCTACGGCCGGCGAATTCCAGGTCTATATTGAGTACGGATCCGCGTGTGTGCCGTGCGGTAAAATCTGCGTGCTCGGTGGCCCGGCAGATCACGCCAGCCCGTTCGGGCTATCAAATCCACCTGGCGCTGTCGACTTGGATGGAAACCCAACGGATACACCGGCAGGCCAGGAACTCGCTGGTGTCAATGGGCTCACGCACCAACTTCCAGCAAACCATTGCGGAGATAAAGGGACAGCAGGACACGTCGACTTTGGACCGATATATCCACATTACGAATATTGGATCGGGCCTCAAGACAAGCAGCCGTACTTAGAGATGAAACCCACTCCTGCGGCAAACCCAGGCAATGGGAAATTTGGCAGTATATCCGATGACTGTCATACGACGATTACCATGTACTGTGTTGCGGAGACTCTTTTCAAGGGCTTCATCACCGATTGCCACGGTGACTCGCGACATATCGCGAGCTGCCTCTTTGAGACGGCCCAGAATGATATCAAGATTTTCTACGAAACCTGCGGTGAACATAAGGGGTTCGTGAAAATCATGTGGATCAACGAGAACAAAGGTAAGCCCGATGACGTCAAGAAAAATGGTCGGAGAAACATCTTTGTCTTCGACCCGCAGACCAACACCGGCTCAGGAACGCATGTCGATGAGGACGGGAGCAAGAGCCCGGTACCCAACTTCCCTGGCCTGCCTGGGGGCCCAATTGACCCTTCCCCGGCACCCTAAGTCACTCTTTCTCATTTACGAGGACGGCCATGAAATCGCTCGCTTTATTCCTGCTAACTCTGATGTTCTGGACCGCATTTGCTCAGGATAACGTCGGCAACGTTGCGGACGTCGAACATGTCATTGCCCTCCGTGGAACTGCGCAAGGTGGAACGGTAACGCTCACCTTTCCTTCACGCGTTATCAGCGTCACGACCACTGCGGGACTCACTGCGGCCCAGGTAGCCACAGCCTTCGATACTGCGTTCCAGAACCTTCTGCCCGCAGCTGATCCAACAAATCATGCCCAAGTCCTAGCGCAGTGGCAGGCGCGTAAGGCGATAGGCTTTAACCTTCACGCACAGGACACGAATGTCAGGGTTCAAGGCTTAAGCGCCGGGCAGGTGGGGCTAACGAGCACGGATACTGGGATCATTACTGTTCCAGCGGTCACGAACGTGACCGCAACCAAAATCGACGGTACCACGGTTAAGGTGGCCTGGGCCATTCCGACTGGAGCAACCTACGACAAAATTGAGGTGTACAGCACTGGGTCGTCGACCATGCAAACAGAGACCGGAACGGCAACGTCGACGAAGGATGATCTCTCATTCATCAAAGATGTCACCGGGATCCCTTCGAGCATTACCTACTCCGTGGTCGCGTTCAGTGGCGATACACCGTCAGCCGTGGTTACAGTCGCCTACCAACCGTAACGGTGCACCCCGGCGTCAGGCGCTGCACATGGCATTGCAGTTCTCTACTCAATTCACCTAATGGATTAGTTCAGGCCGTAGACCGTATCCCTTAGCGTGCGTTTTTCTCCGAATTCTGCGTCCTCCCC
>JBBRQC010000057.1:0-11126 GCA_038227135.1 Gemmatimonadales bacterium
AGCAGATCCGGCGCGATGGCGATGAAACCATCAGCGGCCAGTTGGTCAGCTACGCTGCGAACCCAGGAGGACAAACCAAAGATTTCGTGGACAACCAGTACCACCGGTGCTTTCGTGCTCCTTTCCGGGTAGACCACCCACGTTCGCAAGCTATCTCCGTCTCCGGTGCGAATAGTCACCCACTCACCATGTCTCGGCGAGCTACCGAGGCGGGAGAGCGCTCCCGCAGCATCCGGTGGCAGCCCCTGCATCTGCGGAACGGCTGTCGCCGAGGCTGGCGTCGCGTGATCGGCCCCCGAATGTGAATCGGCCGCCGGCACTACCCTGGTTGCGGTGCATGCCAGGCTTGCGATAGAAAGCGTCAGCCAGATCTCAACGCCCTGATTGCGCATCTTCATGTCTTCCTCACTTTCGTTTGGCCAGGGATGCAGCGGGCGGCGAACCCACAGCAAAGTGCCGAGCAAAGAACTCCCCGACCCGGTGCTCCGCATAATAAAACGGGCGCCATGGCACAGAGCCAGTGATAAAGCCGGCATGACCGCCCTTGTCAACGAAGTCGACCTCGAGCGCGCGGTTACCCCTGGCTATTTCTCGAACCTCATCGAGAACCTCGGCGGGCAACATCGGGTCGTCAATCGCACTAAATAGTAGCGTTTTAAGCCTAATGTTCTTCAGATAGAGCAGGGAGCTGGAGCGAGCGTAGTAATCCTGGGCATCTCGAAATCCATGCAATGGACCTGTAATCAGGTTGTCAAAGTCCTCCAGAGTCCGTAGGCCCGCGATCCTGTCCTGAGGAGCGAGGTCCGGAAAGCGGAGTGCCTTTTCCTGCGCTTTTTTACGGAGCGAATTCAGGAAGAATCGCTGGTAGAACTTCGAGAATCCACGATTGATGCGCCTCGACGAACGCGAAAGATCAAACGGGACCGAAACGGCCGCAGCAGCCTTGAGCTGGGGAGGAAGGTCCTGTCCCCTCTCCCCAAGGAATTTCAGCAACACATTCCCGCCTAGAGATACGCCAGCAAGCGCGACCTGTGAGGTTGGAAACTCGCGCAGTATGCTATCGAGAACGAACCCGACATCGCTGGTTTCACCGGAGTGATAGAAGCGCCGGGTGAGATTCGGTTCAGAGCCGCAGGATCGAAAGATTAAGAGATCAGCTCCCCAACCTCTACTGGCCGCCTCATTGAGGAGAGCTTGCGCGTAGTGCGAGCGTACGGTTCCCTCGAGACCATGCAGCAACAAGACGCGTGGAGCGCCCGGATCCGCGGCAAGGCGATGTATCTCCAGAAAATCGCCATCTGGCGTATCCCACCGCTGCAGCACCGTCGGTGCTGGCGGCTGTCGCCGGAAAAGCTTTCCCCAGAGAGTTTGCAGGTGACCGCCCGGAATCCACCATGCTGGGGAATAGATTATGTCACTCGGCATCATTCGAGGGCAGATGGAATGATGCCACTTGCGCAGACTCCCGCGAAGACATGGAGGGGCCAATCTTGGAAGTACAGATTTTTGGTATTAGAAAAAGCGCGGACACCCGCAAAGCTCTTCGCTTTTTCTCCGAACGAAGAATCAAGACTCATTTCGTGGATTTGATGGAGAAGCCGGCTTGTCTCGGAGAGCTGCGGAGATTCGCACAGAAATTTGGCGCAATGCTGCTCGTCGACAAAGACTCGAAACGATTTGCCGACCTCGGACTTCGCTATGCGCAACTTTCGGACGCTAGTTGGCTCCAGAAGCTCTCGGAGGAGCCATTGTTGTTGAGAATCCCCCTAGTGCGAAACGCCAATCAGCTCGCGGTTGGAGCGGACGAAAGCACGTGGAAAAGCTGGACCGGGCGATAAGGGCTTTCTGGTCGCTTGTGGCGCCAAGCCGGCTCAAGCGATATTGAGCTTCCTCCCTTCCCGCCAAAAAACGGTTCAGGAACTGTGACTTATCGCGTTCTCGTCACCGATGAGATCGATGCCGAAGGTGTCGTGCTTCTTTCGGCCGAGCCCCAGCTCGTTGTGGATGAGGTGCCCACGCTTCCCAAGGACGAGCTTCTCGCCCGGATCGCCGACTACGACGCGATCATAGGCCGCAGCGCGACGCGGATCTCCGCGGAGCTCCTCGAGAAAGGACGTCGTCTCAAGGTCGTTGGTCGCGCCGGTGTGGGGGTAGACAACATTGCGCTTGATACTGCGACTTCGTTGGGGGTTGCAGTGATCAATGCTCCGGCGGGGAACACGATAGCCGTGGCAGAGCTCTTTTTCGGCACCGTGATTTCGCTTCTCCGGCACATATCGCGTGCTGACGCCTCCATGCATGCGGGAAGGTGGGATAGATCAGCGCTGCTGGGATCCGAACTCAAAGACAAGACGCTCGGAATAGTCGGGCTTGGACGCATCGGCGGAGAGATCGCCACCAGGGCCAGGGCGTTCGGAATGAATGTTCTCGCTTACGATCCGTACATCGCTCGGACACGCTTCGAGGCGCTGCGAGTTCAGGAAACCACCTCGCTCGACTCCCTGCTCGAGCAATCGAATGTGATCACCGTACACACGCCTCTTACCGATGAGACCACCGGGATGATTGGACGCCGTGAGCTCGCAAGGCTCCCGCAGCGGGCAATAGTGGTCAACATGGCTCGTGGAGGGATTGTCGACGAAGAAGCGTTGATGGAATCGCTCGAAAGCAAGCATCTCGCTGGTGCGGTAATCGATGCCTACGAGAAGGAGCCGTTGGCCGCCGACCATCCCTTCCGTAAACGGCCGGACATCGTGCTCACTCCACACATCGGGGCGTCGACGATGGAGGCGCAGCGCAACGTAGCAGTCGATGTGTGCATAGCCGTCCGCGATGCCTTGCTGAGTGGAGAACTCTCCCGCTCCATCAACGTCGCCGATGTCGGCGGCCAATGGGCCGAAGTCGAACCAGCCCTCTCATTGGCCAGAAAGGCTGCGGCAGTTGGCAAGGCAATTCTCGCAACCCAGGGAACTCGGGCCGTCCAACGCGTGGACGTCCGCGCCGGATCATCGTTGACCGGAGCGAGAAGCGCACTGGTAGCCGCGGCTGCGCGCGGTGTTCTGGAAGGGACTGTGGAACAGGAGCGCCTCAATCTCATCAACGCCCGTTCAGTCGCAGAATCACGTGGTATCGAGCTATCGACGACCGAAACACCCGCCCAGGAGAATCCCCACGGAATCGAGGTGAGGTTGAGTGGAGGAATGCAGGAAATCGCAGTCGCAGGCACCGCGCAGCCCGGCGCTGCCCCGAGACTCACCCGTATCGGCGCTTTTCATGTAGACATCCAGCCGAGAGATACGTTGCTGATTCTTACGAATAACGACGTCCCCGGCGTGATCGGGCGAGTTGGGACGCTCCTTGGCGAAGGGGGTGTGAACATCGCCGAATATCATCAGGCGCGCCTTGCTCAGGGGGGTCAGGCGCTGGCCGCAGTCTCGGTCGACGGAGACGTCAGTGAAACCATAAGGCAGTCACTGCTTCGATTGCCGGACGTTCTGTCTGCCGCTGTAGTCTGCTTTCATTCAGGGTGAGCACGGGCGTAAGCAGCGACCGAGCGATCCGGCAGGCATACGAAGCCGACTCATCCGGCCTTCAGCTGATTCCGGACCTGGTAGCTCGACCGGAGTCGATCGGCGACGTAATCGAGCTCGTGAAGAAGGCCGCTGCCGAGCGGATTCCCGTGACATCTGCCGGCGCGCAGACCAGCACTACGGGGGCGTCGATCACCGACAAGGGCATACTGCTCTCCCTTCGATCCCTGAATCAGATCGGTGACCTCGACGCCAAATCGCGGACAGTCAGGGTCGGTCCCGGCGCGATCGTCGCCGACGTCAAGAAGGCCGTGGCAGCAGCCGGATTCCTGTTCGCACCCGACCCCACGAGTGAGGAGGAGTCGACCATCGGAGGTGCGATTGCCTGCAACGCGTCGGGTGCCCGGACTTTCAAGTATGGTGCGACCCGAAAGCATGTCCGCGCCCTCAAGGTGGTTTTGGCGAGTGGCGAGCTGGCCGAATTCCGCAGATCGGATCTCGAGAAGAACACCGTCGGTTACGCGTTTGCCCACGATCCGATCGATTGGTTCATCGGCAGTGAAGGGACCCTCGGAGTCATTGTGGAAGCCGAGCTCGACCTGCTTGCTCTGCCGCAGCGTGTGGTGGGGCTGGCTACGCTGTTCAGGAACGAGAGCGACGCGCTGAGGTTCGTGATTGCCAGTCGGGAAGCACCATCAGTCTTTCCACGGTGCATTGAGTACTTCGACGAGCGAGCGTTGGAGATCGCCCGGCACAGCGTTCCAGCCGCGGCCATTGGAGAGGACGCTGGAGCGATGGTGTATGTCGAGGAGGAAATCGGTGACGATCTCGATGCGAGTCTCGTTCGTTGGCTCGAGCTGATCGAGGCGATTGCTCCGGACTTTGAGCCGTTGGTATTCGATGGGGAGGCAAGGCTGAGAGACGCGCGGCGCATTCGTCACAGCATTCCCGCCACCATGAACGAGAAAGGAGGAAAGCACCGGGAGGCAGGAGGCAGAAAGATCGGCACTGATTGGGCCGTTCCTTACCGGAAGCTGGAGCAGGCGATTCAAACTGCGCGGGCTCTTGCAGCAGAGCACCAACTCGAAGCACCGGTCATCTACGGGCACGCTGGTAATGGTCATCCTCACCAGAATTTCATCGCTCGGGACGCGAACGAGCTGACTACCGTAGAAGAGGTAGTCGAGCAGACGCTAAGGCACGTCCTGTCTCTTGGCGGTACGGTCGCCGCTGAGCATGGCATCGGCAAAATCAAGCGGAGATGGCTCCCTTTGCAGATGAACCCGCTTCAGATATCCATGATGACGGCTGTGAAGCGTGAGCTCGACCCATTGGGTATTCTTGCGCCCGGCAACATTCTGTGAGCCGATTCAATTCGGTCGTCCTCGACGTGGATTCAACGTTGAGCGGCGTGGAAGGAATCGACTGGCTCGCATCGCTGCGCGGTGCAGAAGTTGAAGCGTGGAGCGGTTCTCTGACCGCTCGGGCAATGGAGGGGCTCATTCCGATCGAAGCGGTTTATGGAGAGAGAATGGGCATCGTGAAGCCGACGCTGTCCGAGATTCAGGAATTGAGCGCCATTTACATCGATCGTGTGGCGCCGGGCGCGCGGGAAGCGCTCTCTGAGCTTCGCGAGCACGATGTCGACCTCGTCATGGTCAGCGGGGGATTACGTGAGGCTATCCTTCCGCTCGCCAAAGAGCTTGGAATCCGTGAAGAACGCGTTCACGCCGTGTCCATCTTCTTCGGTAGGGACGGCGAGTACTGCGGGTTCGATGAACGTTCGCTGATGACACGCCAGAACGGAAAGCGAGCGACCGTAAAAGAGCTGGCTTTGAGGGGTCCGGTATTAGCAGTTGGCGATGGGATAACGGATTGCGAGATCAGGCCAGTCGTTGACGGTTTCGCTGCCTTCACCGGCTTCATGAAGCGCGAGCCCGTCGTCGATCGCGCCGACTATGTAATCGACCATTTTGACCAACTCCGAGCCCTTGTACTCGAATGAATACGAACAGGACATTCGGCACTTTCTTTCTTCCTGGTCCAACGGAAGTTCGGCAGGACATTCTCGCCGCGATGATGCAGCCGATGATCGCCCATCGCGGGTCGGCGTTCGAGCAGCTGTTCGAGCGTCTTCAGCGCGGGCTGCGGCCGTTGTTCATGACCGAGCGTCCCGTCTATATCAACTCGTCATCCGCAACGGGAATGATGGAGTCAGCGATCCGTTGCGCGCCCGCGGGACGCATGCTCTGTCTGGTGAATGGCGCATTCTCGGAGCGATTTGCGCACATCGCTTCCATGTGCGCCCGTGACGTGGACCGGTACGAGGTCGCGTGGGGCCAGATACACACGATACCACAGCTGGATGAGCGGCTGTCGATGAGGAAGTACGCCGCCATCACGGTCGTACATTCGGAAACTTCGACCGGAGCATTGAACGATGTTCGCGCCATCTCCGACTGTGCGCATCGCCATGGTGCTGTCTGTCTGGTCGATAGTGTCAGCGGGTTCGCGGGAGCCGAGCTTCGGTTTGACGAATGGAAGCTCGACTATCTATTGACGGGCTCGCAGAAGGCGCTGGCACTGCCGCCGGGTCTGTCGTTCGCAGTCGCATCGCCTTCATTTGTCGATCAGGCGAATGCAACGTCCGCGCGCGGAGTGTACTTCGACCTCGTGGAGCTCGACGCATATGCGCGGAGAAATCAAACCCCAAGCACTCCAGCCCTTTCGCTTTTCTACGCGCTCGAGGTCCAGCTGAAATCAATCGTCGCGGAGGGAATCGAAGCTCGATGGGCTCGACACAAAGCGATGGCCACCAGGACGCAGGAATGGCTGGGGAAGATTGCCGACGAAACGGGGAAACGAGTCGCCAACATCGCGCCTCTCGGATCCCAGTCGCCGACCGTGTCGACGATCAGACTGCCGGCGGAAATTGCCGGAGAGACATTCACTGCCGGGGTCGCGAAGAAAGGCATTGTCATCGGCAGCGGTTACGGGAAACTCAAGGGCTCGACGTTTCGAATCGGACACATGGGTGACCACACGGTCGAAACTCTTGAGCGTTGTTTGTCCGCCTGTTCGAGTGTGCTGCGCGCTTGACACAGATCTCAGTTTCGAACGCCGGTGTCGAGTTTGGCGCTACCAGGATATTCAGGGATGTGACTTTCACGGTCGGAAAGGGTGACCGTTGGGCGATCCTCGGCCGCAACGGAAGCGGGAAGACGACCCTTTTCCGCGTGATCACCGGAGTACAGAAGCCAACCGAAGGCGCCGTGACGCAACAGCCCGGCCTGCGAGTGGCGCTTCTCGAGCAGCATCGCGATTTCGGTGGAGCGAAAACAGTCTGGGAAGCGGGAGCAGGAGAATTCGCGGAGCTTCTCGCGCTCGAGCACTCATTGGCCGAACAAGGCAGCGAGCTGGCAAAGGTCGGAGAAGCAGCTTCCCCGCAGATACTGGCGAGGTACGACCGCGATCTCGAACGCTTCGATCGCGAGGGAGGCTATACGTTTGCCCCAAGGGTCGACGCCGTGCTTCAGGGTCTCGGGTTCGATGCGGAAAAAGCACGCACACAACCTTTGGAGCAGTTGAGCGGTGGCGAGCGCGGAAGACTCGGCCTTGCAAGACAGCTCGTGAGCGCGGCCGATGTCCTCTTGCTCGATGAGCCGACGAACCACCTCGACCTCGAAACGACCAGGTGGCTCGAGGACTATTTGAAAAACACCGACAAGACGATCCTGTTGATAAGCCACGACCGCGCATTTCTTGCGAACGTCGTGGATCACGTGCTCCATATGGAAGGTGGTACGACTGTCGAGTACGCGGGGAGCTACGAATCATTCGTTGCTCAGCGAGAAGAGCGGCGGCTGAGCCAGCAACGGGCGGCCGACAAACAGCGGAAGGTGATCGCTGAGGAAGAAGACTACATCAGGCGCAATATCGCCGGTCAGAATTCGAAACAGGCGAAGGGCCGCCGCAAGCGGCTGAGCCGAACGCCGAGGCTCAGCGGTCCAACGGCGGAGGAAGGCAGTTCCATGGGCCTCAGGCTCGACATGGCTGAACGGGGCGGTGACCAGGTCATTGTCGCCCGGGATGTCACGCTGGGAGTAGAAGGACGCACCCTCATCCGAAACTTCACCGCCACGATTCAGCGTGGCGAGATCGTTGGCTTCGTCGGACCAAACGGGAGCGGAAAATCCACATTCCTGCGCGCGCTCGTGGGCGAGCGTGAAATCTCCAGCGGCGAGCTTCGGATCGGGGGATCGGTACGTCCCAGTTACTACCGGCAGGACATGGCGCAGGTACCCGTGGATCGTATGCTCTTCGATGTCATCAGCGAGCTGCGGCCAAACTGGGAACGCCGTCAGGTGCAGGGTCATCTTGCTCGCTTCGGTTTTTCCGGAGATGAAGCGCAACGCCGGGCGGAGACGCTTTCCGGGGGAGAGAGGGCTCGCGTGGCGCTCGCGATGATGGTGCTCAGCCGGGCAAATTTTCTCGTGCTCGATGAGCCGACGAACCATCTCGACATCGAGTCAGTCGAAGCACTCGAAGAAGCGCTCGAATCCTATGAGGGCACCATCCTCCTGGTGAGTCACGATCGCGCAATGCTCGAAGCCCTGACTTCCCGGGTATGGGTGCTCCACGAACACCACGTGACGGACTTTCCAGGATCGTTCGGGGAATGGGAAGAGCAGAGCCGTGAGCGAGAGCACGCCGCTGCCGTCGCCGCCTCCGAGCAGGAAGCACTTCGCAGGGTACGAGAGCGGCAGACGACGAGAAGGCGCGAAGTCAAAGGAGACGAGAGCAGAACAGTGCTGCGCGAAGCCAGACAGAAGGTCGAGAAGTGCGAGAAGGAAGTCGCAGTGCTCGAGCGGAGAGTGGCGGAGCTGACCGCCGTTCTCGGAGATCCGGAGCTCTACACCACGCGCGAGGGAATGGAGCGATCACGCTTGTCGGGAAAGGAGCTCGACGAGGCGCGCCGGCAGTTGGATGCTGCAATCGAGCGATGGACAGGCGCCACCGAGCGTGCCGAGCAGCTAGCGGCGACGTGACGGGTTAGAACTCGCCAATGAACCCAATCTCGACCTTCAAATGGTGGCCAAATCGTTGTTGCACCTTCTCCTGCGCGAGCGCGATCAGCTCGCGAACGTCTTTCGCGGTGGCCTTCCCCAGATTGACCATGATGTTCGCGTGAATGTGCGAAATCTGTGCATCACCGTGGCGGAAACCCTTCAAGCCGACCTCATCGATCAGCCGCCCGGCGCCGACGCCCTCGATCTTCTGGAAGATCGAGCCAGCGCTGGGGTGATACTCGAGCCACGGGTGCTTGCCCCCACGCCAGCTGAGATTTTCCTGCATAATGCGGTGCATGACCGCCTTGTCGCCTCGCTCGAGCTGAAAAGTCACCGCGAGCGCGATGTCCCGCTGCTTGTGAAGAGTGCTGGTATCGTAACCGAACTGCATATAGTCCCGGTCGACAGTCTGTCGCCGGCCATCATGCGTCAACAGCTCCGCCGACTCGAAGACCTCGGCGATGAACATGGTTCGCTCTCTTGCTGGGGCGGGAGACAGGAAATGCAGATTCTGCCAGACCGCTCCGCCGACCGTGCTGGGAATGCCGACGTAATGTTCCAGGCCCGACAACCCGCGCTCAACGGCCTGCGGTATCAACCTGGCCATAACCGCTCCGCTCTCCACCCAGAGCTTGCCATCGTCGTGAAACTCCAGGTGGCTCGAGGTATTCCGAATGATGAGCCCCCGGAATCCCTTGTCACCGACGAGGATGTTGGCGCCGAGTCCAAGAACGAAATACTCGATGCCAAGGCCACGGGCAGCGGCGACAGCCCCTGCCAGATCCTCCGTCGATGTTGCATCGTAGAAGAAATCGGCTGGACCACCGATCTTGAATGTGGTGTATTGAGCAAGAGGCTCATTCCGTTTGAGCCTCTTGGCGTCTAATTGCGTCTTCAATTGCCCGTAGGCCTCCGTGCGGGCTTTCCCAAAATCTGACATGTCCGAAAGAAAAGGTGTCCTGCGTTGCTGCGCTACTCTCGCGCTACTTCTATTTGCGTTCATCCCGCCGGCGGCCGGAGCCCAGAGAGCGGAGCTGGCGAAGATCATTCAGCGCAAAGTTCTCGGGAATGGCCTCGAGATAATCGTTGTCGAGAACCATGGCGTTCCGCTAGCGACGATCGAGATCGATGTAAAGAACGGATCGTTTACCCAGTCGCCGGCGTACGAAGGCCTGGCTCACATGTACGAGCACATGTTCTTCCGCGCGAATTCGACATACCCCGATCCCAATCAATTCTGGGACCGCGCCTCAGACCTGGGCGCAGTGTTCAACGGGACGACGGCGGAGGAACGTGTCAACTACTACATGACCGTGCCGGCGGAAAAACTGGGAGATGGAATACACCTTCTGGCGACGGCGCTGCGCGCGCCACTCTTCCGGCAGGACGAGCTCGAACGGGAGAGGCAGGTTGTTATCGGAGAATACGACCGAAACGAGTCGAGTCCCTTCTTCGCGCTGTCGCGTGAGATGGATGCAAAGCTCTACCCGGGAAGCTTCAGCAGAAAGGATGTCATCGGCGACCGCCAAATCGTTCTGACCACGACGCCGGAAAAGATGCGCACTATTCAGAACAAGTACTACGTTCCGAACAATTCGGCTCTGATCGTTGCGGGCGACGTGAATCCGGCGACCGTCTTTGCTCTGGCAGAACGGGAGCTCGGTCAATGGAATCGCGGCGCCGATCCCTTCGCGGTCGACCCGATTCCCGCGATTCCACCGATTCAGAAGAGTGAAGGGCTCATCGTTGAAGCCCCGGTGGGCGCCGTGACTGTACAGATTCAGTGGCAGGGTCCGAGCGTCGGACAGGATCCGAAGGCTACCTACTCCGCAGACGTCTTCTCGGATGTGCTCAACGATCCACAGTCACAATTTCAGCAGAAGCTCGTCGATAGTGGTCTCTGGCAGGCCGTTGGGGTCAACTATTACACGCTGAACCATACCGGCCCGATCACTGTCAGCGGTCAGACATCAGCCGAGCGATTGCGTCCGGCTTTAACGGCCCTTTATGGCGAGATCGCCAAGTTCGACACCCCCGGATACTTCACGTCGGATGAACTGGAGGCGGTGAAGGCGCACCGAGCCGTTACCTCGGCATTCGACCGCGAACGCGCTTCCGGATTCGCTCACACTCTCGGCTTCTGGTGGAGCGTGGCGAGCCTCGAGTACTACATGGGGTACGTTGATTACATGGCACAACAATCGTTGGACGATCTGCGTGGATACGCGCGCAAATACATCGTGGGCAGGCCACACATCGCGGGCGTGCTGATCTCGACGGACGAGCGACAATCCCTGAAACTCGCGCCCGAAGATCTCGTGATGGCGGGGGCACGCTAATGCTGCTTTCCATTGCCCTCGCACTGACGGCGCTGACTACGAGCTTCGATGTATCCGGCGTGCACGTGATCCTTCGCCAAAACAGCGCGAACAACGTCGTCGCAGCGAATCTCTATCTCCTCGGAGGCGCTCGTCAGGTCTCAGAGGCCAATGCCGGGATCGAGCCAATTCTCCTCGATGTCTCGGAG
>JBBRQC010000058.1:0-11004 GCA_038227135.1 Gemmatimonadales bacterium
AAAAAAAAGACGGCCCCTTTCGGGGCCGTCGGCTCATTATCGTCAGGCGCGCCTAAAGCAGCTATTCCCGATCGATCGAGCTTCCAAAATTGTACCGGACGCCGAATTCGAAAAACGACAGAACACTGGGAAAAAGGAATTGGGCATTGCTCGGTAGAATCGTCTCCTGCGCGAATATCGCCGCCCGCCTGGTCTGGATCTGGACACCGCCCATTCCAAATACCGCTCCACGGCTGCGAGCCTGGTCGACCTTGTCGAGGAACGCGTTGTTCGGGAAAGTGTTCGCGCTATCCAGGTAAATGCGCGCATCTCCCAGAACGGCGATGGTGTAGCCTATCCCGCCGTAAGGGGTGATGCCTCCGAAATGCTTCGGGAAGGCGAGCGCGGCGAACGAGATCCGGCGCAGATCGCTTATCTGGACCGTTCGCTGGTTGTTATTGGACGCGGGGTCGAACACGTCGACGTCGCGCTTGAAGATCGACTGATTTCCTGAGACGTAGAGCCCGCCCTTGGTCCGCGTGATGAGCCAGTCGACGCCGAGGTCCACAGTAGACGTGTTCCCGTGACCTGGCGCGGAGAAAGTATTGACTCCGCTCTTGAATCCCCAAAACCACGAGTTGTCAAAATTCCGCATCTCCTGCGCGCTCGCGCTCGCGGAAACGACCAACGTGGCGACCACTGCCACGGCTGCTGCTCTGAGCTTCTGCATGAAGGCGTCCTCTAGATTGTGCCTAGCTTTGTCCCGATGGTCTTGAAGGCCGCGATGGCCTGATCGAGATCGTCGCGTGAATGGGCAGCGCTTAGCTGACAGCGCACGCGCGCCTGCCCCTGAGGTACGACCGGAAAGCCGAACCCTGTCACAAAGACGCCTTCGTCCAGCAACATGTCACTCATTTTGATAGCGGTGGCGGTCTCACCCACGATTATCGGTACGATTGGGGTCTCTCCCGCCAGGGGCTTGAACCCGGCCTCGGTGATCGCCGCCCGGAAATAGCGGGTGTTGTCGCGGAGCTTCTGCACCAGCTGCGGATTGTGCTCCAAATGGTTGATGGCTCCGAGCGCACTGGCCGCCACGGTGGGCGGCAACGCGTTCGAGAATAGCTGTGGCCGCGACCGCTGGGTGAGCATGTCGCACAACGCGGCGCTCCCCGCAACGAACCCTCCTGCTGCCCCTCCGAGCGCTTTGCCAAGCGTGGAGGTGATGACGTCCACTTCGCCGAGAACCCCAAAATGTTCCGCCGTTCCGCGTCCAGTCGCCCCCAGAACTCCGGTTCCATGCGAATCGTCCACGGCCACTATCGCGTCGTAATCTTCGGCGAGCTGAAGTATCTCCGGCAGGCGCGCAATGCTTCCTTCCATCGAAAAAACGCCGTCAGTCCAGATGATGCGCCTTCGTGCGCCCTTGGCGGTCTCCAGCTTGGATCTGAGATCGTCGAGATCCGAGTGCTGATAAACCGCGGTCGTGCACTTGGTGATCGCCTTGGCCAGCCTGATCGAGTCGATGATCGACGCATGATTGAGCGCGTCCGAGACCACGAAATCGTTTTGCTCGACGATCGTTGCGGTGAGTCCTTCGTTGGCGTTCCACGCCGAGACGTAGCTGAGCGAGGCTTCGGTTCCGACCAGGTCCGCGATCGCCTGCTCGAGGTCGCGGTGGATGGTGAACGTACCGCAGATGAATCGAACGCTGCCCGTACCAGCGCCAAAGGACCTCAGGCCTTCCGCTCCCGCTTCCACCACGCCCGGCTCGTTGCACAGGCCCAGGTAGTTGTTGGAAGACAGGATGATGATGTCCCCGCGCCCTTCCATTTGTACGCGGGCACCCTGCGGTGAAGCGAGATAGTTGAGCCGTTTGTAGACCCGGTCCTGCTTGAGCTTGTCGATTGCGGCTTGCAGCTCGGAATCAAACTTCGTGTTCAGCGCCAATTAAGCTCCGTGATTTCGATCGTTAGGCGATTTCGAAAATGACTTTTCCCGCCTCGCCGGATTTGATCGCGGCGATCGCGGCGTCTGCTTCGGAGAGCGGGAATCGGTGCGTTATGACAGGAGTGGGATCGAATTCTCCGGAACGGAGAAAGCGCGTCATCTGGTGCCAGGTCTCGTACATGCGGCGTCCGACGACGCCGTAGATCGTGAGGCCCTTGAATATCACTTCCGTCGCCAGATCGAAATCCACCTTCTTGGAAGGGATCCCGAGCATCTGCACGCGGCCCCCGACTCGTACCAACGCGAACGCCTGATGGATCGCAGCCGGCACTCCCGACATCTCCAGGACAACGTCCGCCCCCAGGCCCCCCGTCGCAGCTTTCACGATCTGCTCGGCCTGGTCCGGATGAACAGCGTCGTTGGCGCCCATTTGCTTCGCGAGCGCCAGCCGGGTGTCGTTCACATCGGTGGCGATCACACGCGACGCTCCTGCTGCTCTGCATATTCCGGCCGCGAATATTCCGATCGGCCCGCAGCCCGTGATCAGCACCACGGAGCCGGGAATGTCCGCCGTGAGCACGGTGTGAAACGCGTTGCCCATCGGATCATGGATCCCCCCTACGTCGAAGGAGATCTCGTCGTCGAGGTGCCAGACATTCGTCGCCGGCATGGAGATGTAATCGGCGAAGCAACCGTCGCGGTCGACGCCGATGATCTTCGTGTACGGACACACATGGGAGTTTCCAGTCCGGCACAGTAGGCACCGGCCGTCCACGATGTGACCCTCCGCCGTCACGCGGTCTCCTTCCTTCACATCAGTGACGAGGCGACCCACCTGCACGACATCGCCGGCAAATTCGTGTCCGACGACGAAAGGAGGCTTGCAGCGGCCCTTCGCCCAGGCATCCCAGTCGTAGATGTGAACGTCGGTGCCGCACACTCCCGCGCGGCGCACGCGAATGAGAACCTCGTCCTCGCGGATCCTCGGCTCCGGAACGTCCTTGAGCTTGAATCCCGGCGCGGCGGATTCCTTTACCAGCGCTTTCACGTGCAGCTACTCCGTTGGAATTCGAGAAAAAAGTTTTCCAGCATGCGCGGAATTCAAACCTGCCAGCAGCGCGATGCTTTCGGAAGTGATGATCGCGTCGCGGCAATCGACCGCAAACAGGATTGCACGCACATCTCTTGCATTCTATATTCGCGACGAGTCACAAGCAGTGATGCGAGCTCGTCGTCGTGCCTGCAATATCAAGGAAGGTCGGGCGCGACGAAGTTGTTTGGTCACACGCGTGCCGGTCAGGACGCGATGCAGGACTCGCCGGTTCCATCGGGGCGCTGGTGAGAGTTCTAATTCATCGTGGAGAGACAACATGGCAGCAGCGAAGAAGCGTGGTCGCAAAGCAGCGGCCAAGAAGGCCGCCGGAACGCGCAAGCGGAGCAAAGCGGCCCGCAGCGCATCGGCACGGAAGGGCGCTCGCACGCGTGCAAGGAAGAAGGCAGCTCGGAGCTCGTCGGCCCGCAAGGGCGCACGTAAGCGGCGGTAGCCCACTAGGCACCGAAGCAAACGGAAAAGCCGGCGAGATCGCCGGCTTTTTTGCTTTCCGGGGTCACCTCGAGTAGCGCGCGCTCGCCAGCTGCACGATTCTCTCGATCAGCGCAGGATACTCCATCCCGCCCTTCTGTGCCGCGCGCGCGAATTCGCTGTTCGCTTCGAGATAGCAGTTGGGGTTGGCCTCGATCACGTAGATCTCCTCCTTGGTCGTTACACGGAGATCGATGCGCGCATAATCGCGCAGGCGGAGCGCCTGGAAGGAATCGATCGCCACCTTCTGGATTTTAGCAGCCAGCTCCTCCGATAGGTCGTCCGGGAATACCGATTCCGTTCCTTCGAACTCGGCGCCCTTTTCGTCACCGTCGTCTCCCCACTTGGCCTCCCAGCTCGCGATCCTCGGCAAGCCAGCGGGAAACTTCGAGAAATCCAGCTCGATGATCGGCAACGCCTCGACCTTGCTGTTGCCGAGCACCCCGACGTAAAACTCCCTCCCGTCGATGAATTCTTCGACCAGCACCGGCGACTGATATTCCTGCTGGGTGCCGCCCATTACGTCCAGAAGCTCCTTCACGTTGTTGACGATCGATTTCTGGGTGATCCCGAGCGATGCATCCTCCTGCGGCGGCTTCACCAGCAATGGGAAATTGATGTCGCCAGCCCAGTCGACCTGTCCGCGGTACATCGTGGCGAACTTGGCGCTCAGTATTCCATGGAACGCAAGCACCTTCTTCGTGAGCGTCTTGTCTCCAGCGAGGATGAGACCGGCCGGGCTCGACCCTGTGTAGCGCAGGTCGATGAGGTTGAGGAGCGCGGCGACGTTCGATTCTAGCGCGCTCTTTCCGCGAAACGATTCAGCGAGATTGAATACGAGGTCGGGTTGTTCATTGGTCAGCTCGTCGATCAAAGGCTGCACCGCGTCATCGACTGAGAGCCTGCGAGACGTATGGCCATTCGCGGCGAGCGCGGCGTCCAGCTGATCCAGAATCGGATCAACCGGTGGATCGAGCGCGTCCTTGCTGTGCAGTACGGTGATCTTCACTTGTCGTCAGCCGCGTCAGTCCCGTCGATCGCGTTCGTGTGTCTGTAGTTCATCATCACCGCTGTCCCGAATGCCGTCAGCTCGATGAGCGTGCCGGCCTCGAGGCCGGCAAGCTTCAGATCGAGTTGCGCAACGCGCTGCGCCAGAAAGTCAACGAACTGTCGCACGACGGATGCATTTTCACCAGTCCAATACGAGATCCTCGTGACGATCTCACGCTTGTGGCGCGCCAGGAACTCCGTCGCCGACACGGCTCCGGGCGCGTGTTGAGCGTCGGCGAATATCGTTTTCAGATCTCCGTCGAAGATTCTCTGATCGCGGATCGGGATCGTCTCTTCGCTGTCCTCGTAATGCTCCGCGAGAGTGTACTGCATCGCCGTCACCGGCAGATCGTCCTCCGACGGCTCTCGAACCTCGGGCACCTGGTGGGCGATCTCCTTCATCACTCGGTCCACGTATTCCAGCTTGCCCAGCGCGCCCCATCCCTCGTATGCGCGCCGCCAGTCGATGTCGGGCGTCAGCCACACCGCAAACGTCTCGGCGAAATCCTCGTCCGGATGCTTTTGCGCGTACCAGCCGAGTATGTGTCGAACGAAATCGTGTGAGAACGGGTCGGCGCGATATCGCTCGCGGTACGGACGCGAGTAGGGCCCGAACATTTTTCGCCAGTCAGGCCTGTCGTAGAGCCGGTAGGCGTAGTTGAACGCGTGTCCTGCTTCATGGCGGAGATAGCGCATCGATTCTGCTTCGCCCTCGACAGCTGTCGAGTAGTCTTCCTCGATTCTGGAAAGGCGTGCATCGGCGAGATAGAAGGGAACTCCGATCAGCGGAACTCCGTCCGGACAACCCCATTGGTCGCTGAGATAAACCGGGGGACGAAAGTCCAGCCCCTTGGCGGCGAGCTCTTCGTAGAGCTGGTCGACTAGTTTCTCGAGCAGCGTTCCCCGGATTGCCAGGCCGATCTCGGAGATGCGCTGTGCGAGGAGCGCGTGGCGCTCTCCTTCCCAGTTCGGGGCGGTTTCTTCCACGAGATCCAGTCGGGCAAGTTTAGCACCCGTTACTCGAATACAAAAAGGCCCCGCTAAGCTTTAGCGGGGCCTGCCCTTCCTTATAGTAGCGGTGGGCCTAAGCCGCTTTGGTCGCGGAATTGGCGTCTGCGTCGGGTACGGGTCCCCAGACGTATGCGGAAAAAACTGGCTTCGGCTCCGTCTTGTCCCCTCTGGAGATGATGATGCCGAGTGGCTCCTCCGATACCGCCGCCTTACGATCCTTTTGCATTCTTACTCTCACTTGGTTAGGTGACACATCGTGGCTCGCCTCCCATGGAAGCACCCGACGTGCCCTGATGGAACACTGTTCGCAAGTTGTGTGTTCTCAAGCGGTTAGGAATATCCGCCAGCTTCCGGGACGCCAGGATGTCGCGGAATGACACGCGACTATTGGACATCTGTGTCGTTAGGACACAGTGCTAGCTGGCGATCTTTCTGGCGAGAAAGGTCTTGGAAGAGCTGGAATCGTCTTCGACCGAGATCGACCAGCCCTTGTACTGGCGTCGCAGCTCGGCGACCGAAACACCCCTCTTGCCCCGCACGATCGTTCCTACCAGGTGAACGCCGCCATCCCGGGTCGCGCCCTGAAGAAGCTCAAACGCCCGCCCACGCTCCTCCGGCGACAGGTCGCTGAACGCTTCCGACGTGCAGACGAGCGCGCCGAGCGGAACGTCGGGCGACCAGTCGGAAAGGTCGGCGACGTAGCTCTGGATCCGATCTGCGAGGCCCGCGGCGTGAGCGGCGTTCATAACACGCTCGAGCGAGTCCACCTCGCGGTCCACGGCCGTCACATCGCATCCGTGAGCGGCGAGATAAAGCGCTGTCCGATCTATCTCTCCACCGGCGACGAGCACTTTGGATTCAGCTGGTGGATGTATCTCGCGTGCGAGAACGCCGTCCGGCCGAATTCCCCAATGCTCGGGCCGGCGGTACTCTGCCAGGAGCTTGATCCGCTTTCTTCTCCACGTGTCATACGCGGGGATGCGAAGACGCTTCCGGATGATGCGGTCGACTTCAGCCCAGAGCAGAAGTTCGTCCATCGCGAACTGCTCGCCAGCTCGAAGCGACGCTGCGGCCTCGTCGCCAATCTTGAGAATGGCGGACCGTGATACTGACTCCTTGTAATTCTCGATCTCGTTTTCTAGGTAAAGCTCGTACTCGTGCTTGAGAGACCGAGGACTGTGTTGCGTCATGGCGTCAGGCAGGGGTGGACAGACGTTTAAGCTAGATCGCCTGATTCAACCCGCAAGACCTAAGTTGGCCAACCTCGACTGTAAGACTCATCAGCACAACCACAGTCGATGCAGAATCTTACCCGCCGAGAGTTTTTTTCAAACGCCAGCGAGAGCAAGTTGCAGGCTGTCCGTCTCCCGTACTAGGTCGACCAATCGCGCCTCGATATCTTCGAAACTCGCTCGCCGTCCCATGAGCTCGAGCACGTGCGCAGCCTGCACTACGCGGCCCGCTCCAAAGTTCCCGCACGCACCTCGGAACGCATGCGCGGATCGTTCCAGCCCGGCGGAGTTGCCTGTTGCGATGCAGTGCCGAATCTCGGCGAGGGCTCCAGGGATTTCTGTGCGGAACATCCCCGCGAGCTCTTTCAGGAGGCTCCGATCTCCTTCGACTCGCGACAGAACGCTTGCCATATCAAATGCCGGTTCGGGTTGCAGCGCGACATCTTTGGGCCTGGTGCCGTTCGTGAAGCCCGTTAGCGTCTCGATGAGGGCAAACAGCTCCGTTGCGTTGACCGGCTTCGACAAGTACTCATCGGTTCCCGCTGCCAGGCATGCCTCACGGTCGCCTTTCATCGCGTGCGCTGTCAGCGCCACAATGGGTACGTGTGCGCCCGTCACTTCCTCTGCTCTGCGGATCGCCGCTGTGGCCTGCAAACCATCCATCTCCGGCATCTGCACATCCATTAGGATGAGGTCGAATCCTCCGCCGGCGGCTGCGTCAATCGCTTCCCGTCCATTCACTACGCAGACGGCGGTGTGGCCGCGTTTCGTGAGCAGTGCAACCACAAGTTGTCTGTTCACGGCATTGTCCTCCGCGAGAAGGATGCGCAACGATCGACGCGCTTCGTTGAGGCTGTGCTGCGTAACGAGTGGCTGGCGATCGGCAGGTGAATCCTTTCCTGCGAGAACTGACAGCATGGCCTCCAGCAATACAGACTGGCGGACGGGCTTGGTAAGATATGAGGCGACACCGAGCTCGCGGAACCGAATTGCGTCGCCCCTGTGGCCCACCGACGAGAGCATCATGATCAAAGTCGTCCCGAGCTCAGGCCGTTTTCTTATCCGTTCTGCCAACCCGAAGCCGTCGATGTCCGGCATCTGAAAATCGATCAGCGCGAATGCGAACGGCTTGCCGATGGCGAGGGCATGGTCAAGCGCGGCGATCGCAGTCAGCCCTCCATCGACCAGCGTCGGTCGCATTCCCCAGGCGGTGACGACGTCTTCCAGAATGCGCCGATTCGTCGCATTGTCGTCCACCACAAGGACATCCAGATCTTGCAGATCCGTCACCTTCCGCACAGACGGAGGAGAAGACGCTTCGGCTCGGATCTCGAACGGCAGCGTGACTTGAAACGTTGTTCCCTGCCCGGGTTCACTTTCTACCCGAATGCTTCCGGCCATCAGCGCGACGAGCCGCGCCGAGATGGTGAGTCCAAGTCCAGTTCCGCCAAACCGGCGAGTGGTCGATGCGTCCGCCTGAGTGAAGGGCTCGAAGATAGTTGCGTGCTTATCACGCGGTATGCCAATCCCGGTATCGCTGACTGTGAAGGTCACTGACACCCGTTGGGGATCGAAGTGTTCGCAGGCCACCCGTAACACCACTTCGCCGGTCTCGGTGAACTTGACCGCGTTGCCTATGAGATTGACCAGGATCTGACGCAATCGCGATGGATCGCCACCCAGCGTCAATGGAACGTTCGATCCGATCTCGAATGCCAGCTCCAGCCCCTTGGCGTGCGCCCGCGGGGCGAGCAAGCGCACGGTGTCGTCCACCATGTAGCGGAGGTCGAAATCAATCGTGTCGATGTCGAGCTTGCGCGCCTCGATCTTGGAGAAGTCGAGGATATCGTTGATGATTCCGAGGAGGGCGTCAGCGGATGAGCGGACAGTGTCGAGGTATTCGCGCTGTTCCGCCGTTATCTCTGTACCGAGGGCGAGCTCCGTCATGCCGAGGATACCGTTCATCGGGGTGCGGATTTCGTGGCTCATGTTCGCCAGGAACTCGCTCTTTGCCTGACTCGCGGCCTCCGCTGCGTCGCGTCCGAGCCGCGCCTCGGCGGCCTCACGGAGCGCAAGCTCCGTCGCCGCCTGCTCGGCGTGAAGGCGCTGCAGTTTCGCGCTCATGTCAATGAAGCTCGCTTGAAGCTCGCCGATCTCACCCGCACCCAGCCGACGAATCTTCGTGTCGAAGTTGCCCGATCCGATTTCATGGGCGACCCGAGTCAGAAATGCGATTGGACGAATGATGAACCGCGAGATTGCTACTGGAGTGCCCAGCCCGAGCGCGAGCACAAAGAACGTGAAGATCACGAGCCATAGGTTGAGAATCACGGCCCGCGATCTGATTGCTTCGATGCCCACTTCGAAGGTGGCCATGCGTCTCCGCATCATTCTGTACAGCTGTGGGAAAACCCTTGCGTCCACTTGCTCGCCGAGTGGACCGCTGACGATGGCAGTGGCAGCGTCGCCCCGCCCGCCAGAAAAAAGGAAATCGGCAGAATCGCTGAGCAATAGTGCGCGATCGAACGCCGGTTGGATGGCGAGCAAATCGGAGCGGGTCTGCAAGTTCCGCGACCCGTCGACCATCGTGCCTATTGCCCCGCGCACTGCTGCCGCCATCGCGGCATGGTGCGACAGATCGCCGTCGCCGATTCCTGCTGCGCGGGTGGCGAGTTGAATGACCAGCTGGTTAAAGGTTCGGGCAAGCTCCATCTCGGATGCGAGGTGCGCGAGTGTGGCATCAAGGGCAACCAGTTGACCGCGCGCGCCCCAGAGCGTCAGGCGGCTGAACGGATTCCTCGTCGCGAAAGAAGTGAGAACGTCTCCGATCGCGCGTCGTTCCGCGTGAAAACGAGTTACCAGTTCGAGCGTCAGCAAATCCTCACTGATGTGCTCGACCCGCACGAAGGCTCGACGGGCGTCCCGATGCCTCCCCTCCGTCGAGAATCTGAGCACGGCGTTTTCGGCCTCTCGCATCGTGTCGACCAGGGCCAGGAGTGTCTGCCGGTCGATGATCTTGTCTTTCGGTCCCGACTTGGAGAGATCGACGGCAAGGGCCGCCGCACTTCGCGCGAATTCGCTGTCCGTCGCACTGCGTGCGGCGGAGAGCTCTATCGGCGTTTCCTTCACGTTACCAGTATCGACCGCGCCGAGTGTGACGAGCGCGTCGGCCGTCTCGCGCAGCTCCACGTCGAGTGCCGTGATGAGGCGGTCCATCACCGCGATCGAGCTTCCATCGCGCTTGATCTCCTCGAGCTCTTCGATCCGCTGGCGCGCGCTCCACACGGTGCCGCCGAGCAACATCATCAGAACGGAGATCATGGGCAACGACAGGAGAAAAAACCACGTTCGCAGACGCACGTTCGAGGCAAACGCCGGCTTTCGCGCGGCATCTGCGGCCGGATGTCTCAGACTCCCGCCCGCCGCAGCGCCGCCTTCACCCGCGCGACAAATCGCGCCGGCTCGAGCCGGGCCGGTATGCCTAACGATTCAATTGTCATTGCCGGGAAGCCGTTTCGAGCTCACGCAGAACTGCCAGGTATTCTGTGCGCACGTGCTCGAGAAGCCCGCCGACAGCCGCGAGGTTGCCACCACGGCTGGCAGCCTCGACTTCGCGAAGGCAGTCTGCGAGAACCGTGGCGCGGACAGTGCCCGCGCCCGACTTGAACGCGTGTGCCGCGCTCTCGATCGCCTTGGCACTCCCCGTCCTTGACTGCCCGCTCAAGGGCCTCGAGACGTGCGGGACAATCCTGCACGAACGTATCAAGGAGAATTGCCAGCATTTCCTCCACGCCGCCTTCACGCAGATCTGCCCGGAAGCGCTCGACGTCTACACTGGAGGTTGCGCGGGCAACGATTGAGGTCTGAGGTGCCGATTCAGGTAGCGGGTTTGTGGGCATGGCGAGGCCATTGTCGTAGGCGTCGCCAGGAGCGCGGAGGGGAGAGTCAGCCTGGCATCTGGTGGCCTATTGCCCGGCTATCAACTATACGACTCATATGTTCCCGCGCAACCCGGATCACCGTGATATCTCGGCGCGGAAATCGAGCACCTCGCGCACCTTTCTACGTCAGGCAGGAAATCTTTGATAGCCGAGGCGAACTCGCGCTCCGTCTCCACCCGTTCGGTGACTGTGACGAGGCCCGATCGAACCAGCTCGTGTCTTATGAGCTCGGCGTCCGCTTCGCTGTCCTCGAGCATGAGCA
>JBBRQC010000059.1:0-10786 GCA_038227135.1 Gemmatimonadales bacterium
CAGCGCCGTTGCGCAGGGTGTAACCACCGGCGCCATCCGTGGAACCGTGACCGGCCCTGGAGGCGAACCCATTGAAGGCGCTCAGATCCAGATATCGAACCGGGCCACCGGGTTCACTGCCGGCGGAATCACCCGTGCGGGCGGCACGTACTTCGTTCAAGGTTTGGAGGTAGGCGGCCCTTATTCGGTAGCGGTCCGCCGCATTGGGTTCGAGCCACAGACTCGCGACAACGTTACAGTCGGGCTGAGCAGCACCAGCCGCGCCGACTTCGACCTCACCCAACAGGCAACGACGCTCAGCGAGGTCGTCGTACGCGGTCAGGCCTCGAGCGATATCTCTCCCTCCGCGACTGGCACCAAGACGACCGTATCGGACACGGTCATCCAGCGCCTCGCGACCGCGACTCGCAACCTGACGGACTTCATCAAGATGGCGCCCCAGGTTTCGCAGTCGGGTCCCGGGTATTCCGGCGGCGGAATGTCGAACCGTATGAACAACGTCCAGATCGACGGCGCCAGCGAGCGCGACGTATTCGGGCTCGGTTCTACTGGCCAGCCCGGTGGTCAGATCAGCGCCAAGGCGATTTCGATCGAGGCGGTAAAAGAGTATCAGGTCCTTCTCGCGCCATTTGATGTCCGGCAGGGAAACTTCGGTGGTCTCCTCCTGAACGCGGTTACCAAAAGCGGAACGAACGATTTCCACGGCTCCGCCTTCACCTACTTCCGCAACCAGGACTACGGTCGAGACGTCCCAACGTTGCGGGCCACTCCCTTCAATAGACGTCAGTCGGGCTTCTCCGTGGGTGGACCGATCATAAAGAACAGGCTTCAGTTCTTCACCGCCAACGAATGGCAGACCGAAAACTCGCCAGTGACCGGGCCATTTCTGGGCCAGCCGACCAGCGCAACGGTCGCCTTCCCCGTTTCCGCTGCCGATGCCGCCCGTTTCGAATCGATCCTCACGAACACATACGGTTACAACGTCGGAACGTCTGGTGCGTTCAACACGACGACCCCGATGAAGAACCTTTTCGGTCGGCTGGACTTTCAGCTGAGCGACGCAAACCGAGTTGTATTCCGCTACAACTTCAATGACGCCACCAACGACGGACGTCAGCAGAACGCTCGTAACGCGACGCGCGCCGTCTATTCCACGAACTTCCACAAGCTCAATAGCAAGAAGAGCGCTCCTGTTCTCCAGCTCTTTTCGAACTTCGGTAACGGTTGGAGCAATGAAGCGTTCGCCGGAGCAACGATCGTCAGGGATAGGCGCGTCTCTCCAAGCACCTTCCCTCAGATCTCGGTTACGCAAGTGCCGAACATCGGCGGGGGTAATGCGACCCTTCTGGGTGGCACCGATCAGTTCTCCCAGGTCAACGAAGGCGACTTTGATACATACGAGTTCACTGACAACCTCAGCATCCCGCGCGGGAACCACAATTTTGTGCTGGGCACCCGTTTCGAACTGGTGAAGATTCGGAATCTGTTCACCCAGAGCTCGTATGGCGTCTGGGGGTTCAGGACGCTCGACAGCCTTCAGGCTGGCAACCCGCAGACGTTCCGTAAGGCCTTCATCCTCGACCAGGGTGGCAACGTCTACTTCGACGCCACCCAGACCGCCCTCTACGCGCAGGATCAGTGGTCAGCGACGCCGCGGCTCACTCTCACGTTTGGCGGCCGTTTCGACATTGGGCACATCCGCACGCCGAACAGCTACCCACTCGCAGTCGACTCCGCCTACGGTCCTCACCAGACCACGACCGGGGCTACTCAGTTCTCACCACGATTCGGATTCAACTGGGATGTGACAGGCGATCAGGTCAACCAGTTCCGCGGAGGAGTCGGTCTGTTCGTCGGAACTCCCCCATACGTGTGGATCGAGAATGCGTACGTCGCCAACGGTCGCATCATCACCTTCCTGAATTGCACCACCGCGACGACTCCCGCTCCGGCGTTCTCCGTCGATCCGTCGGGAATTCAGACCTGCCGCAACGGTCAGGGAAGCAAACCGATTGGCGACGTCAACTTCGTCAGCAAGGATTTGAAGTTCCCGCAGCCGATACGCGGGACGCTCGCCTACGACCGCGTTTTGCCGGGAAACATTGTGGCGACCGTCGAAGGGCTGTACTCGAAAACGCACAATCAGCTCTTCTTCGTAAATCAGAATCTTGCCGGGCCGGTGGGCACGGACGCGCATGGACGCGTGATGTACGGCACTATAGGAACCAACGGCCGAGCCACCGCGACTCTGCCGCCTGCAGTCGTCGCAAATGGCGGCACGGCTCGCTTCTCCACGGCTGTCGATCTGGTCAACCAAAGCAAGGACTACGCTTACAACCTCACTTGGGAGCTCCGTAAGCGCTATTCCAACAATTGGGAAGGCATGCTCGCCTACACCTACTCCAAAGCACGCGACGTTCAGAGCTTCACCTCGAGCACCCACGTATCGAACTCGTCGTTCGGACGTACTCTGGCCGGAAGAATCGACGAGCCCTACACGACGACCAGCCTTTTCGACCAGCCCCACAAGATCATCGGAGTATTGACGCGTTCCTTCGAATGGCTGCGTGACTTCTCCACTGACGTGACGGTGTTCTACCAGGGCATATCCGGCCCGCCGCACGATTACATCTATGGCGGCTTCGGCGGAAACGGCGACCTCAACGCCGACGGCGTGCAGGGCAACGATCTTCTGTACGTTCCGACCGACGCACGCGACCCGACCCAAATCCGGTTCGCCAATTCGGGCTCTGGTGCGACGCTCGTTACTGCGGCACAGCAGGCCGATGCGTTCGAGGCACTGATCAACGCTTCGCCGTGCCTCACCAAGTATCGCGGGCAGATCATGCCACGCAACTCCTGCCGTCTGCCATTTTCCAATCAGGTAGATCTGACTTTCCGGCAGGCCCTTCCATTTGGACGTGGAAACCGCGTATCGGTGGCGTTTGACATTTTCAATTTCGGCAATTTGCTGAACAAAAACTGGGGCAAGATCGCCGTGAGCCCTCTCAGCAGCTTCAACAACATTCCCCTTGTCACTCACGTGGGAATGTCGACGACGGACCCCGCCACGGCGGTGCCGATCGTTCAATACAACATCAAGACGCTCGATCCGACCGGAACGGGCACTGTCGAGTATCGGCCGGGTGACTTCATCTCGAACTACTATCGGACGCAGCTCTCCTTCCGCTACAGCTTCTAGTAGACGGGCGGCGGAAGCACGCGAAAACGCCGGCGGGATTTATCCCGCCGGCGTTTTTCTTTTGTTCACTCCAAAGAAAAGGATGGTCTATGCCTAGAAAACCTTTACGTTGATGTAACGCTTCGGGTTTTTCTTGATGTCGGCCACGAGCGAATCCATCCGCTGCAGCAGCTGGCGCACGTCGTTGTAAACGCCGGGATCGTTCAGAAGCTTGGCCGCGCTGCCGTTTCCGCTGTCGACCTTGGCGATTATCGCGTCGAGCTTGCTCGAGGTTTGCTTGAGGTCGGTACTCATTGTCGCCAGGTTTGCGCTGGCGCTGCGGAAATTGGTGATCGTGGAATCCACTTTTGCGGGATCGATGGCGCTCGTAGCGCGGCGGAGAGATGTCATGGTCGCCGTCAGCTGCCGCGATTGCTCCGACGCTACGGCCGCGAACTCGTTCACCATGCGATTCGTGGCGGAAATGGTGTTCCGAAGATCGCGAATTCCGCCGCCGGCCACCATCTCGTGCTCCAGCGCCGACGTCATTGCGTTCACCGACCGCGTGATCGAGTCGGCCTTGCTCGTCAGCTCGGCGATACCCGGAGTGGATGGTCCGACCGGAATCGTGTCTCCGGCCCTGAACGACCTCGGGTCAGGGCGTGACGGCGTCACCGCTATCGCCATATCGCCGAAGATCCCGTTGGGCACCACTGCTGCCTTGCTCGTGACAGGCACCTTGTAGTTCTTCTGAATCCGGAGCGTCGTGACAAGCGTTCCGTCCTGGTGTAGATCGACCTGGTCCACGTAGCCCACGTTCACGCCGACGAGAAGCACCGGCTGTCCCTGCTTCAGACCGGCGCCCCAGGGGAACTTCGCATAAAGTGGATAGCCCTTCGACAGTCCCCCGCGCGCCAGCCAGAGCGAGCCAAGCACTGTCACTACGATCGCGGCTGTGACGACTAGACCAACAAGTACTTCGTCTCTTGTCTTCATGCCTGGAGGTAAGGGGCGAGCAGCATCGCAATGAGCGCATCGAACACGAGGATGGCGACTGAGGTTACAACTACCGCCTGGGCGGTGCTGCGACCGACGCCTTCGGCACCGACGTTCGCGGTGTAGCCCTCGTACGAGCAGAAGAAGGCTATCGCGCCCCCGAATATAGTCGCCTTGATGACGCTATACACTATCTGGAAGGGTGTGAACGAGAGTCGAAGACCCTGCGTGAAGTCCGCGCTCGTCACATCGGTGGTGGTGACTGCTGTGAACATCGCCGTCCCTACGCCGACCGCATCGGCGAGGATTGTCAGCACCGGCAGCATCACCAACGCCGCGATCAGCCGCGGGACCACGAGATACGCAATCGGATCATACGCCAGGGTCTCGAGGGCATCGATCTGCTCGGTCACGCGCATCGTTCCGACCTCGGCGGTGATGCGCGCTCCGACCCGCCCTGTCAGGACCAGGCCCGTCAGCAATGGGCCGAGCTCGAGGATGATCGATTGCCGCGAGATCAGACCCACGACCGAGAGCTGCACCCCTCCGAACAGCTGGTATCGCGTCTGAACCGCGGTGACCGCACCGATGAATGCCGCGACGATCGCCGCAAGCGGCAGGGAATCGACGCCGATGTTCCGCATCTGACGGATCGTCTCGGGGCCGTAGGTCTTCGGGTCCCGTAACGCGCGACCGATGTCGCGGAGGAAATAACTCCAGTCCCCAACCTTCCGAAATGGGCTGAGTGGATCTCCGATCAAGTTCGCACGCGCGCGAAGAGGATGACTCCCACGACGCCGAAGATGATGCTCGGCAGCCACGCTGCCAGATCCGCTGGAATCATTCCTTTGCCGCCTATGCCTTTCATGAGCTGAATGAGCATCAGAAATATCACCGTCGTGGCCAGACTCAGTCCGACTCCGTACGCCGCGCCGCCGCGCTGAGTGCTTGTCGCAAGCGGCGCGCCGAAGAGCAGAATTACGATGCACGTCACGGGTATTGCCAGCTTCAGCATCCGCTCGACGCGAAGCTCGTTTACCTCGGCACCGGATCTTTCCATGGACGTGATGAACCGGCCCAGCTCACGGAAGCCCATGTCGGTCGGGGCCTTCTGGGTCAGGGTGAGCTGTTTCGGCGGCTCCGTAAAATGTCGGTCGACCAGCGAGTCGAAGCTGAAGGTGAGATTTTGCATCGAGTCGGTAAGAAGATGCATCGCCCCGGTCTTCAATTGCCATCCCTGTCCCACTCTATACGTCGCGTTGTTGGAAGAGATGACGTAGGACGGATAGTCGGGTCCGTTCCCCTTGCGCTCTATCACCATTCCTTCGATCGATGGTACGACCAGGTGCAGCGCCCCGACTTTGTATACGCGTCCGCGATCCGCGGCGTACGCAAAGTTGTATCGGTCGGACGTGACGTTGGTGAGAGTTCCCTGAAGGATATCGAGCCGCTTCTTGTTGGTGATCGGCGCCAGCTCGCCGAGGACGAGTCCAACGAACGTCGCAATCACTGCTCCAACGAATATCGGGGCAATGAAGCGATAGAAGCTGATCCCCGATGCCTTGGCGGCCGTAATCTCCGAATGCCGTGTGAGCGCGCCAATCGAGAACACCGTCGCGAACAGGACGGCGGCCGGCAGAATCATGAACATCGAGTCCGGCAGCCAGTAGACGTAGCTGAGCGCGATTCGGCCCGCGCTCAAATGCTGGGAGAGGTATTTGTCGAGGTTGTCCGTGAGATCGATGATGTTGACAAGGATGGGAAAACCGAGCGCGGTCGTCACGAAGATCTTCCAGAATTCAATGAACACGTAGCGGTCCAGCGCCCGCACCATTTTCGTCAAGCCGCGGCCCGCTCAGGCTGCACGACGGCTTTCTTCCGGCCGACCTTCGAGCGCGCCCACCCGCGAACGGAATCGAACATCTCCTTCATGTCCCCTCCGCGGGCAGTGCTCCCTTCCTTGCCCATCTTTGCCAGCAGCAGTAGCGCGATCAGCGCGAAGATGACGTTTGCCATCCACATTGAGACGACTGCCGGCATCAGTCCGCGCTTGCCCAGCGATTCTCCCACAATCAGGCACACGTAATAAAGCGCGAAAACGAACAGGCTGACCCCGATGGTGAGTCCGACACCGCCGCGCGGGAATCGCAGCGCGATTGGAGCGCCGAGCAGCACAAAGACGAAGCAGGCGACTGCCAGCGCAAACTTCTTGTGGATCTCGACACCGTAAGCGTTCATCTGCTGCTTGCTTTCATCGAGCCGGGCGCGCAGAGTCTCGATGGTAGCGAGCTGGCTGGTAACCTCGGGTGTCGGAGGGGGCGCGCTCGCCGTTGGTTTCTGGACTACCTGTGGTATCTGTGCCAGTGGGACGTGTACCGGCGTTATCGGCGCACCCGACGCACGCGGGGGCGCCTGGGCACGAGCGATTTTGGGCTTGAGCGACCCGATCGCGCCGCAATACAGCCGGCCCAGCCCGATATCCCACGGGTCACTCGGATCCTCGTTCAGAACTTCCTTGCTCACGCTCGCCTTTGCCTTGCGGAGCGAGGCCAGGGTTTTCTGGAACTCCTTGCGCGCCAGCTGGTGTTCTTTGCGCGCTCCGTCCTGCGCCGCCTGCATCTCGCAGACGGTCATCTCACGGTCGCTCTTGTAGGAGTCGGCGGTCGTCTTCTGAAACTGATTGCCCACCCCTCGGACGCGGACGAGGTCGACGTTGAAGTACAATCGCTGCAGCTCGTCCGCGTTGCTCGTTGGAACATCCTGCATGTTTCCCTTGTAGAGCGTGAGCTCGAGGTCGGTCATGCCCTTGCTCATACCCATGTTGCCGCTATCGGCGAATATTGTGCGTCGACGCGTCGGGTCCGACATGTCATAAATCGTCACTTCGCGCATCATGTTCGAGGCTTCGTCGAGGTGGCCCGCGCGCAGATAGAATTTTCCGGGACTCACCTCGTTGATCACCTGCTCACGCAGCCCGAACGTCGGCTTTTTTTGCGCGATGTCGCGCTGCAGCGTCGCCAGCCGATGGTTGGATCTCGGGAGGACCTGGTCGTTGAAGAAGATCATCACGATAGTCACACCAGCCGCCGCCCAGAGGACCGGCTTGAGAACGCTTACCAGACTCACTCCGCTCGCCTTGAGCGCGGTGATCTCGTTCTCCGCGGCAAGCCTGCTGAATGCGTACAGCGTTGCAACGAGCACGGCCATTGGCAGTGTAAGAGCGACGGTCAACGGCACCGATAGTCCGAAGAACTCGGCGATCACCAGCGTTGGCAACCCCTTGCCGACCAACTCTCCGAAATGCTTGCCGATGTATTGGAGCAACAGGATCGAGGTGAGCGCCGTGAGGGCGAATGTGAGCGGGCCCACATGTTCCTTTAGAACGTAGCGGTGCAGTATCTTCACAGAGTGAAATATACCGTGCGCTCTAGGGTAAGCGACACGCAGACAACGAGTTCCGCTCACTCGACGGAGCACGGCGCACCGAGATTCACGCTCGTAATCGGCGCGCTTTTGACGCTCTGTGCCATGAGCTCGACCGTGCGCGCGCAGGATCCGCGCGATACGACGAAGACCACGCCCGCTGAGCCGGCGCCTCCAACCGGGACGCCCGGCACGCCGGGGATTCGTCTGCGACTAGGCCGCGACACGCTTCCGCTAACCCTGCCGTCAGTTTTTTCTCTTGGAGACAGGGAGGCTTTCCGCCAGGCGCAGGCACAAATCGAGGCGGCGCGGGCCACTGCGTTTCAGCAGAACATGCGCACGATAATAGAGGCTGTCTGGGGCCAGGTTGCGACGAGCAACTTTGCAACCTCTGCTCCCGCCCCATTGTATCCGGGGGAATTACCACCCAAGCCGAAGCCAGGCGTCACACCGAAGCCCGTCCCCATTCTGGGCGAGTACGCCGACCTCGGACTCCAGCTAGATGGGCGCCTGGAATTTCGCGGTGAGAAGAATCAAAGCGCGCTGTGCTCGTCGAATCTGTTCTTCGATCCCAGCGCGAACTGCAGAAGTGCGTTCGAGCCGCTCGTCGACTTTCAGTTCGCGGCCAAATCGGGTGGAACCGTGGCCGACCGGGTCCACGTGAATCTCGACTACGATACCCAGCGCGAGTTCGACGCGTCGAACAACATCTCCATCTATTACGAGGGCAAAGGGAGAGAGGTTCTGCAGCGTCTCGAGCTGGGAAACGTCACGTTCCAGCCGCCCAATTCACGATACATCACCGCTGGAATACCGAGCGGCAACTACGGCGTCCAGGGCGTCATGAGACTGGGCTCAATGCGTCTCAAGACCATTCTCGCGCAGCAGAAGGGTAACATTGTTCGCGACCATGTCTTCACAGTTGGCGATCGGACTCTCCAGGCGATCGACAGAAAAATCGAGGATTATCAGTTCGAGCCGCGGCGTTTCTTCTTCACGATCGACCCGAGACTTCTGGGGAGCGCTTATCCGAACGTAGACATTCTCGATTCGCGTCGCATGGCCGCCCTGTCCGCGTCGCTCCCCGATACGCTGCGACCCACGAAGATCTTTCTTTACCGCCTTCTCATCGGCGGGCAGCCGCCAAATCCGAGCGGTCCGCAATTTCGCCTGCTCGGCAATTCGCGCTCGAGACGCGGCCAGGTGTACGAGTACCTGCGCGAAGGCGTCGACTACTACGCTGATCCATCCCTGCTATGGATCGCCCTGGTGCGCCCTCTCGCTCTCAACAACGAGCGCCTGGTCGTGGCCTACCGCGTTCGCATCAACGGGCGCGATACCATCTACACGGCGACTGGCGGCACACCCGACCTTTCGTACACGCCCGCGCGCGACCAATTCGCCAATCTGATCTGGGATCCCGACGTTCAGCCGCGAGATCCGGCGTTCGATCGCGAAATCAGAAGCGTTTATCGGCTCGGCGGCCCCGACCTCCGCCGGCAGAGCGTGACTCTCAAGGTCGTGACGGGAAGCAGCGAGGATCAGGAGAAGCCGGTCGCCGGAACCGCTGACACCTATCTCAAGCTTTTCGGCCTCGCTCAAAGCACCAACAGCTCGAGCTTCGATTTGGAGAATCGCATTTGGCCGCGACCAGGCGATCCGAATTTCGAGCTGAGCCTGGGCTCGCCGGGCTCGCGCACCATCCGCGACCAGTTCCTGATATTCCCCTCCGCGAAGCCATTTGCGTCGAACGGTCTCGCGACGACCGGCAACCCCACCAACGACACCGTTTACACCACCCCGCCCGAATACGTGCGCTCTGCGCAGCGACCTGAAGCCGTCTATCACATCCGCGTTCGATATCAAGCCGAAGGAAGTGGCGAGGGAGGAGCGCTGATGCTCGGCACCGTTCAGGTGCGACCGAACTCGGAGAGACTGCTCGTCGATGGAATTCCCCTCATCAGAGGAACCGACTACTCCGTCGATTACGATCTCGGACGGGTTTCGTTCAACAGACCCGACACGCTCTTTCCCCGCCCTCGGCAGGTGACCGTTCAGTACGAGGAGAACCCTGTGTTCGAGGAGACTCCCACCTCCATTTTCGGCGCGACGGCAGAATTTCCCTTCGACAACGGGCAGATCAACTTCACGGCGATCTCGCAAAGCCAGCGGACGAACTTCACCCGTCCGCCGCTCGGCTTCGAGCCGGCAGCGTCGCTTGTTGCGGGCGTCAGCGCCCTATTCAGCTTCGACGCCGAGCCGCTCACGAGCCTCGTTTCGAAGCTGCCGTTTGGTGCGACGACGACTCGTTCTCGCATCGGCTTCTCCGCCGAGCTCGCCGGAAGCCGTCCACAGACGAACGCAGCGCAGCAGGCGTACCTCGAGTCGTTCGAGGGAGAAGGCGGCCTCTCGGTGTCTCTCGGCGATCCGCAGTGGTATTTCAGCAGCCAACCTGCGCTTGGCGTCAGAATCCCGTCTCTGTTCGGAGCGGGGGCCTTTGATCTCAACCGCGCGGCAACCCTCGCCTGGCAGACCAATGGAGTGGATGCCGACGGAAAGGTGGTTCGGTTTACGATCGACCAGATCGATCCGTTGGTGTCCCAGGTCGGCACCGGCCTGGCCGGTCCGGAACAGCTGTTATGGCTCACGCTTTACCCGCTTGCGGTTGGTGGCCACCTCGACAACCTCACCAGCGCTTTTCGCTGGACAGTCCCCAACACTCCTGTCGGGAAACGCTGGCGATCGGTTCGAACCGTGCTCGGCCCCAGCGGGACCGACATATCCCGGGCGGAAAATCTTGAGTTCTGGGCACAGGTTCCTACCACTATCTCTCGTACGAAGAGTCCGACCCTCGTATTCGACTTTGGCGATATCTCCGAGAACTCGGTCGCATTCGGACCTGACACGATGTTTGTCACCGCGGGCTCGACGCCTGGCACGCGTGACACGACGTATCGCGGGAAAAAAGTTCAGGGCTTCGACGTTCTCGACAGCGAGCGCGATCCGTTCTCGCGGGCGTTCAACGTTGCCACGAACGACAACGGATTGCCTGGGGATGTCGTAGATACTCTCGTCGTCGTGTACGACACTGTCCCCGGCGCGGCACCGAGAATCCAGACCGTTTACTCCGCCAAGACCTGCAGAGGTGGCTACGGCGTCCGCCAGGTGCTGGGGGACTCGAAGACG
>JBBRQC010000060.1:0-8357 GCA_038227135.1 Gemmatimonadales bacterium
CCAGCGCAGCGCGCAGCTCCCTCAAATCCGCAATGCTGACGATCAGTATCGCCACCACGATGCCCGCCGAGGTGACACACCATACGCATATGGCGTGGATTACTGCGAGCTCGAGGTAGGTAAGCCAGCCTGAGAAGAGGAAGCCGAACGCTGCTTCGGCCACGAGGAGCATAGAGACGAAAGGTTCGTTCTCGAAGCGGGGCATCGTTCCGATCAACGAGATCACGAACACTTCGGCGTAGAACAGGAGTCCCCACGCCGCGACGGGAAGGTGGAGGAAAGTCGACCACTTGCTGGTGTTGACGGTCTCACACGATCCGATGCTGCAGGTCAGCTCCCCGATCACTCCGAGCTTGAATAGGGTCAGGTAGAGGCTGATGAAGATCCCGGCCAGCGCAAACGCGGCCACGATCATCCGCTTGGTCACTTCGGTTTCTGCGTAGGTGGCGCTGATGCGCTCGCTGGCTGGGAACCGGCCGCCTTCGCGACGGAGTCCACGATGGCCTTCATTGCGTCGTAGGACGACATCCCTCTGTAGAGCTTGTTCCCGATAATGAAGGTGGGAGTGGAGCCTACGCCGCGTCGCAGCCCATCGGCGAGGTTGGCGCCGATTCGCTTCTGATATTTGTGTGCGTCGTAACAGGTCTCCCATTTTGCGACGTCGAGACCTGTCTCCTGCGCGTACCGCCTGAAGAAGGGCTTGGGGCTGTCGGTCGCCTCGCCGTTCCACTCATCCTGGGCCTGAAAGAGCCGATCGTGCATCTGCCAGAACTTGCCTTGCTCGTCCGCGCACGCTGCCGCATTTGAAGCGGCAACGGTGTTCCGATGCTGAGTCAGCGGGAAATCGAAGTAGGTGATGTTTGCCAACCCGGCGTTGATGATGCGGGTCCTCACATCGGGCTCGGTCACCACGGAGAATCCGGCGCAGGCCGGGCACTCGAAATCGGCGAACTCGAGGATTTTCACCGGGGCATCGACTTTGCCCATCAAGTAGCCCTGAGAAGGGCCCGCATTGGTCGTGTCCGCAACCTGAATGGCATTCGTCGCGCCGCCTGTTGGCTTGGTTACTACGTACCCGAGCGCTGCAACGCCGACGACCACGATTGCGCCAAGCAGCCAATAAAACGCTTTTGGCCGGTTTGATGCACTGCGGGCCTCCCTGACGGCGCTCTTCCCGGGTACGTTCCTGTCTCTCGGTCTATCGTTATTAGGGGGCATTTTCCGTGGTCGATTTGTTTGCTTGGACCGTTAAGTCGGTTGTGTCGCGAAAGCTAAGAGAGGGGTATAGAGATGCAAGCTGATGTCCTCAGAGCTCCCGTCGGTCCCGGCGCTATGCACGTCGAAAGGTACGGACACGGCGGAACCGCCGTGATTCTTCTGCATGGCTTCGGCACCTGCAATTTCCTGTGGCGTGCAGTCGCCCCCTCCATAACCGCCGCGGGACACACGGCCTATTCCGTCGACCTGCTCGGGCACGGGCAGTCGGATCGTCCAATGGATGCGGACTTCGGAATCGCCGCGCAGGCCGAGTATCTCGATGCGGCGATGACTGTGCTGCGCGTATCGCGCGCGGTGATCGTCGGAGTCGATTTCGGCGGAGACGTCGCGATGAAGCTGGCGGCGAACCGGCCGGATCGGGTCGAGAAGCTGGTGCTGATCAATACTCCGGCTTTCGATGAGCTTCCGGCGAAGGACATCACCCAGATGCAACGCAGGACGGCGCGATTCGCGTTCAGCCTCACGCGAGGAGTGATGGGAGCCGCTCCGCTACTCGAGGGAGTGCTCAAGGGAAGCGTCGCCGACGCCGAGCACATGCCAATGAAGCTGGTCGCGCGATATCTGGCTCCATTCGTCGGAAAGGACGGCGCAAATCATCTTCTGACGCTGGCGAGCTCGGTCCACCGAGCCGATCTCGACGAAGACGAGTACGGCGAGATCCACGCTCCGACACTCATAATCTGGGGCGACGAGGACAAGTGGGTGGATCCCAAGCTCGCTGACCGGCTCGTCAATGCAATTCCCGACGCGCGTTTGGTGCGCCTTGCCGGGGTTGCGAGGCTCGTCCCTGAGGAAAACCCGGATCATCTCTCGGAATTGCTGCTCGATTTCATCAAAAGACGAGCCGCGGCATGAACCTTTCTTATATGAAATGGTGTCTAAGATCAGTAGATTGAGGAGCACGATTTCATAGACGTTTTTTCTCCAACCGAATTGATGAATACTCAGAAAAACAGATTCAGGAAGGAGCCAGTCCGGCAGGCAACTCCCTTTGAGGAGGCCCGGGACGAGCTGTTTCAGCAGGTGATGCGCTGCGGCGTAGTCGGATCGGCGCCCGAAGATCAGAAGGAATGGTTCGACAACACGATGGGATACCTGACGGAGCGCTACCATGAGCTCAAGCCGTCGGAACTAGAAGAGCTGAGGGTGCTCGGCGAGAGATTCGCTCAGCCGCCCAAAGTCAGAAAGGCGGTATAAAGAAAGGGGCGCCGAATCGGCGCCCCTTTTTTGTTTAAATGCAGAACGCAACTGAACGGGTGCGAGACGTCAGTGGCGCAGGTGCGAGGTAAGAGTTCACTAGTCCGGACTGCTACTGGCAAACTCGCACCCGTTCAGTTGTTGTTACCGTCTGCCGGCGATCCCTCTTCGTAGAATCACTCCGACCCTCGCCCCGCCCCCCAACCCAAGCTCGACCGCGGGCACCCAGCCCGAGAGCTGGCGATCCGGCAGCGAACCTTCGATGCCGAGGTACACGAGCAAAAACGCCCTCGCCCCGCCGTCGGCGGAGGCTCGAAATCGCCCGGAGAGCCCCGCACCGGCGTACGGCGCCCAGCGGCTCTGCCGAAACGGATCGAGGCTGAATCTGGAGACCAGATCCGCGCGTGACTCGACGCCGTGGCGCCCTGCTCCTACGCCGCCCACCACGCCCCAACGCAGATAGATGCCAGCGGGGATGCTGATACCGTAGCCAGCCTCCACGCCGCTGCTAGCAGCGAAAATCCCATCGACTCGCACTTCGCTCTGAACTGATTGCGTCGGCACCTGTGCAAATGCGGATGAAGGCCCCAAGACCGCCAGCACAAGCGCGAAGACCGGGAGCGCACCGACAAACGCCCGGCTCGTTCCCCGTACCGAGGTGGTGAGCCAACCGGGAGCGTTCGTTATCAGCATGGAGGCGCGCCGCGACTCAACGCGCCCGGCCGCGCCACAGCGCGATGGTGTAGTCTATGATCGAGGCAATGGAAATGATCCCAATCGTCATGACGAGAGCGCTCGTGACCTCCGGAACCACGATTATCGCAACAAGCGTGATCAGCTGCACGACGGTGACGATCTTGCCTAACATCCTCGCCCTGAACACCGCGGGACGGAGCGTTGGAATAATTTTGGCGACTACGAATCCGACTGCGGTGGCCAGGTCGCGTGTCAGGAAGATGAAATACTGGCCGGCGCTCAGACGCCCCTCTATCAGGTAGGTCGAAATCGCAACGAGAACGAAAACCCGGTCAGCCAGCGGATCCAGCAGCGCGCCAGCGGTGCTCTCGGATTTTTCGTGGCGCGCGAGCCAGCCGTCGATGATATCGGTGAAGCCGGCGACCCCGATCAACGCGATGCGGTCCCACGGTTCTGACACGAGCACGAAGGCGAGCGCGAGAACAACGCGCGAAAGTGAAATCGTATTGGGAAGGGTAAACAGAGCGCTGCGATTCATGCGACCGAAAAGTAAGAGCGGCGGTGAGCGCTTGCCAGCGCGTTACCGCATGTCTAGCTTCGCTCGATGACCTCGCACGGGTTGCTCGGGCCCCTTTACGTCGCCCTTTGTGCGGCAATGATCGCATGGGATATCCTGATGGCGGGGAGAATCGCGCAGCTGCGACGCACCCCGCGCGCGTTTCAGGCAATCACCGGTATCGCCGGACTTCTGCTCGTTCCGGCTCTCGTCGTAGCCTATACCGCGCAGTCGCTTCTCTACGGACGCGCGATCCTCCTCGTGGCGTGGCTCTGGCCATTCACTGCCCTGCTCTTCGTGCTGCAGGCGATCTATGCTCTTACTCGCCGGCTGGTGACTCCGCTCCTCGGATTCCCCCTGCTCGTGTACAACGTGATCATTGCTACCGTGGCCGTGACGAAATTCGTCATCACGCGCGGAGACTCGCCAGCGGAATTCGGGCTGGCGCTCAATGCGGCGCAGGCAAGCATGCTCGGTACTTTCTTCGGCTCACCAGCGCTTTGGAATCCGATCTACCTTCAGGTGCCGCTGTTCGCGCCATCTCTTCCCGCGCGGTGGGGATTCACCAGGCTCGCGCGCGTCGGCCTCGCGGGAGCCGCGATTGCGATGACCGCGCTGGTGCTGGTCGAGCTGCCTGGCGCCTACGCAGGAATCAAGAGTTATGCAGTTCATGCCAAGGACCAGCTTCAGGAGCACCCCGAAGGTGATTTCAGGATAGGCCTCAAGATCTTTCCCGATTTGAGAAGCGGTCCGCCGCCGCTGGCGATCCAATACGACCTGGCCCTCGCCGACACCCTGAACGTCGGTGCGATAAGCATCGTGGTCGATCCCGAAGCCGCTCGCGGCGTCGCTCTCGACTCACTGGCGCGCTCGATCGAAGAGGCGCGAGCGGACAGCACCGTCATCATCGTCGCGCTCGGCTACCCCAAAAACGGCGACAAGGACATCAGGCAGTCCCGTGAGGGCTACACGACTGCCCGCCTCAAGGACATCGACCGGATCGCAAGGCGGCTGAAGCCGGATTACCTCATTCCCGCGGTCGATCCAACGGAGGAAGGATCTCGCGTTCTCGGAGACCAGACCCCGCAGTACTGGATCGACTACTTCACGCGAGCAGCGCGCGTGGCACACTACGTCTATCCACGCATCAAGGTGGCCGTGCCGATGAGTAGTTATGGCACTCGAGACAGCACCCTCTACGCATGGGCTGCGCGGCGTGGATCGCCGATCGATGTCATGGGTTTCTCGCTGCTCGCCGGATTTGACGGCGCAAGATCGCTCGACACGCACATGAGAGTGGCGCAGCGGTGGATGCGGCTTTATCCCAGTCCGAAGGAGCACTGGGTATTCGCGGCCGGCGGATATCCGCTCGTCCATGGCGAGCAGAACCAGGAACGCGCGATCTGGGGGGTGCTCGCATGGGCGACCGCCGAGACGCCGATCAAGGGGCTCGTCGTCTACGAGGCCGGCGATTATTACACCGTGCGGGGATTGCGTGCGCCAGGCGGCCGCCTGCGTCCCGTCACCGCGGCACTTCTGCGCGCCGAGAACGGGCTTTCGTCCAGCGCGCAGTAGCGCCTAGACGATGCGACCAACTCCGCGCACAATCCCCTCGACTCGACGCGCCGGATCGAAGTAGCGGCGCGCGACGTCGCGCATCGCCTCCGCTGTGACAGATCGAACTCGCTCATCGTGCTCGGTGAGCTCGTGCAATCCCGCCCCGAACATCCAGGCGTCGAGCATTTCTGCCAGAACCGCGGCCCCCAATTCCTGAGCGATGGCGTGCGTGCCGATCGTGTACTCCCTGGCGCGCGACAGCTCGTCCTCGCCGACGGGCTGGTCGCACAGCTTGGCGAACTCCGCCAGCAGTCCGCGCCGCGCGATCTCTTCCTTTTCCGGGGACGTCGCAATGTATGAGACGAATATTCCCGCCAGCCGTTTTTCGCTCAACCCCGCGTGCACGGTGTAGGCCAGCGATTGCCGGTCCCGGAGCTCGTCGAAGAAGCGACCCCCCAATCCGCTGGCGACCGTCCCGATCAGCGATGCCGCGAACCGATCCTCATCGGTTCGGGATGGCGCTGGAAACGCCAGGGCAATCGCGGTTTGCGATTTGTCCCGCGACTCGGCCGCGATTTTTACGCTCTTCGGCCAACGCGGCTTCGGGACCTTTGGCACCTTCTTCGGCTCCAGAACACCAAATTCGCGGGCCACGAGATCCGCCGCCTCTTTGACGTCGACATCGGCAACGATCCCAATCACCGCGGCTGACTCGAGAACGCGCGACCGATGCCATTCCCGCGCCTGCTCCGCGGAAATCGCACGGAGCGACTCGTCGGTCCCCATGACAGGGCGGGCGTAGGGATGCTTACCGAATGCGACCGAGCTCGCCAGGCGCGCCGGATATCGGTACATGTCGTCGCGGATCATTGCAACGTTCGACAGAGCGACGGCCCTCTCGGTCTCGAAGGAATCATCCGGAATTGTCGGCCGCTGAACTACATCGCCCAACAGCTCCAGCGCCTCCGCCAGGCGCGCATTGGGCACCGAGAACGACCAGCCGAAGCTGTCGCTGGAAGCGCCCGCCGAGATCGAGCCGCCAAGCATCTCGGCGTCTTCCGCGATTTGTGCCGCGGTGCGGGTCGTTGTGCCCTTGAGCATCGTGCGCGCGGTGAGGAGGGTGAGCCCGGCTTCATCCTGCTCCTCTTCCACGGCGCCACCGACGATGTAAATGCCAATGCTGGCGATCGGTGTGCCGGCCTTCCTACGTACGAGGACGGGAATTCCCTGTGCCGTGCGGAATACGGAAATTCCCGCCTCTTCCCTGTCAAATTCGGCGCCCTTCGTCTCCGACGCTGCAGGTGTGGCGCGGGGTGGAATCGACTCCAGCCGCTCCGATCGACCGGCACTGAGCAGATGTCGCATGTCTGCCGCGCTCTGCGCGATTATTTTCGCGGTCTGCGGCCGATAGATGAGCGCAGCCGCTCTCTCCTCTGACAGATACTTGCGCGCGACTCGCTGCACGTCGTCCCCGGACGAAGACATAAATCGGTGAAAGTATTCGTCCCCCATGCGCCAGCTGCCCAGCGCCTCCCATTCTGCCAGATAGTTGGCGCGGCCTTCGGATGTCTCCAGCCGCCTTGCCCATCGAGCCTCGAAGATCCGACGCACGCGTTGGAGCTCGTGCTCCTCCAGCGCTCCAACCCGCAGCTGATGCATTTGGTCCCAGACTGCTCCCGCTGCGCCGGCGGTGTTTTCAGGCTCGGTCTCCGCGTGAACGACGAAAACGCCGAGCTCGCCCGGCGTGTAGTCGTACGCGCTCACGGAAGATGCGAGCTTCATCTCGCGTACCGACCGATACAGCCGTGACGCCCGTCCTGTCGCCAGAATCGCCGCCGCGACGTCGAGAGCGGGCGTATCCGGATGGAGCGTGCCTGGCGTCCTCCAGCCCAGCACGAGCTGGCTCTGCGCGATGTCACCAGCCAGCTCGCGGTAGCGGAAGCCTTCGTGCTCCGGTTCGCGAGGCCCGGGAATCCGAACAGGCTCTGCCTTTTCGAGATGCCCGTACAGATCCGTGACGCGACGGAGGGCATCGGCGGAGTCAACATCGCCGGAGATGCTGAGAATGGTATTGGAGGGTCGATAGAAGTTTCTGTAGAACGCATTCATCCTGTCGCGCGTGAACGATCGGAGTCCGGGCTCCCGACCGATTCTCCACCGCCTCATCCGGTGCGCATCGTGGAGCAGCTCGTACAGCGTCTCGGTGGCGACGGCCGACGGGCTGTCCGATTTGCGCTTCGCTTCCTGGATGATGACCTCCATTTCCTTCGCCAGCTCGCCGGAATCGATCACCGAGTTCGCATAGGCGTCGGCCTGAATGTCGAGACCCCGCGCAAAGCCCGACGATGGCAACACCGTGTAATACGCAGTGTGGTCGTAGATGGTGTGCGCATTGAGGAAACCGCCGCTCGCCTTCGTCTCCTTCGCGAGGTCGCCGACGCCGCGCTTCGTAGTCCCCTTGAAGAACATGTGCTCGAGGGCATGCGCGAGGCCCTGCTGGTCGTCGGTCTCGTCGAAGTATCCGGCCTTCACGTACGTCACGATCGCGACTACGGGAGCCGACCTGTCCTCCTGAACGAGGACGGTCAAACCGTTCGGAAGCATTGTTCTATGAACGCTGTTCGGATTCATTGCCGCGGACGAGATGGTTGGCGAGCAGTCTCGCTAGTCTGCGAGTGATGCCTGACGAAGGATGACGAGCCCGAGGGCGAAGAAGAGCGCACCATAGCCGACCAGCCAGAGCACATCGCTCGTGGGCGCGCTGCCATGCGTGATCAGTCCGTCGGCGACATTGTTGAGCTTGTGAACGGGAGGGAGGACCTGCACGAGAATTCCCGGCAATCCCGGCTTGTCGCCGTAGAACCCGCGGAGCGCCCGCGACCCGAGCCAGACTGCGGCGAGGGTGGCCCAGTCGAAACGCGTCGCAACGGAGAGGAAAAACCCGATTCCACCCATCGCCACAAAAATGACGGCGGTGTAGAGCAGATAGTTCACGATGCTGAAATCCGGAACGATCGTGTGGAGGATCCCGGATAGAACGAGCATCGCGACCACCACACCCACCATGTACACC
>JBBRQC010000061.1:0-8345 GCA_038227135.1 Gemmatimonadales bacterium
ATTCCCAATACCAAAACCGGAAAGCCCGACGAGCTCGCGAAGGACGAGCACATGCGGCCGGACACTTCGGCCGAGAAGCTCGCTGCTCTCAAACCGGCTTTCCGAAAAGGAGGTGTCGTCACCGCTGGAAATGCATCCGGGATCGGTGACGGAGCGGCCGCGCTCGTGGTTGCGAGCGAGAAATTCGCGACCGACCGAGGTCTCAGGCCCCTGGGACGGCTGGTAGCGTGGGGAGTGTCGGGCGTCGACCCCGCCGTGATGGGAATCGGACCTGTGCCCTCATCGAAAGCGGCGCTCGCCAGGGCCGGTCTCTCGATGCGCGACATGGATCTGATCGAGGTGAACGAAGCCTTCGCGGCGCAGACGTGCGCCGTCGAGCGGGAGCTCTCTCTTCCGCGAGAGAAGTTGAACGTTCACGGGGGGGCGATCGCCTTGAGTCATCCGCTTGCTGCCTCCGGGGCGAGGATCACGGCCCATCTACTGCATGCTCTGCGTGCGCAGGGAAAACGGTATGGTCTGGGGACCGCGTGCATTGGCGGCGGTCAGGGGATAGCCGTGATAGTTGAATCCATACATTAGAAGACCGAGCCGGTCTGAACGGACGAGGAGAATCATGACGCAGCTGATCCGGATCTTCGCGCTGGCAAGCGCCGCTACAATGTTGGCTTCGTGCGCATCGGTGGGAGGAGGTGGCGGGGGGACTGCGACGAACGGCAGCGCCGGTCCGGGCGATCAGACCGCCGGTGCGCCAAACGCAGTCTGGCCGATCAAGACGCGTGAGCACGTCGATCTGTGGCTGCATGGCTTCGCCATGCTGCAGGAAGACACGACGTTCGTCCCGTTCTTCAAGCGCGGGTACAGCACAAGCATGATCGTTCTGAAAAACAGGGCGAACGTGGTTACGCAGCTCGACGCGAATCGCGACCGTCTTCGGGCCCGCCTCGCTGCCAATCCGCAGCTCGTCAACGCCCAGTTCATACCGCTCTTCTTCTCGTCGTGGGCCGAGATGACACCGGCAATCGATGTATTCATCCGGGCAGCAGGGGATCCACGCTCGGCATCGTCGCAACAGCAGGCCGGGGCGATCGCGTTCCTCGCCGCCTATTTCCCTACCGCCGCCGATCGCGACTGGCTTCGGCTCTTCACGCAGTCACTCAGCGATGAGAGCGACAAGTTCTACCACTCGTACTGGGGTGAACAGCAGCGCGAGCGAAGAAACGTGCTCGATCTGGTGGACACGCTCTGGCAGAGCAAATATCGGCCGAGGATGCAGCGATTCCTCAACAACACGCAGCAGGCGCAGGGGGAGGTTCTCCTGTCGATGCCGCTGGACGGCGAAGGCAGATCACTGACGAACGGAAAGCAGGCAAACGTCTTCACGGTAACGTTCCCGGATCGTCCAAACGATGCCGCGCAGGCGATCTATGTCATCTCGCACGAAGCCGTGTCCGGTATTGCCGGTACGGCGGTCAAGGATAACATCACGCCGGAGCAGGCTCGGAGCGGGATCGGCGAGCGGTATCAGAGCGCGGCGGCCGTTCGCGGTGGAGCGCTCCTTCTCCAGAACACATCGCCGGAGCTCGTCGACGGGTACATGCGCTACTACCTTGCTTCCGTGAATCGCACAGCGGGCGCCAACGTGCAGGCGACGTTCACGGCGGCTTTCGCGCTGCCCGACACCATCCGGGATGCGCTAACGCGCCAGCTCGAGGTCGTACTCGGGGGGATTTAAGCAGATATAATTCTGCATGGCCGATGAAAAGAGTTCGCCCCCAGTGCGACCTTCGCCCCTCGCGCGACAGAACCTGCTCGACAGACAGGCGCTCGAGCGCGTTCTGGCGCGGGCGGCGGAGCTCCAGGGCGCCGGCGCGCTCCCCGATTCCAGCGATCTCATCAGCGAGAGCCAGCTCCTTGACATAGGCAACGAAGTCGGGCTCAGCCCCGCCACCATCAATCAGGCGTTGGCGGAAGAACGGACGCGGGTGAACGTCCCCGAAGAGAGTGGACTCGTCGCGCAGATCGCTGGCGCCGGTTACGCGACGGCGACGAGAACCGTTCCCGGAAATCCGCGGGATGTGCTGGCCGCCATTGATTCGTGGATGCAACGGGAGGAATGCCTGCAGGTCCAGCGGCGATTCTCAGATCGCATCACCTGGGAGCCGCAGCGGGGATTGTTCGGAAAGCTGCGCAGAACGGTGAATCTCAGCGGACACGCTTTTTATCTGGTAGATGCGGGCCAGGTTTCTGCGACAGTTCTTCCCGTTGATTCGACACGCGTGGTGGTCCGACTGGACGCCGACATTCATCAGAGCCGCGGGAGGCGGGTGGGAGCGGGGAGCGTGCTCGTGGTCGCCGGCGGCGCGGTTGGCGGACTCCTCGGTCTGGGACTCGTCATCGCCCATCTGCCGATTCTGATCGCCGCAGGCGCCGCCATGCTGCCGTTTGCCGGAGGCACTGCGGGCGCCTACAAGGTTGCTCGCAGCCACCGAACTGTTCTGTCGGGAGTACAGCTCGCGCTGGAGCAGGTGCTCGACCGGCTCGAGCATGGCGAGTTTACTCGGCCACGTTTACGCGTCGGCAGATGAAAGAGATAAAAAAGGTCAGCGTCCTGGGGGGCGGACTGATGGGCAGCGGAATCGCGCAGGTCTCCGCCACCGCCGGATTCCCAACCACCGTCCGCGAAGTATCCGATGCGCTCGCCGCAAAAGCGCGACAGTCCATCGAGAAGTCCCTCGCCAGAGGAATCGAGCGGGGGAAGACGACAGAAGCCGAGCGCGATACGGCGCTGAAGAATCTGCGGTTCGTCACGGATTTGAAAGAGCTCTCCGAATCCGACCTCTTCATAGAAGCAGTTGTCGAAGATCTCGTGGTGAAGAACGCGCTCTGGTCAGAGCTGGACGGAATCGCCGGGCCGGATTCGATTTTCGCGTCCAATACGTCGAGCCTCACCATCATCGCAATGGCGGCGGCGAGCGGACGCCCCGATCGAATGCTGGGCCTGCACTTCTTCAATCCAGTGCCGTCGATGAAGCTCGTGGAAGTGGTCCGCACCATAACCACCAGCGAAGAGACCGAGCAGCGGTGCATCGAGTTCGTCAGGGCGCTGGGAAAGGAGCCGATCAGAGCGAAAGACAGCTCGGGCTTCGTGGTCAACCTCCTTCTCATCCCTTACATGCTCGACGCCATCAACGCGCTGGAGTCGAACGTGGCCTCAGTCGAGGACATCGACAAGGGAATGCAACTGGGCGCGGGCCACCCGATGGGGCCGTTTACTCTTCTGGATTTCGTGGGCCTCGATACGGCCTATAAAATCGCGGAGATCATGTTCACGGAGTACCGCGACCAGCGATACGCTCCCCCGCCTCTCCTCAAGCGCATGGTGCTCGCCGGGATGCTCGGGAAGAAATCCGGAAAGGGGTTCTACGATTACTCGACGAATCCTCCGCGCGTGAGCAGCCTGGGACTGTGATGCATTCTGCGCCGGGCGACGACACCACCTCGTGACTCCATCGGGATTTCGCGGGACATTCCGCGAGGATGAGCTCGCTCGCGCCGTTTATTCGGAAGCGGCGGGAATAGCGCGAGTGATTCCTACAGCGGTGGCGGTGCCAGTGGACGCGGACGACGTGGTCACGCTGGTCCGTTGGGCCGCGGAGACCGGAGCGAGTCTCATTCCGCGCGGATCGGGTAGCAGCATGTCGGGCGGCGCGATCGGCAAAGGGGTGATCGTCGATCTCTCCCGCATCAATCGTCTGGGACAATTGGATGAGAGGGGACGAACGGTCTGGGCTGATCCGGGCGTTCTCTGGTCGACGCTGGATGTCGCGGCGAAAAAACGTGGACTCCGACTGCCGGTGGATCCGTCGAGCGGGAGCTTCTGCACTCTGGGCGGCATGGTTTCCACGAACGCGTCCGGCGCCCACACTCTTCGCTACGGATCCACGCGCGCCTGGGTGAACGCGCTCGACTGCGTTTTCAGCGATGGTGATCGAGAGGTGATCACGCGCGGAGAGACGGCGCCCAGACGCGTCGCCGCCCTCGCCAGGTTCCTCCAGGACGCGCACGGCGAGATAGTCGCGACCGACAAGCGCCGACCGATAATACACGCCGGAGTTCGCAAGGAGTCCTCCGGGTACGCAATCCACGACTATTCCACCAACGCTGACCTCATAGACCTGCTCGTCGGCAGCGAGGGCACGCTGGTGATCATCGTTGGAATCCAGCTGATTCTCTCTCCGCTGCCGGCAGCAACGAGCAGCGTGCTCGGATCGTTCTCCTCGCTGGAAGAGGCAACGGCGGCCTCCATGATGGCCGTGGACGCCGGAGCGAGTGCCTGCGAGCTTCTCGACAAGACGTTCCTGGCGTATGCGGCCAAAGCGCCGAGCGCGGACGAAGCGCTGCACGAGCTCATGGACGGCGCGGCCGCCGTTCTCCTCGCCGAGGTGGAAGGCGACAGCTCTGAAGCGGCCGCGGCGCGCGCGGAAGATCTCGCCATCGCTTTCAAGGGTGCTGGAGCCAGGACAGTGGATATCGCGCTCACGCCGGAGAGAGAGCACAATCTGTGGGAGCTGCGCCATGCCGCGAGCCCCATCCTGGCCGCCCTGGATAAGTTGACCTCGATGCAATTCATAGAGGACGGGGCGGTTCCGCTTCCACGGCTGCCCGAGTACGTCGAGGGCGTTCGGCAGGCGCTCGCCAGGCGGGAAGTGAGCGGAGTGATCTTCGGACACGCCGGAGATGCCCACGTGCACGTCAATCCTCTCATCGATGTGAGCGAGTCGAGTTGGCGCGACAAAGTCCTCGGCCTTCTCGAAGACGTGGTCGCGCTCACAGCGCGACTCGGAGGGACGCTCACCGGCGAGCATGGCGACGGCAGACTTCGGACACCATTGCTGGATCGTGTGTGGCACAAGGACTCTTTGCGCGCGTTCGCGCTGGTAAAAAAGGCCTTCGATCCGGCGAATATCCTCAACCCCGGAGTGAAGGTCCCGTTACCGAGTCAGAAGCCGATCGAGGACATCAAATACGATCCTTCGCTTCCTCCGCTTCCTCCGGAGGCGCGGGCCGCACTCGACAGTGTGGTGAAGACGCGGGCATACGATCAGTTCCGGCTGTCCCTGATCGGCAGTTCGTCTTAGCTTACTGCCGCCAAGTTTCCCCTCCACCAAGAGTCTCTTGTACTACACAGAGCCCGTTCTAACACTCCTCGCTCGCCCGTCCTTCATCGAGCCAGATCATCTCCGCGTCAACTGGCTCGGGGAGAGCACCGATGGCGAGAAGCTCGCCGAGTTCGCCGGCCGTCTCTGCTATATGAGTCAGAAGAATCCCGCGAGCCGCGCGACCCGCGATTACCTCGAGAACATCAAAAAGCAGGGACACGGAAGTGTGCTCGAACACGCGAACTACTCGGTTCTCCTCGAAGGAGTGAGCCGGTCGTTGACCCACGAGCTGGTTCGGCACCGGGCCGGATTCGCCTACAGCCAGCTCAGTCAGAGGTACGTCGACGAGTCGCAGGCAAATTTCGTTGTTCCTCCCGCGATCGTGGGAGACGACGTCCTCGAGAAGGAGTGGCGGGCGCAGGTCGACGAGGCGCAGAGGAGCTACGTCCGGCTGGTAGAGCACCTGATGGAGCGCTATGGATGGGTCGCCGACAAGGTTCACCGCCGGAAAATGTCCCGCGAGGCGGCGAGGGGAGTTCTTCCCAACTCCACCGAGACGAAGATCGTCGTGACCGGGAACGCCAGAGCGTGGAGGACGATGCTCGAGCTCCGCTCGAGCGAAGGCGCGGAACTGGAAATCCGCCGCTGCGCAGTGGCGATGATCAAGATGCTCTCCGTGGAGAGTCCGGCCTTTTTCTCCGACTTCGAGATATACCAGGCCGACGATCGCCGCGACGCGGCGCGAATCGTTTACCACAAAGTCTGACTACGCCCGGAGAAAAAACTTCCAAGGGCCAGAACAAATCCGGCGAGCTTGGAAAAAAATCCCGAAATTCCGAAGAAACAAAACTTTCGCGAGAAATTTTTTTTCTTAAACGCGGAATAATTATTGCGCCATGTTGATGGCGTTTATATACTCGTATCCAATGAATCGATCGTGTGAGTTTTCGTAGGGTGTCGATGGTTCTTATCGGTCTCGCCTACAACCAAAAACCCGAGCCAGGTGAGCTCGCCAGCCCCGCTTCAGAGGGAGGCCGTCAGGAAGACGGGGAGCTTCCGCGTCCCGATGAAGAGCCTCCCAGTAGAATTGGCAACCTGTCCGTCGCCGAGCTAATTGCCCGCGACGAGTTCGCCGAGTGGGACAGCCCTGCCACGATCGCAGCTGTAGAATCAGCCCTCTCCAAGCTCGGAAAAGTCGTTCGCCTCGAGGCAAACGAGGATTTTCCCGAGAGGCTTCGCCAGGCAAAACCCAACATCGTCTTCAATATTGCCGAGGGCTTTTACGGAGTGAATCGTGAAGCCCACGTGCCGGCGATCTGCGAGTTTTACGGAATTCCATATTCCGGCAGCGACCCCTTCACGCTTTCGCTCTGTCTCGACAAGGCGAGAACCAAGGAGACGCTCACGTTTCACGGGATCCCGACTCCCGGGTTTGCGGTGGTGCGAAAGATCGAGGAGCTCCGAACGGCTTTAGAGAAGCTCTCGCTGCCGCTATTCGTCAAGCCGCTCCACGAGGGCTCTTCGAAAGGAATCACTGACAGCAATCTCTGCCGCGATACCAGTCACCTATTCGAGCAGACCGGGTTTCTCCTCGAGAATTACGACCAGCCCGTTCTCGTCGAGGAGTATCTGCCCGGGAAGGAGTTTACCTGTGCCGTCCTCGGCAACGGCGACGACGCGACAGTGATGCCGATCGTGGCGATGAATTTCGAGACGCTCCCCGACGGCGCGCTCCCGATCTACAGCTTCGACGCAAAGTTCGTCTGGGATCGTCCCGAGAATCCACTCGACATTTTTCAGTGTCCGGCTCGTATCACGAGCGCGCTTCAGGCGTCTATTGAGCGAGTTACACTCGATGCGTACCGCGTGCTCGGCTGCCGCGACTGGGCGAGAATCGATGTGCGCCTTGATGCCGCTGGTGTACCGAATGTGCTCGAAGTGAATCCGCTGCCGGGGATTCTGCCCGATCCTGCCGACAACTCGTGCCTGCCAAAGGCGGCTCGCGCGGCCGGGATTGGATACGACGAGCTGATTCAGAGCTGCCTGAAGTACGCGGCAGTCCGTCAGGGAGTGAAGCTGGGATCTGCCCCGCTTTCCAGCCCTGCTCAAAGCGAGCCAGTGCTCGCGGTGGGCTGATTGAGTATCGCAGGCGAAAGGAGAAACGCGCGATGAAGATAGCGTTGTTGTTCGACGGGCTCTCTGCCCTCGGCAAAGCGCCGGAGGTGCAGCTGCTCGACTCCATCGAGGCGGTGGAAACCGCCTTGCTCGAGTGGGCAACCGAAGTCGTGCGCGTCCCCGTCAGCAACGACGGGCGGTGGATCGAGCGGGTTCGAAAGGGAAAATTCGACCTCGTCTTCAACCTCTGCGAGGGGATCGACGGCGAAGCCGTCTACGAGTCGATGGTAATCTCGGTGCTGGAGCTTCTCGGTATCCCATTCACCGGAAGTGGCAGCTGGACGACCGCGCTCACTCTCAGAAAAAACCTCGTCAACTCGGTGCTGGATCGCACCGGGCTGCCCGTGCCGCGGTGGTCCCACGTACGTCGCGGCGACGAGATCACGAGCGTCGGCTTCCCCGCAATCTGCAAACCGGTCGCTGAAGACGCGTCCGTGGGAATCGAGCAGCGCTCGGTGGTGAGGAGCATGCGCGCCCTCACGGCGAGAGTCGAGGCGATGTTCGAGGGCTGGGACGAAGTGCTGGTTCAGCGCTTCATTCCTGGCCGCGAGGTGAATGTCGGAATTTTGGGCGACGACGTGCTGCCGATCGCGGAGATCGACTTCGGTCAGATGCCGCGCGGCATGTGGCACATCGTTTCGTACAGGTCAAAGTGGGAAACAGGGAGCGACGAAGATCTGGGCGCCAAGCCGAACTGTCCCGCCGATCTGCCGGAAGACCTCGCCAACGAGCTGGCGGTAATCGCCCGCGCGGCGTGGAACGTCGTCGGAGGGGAAGGATTCGGACGGTGCGATTTCCGCATTGACCAGTCGGGACGCCCGTGGCTGCTCGAGGTCAACGCCAATCCGGATATCTCTCCGACGGCGGGACTGGCGCGCATGGCGGGAGTCGCGGCTCTGGGATACTCCGACTTGATTCGACGCATCTGCGACCATGCGCTGGCCAAGCGCGGAGACAACTACACGGAGCGTTGGGTCAAGACGCTCCGGCTGTCCGGACTCGGCTGATGGA
>JBBRQC010000062.1:0-7580 GCA_038227135.1 Gemmatimonadales bacterium
CGCGACGTTGGCGGCGCCACCGAGTGCCAGCTCCTTGTCGCGAATCCTGACCACGGGAACCGGCGCCTCGGGGGAAATGCGCTCCACGTCGCCGCGCATGTACACGTCGAGCATCGCGTCGCCGATGATCGCGACGCGCTGTTGAGCGCCAGCGCTCAGCAGATCAATTAACCGGTCCCGCGAAATAGTTTCGATCACGATGGGTTTGTGAGGGGCCTCAGGTGCCAACTGAACTGAACACGGTGGGAGGTGCCAGATGCACAGGTGCCAGGCACCGGGTGCCTACACCCAGACTTCACTACTGGCGTACCGCCCACAAGCAGTTGCACAAAATGCCACGGCGGAACCAGGCGGACCTCACCAGGTACCTGGCACCTGAATGCGCTCAGATCGCCACTTAGTAAAGTCTCGGCGTGGTTACCCGGTGCCAGGTACCTACGCACCTCTGGCACCTCCCACCGTGTTCAGTTCAGTTGGAACCTGCAGTTGAGAACTTAAATGCGGTAATTAACCTGAGCAAACCGGCCCACCCCTTGCCCTGTCATGGGGTCAAGCGGTACGCTCCCGACTTCCCTCGCCCCCTTTCATTTGATCCTCGACAGCTTCAACGACGCGGCCAAACGTGGCGTCCATTCGCTGCAGGAGTTCTTCGTCCTCTCGGGCAAGGCGCTTGGCTTCATCTTCGTCAAGCCCTTCTATACGGCCGACCTGTTTCAGCAGATGGATGTCATCGGCGTCGGATCGCTGGGGATCGTGCTCCTCACCGGGTTCTTCACGGGGATGGTGCTCGCGTTACAGAGTTCGGTGCAGCTCGCGGCCCTGGGCCAGACTGCACTTATCGGCAAGCTGATAGCGGGGTCGATGGTTCGTGAGCTTGGTCCCGTTCTCGCCGGCCTGATGGTCGCGGGCAGAGTTGGCTCGGGCATCGCCGCCCAGCTCGGCTCCATGCGCGTGACGGAGCAGATCGACGCGCTCAATACCCTCGGCACGGACCCGATCAAGAAGCTCGTAACGCCGAGAGTGCTGGCGTCACTTATCATGCTCCCGATGCTGACGGTCATCAACGACTTCGTCGGCATCTTCGGCGGAAACATCATCGCCAAGTTCTACCTCGGGCTACCGACGGCAATGTACTGGCGCACGGTCTTCGAGCAGATGCTATCGGGCGGGTTCACGCTGCGCTACATCCCGAACGATTTCATCCAGGGTCTGATCAAGCCGTTCGTCTTCGGAGGAATCATCTCCCTCATCGCCTGCTACCATGGGCTGAAGACGACCGGCGGCACGGAAGGCGTCGGGCTCGCGACAACGCGAACCGTCGTCGCCGCGAGCATCCTGATTCTCGTCGTGGACTACTTCCTCACCCAGGTCCTTCTGGCGGTATTCACCCCGTGAGCGACGAAGAAGATCGTCGCAAGCCTTCGGAGCGGCGCGTCCCGAACCCTAAGGACGACACGTCGATGCCCCGTCGGGCGCGCGACTCCGGCAGGGTGCGCGCCGCGATTCGGACCGAGCTCGAGGAAGTCGCCGACCAGAACGAGCGGAAGCAGCCTGCCACCGACTCACAGAAGCAGGTCGTCTCTCTCGAGAACATCTACCTCGCCTTCGAGGAGCCGATTCTCGAGAACGTGTCGTTCGACGCCAAGGAAGGCGAAACGGTCGTCGTGGTCGGAGAGTCGGGAACGGGAAAATCCACGATTCTCAAGCTCCTCCTCCGATTGCTCGTCCCCGACAAGGGAAGCGTGTCCATTGATGGCGAGGACATCACCGGCCTCACCTTCGACGACGCGCTCAAGGTCAGACAGAAGATGGGGATGGTATTTCAGGGCGCGGCGTTGTTCGATTCGATGACCGTCTACGAGAACGTCGCCTACCCGCTGCGGGAGCACACGGAACTCCACGAGGAGGAGATCGAGGCGCGGGTGCGCGAGAAGCTCACCTTCGTCGATCTCGAGCCCGAGAAAGTGATGGACCAGATGCCGTCAGAGCTTTCGGGCGGCATGAAGAAGAGAGTGGGAATAGCGCGCGGCCTCGCGAACAACCCCGAGATCATGCTTTACGATGAGCCGACGTCGGGTCTCGATCCGCTCACTACCGCCACCATCACGTACCTTATTATCAAGCTGCAGCGCGAGCTTGGCGTGACCAGCGTTGTCGTATCACACGACATCAGATCTGCTTTCCGCATGGCGAGCAAGATCGCGTTGCTCGCCAACAAGAAGGTCGGATTTTTCGGGACGCCGGAAGAGATGACGGGCAGCGACGAACCATACCTTCGCGAATTTCTGGGCGGATTCTGACTTGGGTGATACTTTCGATACTCTGCCGAACGTGAACTTTTTATCTCCGGGCTGCTTGCGGTACGCCCCTGAAACTTTCCGTCCCGTGAATCTTCTTAGCCGATGAAGCGATCGACGTCCATTACGTGGGACCAGCTTAAGGTGGGAGTGCTGATACTCGTGGCAATTCTCATCCTCGCTGTCGCCATCGTCAAACTCGGGCAGGCCGGCAATCTGTTCGGGAAGCGTTACAAGCTCGTGGCGTTCGTGGCTAACGCAAGCGGACTCCGGGTCGGTGGACCCGTGATGGTCGCGGGACAGCTGGCCGGCAGCGTAAAGGACGTGCAGTTCCTTCCTCCCGACAACGACACGACCCGCAACCTGAGGCTGGTCGTGGAAGTCGACCGCGGTCTGGCCGAACAAGTCCGCAAGGATTCGCGCGCGAAGATCAAGACGCAGGGGCTGCTCGGCGACAAGGTATTCGACATCTCGGTGGGGACGCCGCGTTTTCCGGCGCTCAAGGATGGCGACACGATACTCATCGCCCCCTCTATCGACTACGACGCCGTGGTGTCGCAGGCCTCCACGGCGATCGGCCAGGTCGTTGACCTCACGAATGACCTGAAGAAGGTCACGGGCGGCATATCTCGTGGAGAGGGAACCCTGGGCCAGCTCGTGACGAACCGTCAGCTGTACGACAATCTCAATTCGACGCTCGCTCGCACCAGCGCGCTGATGACGCGTCTCGAGAACCCGCGGGGAACGATCGGCCGGCTGCTCGACGACCCGCAGCTCTATTACAGCCTGAATCGCACCGTCGCATCGGTGGACACGGTCATCAGACAGATGACGGCGGGGAACGGCTCGCTGTCGAAGCTGCTGCGCGATGACACGCTGTACGTGCACTTGCTCAGTGTCGTGTCGCGCGCCGATTCACTCGTTGGCATGATGTCGGGCGGCAGCGGGGGCACCATGAAGAAACTCTTCACCGACGAGCAGCTATACGATCAGCTGGTGAAAACCGTGACCGAGCTCAATAACGTCCTGATAGACGTCCGCCGCGACCCGCGCCGGTACACAAAGACAATGATCCAGGTTAAGCTATTCTAGGATTCAACTAGGGTATCTTGAGGTGTGATCAAAGCTTACGAGCTCGATGTTGCAGTCACCCGCGGCCAGGGGATCGAATCCGAGCATAAAGTACATGCCGCGGTAGTCGGGGAAGGCGATGAGCTCCTCGGCGCGGCGCGCGACGGTGACGCTTTTACCTTCTGGCGGTCGTGCGCAAAGCCATTTCAGATAATTCCTTTCCTCGCGTCCGGCGGCTTCGATGAGCTCGGCTGGGAGGGACCGCAGCTCGCGGTGGCGTGCGCGTCGCACGGCGGCGAGCCGGAGCACGTCGCCCTGGTGGAGAGGATGCTCCACGACATCGGCCTCGAGGAAGGCGATCTGGCGTGTGGTCCCCACGACCCCTCCTCGCAACGCGGCGCCAAGATCCTGAGAGAATCCGGCCAGCGGCCATCGAGACTGCATAACAACTGCTCGGGAAAGCACACGGCGATGATGGCGATGGCTCGTCACAAGGGATGGCCGCCTCAGGGTTACGAGCGGCAGGATCATCCCGTGCAACGGCACATCCTCCACGAGATCGCGCTGTGGACCGACCTGCCGTGCAGCAAGATCGTCCAGGGCGTAGATGGATGCGGAGTCGTCGTTTTCGGAATGACTCTCGAGCGAATGGCGCGCGCGTACTCGCGCTTCGCGGTCGCAGCGGCGCGCGGAGAAGAATTTCCGAGGCGCGTCATAGACGCGATGAGCAACAACGCATTCCTCGTCGGCGGCACCGATCGCTTCGATTCTGCGCTGATCGCGGAAACGCAGGGGCGCGTCGTCTCGAAGGTCGGCGCCGAGGGAGTGCACTGCGCACTGCTGACCGACCGCGGGATCGGCGTCGCGGTCAAGGTCGAAGACGGCGCTCAGAGAGCGCAGGTGCCCGCGCTTCTCAGGGTGCTACAGGAGCTGGGCGCGTTGCCGTCTCAGCTATCGCCGCGGCTGCAGGAATGGATGCGCAGGCCGGTCAAGAACACTCGCGGAGAGTCTGTGGGCGACGTCGTGCTGCGAGGCGACCTGTCCTGACGTTCCTGCCGGCCGACTGATGATGCACGCCACGACTTGATGACAACCGGAGCCGAAGCACGCGCTAGCATTGGCCCAATCGAGGCTGGGCTAAGGCATCTCGTGAGAATCGCGGGGGCCATAGCCGGATCCCCCGAGGGTCGGGTGCGGTCCGTGATGACTGATGCCATCGACCAAGTGGACCCTGTTTCAGTCGAGGAGATAATTCTTCAGTCGTACCTTTTCGCCGGATTCCCGAGGACGCTCAACGCGATGCGGATGTGGCGCGTCGTGTCGGAGCTGCCCGCGCCATCCACCGACCCGGGAGCCGCTGCCGAAGATTTCGACCTTTGGCGCACCCGCGGGGCGGAAACGTGCGCGACCGTCTACGGCGAGTCGTACGAGAAGCTGCGGCAGAATGTCTGCGACCTGCACCCGGCCCTGGATGAGTGGATGATCGTCGATGGGTACGGCAAGGTTCTGTCGCGGCCCGGAGTCGATCTCCGGACCCGGGAGCTGTGCGTCATCGCCGCTTGCGCCGTTTCCGGGCAACAACGGCAGCTGCACTCGCATCTCCGGGGGGCTTTGAATTCTGGTTCGTCTGCCGGCGAGATTGGCGCGGTTCTCGACGCGCTCGGCGATTTGATTTCTCGTGATGACTTGGGGCGGTACCGGCAGCTCCTGCAAAAGGTGTCCATACAGTGACAACGACAACTGAACGGGTGCGAGTTGTCAGTAGCACAGATGCCAGTTGCGAGTTCACTACGTCGGGACGTTCTTGGCGCAATTCCTGGTACAAGCGAATGCCGTTGCCGTACCATAAGCCCGCACGGTGGTTCTCTAAGTGTTCATCGACCGCGTAATAATCAGAGTCGAGGGCGGCACCGGTGGCTCGGGCTGTACCTCCTTCCGCAGAGAATGGCGCACGCCGATGGGCGGCCCCGACGGCGGGGACGGCGGCCGCGGCGGGAGCGTCATCGTGCGCGGCGACTCCAACCTTGCCACCCTGCTCGACTACACCTACCGGGATAACTGGGTGGCCGAGCGTGGCGAGCACGGCTCGGGGGCGAACAAGAGCGGGCGAGGCGGGGCGGACATAGTCATGCCGGTGCCGCCGGGTACGATCCTCCGCGACTCCCAGACGGGCGAGATCATCGCCGAGATCCTGGAGAACGGGCAGGAGGTGGTGATCGCTCAGGGTGGGCGGGGCGGGAAGGGAAACGCCTTCTTCGCGACCCCCACCCATCAATCCCCGCGCGAGTGGCAGCCGGGCGAAGAGGGAGTGATTCACACCCTGGAGATGGAGCTGAAGCTGATTGCCGACGTTGGACTTGTCGGCCAGCCGAACGCCGGCAAGTCGACCCTGCTTTCGGTCATTTCCGCTGCACGCCCAAAGATCGCCGACTACCCGTTCACCACCCTTCAGCCGAACCTCGGGGTCGTCCAGCTCTCCGATCACCGCACCTTCGTCGTGGCCGACATCCCGGGGATCATCGAAGGAGCGCACGAGGGGAAAGGCCTGGGACTTCAGTTCCTCAGGCACATCGAGCGGACCCGAATGCTGGCGTTCCTGATCCCGATTGACGCCATGGATTGGCAGGCGGAGTACGACCAGCTGAGGCATGAAATCGCCGAGTATTCGGCGGAGCTGGCGGCCAAGCCTCACTGTGTGGTGTTCACAAAGATGGACCTCCTTGGCGAGGAATACGCGCCGCCCATCGAAGCTCCGGGAGCGTTCGGACTTTTCGCCGTCAGCGCTCCGGCGCGCGAAGGACTCGATGCGCTCACTGCTGCCTGGTGGACGGAGCTCCTGCGCCTCAAGCACAGCGTAAAGACGGAAGACGTAACGCTAAGCCTTCCGTGAGCTTGCGTGTTCGCACCTCGCGCTCCATCTCGTGACCTTCTGAGCGGTACCCAGGTGTTCTCTCCAGCTGGTTCGAACGCTGCCGAACAGCGCATCGAGTGCTGGGAGAGAGGCTCCGCCGAGTATCCGATCGAGCTGCTCGATCTCTCCAGTCCGCCCGATCCGTTGTACGCAATCGGCCGCACCTCGGCCCTCGCCAAACCCAAGGTCGCAATCGTCGGGACCCGCAACTCGACGGGTTACGGAGAACGGACTGCCCGCAGCCTGACCCGGACCCTGGTACGAGCCGGTGTGTCGGTGGTCAGCGGAATGGCCCGGGGGATCGATGCCGCCGCCCACCGGACGGCGATAGAAGAAGGAGGGAACACGGTCGCCGTGCTCGGAACCGGGATCGACGTCCCTTACCCGGTCGGTCACCGCCAGCTCCATCGCTCGATTGGCGAGCATGGGCTAGTGCTTTCCGAGAACCCCCCGGGCGCCCGCGCGCACGAGGGAGCTTTCCCAAGGCGGAATCGGATCATAGCGGCCCTGGCGCGGGTCACGATCGTCGTCGAGGCCGGCTTCAAGAGCGGGGCGCTCAACACTGCCACCCAGGCGCTGGAGCTGGGCCGAGTGGTCGCGGCAGTGCCGGGTCCGATCGATTCACCCCAGAGCCAGGGATCGAATCAGCTCCTTAGGGACGGAGCGGTTATGATCGCCTCGGTCGACGACGCGCTGGCGTTGCTCGGGCTGGCGGCGCCAGAGGATTTGCCTGCTCCAAATCTTCCGGAAAACGAGAAGCGGATCTGGGACGCGCTCAAGGGCGGCTACTTCGAGATCGACGCCCTGTCCGCGAAGTGCGGGTTGAGCACGCCCGAGTGTTTCGCCGCAATCACGTCGTTGGAGATCATGGGGCTGGTCGAGTGTTCAGTGGGGGGAGAGATCAGGCGCCGGTAGGCAAAAGCAACTGAACGGGTGCGAGTTTCTGGCAGCTCGGTTGGTCGAGATCAAAAGCAACTGAACGGGTGCGAGTCGTGAGTGACACAGCTGATAGTTGCGAGTTCACTACGCCCAGACGTAACGCGGCGCGAAACCTCGCACAGGAAAAAGCTTGTGCCGTAATCCGTTGAGTGACGTCCCGACGCCGTGAACTGGTACCATGTAGCTATGCTACTGACAACTCGCACCCGTTCAGTTGCGGTTCGTCGTTGGTCTATATTCCAGGATGCCCCCGAGCCACCTGTACGTTCACGTCCCCTTCTGCGCGCGCCGCTGCTCGTACTGCGATTTCTCGATCGCGGTTCGCTCGCAAACCCCGATCGACGAGTACGTGCATGCTCTCC
>JBBRQC010000063.1:0-7577 GCA_038227135.1 Gemmatimonadales bacterium
CAAAGGGTGGGGTGATCCGCCCGGATCTCCCGCTTATCGCATTGTCAGCGTGTAAGATAGGATTACCACCCCTGCCATGCAAGGGATCGGGCGAACTTACCGCAAGCTCAGGCAGGGCCTAGATTCGCGGCATGACCAAGAACCTGGTGGCTACCCCGATTGCCCTATGAGGAAGAACCTCGGCAAGCCTGAGAAGCGGGTGTCGGTCGACGGAATCGGTGGAGTATTCATTTACTCCAACGACGCCAAGGCTCTGTCCAACTGGTACGCGCACCATTTCGGGCTGAAACTCGAGACCTACGAGGACGGCAAGGTGTACGGGACCGAGTTCAAGTACAGGCAGTTGAGCGACTCTTCCAAGGTGGAGGCGACGGTGTTCTCGATTACCCAATCGAAAGTCCCACTCCCCCTTGAACGGAAGGAGGCGGTGATCAACTACCGCGTCCGCGATCTGCACGCGTTCCTGGAACAGCTTAAGGCAGAGTCGATCGAGATCGAAAAGATTGAGGAGTTTGACTACGGGCGGTTCGCGTGGATCAGGGACCCCGAAGGGAACCGTATCGAGCTTTACGAGTCTCTGTCCTGACTACAGCTGGGGGGCCGCCGAGAGACGGTAAGCCTTTCCATCAAATTCCACCTTGCCCCAGGGAATGGTGGCATCGTGCTCGAATATGAGCAGCCAATCCTCGTCCACGGCCTGCTTCAGGATGCGCCGCTTGGTTTCGAGGGTCACGAGCGGCTCGACGTCGTAGCCCATGATCCACGGCAGAGGAAGGTGCGCGTGGGTCGGGATGAGATCGCCCAGGTAGAACGCGCGCGCACCCGCCGATTCGATCAGGATGCTCTGGTGAAACGGTGTATGCCCCGGAGTAGGAATCACGCGGATTCCTTTGACGATCTGCTTCTCGCGCGTGATCAGCTCCAGCTTTTCCGCCGCGTCGAGGGGAACGAAGTTGCGATCGAAGTAGCTCGCCGCCGTTCGCTCGTTGGTATGGAGCGCGTAGTCGTACTCCCCACGTCTGACTATATGGGTGGCGTTCGGGAACGTCAGCTCTAGAGAGCCGTCGGGCCGGGTGCGGGTGTTGCCGCCGGCGTGATCGAAATGCAGGTGGGTGTTGATCACGATCGCGATGTTCTCGGGCGCGACGCCGATTTCCCTGAGGCCGTCTTCCAGCATCGTCGCGCCATCCGCGCCCTCGTTTTCCAGGCCGTAGATGTCCTTGAACTTCGCATTTTCCTTGTTCCCTGCCCCGGTATCGATCAGCACCAGTCCCGAAGGATGCTCGATCAGGAGACAGCGCATTCCCAGCTGGATTCGATTCCGATCGTCGGCAGGAATGCGTTTTTCCCAGAGCGACTTGGGGACGACCCCGAACATCGCGCCGCCGTCGAGCTTCTGGCCGCCTGCCTGAATCGCGTGGACGGTGAAGTCGCCGATCTTTCGGCGCTGCACCCTGGGGGTGGGCGCGGTCAAGCGGTGGTATCGCGCAGAACCGGCGTCGGCAATCCCGACGCTCGGCGTTTCTTGCGACGACCTGCCGGCGCACGGAGAAGCGTCTCGAGGTCACCCCATGTCGTGCAGCCGCGATCGCCGAGGTCGGATAGCATCCGCAGCATGCATTTGGCGGTCGCGAGCGCATCACCGCCCGCACGGTGGCGGCCGTGGATTTCCACACCGTAGTAGCGGGCCACGTGATCGAGGGAGCGACGCGAGAGCTGGGGCAAAACCTTGCGTGCCATTTTCACGGTACAGAGGCGCCGCCCCTGCAGCTTTCGACCAGTGGACCGCGAAAGCTCGGACGTCACGAATCGCCAGTCGAACATCATGTTGTGCGCGACGAAGACGTTGCCATCCAGCACTCGCATCACTTCGGGTGCGACGCGGTCGAACGTCGGCTTGTCCTTGACCATGTCCCACGTGATGTTGGTCAGCTGACTGACGAAGTATGGAATTGACCGTTCGGGATTCACCAAAGTCTCGAAAAGCTCGACGATCTCTCCATCTCGAATGATTACCGCGGCGATCTCGGTGATTCGATCGCCGGATCCGTGACGTCCCCCGGTGGTCTCTGTATCGACGACGACGTACGAGAGCTTCTGAAGGGGCTCGTTCGCGAATCGCGACGACGAAGCGAACCGGGATGATGTACGCGGGAGCCGGGCGGCCATACCCGCTCCGCTTCCCGCCGGGTGCGTGCCGCCGTCCGCTTCCCGCTGGTTGGGATGGATGTCGCTGATCATCCAGCGGCCATCGAGACCACGCACGAATTCACGGCGGCCGGCGAACAGTGCGCTCGCCATGTGCTCCGCGACGAGGCGCGGGGCGCCGGGAAGGCTGCAGATATGTCCGATCAGATCGACGACATCCGCCGGCCCCTGCGCCAGGTAGTCGAAGGCTCGCGAAGTCAGCAGAGTGTCTTCAGGCTCGGAGTAAACTCCGCGCGTCAGCTCCACGGATCGTCTCGCGTGATCGGGCACGTCATGCAGTGAGGACCGCCTCCGCCCCGCACCAACTCCCCTCCGGCGAACGTTATCGCCGCTCTTTCGTTGGCGGCGATCTCGTGCTTGGAGGACAGAAAATCCCTGGCGGAGATCATTTTGAAGCCGGCTTTCTCCAATTCTCTCAGAGTTGTCTCATTACGCGCGTATGAGGTGACGACGCCCGGTCGCAGCGCTGTAAAGTTGCAGCCCGACGCCCATTGCTCCCGATCCTGGACGATCCTGCGTGAGCCTCCGCAAAGAATCGGCTCCATCGGCAAACCGCAATGCTTGAGAGCGGCGAACAGATCAACTTGCTCCTTCATGTGCGTCTCGCCCTTCTGCCAGAGAAGTATCGGCAGGCGGTACGGTCCGATGAAGTGGGGCGGATAAATGACGCACAGCTCGCGGTCCACGTGCGTGAAGATCATGTCGAGGTGGATCGCCGTCGCCTCCTGCGGCATCACCACGACGATGATGCTCGTGACGTCGGTCTGCTCGAACAGAAGAGTGGCGAGGCTATCTATTCCCGCCGGGCTGGATCGTTCGCTGAATCCGACCAGAAGAACGTCTTCTCGCAGCGGGTGAACGTCGCCGCCCTCGAGAGTGTGGTTGAGCCGGCGCTCGACGGATCCATCGTAAAGGATCCCTGAGTTGCTGAGCTTTGGATGCGAAGTGAACAAGGCCTTCATTATCAGCTCTTCCGTCCACCGGGCGTGGAACCTCATCGAGCCGATCATCATGTGCTTGTTGATCGCCATCGCGGCATCGCGCGTAAAGAAGAGATTCGGGAGCGGCGGGAGGGAGTAGCTGAACTCGTTGAGCGTTCGCGACAATGGCCCTGGCTCCTCCTCCTTCCCTTCGATGAGAAGGTTGACGACCGCCCCCGGTGGCAGCTCGCGCAACTCGGCGGCCAGCGGCTCGAGAGGGACGACGTCGAGCGTCTCTCGAATGATGAGCTCCCTGACCTTGCTGTCCTCGAGCACGTCGGTAAGCAGATCACGGACGTGCAGCACCTCGCAGAAGCGCTCGAGCACCTGGACGAAGCGCTTGTGCTCGCGCTTGGCTAGATCGGCGTCGACGATGTCGTCGTACAGGAAATCCGCGCGGGTGCTGGGCGTCACCGCGAGGAGCTCGTTGCCGGGACTGTGGACGAGGACAGTCCGCAATGCGCCGATTTCGGAGGTGACGTGAACTGGCATGTCGGAAGATAACGCGCGAAGGCTGGCTTTTCGAACGACCAGGGACGCGGGGTTTCTTGCCCGTTCACTGCCAGTGGGATAGCTTGTGAATTACTTCACAAGCACGATCTTGAAGCGGATAGCGGAATCCACAGTCAGGCGCCTTTCCCTTTACCTCAGCTTCCTCGAGGGAACCGAGCGTCAGGGTCTCAGGACCATTTCCAGCGACGAGCTTGCGAATCTCGGCGGGACGACGTCCGCTCAGGTGCGAAAGGATCTCTCACTCTTCGGATCCTTCGGCAAGCGCGGCCTCGGCTACTCCGTTCCGGAGCTGTCCGAAAAGCTGCGCGAGATTCTCGGACTTGGAAAGCAATGGCGGGTCGTCATCATCGGCGCGGGCAAGATCGGCGCTGCGCTCGCGCGCTACCGCGGATTTGCTGAACGCGGGTTCAACGTCACGGCGGTCTACGACAGCGACGAAGCCAAGATCGGAAAGAAGTGGGAGAATCTCAGCGTTCGCTCGATCGCGGACCTCGAGAAAGACGCGACGAAGCACGACTTCGACATTGCGGTCATCGCCATTCCAGCGGAGAATGCTCCCGCGGTGGTGAAGCAGGTCGTGCGAGCCGGGATCAAGGCGATCCTTAACTTTGCTCCGGTGCAGCTGTCGGTGCCGGCTGATGTCACTGTCAGGAATGTGAACATGGCGATGGAGCTCGAGGGGCTCTCCTTCGCTCTCCGTAATCGCGCGGAGTAAGCCTGACGCGATCTTGCGGTTCGAGCTACGAGTTAAAGGCTAAAAGGCTTCGCTCTTAGCTCGAAGCAATGCGTACAGTCGAGCAAACCCCTCCGGACTGACAACCTCGGGCCGCGCCGCCGGATCGATCCCCGCGCGCTCGAGGACCGAGCCCGCCTCTGCCGCTGACAGCCCTCTAACAGTCCGAAGCGCGCGCTGCATTTGCTTCCGCCGCTGCCCGAACGCAGCCTGCACGAAACTCCGAAACCCGGCCAGGGATTCCGCGACCACCAATGGAACGGCGCGCGGAGTCAAGCGAATCACCGCGGATTCGACTTTGGGCGGCGGCTTGAACGCGCCCGCCGGCACGCTCATCACCTGCTCCGTATTGGCGACGACCGCCACATTCACCGACAGTGCGCCATAGCTCTCGGTATCCTGCTTCGCCGCCATGCGTTCCGCGACTTCGCGCTGTACCAGGAATACCGAGCGTCGGGGGATAGGAGTATCCAATGCCTTGAATACGATCGGCGTCGTGATGTAGTAGGGCACGTTCCCGATCAGCAAAAAGTCGGGGCCGGCGAGCGCGTGCAGGTCGGTCTCGAGCACGTCGCCCTGAACGATCTCGATGTTGCGGCGATCTCCGTATTTCTTCTGAAGGTCTTCGGTGAGAGCGCGATCGATCTCCACCGCTATCAGCCGCCCGCTCCGCTCAACGAGAATGTCGGTGAGTGAGCCACGACCGGGCCCGATTTCTACAACCGTGTCGGCGGGCGTGGGCGCGAGGGCATCGACTATTCCCTCGAGGATTCGCGGATCGGACAGGAAATGTTGGCCGTATTTCTTGAGCACCGGCGGACGGCGGCTCTTTCGCGCACCTCCACCGTCAGCCGCACCTTGCCGCGGCTCGCGCGCCACGACTAGCTCCGCGCTACCAGCACGGTCAGGTCGTCTCTGCTCGGCACCTTCCTCGTGTGAACCTCCAGCAGCTTGAACACTCTTTCGACGATCACCTTTGTGTCGTTCTCACGGTTCTCCCGAATCAGCTCGAGCACTCTCTCTTCACCAAGACGCTGATCGCTGCCGTTGCGTGCGTCGCTGATACCATCGGTGAAAAGTACGAGCAGATCCTTTTTCTTGACCCACGACAATGACGCCATGTTGGGAATGTCGTCCACCATTCCCAGCGGGGGATTTACCGCCGCCAGCCTGGTGATCGTGCCTTCCTCACTCACGACGAATGCATGCGGGTGTCCGGTATTCGCGTAGGTGAGTGTCCCCTTCCCCGGATCGATGACTCCATAAAAGAGCGAGATGTACATCTCCGTCGTCTCCAGCTCTTCGCGGAGCGAATGCAGGAGCGCGCCGAGCATCTGGCCCGGGTTCACGAAGTTCTGCGCATGGATCGCTGACGCGCTCATGGCCAGCGCCATGATCAGCGCCGCCCGGTATCCATGCCCGGAGACGTCCCCGATCATCAGGCCCGTCGCGCCCTCACGGAGCTTGAACAGCTGGTAGAAATCCCCACCGACGCTCTCCGCCGGTACTACCCGCGCCGTCACCTCCGCCTCCGGCGACACGACGTCGGTCGACGGCAGCAGCTTCATCTGGAGGTCGTGCGCGAGACTCATCTCCTGCAGCAGGCGCTGCTGGTCGAGGGATGCGCTCACGAGCCGCGCGTTCTGAATGGCCGTTCCGATTTGCGTGGCGATCGCCGTTACCAGCTTCTGATCCCCTGCTGTGAACGGCAGGCGCGATCGCCGGTCGGCCAGATTCACGACGCCGAGCGGCATGCCGCCGCTTGGGGTCGTCCACATGATCGGTACTGACAGCATCTCGCCGCGACCGTAGGGAGATTCCTTCCCGAAGGTGACGCCCTTTCCGACGACTATGAGCGGATGCTGGGTGCGAAAGACGCGCGCGGAGACGCTGCTCACGTCGTCCGCGCTGATCGGCGGGATCTCTGATTTTGGAACGCCGAGTGCGGCCACGGCGTGGAGAGTGTTGGTGCGCGCGTCGTGGACGAGTATTGAGGCGACCCGCGCGCCGACAGTCTCGGATATCTCCGTGAGGATCGTCGCGGCCGCATCCTCGAGCGTGACGGTTCGCCCGAGGATCTCACCAATCGTGTACAGGAGATTGATCTCCTCGTATCTCTCGGCCAGCTCCGTCGCCGCGTGCTCGACTTCGAGCGCCGCCTGCGTGAACTGCGAGACCACCGGCATGAGCAGCTTGATGTGGCGATCTTCTGGCGAGTAACCGGGGTCGCAAGGCCCAACAGTCAGCCAGATCTTCTTCACCGACGGTACGCGGGTAACGATCTGCGTTCCGAAGTTGGTGGGGGCGGATTGGCCGGGCTCGTCCGGCAGCACGTCCGGCATTTGCACCTTTGAGCTCGAGCGGGCTATCACGGTCGGTGCCGACCGGCCGTCGCTTCCCCACACGGCAGCATCACAATGCGTTCCTTCACGAAACGCAATGAGGACAGCCTCTAGCTCCTTCACTCCCGGTGCAACGTCAGCCGAACGACGTTCCCCTCGTCACGGAAGCTCTCCACCCGGTCCATCAGCCGTCGCATGAGGAAGAGTCCACGTCCTTCCTCCCGGCTCAGGTTCTCGGGCGTGGTGCAGTCCTGCTCGCACTCATCGAGATCGAAGCCCGGTCCTTCGTCTACGATCTCGAAGACGAGATCGGTATCGGTTATGATCGCCCGGACGCGGACTTCTTTGCCCCCGGTCGCTTCGTTGCCGCGAAGGATGGCGTTCGAGAGCGCCTCCGACAGGGCGACGGGAACGTTGAGCGAGCATTTCGTGGGGGAGAGCTTGAGCTCGCGGCAGCGCTGCCTCGCGAGCTCCACTACGCCTTCTATGTATTCGACGTCGCTCGGGATGTGCAGATCGAACGCGACGCGGTTTTCTGCCACCTAAAAACTCTCTAGAGCGCGCTCCCGTGTGTCGGAAATCTGGAACAGGGTGTCAAGCTTGGTCAGCTCGAACAGCGTCTGAAGATCATCATTGAGATTCGCCAGACGGAGCTCGCCTCCCTGCTCGCGGATCTTCTTCGACAGCGAGACAAGCACGCCCAGGCCGGAGCTGTCGATGTAGCCGGTCTGGCTGAAGTCGATGAGAAACTTCTTCTCACCTTTCTCGAGCTCGTCGAGAACTTTCTGCTTCAGCTCCTGA
>JBBRQC010000064.1:0-7361 GCA_038227135.1 Gemmatimonadales bacterium
CTTTCTTGTAGCCGGGAGTCTGCTTGTATTTCTCTGGCGCGTTCTCGTAGCGCGAAGCGCACTTGGCGAGCAGCGTGGTCGCGCGAAAAGTCCCGTCGTGACCCAATCGACCTTCGACTACGACGTCGACGCCGTCGGTGAACGTGTCCGGTGTGATGCCGCGGTAGACCACGTTATAAGTCTGAGCCCCATCGGTCATTTTGAACGCGACCTCCCTGCCGCCGGGATCGCGGGTGATGGAGCCGTTGACCACGCGCGCCCCCACCTTTACGCCCGTTTCGTAGAAAGTCGGATCGACTTTGGTCCTGGCCGAGAGCTCGCCGGGGGTCAGATAATACACGCCGGTGTCCTTGATGGCGCTTGCCGCTAGATAACCCGCGGTGCCGATCACGAGGGCGCCGCCAATGAGAAATTTCGTGCGTGGCTTCACGAGTGGAATATACGGGCTGGCAGGGATATAGGGGAGCATCTGATGTCGCTGTGGTGGACTCGCTCGCGACGGAGCGCGGTCACTACCCTCAAGGTCACCGCTGGCCCACAAGCGATGTATCCATCCTTCGAGGATCGGGCCCACTACAGCTGCCTCAAAGTCGAAAAAGAGGTGATATCGGCTGCTACGTGGCGCTGCCGCATCGCGGTTGGAAGATCAGCCTTGATTCGTTCACGCAATGACGTTCCCGCTACAGTCATCTCCGCGTCTGCGACAGGAGCACTGCACCTGCCGTGGCGCCGACCGCATCCCACGCCAGGTCGCGAACGCTGAAGAACTTTCCCGGCGTGCGCTTGTCGTGAATCTCGCGGCCAACACCGACCGCCATCGTAACTCCGATCGCGCTGCCGAGCGCCGGACGATGATTAACGCGCGCGGCCTGAAGTGCGCTGTAAGTGACGCTCTCGATAAACGCCGACATGAAGAAGTGCTTGATCTTGTCGGCCCCGAACCAGCTATCGCGAACAACGGCCGACTGAGCGTAAGCAAGATTGACGCCCAGGCAGAGACTGAACAGCTGGTTCATCCAGACCGTCCTACCAGATCCTGTCCTCGACGAGCTTCACAAGCCGCTTCTCCAGCTCGACGGTGGTCGCGCACTTGATGTAATCACCCGAAAACGACGCCGGCTTAGCCACACCGTCGACTGCCGTCGTTATCGTCGTACCACCAACTGCATTCGGCTGGAGCTTCGACACCAGCGAAAGATTTATATCGTAGAGGTCAGCGCTCGGCCCACCTTCGCCGTTCCCGCAATTCAGTGATTCGCCGATCCTGGTCTTGCCGATGCGGCGTCGCGCTTTCAGTCCCTCGTTGCCGATGGTGTGGGTCGTCGCGTCGAATACTGTGAGCGGAATGGAAAGCGAGTCGAACGCGGGTGCCATCGCGCTCCACACTTTATCCATGGGAAACTGAAGGTTCGCGACGCCGCGGACCACCGTCGCCCCCGATGTGATTACCTGGGAGCCCTGCGGCATGTTCATGCGCACATCGGGGCCCGGTGTCGACGCGACTGCGCCCGGATTCGGGGATGCGCAACTCATTGCAAAAACTGCCGACAGCGCGATGAGTGCTCTCATTTTGACCTCCCTCGCCGCGGTTTTGATTTTCCTCCAGTGCGCACACCCTTCGATTTGCGCGCAGCTCCAGGTCTCGCCTTTGGTTTGCGGGCAGCGCTTTTTTTCTCACCCGGCCCGGGATCGCGCGCCCAGGACAATGCGGCGCGAACGGCGCGCTGCCATTCCGCCATCAAGGCAGTGGCCGACTCACTCGCCATCACCGGTGCGAAGCGGGTGAACTCTCTGGTCCCGATGAATTCCGTCGCGTCCTTCCACACACCGCCGGCGATTCCAGCCAGACCGGCCGCGCCGAGAGCCGTGGTCTCGATCATGTCGGGCCTCTCGACGCCAATGCCGAGTACATCCGACTGGAACTGGAGCAGCCAGTTGTTGGCCGAGGCGCCGCCGTCGACGCGCAATGATTCGAAGCTCACCTTGCCGCGCTTGGCCATGACAGTTAGCATCTCCGCCGTTCCGTAGGCCATCGCCTCGAGCGCCGCCCTGGCGAAGTGCGCTCTTCCCGTTCCTCTCGTCAGGCCGACAATCGTGCCGCGCGCTTTCGGCTCCCAGTTGGGAGCGCCCAATCCAACGAGCGCCGGGACGAAATAGACGCCGTCGTTCGATTCGAGGGAGCGCGCCAGCCGCTCGCTCTCCGCCGCGTTGTCCAGAATTCCCAGTCCGTCGCGAAGCCACTGGATCGCCGCGCCGGCGACGAAGATCGACGCTTCGAGCGCGTAGGCTGCGCGGCCGTTCTCGTCGCAGGCGACGGTGGCCAGCAATCCCTCGCCCGGCTTGGGAACGATCTTCCCGGTGTTGAGCAGCAGAAACGCGCCGGTACCGTAAGTGTTTTTCGCCGCTCCCGGACCGAAACAGCCTTGGCCGAACAGAGCAGCCTGTTGATCTCCCGCGACGCCCGTGATCGGCAGCGCCTTACCAAAGAAGGAGGTGACGGTTTTTCCGAAATCGCCCGCTGACGGCCTGACTTCCGGAAGAATCTCGATCGGCACGTGAAAGAGCCCGCACAGCTCCTTGCTCCACCGCAGCCGCTCGATGTCGAAGAGCAGCGTGCGCGACGCATTCGTCGGATCGGTCGCGTGCACGCGCCCACCGGTGAGCTTCCAGATCAGCCACGTGTCGATGGTCCCGGCGAGCAGCCGTCCATTTCGCGCGACGAACGCGATCTCGGGGCGCTTGAGGAGCCATTCGAGTTTTGTGGCCGAGAAGTACGGATCGGGACGCAGGCCCGTGCGCTCCGCAATCATGGTGGTCTTGCTTCTCAGCTCGGCGCATCGCTCAGTGGTGCGCCGGTCCTGCCACACGATCGCCCGTGCCAGCGGCTTTCCGGTATCGCGGTGCCAGACGACGATCGTCTCACGCTGATTGGTGATGCCGATGACGTCAGGCGTGACTCGACTAGCCGAGATCGCCTCGCGCGTGGCGATAAGAGTGCGCTCGAGAATTTCTTCGGCGTCGTGTTCCACCCAGCCGGGCTGCGGAAAGTGTTGCGTGATCTCCTGGTAGCCGCGGCCGGCTACTTTACCGTCGGCGCCGATTACGAGGGCGGTGGTCCCTGTAGTACCCTGGTCGATCGCGAGGACGTATTTCATTCGACCCTTGGCTCCTTCCGCCGTTCAGGGAAATATTCGTCGAGAAATTCGATCAAAGCACTCTCCTCGGGCGCATGTCCGACCCCGGTGACGGATGCGGTGGCGCGGGTCGGGAGGGTAATAGTAGTGCCGCTCCGCAGATACCGCATCACGACCACCGGGTGCACGTAGGACTTCCTACATATAGTAGGGGTGTTCCCCAGCTCGGCCGCAACGAGACGTACCGCCGTGACGACGTTTTTCTTGCGCTCGTTCTGGCTCTTCCCCGTCCCCAGCTCCGCCAGCACCGTCGCCGCGCGCAGCGTCCCGCCCCAGGTTCTGAAATCCTTCGCCGTGTACGGGAAGTTGGCGATTCGCTCGATGTAGTCGTTGACGTCGCCCGAATCCACGTTCTGCCATTTTCCGCCTTCGAGGTACCTGAACAGCCTCGGGCCCGGGGTCTCCAGCAGCTGGGTGACGAATCGAGCTAGATCCTTACCGTCGACGACGTTTCGCTGCGTGATCGATCTCTTGCCACGATACTCGAATTCCACCGTGGTGTCGTCTAACACGACGGCGTGGGATTTCCGCATCGTGGTGATGCCGAAGGTGTTGTTTTCCTTCTGGTACCGCTCGCTGCCGACGCGGAAAAAGCCCTGCGAGATGAGCCGCACGATTCCGGCGCAGACCTTGTCCTTGGAGAGTCCCTTCCGGCGGAAATCGCGCATGATCCTGGCGCGAATTGTCGGGAGATCGCGCGCCATCTGGCGCACGCGGTAGTATTTGCGGAGCTCACCCTTCTGCACCGCGCGCGCGTGATACTTGTACTGCTTGCGCCCGCGTGTATCGAAGCCCCAAACCTGGATCGCCGACCGCGGGTCGGTGGACACATGCACGTCGCGCCACGCCGGCGGGATGCGGAGCTTGTCCATCCGCTCCAGCTGCACCTTGTCGTTTACAGCGCGACCGTTGGGCCCCACGTAGCGAAATCCACGGGTCTTGGAGCCTTCACGAACGATCCATTGTCGCGCCATTTATTCGTCGCCCAAGGGCAAACTTTCTGGGTAGATTTGAGCAGGAATCGCCGCCTTCGCGGGCACCGGGATCGAAGCCGCCGGTCGCCGCAAATCTACCAACAAACCGCCACAAATGCCTTTCAAGTTCCTGGCGCTCCAAGTAGAAGAGCGCATCGCCACGCTGACGGTCAACCGGCCCGAGAAGCTCAATGCGCTGAACGACGCGACGATCGGCGAGCTGGGCGAGGCGATCGACCAGATCCGCGACGACGATGCGATCGGCGGCGTGATTCTCACCGGGGCCGGACGCGCGTTTGTCGCCGGCGCCGACATCTCCGAGCTATCGAGCCAGACTCCAGTTCTCGCCAAGGCACGGGCTCGTGCGGGGCAGGATGTGTTCCGCAGATTCGAAACCTCCCCCAAGCCCGTGATTGCCGCAGTCAACGGGTTCGCGCTGGGCGGCGGATGCGAGCTGGCGATGGCCTGTCACATCCGCATCGCGTCGGAGGCGGCCAAGTTCGGCCAGCCGGAAAGCAAGCTGGGACTTCTTCCGGGATACGGCGGCACTCAGCGCCTTCCCCGCCTCGTCGGCAAAGGACGCGCGATGCAGCTACTCCTCACCGGTGAGATGATCGACGCGGCCGAAGCCTTTCGCATTGGCCTGGTCAACAGAGTCGTGCCGTCCGATCATCTGGTGAACGAAGTGCGCAACACCATGAAGGCGATCCTGGCAAATGGCCCTCTCGCCATCGCGCTTTGCATCGAAGCCATTGATCGCGGGCTCGAGATGTCGCTCGAAGAAGGATTCATTCTCGAGGCCAATCACTTTGGCCTCCTCGCTGCGACGGACGACATGCGCGAAGGCACCCGCGCCTTCATCGAGAAGCGCTCGCCGTCGTTCAGGGGAAAGTGAGAATCGGCCTCGAGAGCATCGCGATCCAGAACTTTCGCAATCTCGAACGCGTCGATCTCAATTTCCCGGCGGAAGGTGTTGCGCTCATCGGCGACAACGGGCACGGCAAAACGAACCTTCTCGAGGCGATCTACTATCTCCAGATTCTGCGGTCCATCCGCGACGCGAGAGACCAGGATCTCACCCGCTTCGATGCCAGTGGATTTCATGTCGCCGCCACGGTTTCCTCTCCGGGCGCACACGAGATAGGCGTCGGATTCGAGCGCGCCTCGAAGAAAAAGAAAGTCACGATCGATGGCAGCGTCCCCCGCAAACTGAGTGACGCGCTCGGCAGGCTTCCTTCGGTGATGTTCTCGCCCCGCGATCTCGCGCTGGTGAGCGGGGCGCCGAGCGAGAGACGGAGATACCTCGATCTGCTGCTGGCGCTGACCGACAGGAAGTACCTGAACGCGCTCCAGCACTATCGCGCCAATCTGGCTCGACGCAACGCGGCGTTGCGCAACGCAACCCGGCGCGGGGCCAATGACTCGGAGGTCTCGGTGTGGGAGCCGGCGCTGGCCGAGCATGGCTCGGTGCTGATCGAGACGCGCGCAAAGTGGGTGACCGACCGTGCGGACGAGTACGCGCGAGTGTCGGAGGAGATCGGCGAGATGGGATTGGCGCAGATGCGCTACGTGTGCGCTTTTGCCGAATCCGAGGCGCGGCACGATGTGTTGCTCGCCGCGCTAGAGGACAAGCGCCCGCTCGACATGCGTCGCGGCATCACCAGTGTCGGTCCGCACCGCGACGACCTGGAGCTCACTCTCGACGGCCGGGATCTACGCCTCTTCGGCTCCGCCGGCCAGCAGCGCACGGCCGCAATCGCGCTACGGATGCTCGAAGCCGCCACGCTGCGAGATCACGCGGGCGCCGAGCCGTTGCTGCTGCTCGACGACCCCTTCGCGGAGCTGGACATCCGTCGCGCGGCGAAAATCCTGCTCATGCTAGAGAAGCGCGGACTTGGGCAGACGATTCTCGCTGTGCCTCGCGAAGCTGATATCCCCCCAGGACTGATGCAGCTTGACAGACTCTTTGTCCGAGACGGCGTCGTCACCCAGATCTAATCGCTACTTTATAGGAGGCAGTCCGGACTTCCCAAGCGAGGCCGACATGACTGAAACCAGCGGCAGAAAGAAAGCCCACGATTACAAGGCCCGTCTCGTCTGGGACGGCAACCTTGGCGACGGCACCTCGACCTACACGGGATACGGCCGAAAGTATCGCGTCCAGTTCGACGGCAAGCCCGATTTACCGGGCAGCGCGGATCCGATTTTCCGCGGCGACGCCAACGTCTACAACCCGGAAGATCTGTTCGTGGCGTCGCTTTCGTCCTGCCATCTTCTTTCGTATCTCGCGCTGTGCGCCCGCAGCAAGATCAACGTCATCGCGTATGAGGATGACGCGAGCGGAACCATGGTCATGCGTCCGGACGGCGGCGGGAAATTCGAGAGCGTAACGCTTCGCCCCTCGGTGACGATCGCCGCCGGAAGCGACGAGAAGCGCGCGATGGACCTGCATGAGACCGCTCACGACATGTGCTTCATTGCAGCGTCGGTCAGTATCCCCGTGCAACACGAGCCGGTGATAAAAGTTGCTCAGGCTGCGAGACCGGTTCAGCGACCTACGGAGATGGAGTCGCGGCCTTAGGACCCCATGAAAGATCTCGAGATCGCTCTCGACAACCGCCCCGGCGCACTCGCCGAGATGGGCGAGGCCCTCGGTAAAGCCGGCGTCAGCGTCGAAGGCGGCGGCGCGTGGCTGTCCGGCGGCAAGGCGATCGCGCACTTCTTGTTCAAGGACGGGAACTCCGCTCGCAAAGCGCTCGAGGCCGCGCGGATCAAAGTGATCGCCGAGCGCGACGTGGTCGTCCTGCGGTTGAAGCAGGAAGTACCGGGACAGCTAGGCAAGATCGCGCGCCGGATGGCGGATGCCGGAGTCAACATCGAGGTCCAGTATAGCGATCACATCAACCACCTCATTCTGGTAGTTGACGACATCGCGAAAGCGCGGGCGGTGTCGGAGAAGTGGTTCAAAGACCCTGGTTAGCGAGAGTCCGCGTTGCGCCGCGTAGAGTCGTAGCCTGGGCAGCGTTGGCGGGCACGCTACTGCTCGTCGCGTTCGTAGCGGGCCCGGGATTACTCTTCAGTAATGGTTTTCGATCTCTTCAAATCCCGTAGGCGCGCGCGCCGGCGCGACACGCCCGTGCCTCCCGCGTGGCGCGCGATTCTCGAGCACAATCTGCCGATCTTCAACCGCCTC
>JBBRQC010000065.1:0-7313 GCA_038227135.1 Gemmatimonadales bacterium
AGAGGTAGATAGATATGTAACCCGGTAGAACCGGAAGTCTTGATCGCTGCAATACCGCCTTTGGAAACCAATTTTGCGATGCCTTAACGCAAAAAAGCCCCAACCTACGGGGCTTTTTGGTTTGAGATCGTCAGCTGGCTTTTGTTACGTCAGCAGCCTGTGGTCCTTTCTGACCCTGCACGACTTCGAATTCGACCTTGTCGCCCTCAGCGAGGGACTTGAATCCGGATCCACCAATTGCGCTGAAATGCACAAACACGTCCGGACCTCCCTCACGAGAAATGAAGCCAAAGCCCTTGGCGTCGTTGAACCATTTGACCGTACCAGTGATGCGTGCCATTGAACCAATCCTCTCCCCGCGGGGCAATCCGTAGATCATCTACCATGGCGAACAAGCGCGGCGGAACGCTTTGCTTATCCATTCGGCGATGGCCAAGGAGGGCAAGTTTTGTGCAACAGGCTGAACCCTTACGCCGCTCCCGCGACGTAGTGCGCCGATCTTCCGCAGCTCTTGCAGCGCAGGGTGACGTGCGTGTATGGCGGGGGCGGTATCTGGTGCGGATCCCGTTCGATCGAGCCCGAGCAGGAAGGACAGCTCAGCGGAGAACCAGTCCTATCGTGGCTGATGAGGAAGAGTGCCTGGGCGGGATTGTACGCATTCGGACGTGGCTTGCGCATTATATGGTCTCCAATTGCTTCGACGCGGCGGTGCACCCGAGCGCTGCACGGCATATCACCGCTATTCACTGACAAGAGCCATCCAGACGCGCGAGCTCGGACCGGCCCTCAGCACCAGACTAATACCGATAACCGGGGGAAACGTTCCCCGGCCGGAAGACAGGCCGGGAGGGCAAAAAAACCCCGGCGGGATTCGTTCCCGCCGGGTTTTTCGCCAACCGACCGCTATTGCCGAGCGGATGCGGTAGCCTGCTCCCGCTGAGCAATCGCGAATAGATCCTTCTGCGACTGGCTCTGCTTAAGAACATCGATCGCGTGCGTCAACTGGGTGTCCTCAGGAATGCCGCGACGCTTGGCGGTTGAATCACCAAATGCCAGACGTGCTACCGTGTTGCCGAGCAGCCGATCGATCTCGGGTCCCGCCGCCTCGTACTGCACGTGATCGACCGTCACACCTTTGGCCTTGAGCCGGTTGTAGAACTCCTCACGCCATGCCGGCTGTATGGCGAAGTTCGGCTTGACCGTTTTCTTCAGCTCCAGCGAATAATCCATGAGAGTCGCTCTGACATCCGCGGTCTTCGGAGCGAAGGCGTTGAACACTTTCTGTTCGATGGAGCTGAGCGTATCAGGTCTGACGATTATGTCGGGCGTGATTGCGCCTCCGCCGTAGACGACCCGACCGGCATCCGATCTGAACGTCGGACGGGAGCGCCGCGCTGAATCCGTTTCCAGTGAATCCGGCATCACTTCGACGAACTCTCCACTGGGAAGCAGCTTGCGCTCCTTCTGAATCGAGCGTCCACTCGGTGTGTACCACTTTGCGGTCGTCATCTTGAGGGCGTAACCGCCGTCGAGGGGGAATACCGACTGTACCAGCCCTTTTCCGAACGACGTCGTCCCGACGATGAGCGCGCGATCGTGATCCTGGAGCGCACCGGCGACGATCTCGGACGCCGAGGCACTTCTCCCATCGGTGAGAAGAACGAGGGGGATCGTCGGCGCGATGGGATCATCGGTTGCGTTGAATACCTGGTTCTCGCCATTGCGGGCGCGAATGCTGGAGATCTGCTGCCCCTTCTTCAGGAAGAGATTGCTGACGCTCAGGGACTGGTCCAGAATGCCGCCTGGATTCCCGCGCAGATCGATGATGATTCCCTTGGCACCGCTTCGTGTGAGCCTGGCGACAGAAGACTCGATCTCATCCTTTGCGCTCTCGTTGAACTGGAGGAGCGGAATGTATCCGATCTTGCCATCGAGCATCATCGCGTAGGGAACCGCGGGGATATTGATGACGGCACGGGTGAACGTGATTGGAATCAGCTCGGGTACGCCTGGGCGGGAGAACTTGACCAGCACCTTGCTGCCCGGAGTTCCCTTGAGAGCCTCGGAGGTCTGCGAGACAGTCCAGCCGCGGGTATTCGTCGTGTCGACGAAATTGATGCGATCGCCTTCCTGAACACCTGCCTGCTCGGCGGGGGTGTGAGGAAATACGCGCTGAACGGAGATGAAGCCCTGAGTCTCGGCGATCTCCATTCCGATGCCGGCGTAGCGGCCGTTGGTCTGGGCGTTAAAGGACGACAGCTCCTTCGGCGAAAGCAGGACGCTGTAGGGATCGTTGAGCTCGTGAACCAGACCGCGCGCGGCTTTCTCGTAGAGCGTTGCCGCGTCGACGGTGTCAACGAAACGGCTGGACACAATGTTGAGCACCTGATCGAGGAGCCGAGCACCCTGTTGGGTCTCGCGCTGCTGGAATACGAAACCCCCGGCCATCACTGGAATCAGAATGAGGCCGAAGAGCATGATTTTTCTGGATTGCGGCATACGGGCTATGTAATTGAGGAGGGCGTTAACCTAACAAGATACGCCCGCGAGGAGGCAGTGTTCCAAAGGAATGACGCACCAAAGGCACCAGCGGCCACATAGCCGCTGGTCAGGCAGCTCTCGAGGCGAGTACATAGTCGACCAGCCAGTCGCGGTTAACCTGTCGGAACGTGGCGTCCCGCAGCAATCCAGCGGCGAGAAGCATTTCATGAGCAGGCTGGAGCACTCGTTGCAAGTGCGACGGATACCGTTGGGTTAGCGGCAACTGCTCGGCGAGTGATGCGAGCGGCACTCTCCAAGTTACCATTCCTTCCTCGCGAGCGACTTCGAGAAGCCTGTAGAGTCTGCGTGCGACTGGATTGGTGAGGGATAGGTAGTGGATAGCGGAAAGCGTGACGGTATGGCCGGCGGCGATGTTCGAGCGGATAAGGGGCCCAATCGTGACGTGAGCGTCACCCGGTTCGGATGCTGTCAGGACGGGAAACAGCGTGAATTGTTCGCGCTCGGCGAGCCTGCGTCGTGCGATGGAGACGGAAGTGAGTATGGTGAAGCGTCCTTCTAGCGGCTGTCCTTCGCTTGCTGCAACGTACACTCCGCTGGACTCGAGAGTGGTTCTCTCGAGCCTGGTGAGGGCCGAGCGAAGCTGTTCGTACGTCCGGCCGTCGACCCGTCTTCCGATCGAACGCAGGAAGGCGTGGAGTGTAAAGCTTACCACCCCATCTTCGGGGGATCCTGCTTCGTGGTAGCGATGCAGGATCTCGATGTAGACATCCTGATCGAAAGTGCCGGGCAAGCGATCGCCCGGACTGGGCAGAACGCGCCAGCGCCCGCCGCTCTCGGGGGAGAAGGAGATTGCCGAGTCCTCGGCGGAGTCGCTCAGCCGGAAGATGGGAAGCGATTCTAGCGACCGGTCGAGGACGATAGCACGCGTCGCAATTCGCCGACGGGCCACGTAGGTCATGCAGAGAGAATATGTCACTGATCAAGTACATCGCAATCGCAGCCCTGCTGTTGTTTGCCCTGATGTTGGCGCTTATAGGCATCCTTTCCGTCACTCACGACACGCCGGTGCGCAACGTGGTTGCGGAGGGGGACAAGGACGGTCCGCCATCGGTTGCGGACTCGTTGTTCTCCCGCAGCATCGAGATCTACACAGGAACGCACATCGATCCCGGCAATAACGTCCGGATTCTGCTGAACGGAGACGGCACCTATCCGCAGCTGTGGAAGGACCTCGCGTCTGCCCAGCGAACAATCACGGTACAGATGTATTACTCGCAGCCCGGCGCGGTTGCGGATACGATGGCCAAGTATCTGATCGAGAAGGCGCACCAGAAGGTGCGCGTGCTCCTGCTGCTCGACGCGTTCGGGTCACAACCGCTCAAGCGGGAATGGCTGCAGCGGGTCAAGGCTGCCGGGGTCGAAGTGGTATGGCTCAGGCCGCTGCGATGGTACAGCCTCCAGAAAGCCGCGCAGAGGTCTCACGTCCGTGTGGTCGTGGTCGATGGCCGAATCGGATACACCGGCGGATTCGGGTTGGCTGACTACTGGCTCGGCGATGGCCACCACGAAGATCAGTGGCGGGAGACGAACGTCCGATTCGAAGGCCCGACCGTCGCCGCCCTTCAAGCCACGTTCGCCGCGGGCTGGGCCGAGGCGACGGGAGAGCTGCTGACCGGGGACCTGTTCTTCCCGAAGAGCTCGTTTGCCGAAGTCGGCAACATGAAAGCGGGCGTGATGCACAGCGTCCCCAGCATGGGCAGCACACCCGCGGAGCGCTTTCTCGCGCTCTCGATCGCCGGTGCGCGAAAGTCAATCTACATCAGCAATTCCTATTTCGTCCCGGGCGAGAACTTCATGCAGCTGCTGCTGGCAGCGCAGCGAAGGGGTGTCGATGTGCGCGTCATCACTGTGAGCAAGAAAACCGATGTAAAGACGACCTGGTACGCGGGAAGGACGTACTACGAGAAGCTGCTGGAAGGTGGCGTCAAGATCTACGAGTATCAGCCCACAATGATGCATGCGAAAAGCCTGGTGGTGGATGGCATCTGGTCCTATGTCGGCTCGATGAACTTTGACAATCGATCGCTTTCCTTCAACGACGAATCGCTGCTGGTCGCTCTCGACTCAGCGGTGGGAGCCCAGATGAATTCGATCTTTATGGATGACATTAAATCTTCCCAGGAGATTAAGCTGGATGAGTTTCGGAAGCGCCCGTTGTCGAACAAAATCCTGGAGTGGTGCGCGCAGAAGCTGCGCCGCGTACTGTAGCAGCTCAGCGAATGTCTGCGCGGCCGAGGGCGGCGCGAACCGCCTCGCGCATTGCGATCACTGCCTCTTCGCGCGCCGCGGGCGAGTCCTCGCGCACATGCAGCTCGATGCCATCGGCGACGGCGAGGCGGTGCCAGCGCAGTGCTATGTCACCATCGTGAGCAACCGCTTCGTCCGCTCCGGAGCCGAGCGCGGGAGCGAGTGAGAGCGCGATCCTTCGTTCGAGCGCGTCACCGGTGACATCCCGCATCTCACCCCGGATCGTATCGAGGCTCTGTCCCTCGCGCTGGCGAATCTTGATGGACAGCAGCTGAAGGAGATGCCGGTATCCGTAGGTTGCGCCGGTGCCTGTTCCTTCGGGCCGGTCGAGCAGTCCGCTTGCCACGTAAAAACGAACTGCGCGCGCGCTCGGTGCGGCGCGCGCCGAAGCATTGGTCGGTCTTACGCCGGCCGCGTCTACAAGTGCCGTTGCGTGTGCGGCAAGTCCGCGGGCGTTCCAGGGAGCGTGTTTAGCGTGGGCGCGGAGGAGAGCGACAGGCGATTCAGCCATGTGGATAGGATAACATTAAAGTCTTCCGCTCGCTCGTCGTGCGGAAGGTCGCCCGCGGGAGAGAGAACGGAGATTTCGAAGTCGCGTTTCAGCTCGCGAAATCCGCGGAATTCCTCTACCGGCGCGATCGATCCCTCCTCGCCCCATACGAGCAGCGCCGGCTGGCTCAGGCGCCGAAGCGCATGACGGACATCGATGTTGAGATGCCCGGACAGGAAAGCGGCAGGCGCGTGACGCGCACCGCGTTGATGCGATGCGGCGTAATAGATCTCGACCAGCTCGCGGGTGACCAGCGCATCGTTGGAGTATGCGTTCCTGAGATAGCGACGAAGGTTCGGGCGCGAAACCAGAGCATTGAACACCGCGGTGCCAGCGACGGGAGTGTCGACCGCCAACCGCCCCGCCTCGCCACCGATTCCGACGGGCTCGTTCTGCCGGACCAATCCCGACGGCGCAATCAGTGCGACGGCTGGGAAGCGATGCGGATCGCGCGCGGCGAGAACTATCGCGTACGCCCCGGACAGCGAGGAAGCTACAAGGACTGTTGGCGCGTCGATTACTCTGCTGACAAAATCCGATATCAGCGAGATGTAGAGGCGCGCCGAATAACGAATAGCGGGACGATCCGAGCGGCCAAAGCCGAGCAAATCGAGGGTGTAAACCGTATTGGTGCGGGCGAGAGCGTCGACGTTGTTCCGCCACTCGTACGACCACGCCGATGGGTGGACCCCGTGGATGAGAAGTATCGGCGGGCCTTCGCCGTGTTTTGTGAAGGCGACTCGTCTGTCACGCCATTCGAACCCTCCTTCTTCTCCACCAATGAGATTGACGAGCTCATCGACGCCCTTTCGGGCAAAGGCGTTATAAGCCGCTGCAGCGCCAAGGAGGGCTCCGCCGGATAGCAGAATTTTCTTCCATGGGCCTGCGGTTGGTTCGTCGTTCTCCTGCATCAATCCTCACTCAGTTGGTCAAGCAAGAGCGCCACGTTTAAAGTATTGCTCAGGAAAAAGCGCGGTCACTTGAGAGTAACCGCGCCTCGGGCACTGCGCACGGGGCTGAAAAATCTACCTCCGGGAGCGGCCCCTCGAACCGGAGCCCTTGCTGCTCCCGCTGCGAGACTTAGCGCCTCCCCTGGATGCCTGTTTTGCTGGACCGCGGCTGGGCTTCGGGGTGCTTTTCCTGGCCCCGGTCTTCTTTCCGCCCGCCTTCCGCCCGGCGGATCCCGCCTTGGCCTTGCTGGCGGCCTTTTTCCCGGCCGACTTTCCAGTCCCCGCGGACCTGGAAGCACTCTTAGCCGCCTTCTTTGGGGTCCCACCCCCGCTTGTGGGCCGGGAACCCGAGGTCGAACCGCTGGCTCCCGCGACACTACGGGCGAGCGATGCCGAGCTCCCAGAGGTGGGACGAGCCGCGCCACCAGCGGCGCTCCCAGCGCTCGATCCACTGGATGCCGCCGTCGGAATTGAGGCGCCGAACCCCCCGCCAGCGCTCGACCCACCTGCGCCACCCAGGCCCCCTCCGGCAAGAGACGACTCCTGCCGCTTGCCTGAACCTTTGGGACGGCCCCTTCTCCCTCTCGGCGCGCCGCCGCCAAAGAGATCCTCCTCTTCCTCTTCATCCTCACCCTCATCGCCTTCAGCTACGACAGTAGCGTCGGAGTCGACCTCCTCGTCGTCGTCCGCGTCCTCGGCGCTGTCCCACAAGCGGTCGCTGTGGTCTTCATTGATTGCCCAGCCACCATCCTCGTCTTCATCATCGTCGTAGGAACGCTTGCCGCGACTGAAGCCACCGCCGAGATCATCGGAGTCGTCGTCGTCCGCAAAACGCAATGGCTCCACTGGTTCACCGCTCGGCATGAGTCCCTCCAATAGAATGTTCAGCAACGCGCTGAGTCAGCGCGCAATTTTCTAATTTCGCCCGCTGCACGTCGCGTGCCTCGTAGCTGCTGCGTTATAACGATGCAGGCGCACACGACACCGAATACGACTCTGTTGAC
>JBBRQC010000066.1:0-7035 GCA_038227135.1 Gemmatimonadales bacterium
GGTTTTCGGTGGCTCGGTTGACCGCGCGCGCAGGGCACTAGGGCGCCGTCTCGCCAAAGACTTCCCTGCGCCGTCGGCTGACTTCGTGTTCAGCGTGCCGGACTCCTCGAATTCGGCTGCTCTCGGTTTCGCTGAAGAATCTGGGCTCCCTCTCGAGCTCGCGCTGATTCGGAATCACTATGTTGGGCGCACGTTCATTCAGCCCACACAGGCCGGCCGCGACGCGAAGGTGAAGGTGAAGTACAACGCCGTCCGCGAAGTGCTCAACGGAAAGAGCGTGGTGATGGTCGATGATTCGATCGTGCGCGGCACCACGACCCGCGGGCTCGTCAGCATGGTGCGAGCGGCCGGGGCGCGAGAGGTGCATCTGCGTGTCAGCTCTTCGCCGGTCACTGGACCGTGCTATTACGGGATAGACACGCCGAATCGCGAGGAGCTCATCGCCGCGAACATGACCATCGACGAAATCACGCACCAAGTCGGCGCGGACACTCTTGGCTACCTGACCCTGGACGGGATGCTGGAGTCCGTTCCTGGCGGGCCCGACGGATTCTGTCACGCCTGCTTCTCCGGCGACTACCCCACTCCACCCCCCGCCGATTCGGATAAGCTCCGCTTCGGCTGCGGCTGCTGACGCCGATGGCGCAGTCCGTTTTTTTCTTCGGCAACGGAGAAGCCGAGGGGACGCGGGAGATGACCGACGTCCTCGGAGGCAAGGGCGCCAACCTCGCCGAGATGACCAATCTCGGTGTACCTGTTCCACAGGGCTTCACCATCGCCTGCAGCGAGTGCGTTGAATACCTCAGAACCGGAAGGTATTCCGACAAGCTGCGCGCCGAAGTCGAGGGAAATGTGGCGCGACTCGAGGAGGCAACGGGAAAGAAACTCGGAGATTCTCGAACGCCGCTTCTTGTTTCCGTCAGATCGGGAGCTCCCGTTTCCATGCCGGGGATGATGGAAACGATCCTCAATCTCGGGCTCAACGATCGAACGGTCGTCGGCCTCGCGAGCCAAAGCGCCAACGCCCGCTTCGCTTACGACTCGTATCGCCGATTCATCCAGATGTACTCGGACGTGGTCCTCGGGGTCTCGGCGCACGACTTCGAGCATTTGCTCAAGGCAAAGCGAATGACGGCGGGTGCGGAGTCCGACGCCGATCTCGGAGAAAGCGATCTCAGGAATCTTGTCGAGGAGTACCGCGCCCTCGTCAGAAATCGCACCGGCTCCGACTTCCCTCGCGATCCGGTCGTGCAGCTCTGGGGAGCGATCGAAGCAGTCTGGAAATCGTGGACCCTCAAGAAAGCAAAGGACTATCGCCGGGTGCACGGTATCTCGGAGGATCTGGGCACAGCCGTCAGCGTCGTGTCGATGGTGTTCGGGAACCTCGGCGACGATTCGGGCACTGGCGTGGCGTTCACGCGCAATCCGTCAACCGGGGAGAGACGCTTTTACGGCGAGTTTCTGGTCAACGCGCAAGGCGAGGACGTCGTCGCAGGTACCAGGACGCCGTTGAACATAGACGACATGGCACAGCGGCTCCCGGGCGCGTACAAGGATCTGATCGACACGCAGGACCGACTGGAGCACCATTACCGCGAGATGCAGGATCTCGAGTTCACGGTCGAGCGAGGGAAGCTCTATCTGCTTCAGACGCGTACTGGAAAACGCACCGCCGCCGCGGCGGTGCGCATCGCGCGCGACATGGTCAACGAGGGTCTCATCGACCGGATCGAGGCAGTCAAGCGTGTGCCTGCCGCGCATCTCGACCAACTGTTGCACCCGATCATCGATCCATCTATTCGCGCGACGCCGCTCTGCACCGGACTGCCCGCGAGCCCGGGAGCCGCGAGCGGGATAGCGGTGTTCGATCCCGACACGGCCGAACAACGCTCGCTCGCCGGCGAAAACGTGATTCTCGTGCGCGATGAAACGACGCCCGAGGATTTCCACGGGATTGTCGCCGCACGTGCAGTTCTCACTGCGCGTGGGGGTATGACCAGCCACGCGGCAGTGGTTGCGCGCGGGATGGGCAAATGCGCGGTCGTGGGCTGCAAGGATATCCACGTGGATCTCGAGCGTCGCAGCTTCAGCGTCGACGGGAAGGAAATCGTTGAAGGCGACTGGCTGACGCTGGACGGTGCGACGGGCCGCGTATTCGCCGGTGACCTGTCGACGATTCCGAGCGAAGTTGTGCGCGTGACCAGCGGCGCGCTCGCCGCCTCACAGGCTCCGTTGTATCAGTCCTATGCCGAGCTGCTCGGCTGGGCCGATGAAGTGCGAAAGCTCCGCGTGCGCGCCAACGCTGACACTCCCCGCGATGCGCGGATCGCTCGCAGCTTCGGCGCCGAAGGTATCGGCCTCTGTCGGACGGAGCACATGTTCTTCGAGGGCGACCGGATCACCGCGATGCGCGAGATGATCGTTGCGCGCGAGGAAGGGGGGCGTCGGCGCGCCCTCAACAAGCTGCTGCCAATGCAGCGCACGGACTTCGAGGGAATCTTCGAAGCGATGGATGGCTTGCCGGTGACCATCCGTCTCCTCGACCCGCCGCTGCACGAGTTCCTCCCTCACGGCGGCGAAGAGAGCAAACTGCTGGCGCGCACGCTCGACATACCTCGCGCGGACCTGAATCGCATCATTGAATCGCTGCGCGAGACGAATCCCATGCTGGGTCACCGCGGCTGCAGGCTGGGGATTTCTTACCCGGAGATTACAGAAATGCAGGCCCGGGCCATCCTCGAGGCCGCCGTTCGGGCAATGCGGCGCGGAATCAGGGTCAGGCCAGAGATCATGATCCCACTCGTCTCTACCGTGAAGGAGTTCGAGCACCAGCGCGCTGTGATCGAAGATGTTGCCACGCGCGTGTTGGGGGGAATGGGGGAGAAAATCTCGTACCTGATTGGCACGATGATCGAGCTGCCCCGCGCCGCGCTCACCGCGGCAGAGATTGCGCAGTCGGCCGAGTTCTTCTCTTTCGGAACAAATGACCTTACGCAGACTACCATGGGCCTGAGTCGGGACGATGCGGGCCGCTTCCTTCCTTCTTACATAGATAAGGGTATTTTTGCTGATGATCCTTTTCAGGTTCTTGACACCGAGGGAGTAGGAAGGCTCGTAAGGATTGCTGTCACTGAAGGACGCCGAGTGCGTCCAGACATCAAACTGGGGATTTGCGGGGAGCACGGCGGCGAGCCGCGCTCCATTGCTTTCTGTCATTCGCTGGGGCTCGACTATGTGTCATGCTCACCATTCAGAGTACCAATCGCGCGGTTAGCCGCAGCCCATGCCGCTCTTGAAGCGTAAGCTCGGCCACGCGCGCCGACTGGAGCTGATGCCCGCCGGATCGCTGCCGATGGCGGGCGTGCGCGCGGCGCGTCCGCTGAGAATCGCGCTCGTCACCGAGTATTACTACCCACACCTCGGTGGCATCTGCGAGCACGTCCACTTCTTCGCGCGCGAAGCGCGGAGGTACGGACACCAGGTGGACATCATTACGTCCAACATTCCCGGCGCGCGGTACGAGCCGCATGTCATTCGCATCGGCAAGAGCCAGCCGATCTACGCGAACGGCTCCCAGGCGCGATTCACCTGGGGATGGGAGCTGCGAAAGGACCTGAAGCGCGTGTTCAGCCTCGGGCAGTACGACATCATCCACGTCCATTCTCCGCTTAGTCCCGTTCTCCCCGTGCTGGCGATCGAGGAAGCGAACTGCCCGGTCGTCGGCACCTTCCACACTTATTTCGATCGGTCGATCGGCTACGCCGTCTGCAAGCGATACTTCCAGAAGCGACTCGATCAGCTCCACGCAGCGATTGCCGTTTCGCACTCCACGACGATTGCGCTCAATCGATACTTCGAGGCCAACTGGACGATCGTCCCGAATGGGATCGATACCGACGTCTTCAACCCGCACGTTTCCCGCCCCGCAGCTCTTCGAACCGATGTCCCCGTCATTCTCTTCCTCGGACGATTCGACCCGCGCAACGGCCTCACCACCCTCATAGAGTCGTTCAAGAAAATCCGCGGCAGGAACCGCGAGGCCCAGCTCGTCGTCGTCGGGGATGGCCCGCTACGCAAGCACTACTATCGCGCCGCTGGCGGCGACCCCGACATCACTTTCGTCGGCTCCGTTCTCGGCGAGCGGCCGAGCTACTACGCCCATAGCGCGATGTATGCGTGCCCCACTACCAAGGCATCTTTCGGCATCACGCTCCTTGAATCGATGGCGTGCGAGACGCCCGTTGTGTGCTCCGACATCTATGGCTTTCGCGATGTCGTCAAGCACGAGCGGGAGGCATTGATGGTGCAGAGTGGAGACATAGATGATCTCTCCGATGCACTGGTGAGACTTCTGGACGACGAGACGCTTCGTGCACGGCTGGGAAAGCGTGGCCGGCAGGAGGCAGAGCAATATTCCTGGGCTAAAGTGACTGAAACAGTGCTGGACATTTACACGGCCGTGCTGCGCCGGAACACACACGAATGATCGGATTTGCGGCACTTGGAGTTTCTGTAATAGGCGGAGCCGCGCACGGCGCGTTCCACCGCAACAGCCCGATTTTCGGTCGCGCTCTGGGGAAGATCGCGAGTGACCGGAAGGTCGTTGCCCTCACATTCGACGACGGCCCCAATCCCGACGCGACTCCGCTGATACTCGATACACTGGCGGAAAAGGGCGTCCGCGCCACGTTCTTCATACTTGGGAGCCACGCCGAGCGCTGGCCGGAGCTGGTGCGAAGGATCTCCCAGGAAGGCCATCAACTGGGCAATCACGGGTACTTCCACCGCAAGCTTCATTTCAAAAGTCCATTCTATGTCAGCCGCGACATCCGACTGGGCCTCCGCGCGATAAAACGCGCCGGTGCGCCGGCTCCCAGATACTTTCGCGCTCCGCACGGATTTCGGAGCCCCTGGACAAGCTCTATCGCGAGCTCCTACGGCGAGCGCACCGTAGGGTGGTCGCTGGGCGTCTGGGACAGCGACCGGCCCGGCGTCGAGGAAATTGTGAAGCGCACGCTGGACGGCGTGTCACCCGGATCGATCGTGCTGCTGCACGACGGAGACGGATACAATCCGGATGGCGACCGGATGCAAACCGCGGCCGCGCTACCGCACATCATCGACAAGCTCAAACATCTGGGCTACGAGTTCGCGACTCTGCCGACGGAATGAGTCCCAAGCTGAAGAAAGGAGTTCGCTGGGCGATTTCCGCCACGATACTCGTCTTCCTCATTCTCTTCGCCCGCACAATCAACTGGCACGAAGCGTGGAACTCGATGCGCCACGCTTCGCTTCCACTCCTGGCAGCGGCGATCGGCGTCAACATTCTCTCGGTCTTGATAAAGGGAGTGCGGTGGTGGCTCTTCCTCCGCCCTATCGGAATCACGTCGCTTCCACTCGCGATCCGGGCGACTATCGCCGGCGCGGGACTCAACAATGTTCTCGTCGCCAGCGGAGGCGATGCGGCGCGCGTCGTGTTCGTGTCGCGAGTAACCGGCGTCTCCAGCTCCACCGTCCTCGCTTCGATGGCACTGGAAAAGCTGTTCGATCCGATCGGCTTCGTAATGCTGCTCGTGTTCGGCGTGATCGCCTTCCAGCTGCCGCCCCAGTTCGAGCGGTGGAAAGTGCCAGCGGAGATTCTGCTCGTTGTCATGGTCCTGTTGCTGGCATTCTTCGTATACGCCACGAGGCACATCAAGCCGGAACACGTACCGGAGCGGCGGGCCAAGCCGCGCACTGTGTGGGGAAAAACTCGCGCGTACTTCACGAGCTTCGGCCAGACAGCGGGGCGTCTCGCTTCGGGACCTCGCTTCGTTGCCGCGATGCTGCTCTCTCTGGCGGCGTGGGCATGTCAGCTCTGGACTTTCGAGTTGGCCGCAGCGGCGGCGCACGTCTCGATTCCGCTAGCGGGAAGTCTTGCGTGCCTGCTCGGGATCAACGTCGGACTGATCATCCGCGCGACCCCCGGCAACGTGGGGTTCTTCCAATTCGTTTACGCGTTGATGGCCGGCCAGTTCGGGGTGTCGCGCAATGACGCGATAGCCGTGTCTCTACTGATCCAGACTATCCAGATTCTTCCACTGACCTTGATGGGCATCGCGCTCGCGCCGGAATTCATCTTCCGCCGAGGCAAGAAGGACAAGGAGACGGAGGCGGTCGCGAAGAAGATCGAGAAGGAGAAAGAGCTGCACGTCGGTCCGCTTTCGACGGCGGAAGAAGTTCTGCAGCGGGCCACCAAGGCGGGAGTGGCTCCACCGCCCAAAAAACCCTAGCGGCTCGCCAACCGCCGCTCGCGGGCGCGTTTCAGGAACGCGATGAAATCCGCGGGATTGCGGCTAAGGCCGCTGAACGTCCCCCGGATTTTCCCATCCGGCGCCATCACCGCGTAAAGCGGAAGCGCGACGGTTCCGAACGTCTTTTCCTGAAACGCCTGCTGCTTTTCGTAGATCTCGCCGTCGCCGTCGGTATAAAGCCGGGAGAGGACGAACTGCCCCAGCTCCGCTCCGACGTCCGGGCGGCTGAAGATGTTGGCCTCCATCCAACGGCAGTTGGTACACGTGTAACCGGTAAAATCGACGAATACGAGCTTGCCACTCGAGCGTGCGGCGGTGAGCGCGCCCTCATAGTCGTTGAGTATCCAGATGGATGACTCGCCGCTGGCGGATTCAACCACGTTCCCACGGGCTGCTGGTGGGAGGAAAGCTTCGATCTGCGGGAGCGATCTGCCGTTCAACCCGGTCGCAAGCCATCCTGCCATCAGGAGCGCGATCGCGGTCGGAATGATTCGCTTCGGGCTGAGCGGGTGACGAACGGGGCTCGCGCCAGGATTGTAGTTGAAGACGCCCGCAGCGGCGATCGCAAGGACGATCCAGCAGAGCAGTACGACTTGTCGGGTGAATATCCCCCAACCAAGAACCATGTCAGCGTTCGAGACGAACTTGACGGCGGCTCCGACCTCGAGCAGACCGATCAGCACGCGAAGCGTCTGCATCCAGACGCCCGCACGAGGAAGCTTCGCTACGGAGCGTGGGGCCA
>JBBRQC010000067.1:0-6281 GCA_038227135.1 Gemmatimonadales bacterium
AGCACTGCATGAGAGCCTGTTATCGTCCGCATTAGCGAACGATTAAGACCGCTCGGCCTCGCTGGCGATCGGGAGCGTCACCGTGAACAGGCTTCCCCGCCCGAGCCGGGAAGATGCCGTGAGCGTACCGCCGTGCGCTTGCGCGATCCACTGGCTGATCGCGAGACCCAAACCGAACCCGCCCCGTTCCGACATTCGTGAGCGCACCCGGTCGGCCCGCCAGAAGCGCTCGAAGATGTGAGGAAAGTCGGCGGCCGAGATTCCGATCCCGGTATCGCGGACCGCGAAAGTCACATTGTCGGGATGGCGCCCCAGGCCCAGCTCCACCTTGCCGCCAGCCGGTGTGTACTTGATCGCGTTGGTGACGAGGTTCAGAAAGAGCTGCCGCAGACGAGTGCGATCCGCCATTACCACGACGTCCGTTGTGAATGGGAGGTTCACCGTCACTCCCTGCGCCTCGCCGAGTATGAGCGCCGTTTCGTAGACCTCCTGCACCAGCGGCTGGAGCTCGATGGGCTCGCGATAGATGTCGAACCGTCCTTCGTCCGCGCGGGCGAGTGTGAGCAGGCTCTCGACGAGATCCGTCATGCGCCTCACCTCCTGCAGCGCTTCCTCCAGTGCGACCATCCGCTCGGTCTGACTCGAGTTGTCGTGCATCGCGCGCTCGACATCGGCGCGAAGCACCGCCAGTGGTGTCTTGAGCTCGTGGCTGGCGTCGGCGGTGAATCTGCGAAGGGCGCCGAACGAGGTCTCGAGACGGCCGATCATTGCATTGAGCGTCGTGACCAGATCGGCGAAGTCTGTGGTTTCCTCGCTGAGCGCCAGCCGCCGGTGGAGGCTCCGTCCGTCGGTGATGGCGGCGACCTCAGTCGTGATCTCCGCCAGCTGCCGCTGTGTTCGACCCAGAAAGACGAAGGCGCCGAGTCCAGCAGCAATGATGATGACCGGGACGATCAGCGAAGCATCGAGGAGGTACTCGCGGGGAATTTCGCTGGCACGAGTCGCGACCGCTCCCGACGCGATCCGACTCAATCCAGCGGGAGCACCCGGTAGCGAATGCGAGACGAAGAGCAGCTTCTCCTGGAGAGAATCCAGGGAAAAGATCAGAGCCTCGCCGGACTTAGGAAGATCCTCGAGCTGTGTCTGAAGCGAGGCCATGTCCTCGCCCTTGAGCCGCATGACGTCGTTCGACCGGTAAACTGCGCGCCCGGCGGTGTCCACGACGACGATGTATCCGGGAACAGCCTGAAGCCGCTGGACAAGCCCGGGTGCGAGAAGCGGGATGAGCGCGGTGTCGCCGTTGGCGAGCACCTTCTCGCGCGACTGCGCGGCGTCGGTTATCACGCGCGATGCGAGATCGCCCTGTGCGGCCGCGTACTGCGCGATGTCGTGATAGACCGCGTCGTTGCGCGCGGTAAGCACCGCCAAAAAGAGCGTGATCGCCACCGTGATCATTCCAGCCACGAAGGCGAGGGTCAACTTTGCCCGCGTGGAGACCACCGCTCCTAACTCCCCTTTCCGGCGACGCTCTCTTCGCGGATCACGTAGCCCACTCCGCGGATGGTGTGAATGAGCTTACGCGGGTTGCTGGCGTCGATCTTCTTGCGGAGGTGGTTGATCACGACATCCACTATGTTGGTTCCCGGATCGAAGTGATACCCCCACGCGTATTCGGTGATGAGGGTTCTGCTCATCACCCTGCCCGCGTGACGCATCAGGTACTCGAGTACGGTGTATTCCTTCGGCGTGAGCTCGATCGCGTTCCCGGTGCGCGCAACTTCGCGAGTGTCGAGATTCAAAGTCAGATCGGCGACTTTGAGAATCGGAGTCAGCCGGGCGCGTGGCCGCCGGGACAGAGCCTCCACGCGAGCGAGCAGCTCTTCGAACGCAAAGGGCTTCGTGACGTAATCGTCGGCGCCGGCGCGCAGCGCTTCGACCTTCGAGTCAACTGCGTCCTGCGCGGTGAGGATAAGCACGGGCCTGTCGAAGCCACGCGCGCGGAGGTCGTGCAGCACCTGTCCCCCGGATTTCCCCGGAAGACGCATGTCGAGTATGACCACGTCGTACTCCTCGGCGATTGCCCGCGCCTCGCCGTCGTCGCCGTTCGCGACGAGATCGACACCCCAGCGCTGTTCCTCGAAGCCCCGTTTGACGAACTGGCCGACGGTAGGGTCGTCTTCGATTACGAGGATCTTCATCGGGCGGGCCGGCCTTCAACAGGCGGTTTGGACTTCATCCAACGGTGGACTGCATTCGTGAAACGCCAAGAGGGCGGATATGTATCCGCCCTCTTGCTAACATACATCTGCGCTATCCGCGGTTCAACGCGCGCACGCTGCCATGCTAGCGGATGAAGCCTCGGTCAGGCCTGCGGGGAACACGCGCAGCATCCTGTTTTTTTGCCACCATCGCCAACGAAGCGGAGTCCGTGCGGGACTTCACGATCGTTTCGTCCACGCTGTCGAAGCCAGCCCCTTGCTCATTGCAGCCGCGAGCGACGGAGCCGTTTTTCTCCACGCACCCCGAGCGCAGAAGCTTTGATGCGCTGCTCTGGGTCGTGTGCGCAACGCAGTTCCCCGGCAGCTTTCCGCTCTTCGTCGCGCACGCCGCCGCCTCTCTGGGCTCGGCCTCAGGCCGCCGCGACACCGAGTACATCAACGCGGCCAAAGACGAGACGGCGACTGCCAGCAGCAGCAACGCTACCAGCAGCTCGCCGATTACAAAGCCTCGACGGCCAGGTTTTCCGAAGCAGCCGTCGGTGTCCACTAGTATTCCACCCAGTTATCGACCCAAGTGTTGCGCAGAGTCACCAGCGCACCCGATCCCATCGTGGCCTTGGCAACCTCGCAGGAGCTGTATTGGTAGTTCTTGGTACCGTTGGCGGTCGAGACCGGCACGTAAGTACCGAGCTTCACGTTCAGACCGCTCACCGTGGCTCCGGCAATACCGTTGACACCGTTCGACGTAATGTCACCACCGACGAGAAGCACTCCCCTCCACCCCACGCTTCCGTTGAGGGTAAGGTTACCGGTGACGATTAGCATTCCCGTCCCCGACGACGGAAGCGAGAAGTCTCCGTTGACGCGAACGACCGGATAATAGGTCGACATTGTGTCCGCATATGAAGCGGTCATCTGGGCTGTCGGCCAGCTCCCGCCCGGAATGGTGATTGTCGGCGTGATGATACCCAAGTTTACAATGCCGTTCCAGTCGATATGCACCGAGTCAGGCGGAACCGAGTCGATTGGCGGGCTTCCTGACGTCGAGGTAGTCTTGCCCGTGTATCCGGGATTGACTGGCACGACGACGCCGGCGACTGCGGCTGAGTCCTTGCAAAGATCTACGCCGCTGAGCGTGCCTGCTCCACCGTTCTTCTGCAGACCAGACAGCGCCAACCAGCCGGCGAGAACCTGCATTGGGGCCGATTCCCACAAGACATACTGCGCAACGGTACGGACACCCTGCGGGGCCCCACCGTACACATTCGATGTCTCGGTTCCTTTCGAGCGAGCGATGTAGAGGCCCGACTGCGACCCAGTGGGCGGTCGGAGCCGCGTCAGCGATACATCTGCGTAGCCACCGGGCATCATGATGCGAACGCTATCCTTGGGACCGGGGATTTTGGTGTAGTTCTGAGTGCCGGCGAGCAGCGAGTCGCGGCGCACGAGATAGATCTCGAGGCCCTGCTCGGCGATTCGGAAAGCGGAGATCTGCGACTTCTGATCCGACACAGATCGACGCTCAGCGCTCACCAGAGAAAAGCCTCCGGCAAGCATGATCGTCAATACGGCGATGACAAGAATCGCAACTGGTATCGCAAATCCGCGGCGTTCGCTGTTGTTCGGCATATGATCAAGCCTCTCGGCTAGGTTGTGCGGTTCTTGAAGAAGACCGCAGTTGTGAATGGGGCAGTCTCGGAAGTGGATTTTGTAGCAGCCATACCTTCGCTCAGCCCGTCCAGATGGAGCTCGAGCCCGCGAATGTCGGAGAGATTGCCGGGCACATTGGCTTGTGCAACCGCGCCACCATTGAGGACGAAGAATTTCCAGCTCGCTGTGCTAGCGAAAGGAGCGACAAGCTCCTCGGTCGCTTCCGTACCGTTGGGCGCTATGTTGGTTCTGAAAAGTCCGGTCTTGCCGGGAATGGCAATGGATGCTTTGAACTCGTACCGAATCTTGGAGTACAGAAATACGGGGGTTCCAAGGCCCGATCCGTTGGGAAGCGTCGGCGTCACAGAAACGACTTTTCCGTTCGCGACCGTGGTGACAGCCTGCCCGATGCAAACGGCGGCATCACCTGCTGCCTCCGTGGCAGGATTCTCGACGTATGCATACGCACCCGTCTGGAAGTTTCTCCAGGAGTACCCGTAGAAGCCCGCATTCGCGTACGTAGTGGAGTCCACCGGCAAGAGACTAAGGTGACTCGCACCGCCCGAGTTGGCGCACATGACTCCGATTGCATAGGGAATGCGGAGTGTAAGGGACGTAGAAGTAGCCGCGAGGACCCCGCCGGTAGCTTCGATCATTCGAAAGTCCGACACGACTCGGTTGAGGGAGGCGCGCGAGACGTTGCGCGCAGCGTTCCCCATCCCTTGCCTGTCGAAGAACCGGCCTTCAGTTGTGAGCAGCTTGGTGAAGAGCGCCCCGACGATGCCAAATAGCACGATGCCTACCAGCAGCTCGATGAGCGTGAAGCCGCGACGGACGCGGCGATGACCGATGTATGTCATGATGGGCATGTCGTGCACAGGGCCTTGGAAGTTCTCGCCTTCGTCCGGGTAAAACTGACGGTGTCCGGCTTGTACTTCGCATTGGTCGGAGTGATGATCACTTTGACATTTTTGACGGTACTGACAATCGGCTCGGTGACAGTCACTACCCGAGTGTGCGGATAGGGCGCTGTCGACACCGAGTAGCTCTGGATCCCAACGGCGATCGAATCGTACGGAATCCCCTCGAGGCGATTCACTTCGTGCATCAAAACGCCGTTCCGGTACGCGTTTCCCGTTGCAATCATGCCATTCTGGGAAACCGAGTACAGAAGCGCGGCAAGCGAAGAAACCGCAACGGCGAGCAGAACCATCGCCACGATGATCTCGACGATGACGAACCCTTTCCGCCGTTTAGCGGAAGGGGCGATCGTCGTGGTGCCGCGGATGAATTTGCGCAATGAGATTCTCATTATTTGCTGACCCTCACGAAGCCAGCGGTGCTGGCGGTGATCTGCTTGAGGTAATCGCCGTTGCCGAGATCGATTTTGAGCGGGGCTGAAGAGACTCCGTTCGGAAAAACGTCGAGCGTCGCAGGCTGGAAATTGAGCATGCTCAGCCTGTACTCAGAGGTGTCGCCGTAGAACGTCCTCATCCGCAGCACAGTCCCCGATTTTCGGTCAACGAACTGATAGCTGCGATTGGCGTTGTCTGCCTGAATACGAACAGGCTCGCGCGAGCGAGCCGCGGTGGCAAAAGCATTCTGAAGATCCGAAGCGATGACGGTCGTAGCGCGATTGACCCGCTGGTGCCTCACGATGCGTGAAATCGCGGGACCGGATATGGCAGCCATGATCCCGATAATCCCGACGATGACAATGAGCTCGACCATCGAGAATCCAGCTCGCGAATATTTGTGACTGGTCGGTCTGATCCGCATGTCCATTTCCCGCTTTGAGGACGGTTCGAAGATGCAACCCGGCGACATTCCGCGTGGAATGCCTTTCTATAGAGGTAGGACGAATGCCGTGATTTCCGGTCACCCTGGACAGGCGCAAAAGGAGAGTTAAGTCCCAATACGCTGGGCTAAGCCCCCTAAACCTAGCTCAGCCGTTTGATCGCGGCGAGGATTTCTGAGTTCTCGCGTCTTTCGCTGTTGTTACCTTCGACGTGGGACCATCGGACCCGGCCCTCCTTGTCGATCAGGAAGTACGCCCGATTGGAGAAGAACCGCTCCTCGTTAAGGACGCCGTAGGCCCGGGAAACGTCTCGCTTGAAGTCGCTCAGGAGCTCGGATTTCATCTGGAGCTTGTTCTTGAACTCCCGGAGAGAAGGTACGGAGTCCACCGAGATGGGAAGAATCTCGACATCCTTACCAGCGAACTGGTCGAAGTCTTCGGTGAAGCAGACCAGCTCCTTCGTGCACGTGCCTGTGAAAGCGAGCGGGAAAAAAGCGAGCAGCACGTTGCGCGTCCCACGGAACGATGAGAGCGATACATCTTTCCCGGACGTCGACGCAGCGGTAAATCCCGGTGCGACCTCGCCCACCTGCGGCGAATTTTGCAGTTGTGTG
>JBBRQC010000068.1:0-6005 GCA_038227135.1 Gemmatimonadales bacterium
CAGCCGCTTCACTGATTGGAGCTCCATACCCGTAGTGGCCATCAGAGCCTCCATCGCGGCGTGTTCACCTGGTAGTGCCCCAATGAGCGCCTTCGCTTGATCACGGGTCAGCCAGACCATTCGCGGCGGGTTAGCTTTCGCCGCTCTCACATCGCGCACCGGGTTGACGTCGATAACCTCGCGCTCGAGTAGCCAGCGCGCGAATACTGACAGCGCCGCTCGGTAGCGGTTCTTGGTTGAGCCGGACATCTGTCGCACCGCTGATTTCTCCGATTGGCGATGCGGAGCCAGGGTCGCCAAGAACTCCGATACCGCTTTCCGGGTGAAGCGGGAGACAGGGTAGCGATTGCCTTTCGGGATCATGCGGCGAACCTGCATTCGATAGGCATCGTTCGTCGGCCATTCGTCAATCAGTACTGAGAGGTCAGGATCTCTCAGCTCTTTCAGCAGAGTGTCCAGGGTCCCCGACTCGTATGCATCGAACATGCGGCCCAGCGTAATGCGTCGCTCAATTACTGCTTCTAGTGGAGCCCACTGTCGGCGCCGCTTGAGATTGCTGATGGCGTTATCTACCTGGCGAGCAGTCGCCAAATCACTGGTCCCGCATGAAAAAATTCCCGTCTCACCGGAGGGCAGGCTGACTCTGGTTTTCCAGACCTTCCGGTCCGCGGCGCGGAATGGTGTCACGCGGCCACCCTCTTCCGAGAAGCGCGGCGTTCCAGGTAGCGCTCGACATCCGCCCAATCGTAGCGTCTCTGCTTTCCTGCTCTCGTGAAACGAATCGGGAGCCGTTGGACGGTCCGCGTTGAGACCTGTAACTTCTGCGCTACTTCCTTGAGTGTGGCGAGCTGTGTCATCGGTCCTTAGGGAAAGAAGTGTTCCAGATCCCCCCAACGAATCTCGCGGCATCGCGGAGCGATCGCTTGGCCGCGCTGGAATCGGAGCACGTTACGGTCGCGACGACAATCCAGTGCAACCAATTTCGCCCGTGCAGTTCCTGTTCGTCCTCGAAGTCCTGCGAAGAGAAACTGGCTTCAGATTGGGTAGCGACAGGCGGTTCTGTTGGCCGCCTCACGCACTCGACTCGCTCGAGTAGGCCTCAACACATGGCCCCTTGTTTAGTATCAGAGGTGATACTAATATTAGTGGGTGAACGCTCGCCACAGGAAAACGCTCGCCACAATCTTTACACTCCCCACACCCGGTAACATTCGGTGGAATGAGATAGTCTCATTGATGCGGAACTTGGGAAAGGTCGATGAAAAGCGGTCGGGATCAAGGGTAGCGTTCACCGTGAAGGAAAGAACGATGGTGACCCACAAGCCGCATCCGCGAACAGAGATGGGCCGGGCAAGCGTGCGTGAGATTAGGGATTTTCTTCGAGATGCAGGAATTACCCCGTAGCAGGGGAATCAAGCACCATCACTTAGCTGTCGGGACAAGGGACTGACAAAAATGATCATGCAACAGCAAGGCTATGTCGCCCGAATCGATTACGATGAAGATGAGAAAACTTTCCGTGGAAAAGTCGCGAACATTCGCGACTCGATCATCTTCGTCGGGCGCGATCCGGAGGAACTCGAGCGAGACTTCGCCGAGCAGCTCAAGTTCTACTTCGAGGTTTGTGCGAAGCGCGGAAAGGAGCCCGAGCGACCATACTCGGGCAAATTCGTTCTCCGAATTGATCCGGAGATCCACCGCGCATTGGCTGTCGCCGCGGATCGGGAGGACAAGAGCCTGAACAGTTGGGCCGCGGAGACACTCGCGCGCGCGGCCGCTGGTTGATCACGCTGCCTGGCTTATGTGTTCCTCCCAGCGGGCGTGGGAGGAGAGAGTCGTTTGAAATTGGGTAGCGGCAAGGGTAGCGGCAGGCGGTTCCATTCTGTCTAGACTTGTCGCGTGACGTCGGGTATTCTCCGAGGAGAAGGCTTCTAACGGGGTTCGGCTGACGAAGCTCAGGGCTGACTCATAATCCGACGGTCGCAGGTTCGAGTCCTGCAGGGCCCATAGCCAATTAGCTGATGACATTCCGCTCAAAGCTCCTTTTCGCCGTCCTGGCGGTCGCGCTCGCCTCGTGCGGCCCCTCGCTGACAACACCGTCGAGCACCGACATAACAGGCACGTGGACGTCGCCCGGCCCAGCGGCTGGAATGACGAACATGTCGATCACGTTGACGCAGGCAGCGGATGGCTCGCTGACGGGAACGTACACCGCGATCGGAACGAACGGTCTCCAGTTCTGTCCGGCCACTGGACCCTGTACCATTTCGAGCACGATCTCGGGCCTCAACTCGGTGCTGCAGGTCTTTTTCTACATGACGGACGCGGGGACTTTCACCGGGCAGGTGACGGCGCCGGGAACCATCAGCGGAGCGATGTCCCGCAGCAACTCAACCCAGGCGGTGCAGTTCACCCGCCAGTAAGCGCGGGCTATCTGGTTATGCCACACCGCTCTACGCCCATCGCCTCTACTACCGCTACAGCGGCCTGACCCATATCCTTATAGACTCTTTTGGCCGGCTCTTCGGAGCTGTCTCGAGGGCGCGTAGCTCAGCTGGTTAGAGCGCTGCTTTCACACAGCAGAGGTCCGGGGTTCGAGTCCCTGCGCGCCCATTCCAACCTGGCTCAATCACTCCAATATCCGAATGAAATTCTCGAAGCTCGGCTCGCTCGTCATCGTCGCTGGCCTTTTGTCGATCAGCGCCCCCGCATCTGCGCAGAACCCCTCGCCCGCACAGGCGCAGCAGATGCTCCAGAATCCCGCGATGCTGCAGCAGCTGCGGCAGAAGATCATGACGAGCGGGCTCACGCCGGATCAAGTGAGAGCGCGTCTCCGGGCTGAAGGGTATCCGGAAACTTTGCTCGATGCGTATCTGCCAGGAGCCACTGGCGCCGACACGAGTGCAACTACCGAAGATGTTTTCTCCGCGATCTCACAGCTCGGAATCGCCGACACGGTCGAAGTGGAGCTCCTTCGCTGCGGGGTCAACACCGACACTCTCACCGTCCCCGACACGCTGGCCTCAGGACTCATCGACACTACGACGAACAAGCGCCGGATGGCAGCGCGAAGAGAGGCGGCGCGCGCCGCGTGTGCCGCGCACACCGATTCGCTCAGTCGCGGGATCGCTCGACCACGAGCAGACATTGACAGTGGGTTCGTCATCTTCGGACTCGATTTCTTTCGCAACGCGACGTCGCAGTTCGACCCCAATCTCTCGGGTCCGGTCGATGCCAACTATCGCATCAATCCGGGGGATAGGCTGGTGCTCGTGCTCACCGGAGACGTCGAGCAGTCGTACACCCTGGACGTGACGCGCGAAGGCTTCATAGTGATTCCCCAGGTCGGTCAGATCTGGGTCAATAACCTGACGATGGGAGAGCTGGAAAACGTTCTCTACTCACGGCTCGGGCGAGTCTATTCAGGGGTGCGACGCGGAGCCGGCGCTACGACGCATTTCTACATTACTCCGGCGCGACTCTCGAGCAACCAGATCTTCGTCACGGGTGATGTTCTGCGCCCGGGCAGCTACAGAATCTCAAGCGCGGGAACGGCACTTAGCGCGTTGTACGCAGCACGCGGACCGTCGGATAATGGAAGCTTGAGAAAGGTTCTGGTTCGTCGCGGTGGCGTCGCGGTCGATACGCTCGACGTCTATGACTATCTTCTCAATGGCAACACAGCGCACGATGTGCGGCTGAACAACAGCGATCTTGTTTTCGTTCCCATCCACGGAGCGAGGGTTCGCGTTGTAGGTGAGGTCGCTCGGCCCGCGACCTATGAGATGCGTCCGACCGAAACACTCTCCGATGCTCTACGCTTCGCGGGAGGCTTCACGGCGACAGCCGCTCGACGCCGAGTTCAGATCGAGCGCATAGTGCCGCCGTCGCAACGAACGCTTGGTGGCCGTGACCGGACGGTGACGGAAATAGTGTCAGACGAATTCCTTACCGGGACAGGTCCATCGATTCCCGTGATGGCGGGCGACGTGATCCGCGTGTTCACCGTGGCCACTCGGGTGCGCAACCGAATCTACGTGCGCGGTGATGTCTGGTCGCCGGGAAGTCAGGGAATAGCGCCAGGGATGCGCGTCTCGGATGCGCTGAGGCTCGCCGGCGGAGTCAAGCCCGACGTCTATCTTGGACAGGTCCTGATCACCCGCACGCTTCCGGATTCCACGCGCATACAGCTTCGTGCGGCGTTGCGTGACACTACGGGCGCGGTCATCAACGACCTTCCGCTCCAGGAGGACGATGAGATCAGAGTGTTCTCCGTGTCTGAATTCCGTCCGACGCGGTACGTCGCAATCAACGGCGCTGTCCGAAAGAGCGGCCAGTTTCCCTATAGGGAAGGCATGACCGTTCGCGATCTCGCGCTGCTCGCTGGCGGCTTGGACCAGAGCGCCTACCTTAACGAAGCGGAGATCGCTCGACTCCCGGAAAATCGCGCGGGAGGAGTCACGGCTCGCACGTTCAGAGTCCCGCTTGACTCGAGTTACATCTTCGAGCGCGGCCCCGACGGGAAATACTCCGGCCCCCCTGGGTTGCCCGCGCCTTCGGGCCCGAATCCCGACGTCGTCGTCCAACCTTACGACAACGTCTTGATTCTGCGGCAGCCAAACTGGGAATTGCAGCGCACGGCCGTAGTCGCCGGCGAAGTCAAGTATCCCGGTCGCTACACACTCAAGACGAAGACTGAAAAGATTACGGATATCATTGCGAGGGCGGGCGGACTTACGCCCGACGGTTACGCGAACGGCGTTGTGTTTTACCGGAGCAAGAATGGCGTTGGCCGCATCGGAATCGAGCTTCCGGACGTTCTCAAGAACCCTAAATCCCTCGACAATCTGGCGCTGCAAGATGGAGACTCGCTTTACATTCCTCGCTTCAATTCGGTCGTGGCCGTCGCCGGCGCGGTGAACTCGCCCGTCTCCGTCACCTACGCACCGGGGAGGACGCTCGATTATTACATCCGCGCCGCCGGTGGCGCCTCCCGGAAGGCCGACGTGAAGCGCGCATACGTGACGCAGCCCAACGGAAAGGTGGAAGCGCATGAAAACAACTTCCTGCTGCCCGACGGCATTCCGAAGCCGCTAGCCGGCAGTACTGTCTTCGTCCCGGAGCGCGATCCGGGCGACAAGCCATTCGACCTGTTGAGCAGCGCCGGTTCGATAGCGTCGATCCTCGCGACTTTGGTAACGCTCGTGATCGCGATACGCCGGTAAGCGGATGCCCATCGCTCTGACGCAGACGTCGGACGACCACCTCACGTTCTCCCGGTGGTTCGCCGACACTCTCGTCCGGTGGCGAACGATACTGAGAGTGATGGGAGTGATGCTGGTCGTCGCAGTCCTGGCCGTGATCTTCATCCCACCAGTGTACCGAAGTCAGGCATCCTTCGTTGCCAATAGTTCTTCGAGCAGCAAGCTCGCTGGTGGACTCGCGAGCGGCGGCGGTGGCCTCGGCGGACTCGGCGCGCTGCTTGGGATGGGCTCGACTCTCGATCCCTCGGAGTCTCCCAACTTCTACATCCAGCTGATGCAGAGTCGCGAGCTCCTCACGCGCCTCTTGAAGTCGCGCTTTCGCGACCCACGCAGTGCATCGCCCCGCGACAGCGCGGAGCTTCTCGACCTGCTTCGGATCCGAAAGAAAGATCCTCAGCGCAAACTCGAGCTGGGCATCAAGCAGATGTCCAAGGACATCAGCGGAAAGTTCGAGCCCAAGACCAACCTGGTGTCGATCGACGTTGACACGGAGTGGTCTGACCTGAGTGCGGCGGTAGCCAACCGCACTATCGAGCTCGTAACGGCCTTCAACAAGGAGCAGCGCACATCGCGCGCGCGCACCAAGCGCGTCTTCCTCGAGGGTCGCGTGAATCTCGCGCGCAGCGAGCTCCAGTCGGTGGAAGCGAAGCACCGCGCGTTCTACGACCAGAACCGGCTGTGGCGTTCGTCGCCCGAGCTAATGTTCGAGGAAAAACAGCTCCAGCGCGACGAAGACCAGGC
>JBBRQC010000069.1:0-5836 GCA_038227135.1 Gemmatimonadales bacterium
ACAGATATCTTCGACTACATCGAACGCTTTTACAATCCAACCAGGAGGCACTCAACACTGGACTACCTGAGCCCCATGGAATTTGAGAAACAAGGGCAGGTAGCTTAGATCACGTGTCCACGAAACCGGGTACAGCTCAAGTAAACGGAACAGACTGTCGACCCGCGCCCAATAATGTGTACGTGCTGGAGTTCGGTGTGGGCACTCTTCCTGTGCGGACTGAACGGAATTGCCGCGGCGAACTTCGATATGTGTGAGAATAACATCGCCACAGAGTGGCCGAAGTGCACCGGTATCGGGAGGTATCGCTGGCACGTGTTGAACTGCTGAGTCGAATGCGACTAGAACTGAGTCCAGAGTGCTCTTGGGCAATCGGACAGTTCGTGGTCGATCCTCGTTGCTCTGCTGAATGCTGGCGTGTGGATCTGCACCATTCGACCAAACTCGGATCGTCTCGCTAATCCCGTTTAGACCGTTGCCTCGTGAGAGCGTAGCCTCCAATCCAGGGCGAGGCACGACCGCGGCTGAAGCACAGGCCATGACTCCAATTGCAAGGCTAAGGAGGAATGTGCGGATGATCACGAATTCACAGTCAGGAGTGCCATCTAACTAGTAATTATAGCTGCTTGCTTATGCTGCGGAGAAACGAGAAACCTCCAAGCCGTATGCGATATAAGATGCGCGAGTGAGGCCGCGCGGAGGCGAGATAAGCTTTGGAAGCCCCGTAGTTTAGGCAAAATCCGCCAAGAGCCGCGAATGGTTTATCTCGCGAGCGGCTCGCAGCATAGCAATGTGTGAAAACTACCTGAGAGGGGAGAGAGAAGATTAGGTCGTAATAGCGTTTCTCTCCCTGACCGCATCGCACTCACAGGCGATCCGGCCGGGGGTGAAGCGGAATCAGGGCTTATCTATATACCCGTGAGAACGATCAGGGGTTAGTAGATATCCTCTTGGAACAGTTCACCTTCGCACTGTTTCCGGGCGGTTAGTGTAAGTTGTTCTACTCCGACGGTTTCTTGAGATTCGTAAAATGGCAATCCTTGGTAATCAGTTAGCGTTGCAGCGATGCCCCCACTGCAATGTCGACAAACCCAGCTTACTCCCGACGGGCGGGCCAGTGAGAACGGCAGATTATGCCGGCGCTAACACGAGAGTCTGGCGTTCAAAGACGGCCGAGCTGAAAAATCTGATCCAGAAGGCGGCGCCGGTAATTCAGGGCCATCTCGACAGGGCTGAATCGATTCAGAAAACCCTGAGGTAGAGTTTTGCTCCAGGGCGTAATCTTCGACATCGACGGCACGCTCCTAGACAGCAACGACGCGCATGCGGAGTCCTGGGTGGACACGTTCGCGGAAACTGGCTACGACGTGCCGTACGACGTTGTAAGACCGCTGATCGGAATGGGGGCGGACAAGCTCCTTCCGAAAACCACCGGAATCAGGCACAACAGCGACGAGGGTAAGAAGCTGACGGAGCGGCGGACGGAGATTTTTCGGGAGAGATACCTCCCGCATCTCCGTCCGCTCCCAGGCTCGCGGGCGCTGGTGCTCCGTGTGCGTGCCGACGGTCTCGAGGCGATCGTAGCCACCTCCGCCAAGGACGAAGAGCTGAAAGGTCTGCTCAAGGCGGCAGGGGTCGACGACCTCATGGAAGAGAAGGCGACCGCGAGCGATGCCAAGAGATCCAAACCCGATCCGGACATTGTATGTGCGGCGATCGAGAAGAGTGGCCTCAGGCCGAAAAATCTCGTCATGATCGGCGACACGCCCTACGACGTCGAAGCAGCCACCAGAGCAGGCGTGCGAGTTGTTGCTTTCCGCTCTGGCGGTTGGGACGATGAGAATCTCAAAGGCGCCGCGGAGATTTACGACGGGCCAGCGGACCTGCTGGCCCACTACGATACATCGCTGCTCGGGAGGACGCGTACGTCCCTCCCTCGGCGCTGAAGGTTCGGAAGAGACCATCCGCCGGTCGGCCACCCGTAACGAGGACACAATGCAGAAACGCCTACCGATCGCCGCGCTGGCTCTTATGGCGGCCCGGGTAACCACGAGCTCGGCGATACGTGGCCGCGCGGTAGGTGTCGGGAACATGCCCTACGTTACAGACTTTCGGGCATTGGATTGATGTGTTCTGGCGCAGCCTGTCCGGCGGGATCTTGACACTCAATTTATTGGCGCGTACACGGAGAATTCAGTCGTCGGTGCGACTTCTCCCACTACGCACCAACGGATTTGGGCCGTCACGATCAGGTAGACCCACCTGCGGCGTTGCGCTGCTGGGGTAGGCTGTTACACCGTTAAGTTTGGCCCTACCTGCAGAGAGGCGACAAGTGGAAAAGCTCGGCAAAGAATTGACCGCCACAATCCTGGCTTCAAGATGGAAAGTGCGCGTCCTCCATGCTTTGTATCGGGAAGATGGAAAATTCTACACGCCGCTTAAGAGGGTTCCTGGGGCGTTGTTCGACCACAACGGCTATATCGTGTTCCCGACCTGGGAATCCTATCTCTCGTCGCCTTACTTGAGGCACGGTCCACGAGTGAACGTGCGCGGCGCTGGTATCTCCGAGATGCCCGGTTACATCAAGGCGCGCTCGGAAGCGGCGATCGATTCAAACTGACCCAACGCCCAGCGCCGTCTACTCCGAGCGGAGTTCTTCGATCGGAAGCCCACCGTCCTTCCAAGCCTGGGTGCCCCCCTTCACATACGCCACATCCGAAAACCCCATGTCCTTCAATGTTTTGGCGCTTATCGCCGACATCGGCCCCAGATCGCAGATGGTCATCACCGGGCGGGAGCGATCCTGCAGTCGCGGATCGCGAAATTCTTCCGGGAGTTCTTGATCGGCGCCAACGGGGAGGGTCCCTGACGAAATTGGAACTGCGCCTCTGGCCATGCCAGTAGCGCCAATGCGGGCGCGGTCGCGAACATCGATTAATAAAGTGTTTGGCTTCTGTTGCAGTCGCTGCCGTGCCTCCTCGGCGGTCACTGCCGGCACGTCGGCCATCGCCTCTGAGGCCATTTGCATGAAAGTCTTCGCCATTATCGACTCACTTGTTGAGGAAACATCAAACCTAGTCAAGCAGATAGAGCGTACAAGGAGTGCTCGCGGGGAGCTGGCTGCAGCGGCAGCCGACGAAGGTCCAAGCTAACGCCCGCGCGTTCACCGATCACCGCGTCACTCCCCGCTAATCACTTGCTCGTCCAGAAGCCTTGTGCAAAGTGCTGCAAGGGCGGCAGTACCGTATTCAGACCCGTTGGCCGCTCGCCAGACGCGTTCGCTCGAAGGATGTTCAACCGGGTGCAGCACCATCTCGCTCACGACCGTAGCTCCTGCCCGTCTCCTGGGAGAGCCACGGCGCGATACGATTCCTCGCCACACGATCACACGCAGCTCGCCCAACGCGGGATCCATCTCAGCCCCAGAAAACCAGGAAACGCTTATCGCTCCGGTCGCAGCCTGCAGCACGCAACCGCTTGGCGTGCGGTGCTGCTCGACCGGGACGCGGAGCTGTTCGCTCCGCTTTAGCACCGGTTCGGGCGCAAGGTCGTCCAGCAGCGCAGTGACCAGTAAAGGCAGGAACTACAACGGAGCCGGCGCCAAAGACCTAAAGCGCGTTCAACCGAGAGACGCCTCAGAAAGAAGGCCGCGAGAAGCGGTGGCTCCGCCCAGGTGGACAGCGCGGCGGGACGCCGGTTTTACGCACTCTAAGGAAGACGTAGGTGAGGCAGCGGCACCCAACAATCAGCAAAGTGTCGGCGAGATATCACTCAGGCTCGCATCATTTGCTCGCGGTCCGCGAACCAGCCGACGGTGTGTGTACGACGGTGAGAAGGAATAGGGCGCCCGACGACGAACGTGCGGAATGGTCGACGCCCGCTGCCAGGACCAGCACGTCGCCGGTAGTCAATGGATACTCGTGGCTCAGTACCTCGAACACGACCTGGCCCTCGAGAACATGTATGGTGACTGGCCCTTCCGTGCTATGAGTGGGCAAATCCCCGCCGGCCGCTATGGCAATTATCGTAAGCCGGAGCGGCCCTTCCTTGACGAGCGTGCGCGCGGTCCGTCCGTGTCGGGCAAGGAGCGCTTGATCGATCATCCGTTCGTCCTGGGTCAGATGTTGGACCAAAACGTCCCCTTCTATGGTGCGGTGCATTGATGACATGGTAACGTCTCCGCGGATTTGTTTTTGTCAGCTGTTGTGACAGGGTAGTTTAGGGTGGTGCCGCTGGAGTTGCAGCGCATCCTCGCGATTGCGGGACTGGGTGATCGGCCGCCCTTTCTGGTCGACCTTTTCTACACTCGCGCCGGGCGGGTGGTCGGCTTGGCCATTAGCGATGCGCGGCATCTCCGGACTTGTTGCCGCTGTCACATACATCAATCAGTTGCTCGAGGATGGTACGCCTGTCTCACGCTGCACGGAGATACTGCTACGGACAGAGGCACACCCGACCTCGCCACGCGCTTCCAGGCGCGCGAGCAGCAGGTGGTAATACAGCATGCCTTGCTGGGGCCGAAGTGCCTCGAGGACCCTCGCGACGTCGAGCGGCACCGGGCCCGCGACAAGCGCGAGATTGCGCGCGACGCCAGTGTCGTTCATCGGGAACACGTCAAGCCGCCCGAGGCCGCGCAGCAGAATGACCGTTGCCGTCCACGGGCCGATGCCCTTGATCTGCTGGAGCAGCGCCGCGGCATGGGCGCTCGAGTGCTCCTCAAGCATCGCTTCGTCAAGCGCGCCCGATGCGAGCGCCTCGCCGGCCCGCCGCAGCGTCGCGACCTTGCCGGCGCTGAGTCCGGTCGCGCGCACAGCGCTGTCCTCCGCACTCAGTATCTGCTCGGCGCTCGGAAACGCGTACAGCGGCACTCCCTCACTCTCGAGCGATGACCCAAATGCGACGATCAAGCGGCGGGCGATCGCACTCGCCGCGTGCAGACTCACCTGCTGGAAGGTGATCGCGTTGACGAACGCCTCCCAGAGTGTGGGATAGCGAGGCGGCTTCACGCCGCGAATCCGGAGCGCAAGGAGACTCAACCAGGGTATGCGCGCGGCCGCGCGATCGAAGTGCGTGAGGTCGCGATCGACCCCGAGCATCCTCCGCACGAGCTTGAGCGTCGGCACGTGTTCGCCCGCATCGCCCTCGATCGTCACGGCCAACGTCTCTGGACGCGTCTGCAACGCGCGCGCGATCACGGGGCCATGCGCACCGCTGAGGGCGCGGACATATTGCCCACCGGGCGTGAGCACATCGACGACGTTCGTCGACAGTCGCCGCAGTGCGCTTACGGTGAGGTCGAGCCGGTACGGTGCCACGACGGAGATCTCGTGACGCGTGGTAGTGCGCAAGTGGTTCGGCAATCGGCGACCTGATGACATCCAAGAGCATGGGTTAGCGCCGGCGCTCGGCGGCGCGTAACGTGCACCGCCTTGGCATTCGGCGCGCCGACATGCGACAATACCGGATGAAGTTATCACATATAACACGAAGCAGGAGATCCATGCCGGCGAAACGATTCAAGCGTGGGGACCACGTCTCGTGGAATTCGGAAGCCGGTCGCGTCAGCGGCACCATCACTCGCGTCATCACCTCGGAGATCGAGTCCAAGGGCTACACCGTCCACGCGAGCAGGGACGAGCCGCAGTACGAGATCAAGAGTGACACGACCGACCACATCGCGATGCACAAAGGATCCGCGCTCACGAAGCTCCGGAAGTGAGTCGCACGATCTTCACCATCGGCCATTCGACGCGGACGATCGCCGACTTCGTAGCGCTGCTGCGCCAGGTCGACGTGGATCTGCTCGTAGACGTGCGCTCGATCCCCGGCTCGCGCG
>JBBRQC010000070.1:0-5758 GCA_038227135.1 Gemmatimonadales bacterium
AATTCCTTTTTCCCAGTGTTCTGTCGTTTTTCGAATTCGGCGTCCGGTACAATTTTGGAAGCTCGATCGATCGGGAATAGCTGCTTTAGGCGCGCCTGACGATAATGAGCCGACGGCCCCGAAAGGGGCCGTCTTTTTTTTTAGCGCTCCTCTACGCCGAGAGTTTGCCGCGAGAGACGTATCTATTGCCTTTCACGATCCATCTGAGGGGCCAGTCGGCGGATTTGGTGATTCCAATGCGGGTCGTGACCTCCACTCTGTCGTCGGAGATGGGCTCGCCCTCCCGGACAATGATTGGCTTGCGCTGAAGTGTTCTCTCGCTCATCGAGCCGGTGATGCCGAGCGCAGTGCAGAGCTTTCCGGGACCGTTGGTGAGGTCGGCGTCGCTCTTGATGCGGGGACGCCGCTTGTGCATAAGGGCGACCCCATCGAGCGGCTCGAGAGCGCGTACCAGCACGGCGCTCGGGAAATCCTCCGCGCGGGTAACCGCGTTGAAGCACCAGTACATGCCATATATGAAGTAGACATACGACGTGCCCGGCGGTCCGTAGAGTGCTTCGGTGCGGGCCGTGCGTCCAGCGGCCGCGTGGCAGGCGAGATCATGCTCACCGAGGTAGGCTTCGGTCTCCACAATTATTCCACTGGCACGTCCCTCGTCGGTATCGCACTCGAGAACCGTGCCCAGCATTTCACGGGCGACAATCTCAGTATCCCGCTCGTAAAAGCTGCGAGGAAGCGCTCGACCGTGGTGAAACTGCGAGCGCGGCCTCGAGCCCAGTAGACTCGATTTCGAATCTGCGGGGCTCGAGGTCTCTTGCCTGGCCATGTTACTCGCTAGCGCTCTTGCTGCGACTCTTTCGTGGAGCCCGGCGCGGAGGCGGAGCGTCTCCCTCTGCAGACGCCGATTTGCGGGGGCGCCGCGGCTTTGCGTCACTGCCACCGCGCTTTCTGGAGGTCTTCGGCTTGGACTCGGGCTCGTGGAGCGCGTCTTCGCCCGTGAGCGGCAGATCGGCCACCGATTCCATGAAGACTGACTCCGGAGCGGGCCGAGATGTCTCGACGACCCCTACAGAGAGAAGATTCGCGGGCGGCGTGCCCACTCGGGCGCCAATCGGTCCTCTGCCACGACCGCGGCCCGGGGCACTGCGGGCTCCCATTCCGGTCGGCATAGACGGCGCTGCCGGAGCGGCAACCTTCGGCGGCTCCGCTGCGGCGAGCTGCTCACTGACCGGCGTTTCGGCAGCGGCGGGTGCGACTTCGTAATCAGCGCCGCGACGACGCAGATCGATGAGGTTCGCGTCGTGCGCGTCCTGGAGGATCCGCAGAAAGTTTCGCTCGCTCAGACTTTCGCTGTCTCGTCCGAGGATCCCTCGCGCGGCAGTCCTCACCTGACTTGCGCGCGCGGGACCGCTTTCACTGACCGCGCGACGAACGAGATTGAATGCGTCCTCGCGTGTGAGGCGCTGGCCGCTCGAGCCAATGCCATCTCCATTCTCCGAAGGAGCGCCGGCAGCGACAGTCGCGGCTGGAAACTCCCCGGTGGAAATCGACGGGATCTCGGTGGATGGTGCCGAGTGCGGAGCAGCCGGTCGCGATGTGCGTCCATCACGATCGCGGTCGCGACCCCTGCCGCCACGCCGGCTGCGTCGCGGCCGATCGCTGGCCTCGACTTCGCCTGCGGCGGGGGTGGCGCTCCGGGCAGCGACGGACGCGGCGGCCGGCTCGCCCACTGTCGGGGCTCCGGCTGTACGCGGTGGTCCGACCTCGAATTGTCCGTTCTCGAGCTTGGTGAGCGAGAGAAGCCCGCGTTGCGCGGCTTCCGTGACGAATCGCGAGAACTTGGACATCCCCAGATTCTTTTCGTCGAAAGAGCTGTCGATTTGCTGCATCACTTGCTTGAGTCGGTCAGCGCGCATTACATCGCCGTTCCGTTTCATGCGAGTGATCGCTTCGGTGACGAGCTCCCACGGATCGCGCTTGACGATTTCTTCCTCGCCTGTTTTCACCAATCCCGCGAGCGCGTTGTAGCTGTAGTACTCGTCGCAATTCTGAACGAGGAGATCGCTGGAGGACTCACGAATTCCCACGCCGATGACGTACTTGCCGTATTCCTTCAGCTTGATGACGAGGCTGGAAAAATCGGAGTCGCCGGAGAGCAGAATGAAAATGCCGATCTCGGGACGGGTGAATACCAGCTCCATCGCATCGATCGCGAGCCGGATGTCCGTCGCGTTCTTCTTGGCCGACCCGTAAGCGGTGGCGAAGATCAGATCGATCGAGGACTCGGTGAGTGGAACGACGTACTGTGGATATCGTCGCCAGTCGGCGTATGCGCGCTGTACCGCGACTTTTCCCTTCACAATGTCGGAAGAGAGAAGGTTTTTGAGCTCGGTTTGGAGGTCGGAGCGAATGCCGAGGGTTACGTTGTCGAAGTCGATCAGCAGGCAAGCGTTGGGAGCGTGGTGCGGGCCGGCTAATACGGCCTGGGACATTGCCTGCGGCCCGCGATGTATCGGGGCGACGTGCCGGTGCGCGCTATGTACGGGCGCGGACCGATGGGGTCGTGGGGTCATGAATTGTTGGATTACGTGTGCGCGGCTGCGTACCGGCGAACCTTGCTTGGGCGGGTGCACGCCTATGTTGACCCTGCGACAGTCGCCGCAGGCGGTGCGTCTTCAGGTCGGTGCGAGCGCGTCAACCATGCTGGTTGACCGGTCGCCGGATCCTCGAAGTCGCGCCGTACAGGTATAATTTATACTCGAATCCCCATGAATCAACTGCGATTCCGTTCGCGCCTGGTACTGATCCTCTCTTTATTCGCGATCGTACCCGCGCTTTTGCTCACGCTTTTGTGGAGCGGAACCGTGAGCACCGCGCTTCCATTCGTCACCGGGCGGTCGGCCTGGGACAGCGTGGCTGCCAGCGGCGAAAAGGCGATTGCGGCCGCCCGGCAGGCACCGCTCACGGCGTCACAGCGCAGGGCGATCGACGCCCACGAACGCGAGCTTCGGCTGTCGGTCGAACAGGCGCGCCGATACAGCTTCCTCGCGACGCGCACCGTGAGGGTGATTGCGATCGCCGGGGTTCTGGCCCTCATCGTGTTGACGGGGGCCGCGTCCCGGGTGGCAGGGCACCTCAGCCGGCAGTTGAGCAGACCGCTCGACGAGCTCGTGCGATGGACGGAGCTGATCGGTCATGGCGAGCCGCTTCCGCCCCCGCCGAAGCCGACAGAGATTCCCGCCACTCGAAAAAACGGAGATGACGGGACTACCATCGAGGTCACGACCAGTCGGGTCCGAGGCGCGCCGGAATTCGAGACATTGCGGCGCAGCATGCGCGAGATGGTCTCCGAGCTGGAACACGGGCGGCGCCAAGCGGTTGAGGCGGAAAGACTGACCGCCTTCAGGGAAAGCGCGCGGCGTGTCGCGCACGAGATCAAGAACCCGCTGACCCCAATTCGTTTCGCGCTAGCCCGGTTGCGCGGTCACGCCCCTGAAGAGCTACAGGAAGATGTGAGCGTGATCGCAGTGGAATCCGACCGTCTCGATCGCATGGCCAGGAGCTTCGCCGAGTTCGGACGGCTCCCCGAAGGCCCGCCCGCGGAAATCGACATGGGAGAGCTCATTCGATATACTGCCCGAAGCTGCGTGCCTCCGGCCATTGCTCTCACTCTGCAGATAGACGACAATCTCCCCAGGGTGCACGGCCATAATGGGGCGCTCGCCGGTGCGTTGAGTAATGTTCTTCTCAACGCCGTCGATGCCTCCGGTGAACAGGGCCACATCTCGGTGAGCGCGCGCGCCGTGTCGGCGGGCGGCCGGAGCGCAGTCCGGATATCCGTCGCGGACGACGGCAAGGGCATCGCGCCGGACAAGCTGGAAACGATCTGGGAGCCGTACGTCACGAACAAACCGGGCGGAACGGGGCTCGGGCTGGCGATCGCGCGGCAGGCGGTGTGGGCGCACGATGGAACCGTGAACGCTACGAGCATGTTGGGGAAGGGGACGGAGATTCAACTCACTATACCAGCTGACGGCGTCAACGCCGAGAGGAAGTCTTGATATGGGACCCGAAATAGCCGTTCCACTTGGCGTCTTTGTCACCGCAATCGTCCTCGCCGTCGGCGTTCCACTGGCGCGGGCGTATTCCCGGCGAATGGATGCCCAATCGAGGAACCCGCAGATTCCGAGCGAAGTCTCGGCGAGGCTCGAGCGGATGGAGCAGGCGATCGATTCGGTAGCCCTCGAAGTCGAGCGCATCTCGGAGGGCCAGCGATTCACCACGAAGCTTCTCTCCGAGGGTAAGGGCGCCTCTGGCGCGCTCGGCGGGACTTCCGCTCGGGATCGCGCGACGTAAGTGCCGATAGTCCTCATCGCCGACGACGAGCCGAACATTCGGCGGATGGTCGGCGCGCTGCTCACAGGCGAAGGTTACGAAGTCACGGAGACTCCGAGCGGGGTCGAGGCCGTTGCGCGCGTGAAAGATGGGGAACCGGATGTCGCGCTGGTCGACCTGATGATGCCAGGCGACCTCGACGGAATGGCCACGCTCGCCCGGTTGCGTGATCTTGCGCCCGATCTTCCGGTAATAATGATGAGCGGCCGAGCGGGCCTGGCCGATGCAGTGAAAGCGACCAAGCTGGGCGCCTTCAATTTCCTGGAAAAGCCGCTCACGCCCGAAGGAGTGCTGCTCGCGGTTGCGTCGGCACTCGAGCTCCGACAAACGCGTCGGGTCGCCCGGGCGTTGCGGGCAGAGCTTGGATTCACGGGCGAGATGGTCGGCAAGAGCGCGGGCATGGCCGTGGTGCGTCAGATGATCGCGCGCGTCGCCCCTACCGACGCGCGTGTTCTGATCACCGGCGAGTCCGGCACCGGGAAGGAGCTCGTCGCCAGCGCGATCCACGACGCGAGTCCGCGTCGCGAGAAGCCATTCGTCAGAGTGAACTGCGCCGCGATTCCGCGGGATCTTGTCGAGAGCGAGATGTTCGGCCACGAGCGAGGCGCATTTACTGGGGCGACGCAGACGAGAATCGGGAGGTTCGAGCTAGCGCATCACGGGACTCTGTTCCTCGACGAAGTCGGAGACCTCGGGCCGGATGCACAGGCGAAGCTTCTGCGCGCCATCGAGGCGAAGGAGATCCAGCGGGTTGGGGGGAACCGGATCATCCGCACCGATGTGCGGATCATCGCCGCGACGAACCACGATCTGCAGCGCGCGGTCCGCGCAGGGACCTTCCGCGAGGACTTGTACTTCAGGCTGAATGTCATCCCGCTGGCCATTCCTCCGCTGCGCGAGAGGAGTGACGACATCGTCGAGCTTGTCGCGCATTTCTCCGAGCAGTTCCTGCAGCGGACGGGGCAGGCGAAGCCGAAGTGGAGGAGTGACGCGCTTCAGCTGATGGAGGATTACCCGTGGCCGGGCAACGTGCGCGAGCTCGCCAATATCATCGAACGACTGGCCATCATGCATCCGGGAGCAGAGATCACCGGCCAGTACGTCGAAGATGTTCTCATCGTCGATCGGGACGAGGCGGATTCAACCCCTATTACGCCAACCCGCGCGTTGGAAAAGGCCGGCGACCGGGGAACGATGTCTTCGGCCGCGGGCTCCACGTCGCTTGCAGACAGACTCGACAGCTTCGAGCGCACTGTGATCGCGCGGGCGCTTGCGGAAGCGGGCGGCAATATCGCTGATGCGGCGAGACAGCTTGAGACGGACCGGCCAAATCTCTATCGACGGATGAAGCGGCTCGGACTGA
>JBBRQC010000071.1:0-5647 GCA_038227135.1 Gemmatimonadales bacterium
ACGCTGGGCCGCATGTTCGATGCATACGAGTCGGGGACCCTGGACACTCTGCTGAAAGAGCTGAGAGATCCTGACCTCTCAGTACTGATTGACGGATGGCCGACGAACGATGCCTATCGAATGCAGGTTCGCCGCATGATCCCGAAAGGCAATCGCTACCCTGTCTCCCGCTTCACCCGGAAAGCGATATCCGAGTTCTTGGCGACCCTGGCTCCGCATCGCCAATCGGAGAAATCAGCGGTGCGACAGATGTCCGGCTCAACCAAGAACCGCTATCGAGCGGCGCTGTCAGTATTCGCGCGCTGGCTACTCGAGCGCGAGGTTATCGACGTCAACCCGGTGCGCGATGTGAGAGCGGCGAAAGCTAACCCGCCGCGAATGGTCTGGCTGACGCGTGATCAAGCGAAGGCGCTCATTGGGGCACTACCAGGTGAACACGCCGCGATGGAGGCTCTGATGGCCACTACGGGTATGGAGCTCCAATCAGTGAAGCGGCTGCGGAGGCGCGATGTATCTCTCGATCTCAAGACCATCGCGGCGCACGGAAGCAAGACAGCATGGCGTAACCGCGTTGTGATCGCAACGGAGCCGTGGGCCTGGGAGCTCGTCGAGAAGCACATGAAGCCGCTCACACCCGATGCAATCTGTTTTTCGGTGCGTGGCGATACTTTGCTAAAGACGCATCGGCGTGTCGCCGCATCGTTGGGACTGCCCGACACGACACTCCACGACTGGCGGCACAGCTATGCGATCTGGTCCTTAAGAGACGGGGTGAGTGCGACAGCGGTCGCGCGGCAGCTCGGGCACCGGGACACGAACCTATTGCATACGGTTTATGGACGATTCATCCCCGAGGCGATCGACTACCTCCCCCGAAATTCTACCCATTCCGCTACCCGTCAGGTGCGAGTCGACAAGAGGGCTAACGCTAAGTAAGTGTTTTGAAAAGACTTAAGGAATGGGCCCTGCAGGACTCGAACCTGCGACCGTCGGATTATGAGTCCGCTGCTCTAACCGACTGAGCTAAGGGCCCCATGAAGAAAGTACCGAGTCTATAATAGCCGGTGCAACTGCAACAGCAGGTGCCAACTGAACTGAACACGGTGGGAGGCGCCAGTGGCGTAGGTGTCTGGTATCAGGTGACTACGCCCAGACTTTACCGTCGCCATTCTGGTCGCCGTGAGGTTTCAGCCGTAGTTAAGATCCTGGGTTGGACGGGTGCCATCCACATCAAACGTTCTTGCGCCGGTTGCCTGGGCGGTTATCATCGCGACGTAGAGCGGGTTTAGAAGTGCGTAGCGGCGCCAAAGTCTCCTCGGCTCCTTTGAGAGGCGGTAGGCCCATTCGAGTCCTGCGCGCTGAACGGTGTCTGGAGCTTGGGGGACTGTTCCCGCGTGAAAATCGAATGCGGCTCCGACTGCTATCACTGGTAGTGATAGCGCGTCACGATTCTCGTAGGCCCACACTTCCTGGCGGGGGCATCCCAGGCCGGCGAAGACCACTCTTGCTCCGCTTTCCCGGATCGTTTTCACGACCTCCTTCTTTTCTTCGGAGGTGACTCGGCGAAATCTCGACGGTTGGGAGCCGGCGATCGTTAGTGACGGAAATTCTGACTGCAGGCGTGCGATCAGTTTGGACAGCACCACGGCGTTGCTGCCATACAAATAGATCGGCAGACCCTCCTTTGCGCAGCGCTCGCACAGCTCGAGCATCAGCGTCGGGCCGTAGACTCGCTCACCCAGGTTCGCCGAGTGCAACAGGTTCAGCGCCCAGCGAACTGGTTGGCCGTCGGGGACTGCCAGATCGAACTTGTTGAGACGGAACCGCTGCTCGGGATCCATCGCGCCGGTCATCACACCGTGCACGGCGAGGGCGGTGACCGCAAAGGGCCGCTTACTCTTCGCCGCGTCCACGATTTGATCCACGGCGGACTCGTAGTCGATCACGTCGACCGAAACGCCGAGCACGTTGCGCTTGCCGCGGCTGATCATCCGACCGCTGCTGGAGTCTCCGCGCGCCAGCGTTCCTTGTTGTGCTCGTAGATCTCGCGGAGGATCGCTCGCACGTTGCGGCGGATTTTCCAGTCGGGATAGTGGCTCTTGAATCGCTCGAGGCTGCTGATCCACCAGATGTGGTCACCGATGCGGTTGGTGTCGCTGTAGGTCGCGGACATCGGGCGGCCGACGATCTCCTCGCACAGCTCGATCGCTTCCATCATCGAGCAGTTGCTGTCGCGCCCTCCGCCGACGTTGTACACCTCGCCACTTCGCGGCGACGTGAAGAACGCGTCGAACGCCGCGATCAGATCGGCGCTGTGGATGTTGTCACGCACCTGCTTGCCGCGGTAGCCGTGGACCGTGTACGGCTGTCCCGTCACCGCGCACTTCATCAGGTACGCCAGAAATCCGTGCAGCGCCGTGCCCGCGTGATTCGGCCCGGTGAGACATCCCCCGCGAAAGCAGGCAGTGCGCATCCCGAAATACCGCCCATACTCCTGCACGAGCACGTCAGCCGCGACCTTCGACGCGCCAAAGAGACTGTGCAGGGTGGAGTCGATCGACATGTCTTCCCTGATCCCGGCGGCGTAGGTGTGAGCGGGATCGATCTCCCACCGTTTCTCCTGCTCGATCAGCGGCAGCCGATTGGGCGTATCTCCGTACACCTTGTTGGTTGACGTGAATAGGAAAACCGCGTCGGGCGCTGCTTTCCAGGTCTCCTCGAGCATCACGGCAGTCCCGTTCGCGTTCACCATGAAGTCGGTGGATGGATCGAGCGCCGCCCAGTCGTGCGACGGCTGCGCGGCGGTGTGCACCACCAGCGAAACGTGTTGGCCGTACTTCTGGAGGATCTTTTTGATCGCGGGCTGGTCGCGGATGTCCGTCGAATTATGGATGTACTTTTTGCCGAGTCGCTGCTGCAGGCGCGCAAGGCTGCCCGCGGTCGAGGCATCGTCGCCAAAGAACTTACGCCGCATGTCGTTGTCGATGCCCACTACGTCGAGCCCCCTCGACTCGGCGAAGAAAACGGCCGCTTCGGATCCGATCAAGCCCGCAGACCCACTTATGATTGCGACGCTCATTGGAAAGAGATGCTCCAGCGCGGCTCGATCGCGACCTTCACTCTTCCCTCGAATCCGGTGTGACTCACGCCAACGACGTGCTGGTAGTTGGTGTCGTGATTGACGCCGACATCGCCACCGACTTCGAAATCGCGCCACCGGGTCGCACCGCTGACGGCGACGCGCGTGATTCCCATTACCACACCAGAGAACATTCCAGGAGTCGTCGCGAAATCGGCAGGCAAGGGAAACGGTGTGTTGTAGCTCCCTTCTCCCTGGCGACGGTGCGCGGCGTACAGGCGCAGCGGGGTGCTCGGGACCAGCGCGAGATCCAGTCCTGCTTTTAGCTCATCGTAATCGCTGAAGCCTCTGCCGAGTCCGACGCCGTAGACCTCGTAGCTCTCGTTGGGATTCTTGTTCCGGTAGGCGAGGTTCGAGACCCTCGTGTACGACGCGAACCAGCGCTGCTCGCCGGCGAGAGGCAGGCCCTCGGCCGCGAGCGTCAATGCGTACGACGACGGCTGCTTGCAGTAGGGGGTGCAGGTGTGATCGATCTGGAAATCGTCGATGAAGAGCTGTCCCCCAAGCGTGCCGAATCGCGCTGTCCGCACCGCCACTTCGCCACCGAGCCCGAGATTGCCGTCCTTGTTCTCGTTGCGCCAGGACAGTGCGAACACGTTGAATGGATTCGCCAGCGTCGGCTCGAATCCTCTCGAGACTCCCGAGTACACGTAGCTCTCGCTGCCGGCGAAGTCCCAGTTCCCAAGACTGAACGCAATGCGATGGATCGAAAAGTATCGCTGCACTTCCGGTCCGGTTGCGGGCACGAGATTGTCGAGGCGCGCGATGACCGTGGACCAGTGGATCCTGTCCGTCCCGATCCTTCCATACAGGTGGTCGTAAGTATACGCGTAGTCACCGAGCATCAGCCCGTCGAGGGTGGGCGGCCCCCAGTTGCGTCCCACACGACCGAACGCGAGCTCGCCGTACTTCCATTGGGCGCCGACGTACCCGTCCTCGGTCCGCGCGGCGAGCTTGCGATCTTTGCGACCGGCGAATTCCGGATCGACGTTGAGCCGCGAATCGATGAGGACGCGCTCGAAGCCAACGACAGGACCGCCCGCCATCACGACGCGAATCGATCCGCCCGGTCGAACCGCGCGCTGCTGATCCGATAGCATCAGCTCACGGCGGCCGGAGGTTTGTGCTGTCGCATAGCCGTCGACAGTCCCTCGCGCGCGGAAGGTCTGCGCCGAAGCCGTATCCGAATCTCCGGGCCGCACCGCGTACTTCTCGATCGCGCTGTAGAGCGCGTCGAGATACGAGCTGGTGACGCGACCAGGTTCTTTCGTGCGGGCAGAATCAATCGCAACGCGCAGCGCTCGCTCGGTGTAGGGCCTTTCCAGCACTGACAACTCCCGAAACATCCCGCGGGCCATCAGTGCATTTACGTAGGTATAGGCGATGTCATCGAGCGGCACATACGCCGACGCCTGGGCCGACAGAGGTCCAGGCTTGACGATAGCCACGAGAAAAAGAAGAATGGCGAGCTTCTTCACCTGTACCACGGATTCAGGTGCACCGTGGGCGTCAACTCCAGCGCCGGGGCGGGGAATCGGTAGTAGCTGAGCGTGTGCTTGACCGACTTCCACCACGGAGCCTGACCCGGCAGCTTCTCCGGATCCCAGTCGAGCGACAGAATGATCTTTCTCTTTGCCCTCTGAGTCGCGCCCGTTTCCGGATTGACCCAGTCGGTAATTGAATGTCCGACGGAGAATCGTACGAAGCTGGGCCAGTACTGTTTTTTATCGTCCGGCAGCAGCCGATTCACATCGGTCGAGAACCAGTACGTCTGTCCCGAATAATCGAGCGAGGGCCGCAGCTCTGAGGTATTCGCGCTGTTCCTGAGCGCGAGCGTCTTGTGATAGGAGAACGTCGGCTTGACTGCTTTCAGGCCCGGATGGAGCTCCTGCATCACAGCCAGCGTCTGACCGGTCGTGTTCGCGATCATGTCGGCGTACGAGAAGCCGTACTTCTTGAACTGGCCATCGAAGATCTCGATCTGCAGTTGAAACGCGGCTGCATAGGCTGCACTCCAGATTATAGCCTTCTTCCGACTGACGCACGCCGCGCGCAGTCCCGCGTAGCCGAACCGGGCGAGATGGTAGCCGCCGAGTAGGTGGCCGAATTTGTCCTGATCGCGGAACTCCTGGTCCCAGTCGGCGTGGAAGAAAAAGTGGGGCGCGCGCTCACCCGACCACCATGCCTTCTTGAAGTAATGGTACAGGTAGGCGTTTCCGCCGACGAACGCCGACGCGACACCTGTCCGAACGGCGGTGAGCTGGCTCGGTGCAAGGGGACACGACGCATTCGAATGCGCCACCACCGAATCGGCGGTTGGGATTCCCTCGACTCCGCTCGTAACAGGCAATCCCTGCGGAAATGACGGTTCGGGGATGTTCTGTGCGCGGGCAGCGCCCGTTACCGCCGTCGCGCACACCAGCAGCGCGACGAGATGTAGCTGTATGTACCGCAATACTACTCTCCGGTCAGTGATAGAGCTTTGCCTTGATCACCGTGACGATGGCC
>JBBRQC010000072.1:0-5189 GCA_038227135.1 Gemmatimonadales bacterium
CCCGCTCTCACAATTCGTGGCGAGAGCGAAGCCTCAGGCGGAGTGACCAGCTCCTCAAACCGGACAGTAGGGATCACAACTGGCATGTCAATCACGGCCTAACACCCGCTGAAGGATCACGGCTCGGGCGGTGCTCGCTAACCTCGCATTGCTGCTGACAGGGCCTTCTAGGACTGCGCCCTTGCTCCCTACGGTCGCTGGGCGCATCCTATGGAAGGGCCCTGCAGCAGAATGCCGCGTTAGATAGCAGCCAAGCTTTCCATGCTCCAGAGCAGAGATCAGCAGGTCGGGTTTGGGGGCGGGCCCCCGATGCAACCACATGGGCGTGCGCCGACGGACACACATTCGCACCTGCAGCTCTTCGACGCGAAAAAATCGCCGGACGCGCTTCTGGTTGACTCCCAACCGTCCCGACGCACCAAGACGCAGATGCGAATGGCCCCGAAGCGCTGCCAAGTCACGGCCTGCTCCCCGATGCGCATCCGCAGCGCTGTTTGATCCTTCGCTGCACTGGGGCAATCCTAGCCCGTCCGACTGCATGGCGCGAGCCGATATGCGTCCCGGTTGCTGCCGTCGAACTTGGTCACGAACCACTAGGCTAGTGCGCGTCGTCGTACTGGCGGGAAGCTATGCCTGAGCGTCTGCGCAAACATGCGCTTGTCGAATGTGACATCAGCAACGAACTGCTGCGGTCGTGCGCATTCAAGCGTCAAATGAGCTTCCATCGAAGGCCAGCATCGTTCACGCTTCCGTCGAAATCCATTTCAACTTGAAAGATCACTAGATGTTTCGGTGATCATGCTTGGTGCGCCACAGTACAAGTGTCCGACGGCGTGCGCGATATGTTCATGTGTGGGTTAAACGCCGACCCAATACTAGAGCGTACCCTTCTGTCCTGTTATATCGCATTGCGTATTGTCGCAGATATGCTCTGCGTGATTGAACAGTGGCCGTACTAGTGATGCCGCGCGTTCGCCAGCGCACTGCAACGCGAATGTAGTATTTCAGAGACAAAGGAGCGCGATGTGATGTCGCTGCATCCCTACCTATATTGGCCGCGTGCGGCCACGAGAGATCAGGTGCGATACAAATGTTGTGGCATATTCCTGCTGGTCAGTTTGCTCGGGGGTTGCTCCGATCAGGAGCCAACGCAAGAGGTCACTGCGCCCGCCCACCCGTCGATGACGGCGACGGCCATATCTGATACCAGCGACCTCGTTTCGACTCCAAACGGCTTGTATCACCGCAATTGTGTCTACGCGATTCCCGAAGGCGCGACAATCAAGGGAGGGGTGATTGTCAGTCGTGACGGAAGCACTTCCGTCGTACCCACTTGTTTGCAACCAGGGCCGGTCAGCGTCGGGATGACGCCGTTGGGCGCACAGCGGAACAGCATAGTCCCTCCGGGGATCGGCGCCTGGGCTGTGTCAGCAAAAGCTGCGTCCTATCAAGGCACGGGGCGAACGATCCGGTATCTTGGGGCACGGTGGATTGTCCCAGAAATCCCCGGCACGTACGGCGGTTCGACCAGCGTAAACTACCTATTCCCCGGAGCCGTCAACAGCGCTAGTACACCAACAATCGTACAGCCCGTACTGCAGTATGGCGTAAGCTACGCGGGGGGCGGGCAGTATTGGAGCATCGCACCGTGGATGTGCGGCGCCATCTGTGTGCACGGAGCACTACAGACGGTGTCGGTCGGCGATGTCATCGGTGGGACCGTGTACGCCACGAGTTGCGGCGCCGGCAAATGCGATTGGACAATCTCCGTCGTTGATTCTACGCATAGCGCTTTCAGCACAATGTTCGTGCCGTCTGGCGCACTGAACTCTTCAGGTCAGACCGACGATAACTACGTCAACCCGGTGGGGGGTGCATTCGAGTTTTACAACCAAAGCACGTGCGCCAACCTCACCGGCGGACCTCACGTCTTCAGTCAGATCGCGTTTCGGGACAACACGGGCACAGCAATGAACCCGTCTTGGAGCATTAACATCGATCCCTCGGTCTCACCAAGTTGTGGGTGGAACGGGAGCGTCGGCGGCACCACGACCGTGACGCTGCTCGATACACTAGCGCCGGTGCTGACCGTTGCCATCAACGGCCCAACCGGCGTCCCGCTCGCTAGTAGCGGAACGTGGACGCCGAACGTGGGTTTAGTCGGAAGTCCCCCCTACACCTACCAATGGACCGGCATTCTGTTCGGCACGGCTGCTTCGATCTCCGGAGTGCCATCGTCGAGCGGCATGCTGACCTTGCAGATATGGGACACGGCCGGCCACTCCGCATCGTCGTCCCTATACGTAACCGTGTGCGCGCCGACCGAGTTCATCTGTTGATGCACGACGCGCGACCCGCGTTCGTGATTTCTTAGTCGTCGCCGAGCAACCGATCCACGACGCACATCCTGCATATGAAGGCCGATCAATCTCAGAACTGTTTGTTCCGCCGTCGAGTGCGTTCCCGGGATACCGTTCGACCGGCACGATGCGCTCGACGGCGCATCATCCGCCAACGTGGAGGTACCTATGCGCTTACATCGTCCGAGTTCCGTCGCGATACTGGTTGCAGCATTGGTGATGCCCATTGCTGCCTGTGGCAATGGCGTCACGGCGTCATCTAACATTGACTACAGCGGCGTGTACTACCTGGCCGGTACTCGGCAAGTCGTGGTGTGCTCACCGCAACCGCTGCCTGCGGCGTTGTTGGCGGATACCACACGGTACGTGCCAATCTCGCCTCGCCCAAGTCAGGTGACGTCGAGGCTGCGGGTTCGACAATCGGAGGCCGGCTACACCATCGTGTCGCTCGACTCAACCGGACACGTCATCGTGCCCGTGGGGATCTCCGACATGGTTGACTCGACAGTCGGCTTCGGCGCCGTCGTGCGTCGCTTGGTATCGTCGCGGATGGAGGGGCCCCGCGAGGGCGGGCATACATTCGCCGTCTCGGACAGCACCCGCGTGTATTTGTTCTTCTCCCCCGTGGTATCGATCCCTCCCAAATCCGGACAGGCCGCCCTTCAAGGCGCTGCGATCAATACCAGTGGGTCCGAGACGTTCACGTTTCGCGACGGGGGCCCGCGTGGGGCGGTTTTCACCACGTGCGTGGTCGACGAGGACCTGAGCGGTAGTCGGACCGGGTCGTAGGGTGCCCGCATACGATGAGTGCGCATGAACGTTCGTGATCGCGTACAATACCCTGCCCGTGGCGGAGCTGAGAGGAGTGGCACCGCCCGCTGGACAAACGGGCGGTGCTGGTTTGCCCTTCGACGTAGCGCCGCGGAGGTTACATGCGCGGCGAGACCTGACGATGGTCTGGTACGGAGTCAAAGCGGGGCGTCGTGGAGGCGATCTAGTCGGGAATGGAAGCCTCAAGGGCCTCGCCACGCCAAAGTGAGCTCCACGATGGCGATCCTTGAGCTTTCCGGGACCGCACGGAAGGTTTCGGGCGAACTGCTATCTAACCTTGCATTGCTGCAGCAGGGCCTTCAAGGATTGCACGCCATGCTCGCTGCGCTCGCTGCGTGCAACCTACTTTGAAGGGCCCTGCAGCAGAATGCCGCGTTAGGTGGCTCAGCAATGAAACTGACTCGCCACGCACTATCCAACGTCTCAACCCGATCCAAATGGCCGAGTGGATTGTAGTTTTCGATGATACGGTTGCAGTGAGCGCTCTAGAGGATTCGCTCGACCTCGGTCCACTGCTGAACGACGCTGGGCTTCGCAGTCTCACTGAGCACAGAGTCGGACAAATCGGCGGTCTTCGGGTGGAAATCTTCGCAAATGAGCATCCAACACCACATTTTCGCGTTGAGTACCAAGGTACGTCCGCCAGATTCCGCATCGACGACTGTTCTCCGATTGACGGCGGGCTCGCTCGGTTTGAGCGAAACATTCGGCAGTGGCATTCGGAGAACAGATCTCGCCTCATCTCAAAGTGGAATTCCTTCCGGCCGGCCAACTGTCCGGTCGGTCTTTTCCGCGAGAACGCGCAGTCTCAACTCTTGGGGGGCCCATGAACGACCAATCCAGTGCAGAGCAGCTACGCTCTCGAATTCAGGCGGCGCTTTCGAGTCGTGCCGGCTTTGTCCGTGTAACCATCCGCTCAAGCAAGCCGATCATTATTGCAGTCGAGTTTAACGATCCCATAGCTGCGGAGCTTTTTGCAGCCGAGCAACAGTTAGCGAACGCGGCCGCTTCCATAGATGTAGGTAATAGCACGACGGTTCTTCTACCCAGGTAGCGTGCGATCGCCTTTCCGGCACGCCCCACTGCGTCGGACGGACTGGATCGTGTGATCGCATCGCATGCCTGCGGAACGCGCGCTACAGAGGGTCCCGGCAAATCAAACTTTCCTGATCGTTGCAGCGCGAACTTCAACAGTCCGTTCAATGGATGAAGCCACGGTCCTTGCCCGATTCCGCGTAGCGCTCGAAGCTCTCGAGGTGAATGATGCATACCTGCTTGAGTACGATCTATCTGAGCGCACCATTATGGGAAAGCTTCAGGTATATCTCCATGGAGTATTCCCCTCGCATCATGTTGATATCGAGTACAACAAACATGGCGTAGACGTAAAGCGAGTGCGTTGGAGCGATGACTGCACTGAGTCGGATCAACCACTGGTCTACCCCGACATTGTCGTACATAGACGTGGCAGTGACGAGCACAACCTCGTCGTCTGCGAAATCAAAAAGGCATCTACTCGCGATCGGCTACGCGAGTGCGACCGAGCAAAGGTAACGGCGATTCGAAGCGCATTCGACTACGACTACGCACTGTTGCTGACTATCCCTGTCGGTTCTCTTCGCGGTGAGTCGACCGCAAACATTGAGATAGTCAGCCGCAGATTCTGAAGAGCAGTTTCTACATCCGAATCTAGACCCTGACAAGACTTCCGTTGCGGACGGGTCGCCACCTAACCTTGCGTTGCTGCTGTCATGGCCTTCCGGATGGCGGCCTTGCTCCCTCCGGTCGCTGGCCGCATCCTATGGAAGGGCCCTGCAGCAGAACGCGATTGTTATACGGCAAACACAAACGGTAGTGCACGGCGGTGTGGGTGGGCTCCGCACCCTCGACCACCTCCTCGCGCCTGACCACACCGGATCCCGCGCGCGGCGCGAAGCAACGGGGCAAGAATGTGGCGCGCGCGATCCCTACGCGCGTGGTGTCGTTCCCGTGTCTGCG
>JBBRQC010000073.1:0-4889 GCA_038227135.1 Gemmatimonadales bacterium
GCCGAGGCGGCGCGTTGAAGGCGTTCAAGCTCTCGCCGATCGGCGGCGGAGACTCGGATGGATCGCAGATGATTGGCCATGGGTTCCCTCCCGGAGGATGCCATAGCCATATTATCACAATTTCAGACTCACGACACTAGAACTGAGGTCTTCCAAGATCGAGGCTCAGGCATGGTCCGAGCGACAGCAGCGCCGCCGACTCTCTTCCAAAGTTCGGATGCTCGGTGCGCCCGTGGGCTTCGATCCCCAGCGCGAACTGCTTGGTCAGGTCATAAGCCAGGCCGGCCGTCAGCTGTCCTGCGACGCCATTCCGGTGAATCCTGCCATCCGCGACCAACTCTCGGTCGTTGTGCCGGAACTCGAACTCGCCGATCAGATTTGTCGCCGCCATCCAGCGATGGAATCGATACCCGAGCAGGAGCTTTGGCTCCAGCTCAAGTTCATTTCCCGTCTCCGTCGCTTCAAGGTAGAGCGTTGGATCAGCGAGGATTCTCCCATCGCTTGCAGGCCGGTAGATCAGATCGGCCGCAATCGCGTCGATTCGGTCGTCCGCGGCTTCGAGCTCGACGCTGGCGGCGCGGATCAGCACCAACAACGGGGCGTGTCGCGCACCGCCAGCTCCGCCCGCACGTGCCGCTGCCGATCACTGGCCCGGTGCGACCGGCGGTAAGCGCCGAGCCGGCAGGCATCGGCCAGGGTCGCGGCGTCCCGGCGATCGGTCTTCAATCGTCGGCTGCGGGTCGCGTACATCGCCGCGTAGTTGGGGCCAGCCACGATCACCCCGTGGCCCAGCTCCTCGAGGCAGCGCGCCACCCACTCCGACTCGGTCATCGCCTCGAGCAGAACCTTCGCCCGCGGCCGTCCCCCCAACACCGCTTCGAACCGCTCGCGCTCGGTGCGGATCCGTTTCTCGATGATCTCCCCGAGCTCAGTCTCGATGCGGATCTGACTTTCCCGCTTGTGCAGGTCGATACCGATATGGTCCACGGCTGGCCTCCCTTGCGGCTTTGACCGCGTCACTGGTCTGTGGCGCCGGCTAACGGCTACCACGTTCCAGCGGAGGCCAGCTACTTCATCTCATCGGCTACCCCTCCAATGGCCTAACGTGTCTGCGGCCGTCCGCTCGCGTCCACTGAAAAACCATCGCCCCGCTCGAGCATCTTCGAGCGGGGCTTCTCGTTGACGAGTTTTCCAAATAACTTTGTGAGGCGTGTGTCTCGAGCCGTTTCCGGTATGTTCTCGATTAGGAAACCGCTGCTCGAAGGCTGTTCCAACTCGAGTGGCGCCGGCATTGTGGATGGAAGTCGTGGCCTCGGCCTATTCGACCCACGAGATGAATTGACCACCTCCGGGATGCTGATAGTACGCGACCAGGCCAGGTCCCCTCCGCTCGAGTTGATAGATCGACAGACGGATACCCTCCGGATCGAACTCCGTATCATCCAGAAACGTCAATTGGCCAAGCCATTTGAATTGATGGTCGCGACCGACCAAACGACGCGCGAACCAATATGGAACGGAGATGCGGACCAGACGCTGCCCTCCGCGAGTATCGAAAATGACGGTGTGAAACGAGCGGAGCGACGCCACGCCTTGCGCCGCGGCCGGAATTTCGGACGCCTGCCGACTGCTCATGTCGAGGAGCGGTTGTTGGCTGGGAAAGCGCGCTGCTGCGCGCCACGGCCAGGTTCCGCCTCGCCACCAGCCGCGACGGGGTGGGACTGCCGATCACCTTGCGATCTGCGAGCAAGTCCCGGTTGCGACGGCCGCGTCAGGATATCTTGCGAACCCGATGAGGATCATAATCAAGCTCATCTATGATTTTGATCCGTTCAGAATAAATGATATGTCGTGATTTCACGCACATCATCAGGGAATTCCATGCTATGAACAATTCTCCGAACCACTCCAAGACGTCTTATTGCGAATGTCGCCCTGTATCCGCCCGCAGCGTCACTGCCCTCAATCACTAGCCCACTATCTGGTACGCCACCAACTCTTACCCAGTTTACTTCGCTTAAGTCCGCGAACGCAGAACGGGGAACCTCCACGCGCTTTCCAGCGATCGTCAACCTGCATTCCCTTATCGTCATGTGTGCTGTGCTCTCAGGTTCCCCCCAATAGCCCCGCCCGCTATCGCAAGGACGGCCAAGAGATAGCTCGACATGAACCGTTCCAACAGTGGGAAGCTTCCCTGAGGCAGTCATCCTCAGCGTGTGGGTTCCGGTCCTCCTATCGGCACAGACACCTCCCGCCCACAGCAAAACGCAGAGGCATACCCCCACAACGCACCGTCCACGCATCGACTTCACCCCGCACCTACCTTCTCACGTGCAATCGGTGACTCTGGCTACGGCCAATTCTGTCACGAACCCATGGCTGTTCGATGATGCACCCGGTCGATCCCGCGCGATTCCTGAATCCTTTACTTCCGTGTATCCGAAACAATATGCGACCGAACATCTCATTGTCGGATCGAGGCGTCAGGTTCATCGTTCCTTGTTTAGTAGAATATGGCGCATCATGAATTGGACCAATGTGGTACCAACCGCTAGGGATTGGTCCCACATTCTCCTTATCTTCAAGATCTGGATTGTTCAGCCCCTTCCCGGTACCAGAATAGCCCTGACCAGCGAGGGTCGCAACTCCTGTAACAGGATCCACCCACCACGTTAGTCCGCTCGTTTGGGAGTATTCCCAATAGAGGCCCAGCGGGTCAATCAGCATGCCTGGTAAATTTTTTGCATACTCATAGGCATTTGCTGATTCATCCATGCTGATCACTAATTGGTCTTGACTCGTCCATCTACCAACCTGCGGATCATAGTCGCGCGCGCCGAAGCGCACAAGCCCCGTCGTCTCATCCATAATCCCGCCAGCAAATCCCAACGATTGGAATCCCGGCGCAGAGTCTCGCTCTGGCGAACCAAATGCATCGTAGTCGCGCCGCTGCGCGATCGCCCCTGTTGCCGCATCGATTGCGAGCCGCACACTCCCAACCTGATCGGTGATCAGACGAAAAGCGACTCCATTTTGAATGAGATAATCGGGCGAGTCCCTTCGATGGCTATGCCCACCAGGCTACGATACCGGGTCGATCTCCCGGATTTTGCCGGCCGACTTCTGGTACTCGAATGAGTCGATGACGAAGTCGGTCAGGGTCTTCGCAGCGTTGACCGCCAATTTGGCGTGGCGCCGCTCGGGCTTGTGTATCCGAACATGGGCGTCGCCCATCTTGTTGCGAAGTGGAGCGAGACCAGAGACGACGTTCACCAGCCCAGACAGAATCTGGCGCAGGCTGTCGGACACGTCTGCTCGAGCAGGGTCCAGATTCATGAGCTTCTGGACGCGGCGGTATAGCTTCATCAGATCGCCATCGTAGGCCGGCTGGGCGGCGTCGAGGCGTCCTTCAATTTCGAAGAGGACCGCCTCGAGCAGCGAGCGGGCGTTCGTGATTGCACCGTCGTAATCCGCGTCCTGGAGCTTTCGATCGCACTTGGTCAGTTGCTCGTCGATGAATTCGTGTGACGTGCGAGCGCGAGCTTCGAGTTTGGAATCGATTTCGACCAGTCGCTCACCAGTGCGCTGCAGCCGGTACCCCTTACCGGATGGCGTAAGCTCGTAGCCATCGTACGCCAGGTATCGGTTGAGGTATTCCACGGCCTTGGTTGCTTCGAATTTCGTGTCGAGGAATCTCGCGGGGAAAACGGCGCCCTCGATAGCTCTGGCAAGATCCGGCGTGCCATTCAGAGCACGCAGCCGATTTTCAGCGTAATGCCAGCGCGAGGGAAAGCCGGCGCCATAAACGTCGTTCGACCCGAGCTCATTGAAGAATGCCACGAGTTTGGGCCCGCCCTGATAAGGCGCGAGCGGTCCCATCTTTGGGTGGTCAACGGCATCACCGGTGATGACGCGTTGAACCGCCGAGATCGCTCGCTGAGAGATTTTTGGCGTGTGCATTTTGGCATGATAGCGCGGTTACGGAGATCATCAAGGGTATGGTCCGCTGATCTGTTTCGTTCACTTCGTTCGCTGCGATGCCTTTCAAGCGATGAACTTCAACACCATTCTCATCCGCTGCCGGCCGATGGCCTTCCTGCCGGCCTCCCAAGTTTGCACGGTTGTCCGGTGCACACCGAGAACACGGGCGGCCTGCACTTGGCTCATCCTGGCGCGGAGTCTCGCCTGACGAATCTGCTCGCCGATGGTCGCGGGCATTCCCGCCACCTGTTCGGTGGGCGATCGGCGCCGCCAGCGCGTCAGGTCGTAGAAACTTAGCGTTGGTCGGCCCGGATTGCTGTCGGTCCCATCGATTGCGTCCAGGAGACTGACCAGCCGGACAGCCATCCACCGGCTCGGCTGCCGCCGGCCGGATTCCCAGGCGCAGACGCTCCACTCGTCGAGGCCCAGCTTCTGACCCATCGCCTCCTGAGTGAGCCCGAGTCGAAGGCGGACGCCCCGCAGCCGTTCGGAGAGGGACCGGGCAGGAGGCGCGGGATCGAAGCCGAGGAAGCGGATGATGGCCCCGTGGTGCCGAGCCAAGGGCCGTTCTCGGCCCCGCTCCCAGTTCGCCACCGTCTCGGTCCGGACGCCGAGCGTCTCAGCCACGTCGCGTTGCCTTAGGCCACGGAAGAGTCGGGCCTTCCTGATGTGCTCGCCGATGGTCTTTGGATTTCTGGCGTAAGGGATTGGAAAATCAGGAGTTCTGGGCGCCGTCAGACGGAGGTTGCAGAAAGGCAACGCAACTCTGCAAGTGCGGCTGGCTCGGTCACCCGCTGCGCGGCTGCGTCTGCACTCCGACCGAGCATGCCCAGCACGCTGCGAAGGTCTCGGGGCCGGTGCTCGACCGCATGGACCTGCAACTCGAGGTACCGGCGCTCACGTCGGAC
>JBBRQC010000074.1:0-4781 GCA_038227135.1 Gemmatimonadales bacterium
CGCGCGAGCCGGGGATCGAGCGCACGTCTACGAGCAGATCCACGTCGACCTGGCGCAGCAGCGCTACGAAGTCGGCGATCGTCCGCGTCGAATGGCCGATGGTGAAGATCGTGCGACTCACTTCCGGAGCTTCGTGAGCGCCGATCCCTTGTGCATCGCGATGTGGTCGGTCGTGTCGCTCTTGATCTCGTATCGCGGCTCGTCCCTGCTCGCGTGGACAGTATAGCCCTTGAACTCGATCTCCGACGTGATGACGCGACTGATGGTGCCGCGGACGCGACCGGCTTCCGAATTCCACGAGACGTGGTCCCCGCGCTCGAACCGTTTCGTCGGCATGGATTTCCTGCTCCGTGTCATATGCGATAACTTCATCCAGTATCGCCGTATGTCGGCGCGCCGAATGCGACTGTGGTGCACGTTACGCGCCGCCGAGCGCCAGCGCAAACCCGCGCTCCTGGATGTCATCAGGTCGCCGATTTCACGATCGCTGAAGAGAGCGCGGACGCTGCAACCGGCCAATCCGCTTCGACATTGGGTTGCTTGCCTCACGACTCACTGCCGCGACCGGGTGGGTGCGACAACAGCCCGAGCTGGAGTCGCTCCCCGTCGCGTATTTTGGCGCCAGCACAGGAGCCGCCGCTGCAATCGCACAGCTGCCGTGCTGCTGCGAAACATTGTGCGAGCCATGGTGTCACGGGGAGGGCGTCCAGATCTTGCAGGTCACGCGCTTGAGGCACTGACCGCGCCGGCGCTACTAATCGTCGGTGGCCTGGACACCGTGGTGATCAACCTGAACCGTGACGCGTTTAAACGGCTCCGCTGCGTAAAGAGACTGAGATAGTGCCGCGCGCAGGTCACCTTTTCGAGGAACCGGGAGCTCTCGAGCACGTCAGCCAACTCGCCAAAGAATGGTTCGAGCGCTATCTGATCTCCGCATCTTCTGATTCTGCGGCTTTCCGCAGCGATTGATAGTTTATCTGATACTCAAAGGAGGCAGGTCATGTCATCAGTTGCAAAGGTCATCGAGATCATAGCCGAGTCTGATAAGAGCTGGGACGACGCGGCGAAGAGTGCTCTGACCGAAGCTTCAAAGACCGTGGAAGACATCAAGGAAATCTGGATAAGCGGATTCAAGGCGATCGTTGAAAAGCAGAAGATCGTCCGCTATCGCGTTACGGCAAAAGTGACGTTCGTTCTGAAAAGAGCCTAAACTCCCGACGGATAGCTCCCGGGCACCTCTGCTTCGCCTCGAACCCAACGCACCGTGTGGGCTCACGGCAGTCGCATCGGAGATGGTCTCTCTTTTCGATGTCTCCCCCGACGTATTTCCAATAGTCGGAGCGGCCATTGTGATGCCTCCTTCGGAAACAAGAACTCCCGAGCTCCCGTCTCCCAGGCGTAGTCCACCACACGACTGCGTCGTTGTAATCCCGGCGTATCCAATCCGGATGCGCGGGAGCACATGCGCGCGCGCTCGTTGATCGTGCGTGGTGTCGTGGCCTTCATTCCGAAACTCAAATGCTTCTCAATGAATCTTTACCGGCAACATCGTTCGGGTCACAGAGGCTCATTACGCTTCTGGCCTCGTTGGTCAACAGGACGTGCTCAAAACACGGGATCGTACGTGGTCCGAACATTGCCTTTAGTGCATTGCACACTGTGGAGCATGGATGAGCGGGCTGCCGGCTGATTCTGGCAAGGAAGTCGTAATCGTCACAGGCAGCAGCGGGCTTATCGGCTCCGCTATTCTCGCCCGCTTGTCGGCTTCCTATCGTGGCGTGGGATTTGACCGGGCCGGCGATTCTCGCCCTAAATCCGAAAAAGTCGAATGTATATGTGTGGACGTGACCTCTGATGAGAGCGTCATGGCCGGACTCGAGCGTGTGCGCTACGCGTATGGCGATCGGATTGCATCGTTCATTCACCTTGCTGCGTATTACGATTTTTCGGGAGCGCCGAGCCGCAAATACGACGAAGTCACCGTGCGCGGAACTCAGCGAGTCCTGCGAGCGCTCCAGGAATTTGACGTCGGTCAGTTCGTTTTCTCGAGCACCATTCTCGTTCACGCGCCTTCTCCGCCAGGCGAACGATTGAACGAGAACTCTCCGCTCGACCCGAAGTGGCCGTACCCTAAATCGAAGGTTGAAACGGAGAAGGTCATTCTCCAGGAGCGCGGTCATATTCCGGTCGTCATCCTGCGAATCGCCGGCGTTTACGACGACCGATGCCATTCAATTTCGCTCGCGCACGAGATACAGCGTATCTACGAGCGACAATTCACCAGTCATTTCTTTCCGGGTGATGTGACGCAGGGGCGCGAGTCATTTGTACATCTGGATGATCTGACGAGCGCGCTCGCGAATACTCTGGAGCAGCGAATGAAGTTGCCGGGTGAATTCACGGCGCTTATCGGCGAATCCGAGGCTCTGAGTTATGCCGAGCTCCAGGAGAAATTCGGCTGCCTCATTCATGGCACAGAGTGGGAGACTATAAGGATTCCGGAGAAAGTCGCCGAAGCGGGCGCCTGGCTTCAGGAAAACAATCCGCTTGGCGACAAGCCATTCATCAAGCCCTGGATGGTTCCTCTCGCTGACGACGACTTCGTTCTCGACACAACGCGCGCACAAACGATGCTCAACTGGCGGCCGCAGCATTCCCTGAGCGAGACCATACCGTCGATGGTGGATGCTCTCAAAGCAGATCCGCTCAAATGGTACAGGGAAAATCACCTTGAAGCACCCTCGTGGTTGAAGGAGAAAGAAACCGCAGCGGCCGCTGCAAGCGAACACGGCGAGGCATCAGAGGAACCCTCCGCGGGCCACGAAGCGCACGGAAAGGAAGGGCACCGTGAGGAGAAGCCAGGCATGGAAATGCCATCCGGCGAAACGGGGATGTCGCAGAAGGACATGGCGAACTCGGTTGATCACATGCGCTTGATGATGATAGCGCCGAGCAGCATGTCCCCGTGGGTAAATCCAATCCTCATGATGCTCGGGCTCTGGCTTATCACGAGTCCCGCCACGCTGGGCTACGCGAGCGGTGCGATGGTGACAAGTGACATTGCAAGCGGAGCGGTCTTAGTAGTATTGGCCATTCTCGCGCTCTCCGGCCGGCGGGGATGGGCAGCGTGGGCAAGCGGTTTCGTCGGAGTTTGGCTGCTCTTCGCGCCTCTCGTATTCTGGGCGCCCACCGCGGCCGGCTACCTGAATGACACTCTCGTCGGCGCACTGGTCATCGCGTTCGCGATTCTCCTGCCGATGGGAATGCCGATGGGCGGGCCTGACCTCCCGCGCGGGTGGTCGTACAATCCCTCGTCCTGGCTGCAGCGAGCGCCGGTTATCGCTTTGGGATTGATCGGGCTCGTTGGCGCGCGGTATATGACCGCATATCAGCTTGGTCACATCCGGAATGCGTGGGATCCTTTCTTTGGTGACCAAACCGTACGCGTCCTCACGTCCGATGTATCCCACGCGTGGCCAATCTCAGACGCGGGTCTGGGCGCGACGACCTACATGTTCGAAGTGTTGATGGGGTTGATGGGCGACAAGCGGCGATGGCGGACGATGCCGTGGATGGTCACGTTCTTCGGCATTCTCGTAGTCCCGCTCGGCGTAACGAGCATAGTGCTCGTCATAATGCAGCCGGTGGTGGTTGGGGCCTGGTGCACGATCTGTCTCGCCACCGCACTCGCGATGCTCGTGATGATTCCGCTTACGCTGGATGAAGTTGTGGCGATGGCGCAGTTCCTCGTGCAAAGTCGCCGGGAGGGAAAACCTTTCTGGCGCACGTTTTGGTTTGGCGGTGATCTTCCTGACGGCGGGGAGGATCCGCGCGCGGGTGATTTCAGTTCGCCGCCAGCGGAGATCTACCGCGAGATGATCCGCGGGTTGACGGCGCCGTGGACGCTACTCGCGGGCGCGTTGCTCGGAGTATGGCTGATGTTCGCTCCGTCAATACTGCGAACAACCGGCGCGATGGCCGACAGCAATCATCTTCTGGGTGCGCTAATAGTGACGTTCGCCGTGATCGCGTGGGCCGAGGTGGTTCGACCGGTGCGCTTCATCAATGTGCTGTTTGGAGTGTGGGTGGCGGTTTCGCCCTGGACGCTGAGTGGCGCGCACGGACTCGCCGTATGGAGCAACGCATTCGTCGGGGGGGGGGCGCTTATCGTTTCGAGTATTCCGCGCGGGCGGATTTTGCAGCGCTACGGAACGTGGGAGCTGTACATCAGATAGGTGTTGGCTTCAGTGCCTGGATTGGAAACTTCATTGTCTTTCGGAGATCAGCCAATGAAAAGCGTGACACACATTCGCAACTTGGCGCTCTCTATTGCATTCACCTCTTTCGTAATGGGCTGCAGCTCGGCAAAGGATACAAAATCCGCAGGTACGCAGAATAATGCTGCGGTCCACGCCAGCGCAGACTCGGGCATGGAAGCCAAAATGGAGGGAATGCCCGGAATGAGCGGGATGATGTGTGACATTGGCAGGTGGCCTGACGGGGCTGGCACGGCGCACTCCTAGTGTAGTGTCGCCAAAGTTTCATTGGCTTTGTGCAGATCCTGCTCAATCTCATCACGAACGCGATCAAATTCACCATTACGGGCGGCAGCATCTGCGTCACGTGCGATGGCGACGCCGGCATGGTGCGAGTTCGCGTGAAGGACACAGGCGTCGGTGTTCATCTGCTCGACATGGACCGCGTGTTCGAGCCGTTCGTCCAGATTGACAGACACCTGACGACGGCAACCCAACAGGGCGTCGGCCTCGGACTCTCAATCA
>JBBRQC010000075.1:0-4216 GCA_038227135.1 Gemmatimonadales bacterium
CCCGCGAAATGAGTGTGCCGCACCGTCCATCGGTGCGAAACCGCGCGCCCGCACGAACGTATGGTGGCAGACACGACCCACCCACCACTTTGTCGAGGCGAGTATGAACCCGGACGTGCTGGCGTTCGCCCAGGTTTCGGTCATAATTGTAGTGCTTGCCGGCTCCCTCACCGTTGTCACGATCGGTCTCGTTCGAGGACTCCAGAGAAAGCCGAGGCCCGTCGAGGTGAGTGGCGTGCAGAATCTGCAGCTTGAGCAGTTACAGCAGTCCGTCGATGCAATCGCGGTCGAAGTCGAGCGCATCGCCGAAGCGCAGCGCTTTTCCGCGAGGCTGCTCGCGGAACGTGGCGCCGTCGACAATCCCACTTCGTTGCGCCGCGCGCGCGAGGAGCCCTGAACCATGCCATGCCTCATGACTTTGCTTGCTCTGGCCGCGCCGCGATTGGTAGTCGCCATTCTCTGGTTCTTCACCCACTGGTTTCGCGGTGTCTTCGACAATCTGCTGTGGCCCGTCATCGGGTTCGTCTTCCTTCCCACAACCCTTCTCTGGTATTCGGCCGTCCACAACTGGTTCGGCGGGCACTGGACGTTCTGGCCGGTGGTCGGTCTCGTGCTCGCGCTTGCAATCGATCTTGGCCCGGCGAGTGGTCGGCGAGTCGGCGGCAAGCGGTAACTTTCGTTCTAGATGGGCTTTCAGCAATCGGATCCGGGCAGCCCGTCATTGGCGCTGCTCGAAGCATACAAGCTGCATAGCTCGCACAAACTTCCGCTGATACGGAGCCGTTGAAATGAACTACGAGATGAAGGCACTCACGCATCTGGTGCGCGGCGTGATCTATCCGCTCGCTACGTTGGGCGTCATCGCCTTCGCCGGCTGCGCCAAGACGGAGGGCAACTCCAAAACCACCGACTCCGTCAGCGCATCATCGACGGTGGCGTCATCGACATGCCCGGGCGATAACGGTGGGATCACGGTCCCCTCCGGCTTTTGCGCCACCGTGTTCGCGGACACAATAGGGCACGCACGACACATCGTCGTGAATTCCAACGGCGACGTCTACGTGAACACGTGGGGCGGAAAGTACTACACGTCACCTGCGCACCCCGGCGGGTATCTCGTCGCGCTTCGCGATACCAGCAACGATGGCGTTGCCGACGTAGCCAAACGATTTGGCCCCGACTCCGCTCACGGGAGTGGCGGCGGCACCGGAATCGGGATTTACAAGGGGTCGCTGTACGCGGAACAGTTCATGGCCAACGCCGCGAAGATCGTGCGCTACGCCATATCGACCGATAGCATGACACCCATTTCCGCCACTCCGGAAATCATCGTCGGTGGTCTTCCAATTTCGGGCGATCACCCAATGCATCCATTTGCGATCGGGCAGGCCGGCGACATGTACATGGACCTTGGATCGGCCACCAACTCGTGTCAGACCAAAAACCGGACCTTGGAGTCGCCCGGCGCGAAGCCCTGCACCGAGTTGATCACTCGCGCGGGTATCTGGCGATACGACGCGAACAAGACAAACCAGACTTTCTCGCCCAAGGAGCGCTATGCCACCGGCATCCGCAACGCCGTAGCCATCGCATTCGACGCCAGCGGGCAACTCTACTCCACACAGCACGGGAGGGATCAACTCGCGGAAAACTGGCCGAAGCTGTACTCCGCCGATCAGGGACAGAACCTTCCCGCCGAGGAAGTGCTGAAGATCGTTCAGGGCGGCGATTACGGCTGGCCACACTGCTATTTCGACGGCTCGCAACAGAAGCTGGTGATGGCCCCCGAGTACGGTGGGGATGGCAAACAAGTGGGGGAGTGCGCGTCGAAGCTTGGGCCAGACGCGAATTTCCCAGCCCATTGGGCTCCCGACGGACTGGTTTTCTATACCGGGACATCCTTTCCAGCCCACTACAGGGGAGGTGCATTCATAGCCTTCCACGGCTCGTGGAACCGCGCGCCCGGACCGCAACAAGGGTACAACGTCGTGTTCGTTCCCTTCGCCAACGGGAAGCCCGTCAGTCCGTCCAAGTATGAGATCTTTTCCGACGGATTCGCGGGCTCGCGAAAGGATCCGGACGGCGCTGCGCACCGTCCAACGGGCATGGCTGTGGGTCCGGATGGCGCGCTTTACATCACGGACGACAAAGGTGGCCGCGTCTGGAGGGTCGTCTACAAAGGTCCGTAACCCCGCGCGCGTTCCTGTCGTCTGAATGGTGAATCCAGCGGCGGCCTGAATGGCCGCCGCTGCTCATATCTACCAGACAAGGACAATCAAATGAGTACCTCGCCCCTGCAGTCCGGTATGCGCGCGGTGGGCTGCGCTGTAACCATCGTCTCGTTGTCCGTCGCGTGTGGTGGCGGGCACCATCTCGCCGAGTATCCCTTTGCGAGCCGTACTCTCGCGGTTGTGTACATTGCGCCGCCTGCTCCGGAGCTGCTCACCGGGTACTACGATCTGCGTAACTCGCAGAACCCCATCGAAGCGGTAGTGCGGGCGGGTGCGGACGTCGCCAGGGAGCGTGAAGGGCGCCGCGCCAACGCGCGGCTCGATAGCGCCACGACGCGGGTGGACATTCCGGCGGTTCTCGCGCAGCGCACGCTCGCGAGAGCGAGTAGATACCTCGGCACTCGACCGGTCACGGACGAAAGCCAGGCGGACTACCTGATGGAGGTCCGGATGGAGAGGTTCGGCATCAACGCGAAAGCCGACGAAGCCGCGTATCTCTTCACGTTTGCCGAAGCCGTGCTGATAGACCGCCGCACCGGACGCGAGATCTGGAACGTCAACATCCACGGCCGCGACAGGCTGACGCCGTACGTCGAGAGTGATAGCCGGATCCCCGGGTCCGTCATCACCGCCAGCACGCTGGGCTCGGTAAGCGTAGCGGATTTCCAGAACGCGCTGAATCAGCTCATGGATTCCTCGTCGAATCTCATCACGAACGAGCTCCGCGCCGCACTGCGAGACGTCCGTAACAATTAGCAGCTGGTGAGACGCATGAAGTGAGTGGCAGAGTGCTTGCTCTACTCACTCCATGCTCCATTGGATCACGCATCTCGTCAACTCCCTGAGCTACTGGGGAGTCGCAATTCTGATGGCTGTGGAGAACATTGTTCTTCCGATCCCATCGGAGCTGATAATGCCGCTCGCCGGCTACAGGACGGCCAGCGATCAGATGACGCTCCTCGGTGTCATCCTCGCCGGCACCGCCGGCTCCGTCCTCGGCGCCCTTCCCCTCTATTACGCCGGCTACGCACTCGGTGAAGAACGCCTCAGGAAGTGGATCCAGCGGTATGGCAAGTGGGTGCTCCTAAGCCCCCGGGACGTCGACCGCGCTTCGGATCGCTTTTCCGACAAGAGCTTCCGCGATGTGACCATCGGCCAACTCCTGCCCGGCGTTCGCGGACTGATCTCGATCCCGGCCGGAGTGGCGAAGATGAATGTCGGACTCTTCCTGCTGGCCAACCTTATCGGGACGATAGTCTGGTGCGCGGTTCTCGCCGTTGCCGGGAGACTTCTGGGACGGAATTTCACCAGGATCCACAAGTTCCTCGGACCTACAGGCTGGGTCCTTCTCGGGGTTCTGGTGGCGGCGCTCGCCTACTGGCTGATACGCCGCAAAGTGAAATCGGCCAAAGGACATAAGTAGGCGCTTCCCAACCCTCTTGCAGCCGTCGAGCCGCGAGCTTACGTTCGGCCGGCTCGGCATTGTGCCGCGCGACACTCGTCCCTTACCCAACACGGGGGTTACATGTTCACGCTGCAACGCACGACCCGCATCGCGATATGCTGCAGCGCTGCGGTCCTCGCCGCCTGCGCCAAGAAAGACAACGCCGCGGTTGACACGACGGCCTCTTCGAGCGCAAGCACGACCACCACGACGACGGTGGCACCCGCACCGGCTCCAGTGAACCTTGCCGATTTTGCCGGCAAATGGGACGTGCGCTCGGTGCCGGCCAGTGGCGACACGACTCCGACGACTTACGTCCTCACCGCGACGTCTACCACCTCAGGGTGGTCGCTCAAATTTCCGGGACGCGCTGCGGTGCCCGCGACGATCACAGTCGCAGGCGACAGCGTGAAGATCGACGCCGGCCCGTACTCGAGCGTGCGCCGTAAGGGAGTGCAGGTTACGACCAACAGTGGCTTCCGGATTCAGAACGGAAACCTGGTCGGCACCACCACCGCCCACTACAAGGTCAAGACCGCCG
>JBBRQC010000076.1:0-4190 GCA_038227135.1 Gemmatimonadales bacterium
AAGAGAAGGTCTTCTTCATAGGGCCTCATCTCGGTGACAGTCGAGAAGAAGGCGCCCACGCGACGGAAGCGGCCGTCCTCGAGTTCATCGAATACTGGGAAAATCAGATTCAGGTCGCGAAGGACTACCTCGCGAACGGACGCAACAACAAGACGCACGAATGGAGGAAGCCGTGAACCACGACTCGAACCGATATCGAGGACGCCTTCCGCGAAATCGCAACGGGAGGACGACTCGCGCAGCGACATGACTTCTATTTGCTTGTCGATGATCGTGAAAAACGAAGCGCATTGTATCGAGCGCTGCCTCAACTCCGTCAAAAAACATATCGATTGCTACGCAATCGTCGACACGGGCAGCACGGACGGCACGCAGGACGTCATTCGTGAATGTCTAAAAGAAATTCCCGGAGAGGTGCTTGATCGACCGTGGGTAGACTTTTCAACGAACCGTAACCAAGGGCTCGATCTCGCCAGGGATCTCCTCAAGCAAGAGGATAGAGACGCTTTCATCCTTACGATCGACGCCGACGACGTTTTAGTCAACGCAGTGACAGCGTTTTATAATTGGAGAAAAGAAAAAAAGAAGAAAAACTGTTACGAATTTACTGTAAGTGACAACGGTATTTCTTACCTACGTCCGCATTTATTCAAAGCTCACTCTGACTTTCGCTACGAAGGTGTTCTCCACGAAGCGCTTGTACCGTACAAGCACGCAGAGAACGGCCACCTGAGCGCCGTATATAAGAGAGTGGGCGGCGGAGCGCGATCAAGCCTCGACGTAAAAGAAAAATTCAAGCGAGACGCCGATACCCTCACCGAGGCGCTCAAGAAGGAGCCTGGCCACGCGCGCTACCAGTTTTACTTGGCGCAAAGCTGGCGAGACGCGCAAGAGCCAGAAAAAGCTATCGCTGAATACAGAAACCGCGTCGCGCTCGGCGGCTGGGACGAAGAGGTTTGGTACTCGCTCTTTCAGATTGCGCGGCTTACGGGCGAGGGGGACGATTATTTGGCGGCCTATAATTACCGCCCATCAAGGGCAGAGCCGCTCGTGGAGATCGCACTTACGGAGCGCCTCGCGGGCCACTACCCGACCGCCTATCTCTTCGCGAAGGAGGCGGCGATCACCCCGAAACCGACCGATCTGCTCTTCGTCGATGACGCTACGTACACGTGGCGCGCGCTCGATGAGTGGGCGATCTCGGGGTACCACCTCGGCAAGCTGAAAGAGGCAGAAGCGATCTACCGGAAGCTTCTCCGCCTGGCGCCGGTCGAACACCATGAGCGCATCCGCATGAACCTAAAATTTTGCCTAGGAGAGAAATAAATGACCCCCGACGACACGCTTCCTCCCGAAACTGGACCCGAGCTAGACGCCGCTGCGGTCACCGGCAACATCGTCAGCATCACCCAGGCCGCCGTAGATGGGGCGCAAAGTATTCGGCAAGCTTGGTTCGAAAAGTACGGCACGGCGATCGATACCGTGCGCCTCGTCGTGCTCGGCGGGCAAGTGTGGGGCGAGAGCCAATTTGGCCGCGCTGTCCAGGGCTATCGGCCGATCGAGTGGGGCACGAACAACTACGGGAGCATCCAAGCGACGCCCGCGTGGCAACGTCTTCACAACCTAGACGACGGGTGGGGGTACATCCTGCTCGGCGACGTTCACGCGGACGGCACGCCGTACGTCTACCCGTACCGCCTCTACCCGGTGCCGATCGACGCCGCGCGCGATTGGCTCTCGCTCATCACGAGCTACGTCTCACAAGCGGACATGCTGAGCCCTACGGCTCTGGCCACGGCGTTGAAGCACAAGGGCTACTACGAGGCGCCCGTCGACAAGTACATCGCGATGATCACCGGCGGGTCGGCCGTCATTCAGCGAGGCCTTTCGTCGGGGCTTCCTCCGGGGGATCCCAACTCTCCTACGGGGGACGCATTCCCGCCGAACGCCTTCGACGGGCAGCACTTGCCGGGCCGCGTGACGTTCTTCCCGCTGGCGCCCACGCCAGAGCCTTACGATCTGCACACCGTACGCGGATACCAAGCGGCGCTCACGCATCTCTCGGTTGTCATGGGCATCGCGGCCTTCAGCCCACGAGGAGTCGACGGCCGGTACGGTCCGCTGACGAAGGAGGCGGTAAAGGCGTTCCAATCCTACGTCGGCATCGCGGCCGATGGCATCGTGGGGCCGATCACGATCCAGGCGCTGACGAACGAACTACGGAGCCACACTTGACATCCTCCCCGCCCTAAAGGGCGGAGATTCCGGGGGAGGCCCCGGCGGTTGACGCTTCAACGAGCGGAACGCCAGTGCCCATCGACACCACCCGGCTTACCCATTCTCCACGTCCGTTTTCCGTCTTGGCGAGCCCCGCCACGACGACGTTCTTGGCAGCGTTGATGTCCCTATCGTGGACCTCGCCGCACCCTTCGCACGCAATCTCACGCACACCCAAACCAAGCTTGCCCCACCGATGCCCGCACCCGCTGCACACCTGACTCGTCGGCTCCCATCGACCGACGATGCGCACTTCGCGCCCGTACCGTTCGCACTTGCTCTCCACCATCGTGCGGAACATTCGCCAGCCCTGTCGATTGACCGCGCGAGCAAGACAGTGGTTTTGGGCCAAGCCTGCGACGTTCAGATCTTCCAGAGCAATCAGCGAGTGCTGTCGCACGAGTCGAGTGGAAAACTTCTCCAAAAAGTCTCTTCGTGTATCCGCGAGTGCCGCATTCAGCTTGGCGACGCGGAGCTTCGCTCGCCCTCTCCGAGCCGAGCCCTTCTGGCATCGGCTCAGTGCGCGCTGAGCCTTGCCGATACGCCGCTCCAGACGCTTCAGGTCGGGAGCATGCACCAGCTCTCCGGTGCTCAGCGCCGCGAACACCTTGATGCCCAGGTCGGCGCCTACCGGGGTTCCGCCTTCCAGGGCCACGTCCACCTTCTCGACCGTAAACGACACGTGGTAACGCCCAGCCGCATCGAGCGTCACCGTCGCGGTCTTCGGGACGGACGGAAGCGACCGGCTCCACCGCACGTCGACTTCGCCGACCTTTGCGAGGCAAAGCTTGCCACGTTGAATCTTAAACCCGTTGCGAGTGAAGGCGGCGGACTGCTTGCCGTCCTTCCGCTTCCACGTCGGGAAGCCGGTCTTCGGCCCCTTGCCCTTCAGCCCGTTGAAGAAGCGGCGGAGGGCCACGTCGAGGTTTCGGATCGACTGCTGCACCGGGACGCTGGACACGTCGTTCAGCCACGCGCGCTCGGGCGACTTCTTCGACTCGGTAAGGAGCTTGCTCGTCGCGGCGAACCCGGGGTACTTCGCGCCGCTCACTTGAGCCCGCGCAAGCGCGTCGTTCCACGCTACGCGCGCACACCCAAACGTCTGAGCAAGCGCACGGCGCTGCTCCGGCGTCGGGTAGAGGCGGTACGAGTAGCGAAGACTTGTCATTGGTCTGCACGAGAGTATGGTGTACGCATGGCGAAAGCGCAAGGAGATTCGCGACAAGAACCAAGAAGCCGGCCTGAAGGCCGGGGTTTCAGACCCAGGAGAAAATCGATAAATGGAATCAGAACCTACAATTCTTGACATGATCGAGATTGCCGGAAAGGCAATTACTGGTCAGGGGGACAAGAACGCAGACCTCGTGAGAGGTTCGGATTATGAAAGTGTCATTGGACCCCCAGCTGTCATTTGGACGCGGGAGGACCGTCGTGATACGGACCTTTTCAACTCAACCAAGTTTCATACCGCCACCGGTGAAGATCTTACGTTTCTTGTAAAAGAGCGATTTGGTATTGATAGGTATCTTGATTCAAACGGATCTGGTACAGCAATTTTGAGTAGGCCTGTTGGGGGTACATCGGGGACCGTTTGGGCTGGTACTCGTATTACCATTTTCGGGGGATCTCCAAAAACGTACCGTACGATTGGAGATAAGGTTGTACCGGCCAGCAGCACTTCGGTTTCTTTGAATATTGAGGCGCTTGTACCAGGCCCAGGCACTGGGGCTTCAACCATCACGGATTTGAGGCTCGACGATGAGCTTTGGGATCCTTCCTGGATGGTAGCTTCACTGAGCTGCAATGACGGCACTTCGTTTGAATCTGCGGCTGCACTAATTGCCCGCGTTCGACAGACAAGGGCCGATCAAAGGGTCGGACAGGTAAAATCCATTGAGGACGCTTGTAAAATC
>JBBRQC010000077.1:0-3592 GCA_038227135.1 Gemmatimonadales bacterium
CGCGAGCACGGGGGGGGCCGCGTGCGCGGCGATCCCACCGCAGCGGCCCCGCGGTCCTCGCTGGCCTCCGCCGACCCCGGGTCACCCGTCCGGACCCCAGGCCGAACAGCCCGCGAGGCGCATCGGCGCGGTGGCGGTCGCGCCGAAGCCCGCTCCCCGGTGCTTGCGAGGCACCGACCGGTGCTTATGTTCCTCCCACCCCGATTGAATTTCCAATTGCAAAATAGATTTGCTTAGCTGAAAGCCCAGCACAACTTCTTCAGATATCCTCTCTATCTTCAGGAGCACGTATGCGCAGTTCCGTGGCCGCACTGAGCATCACGGCATTTGCTTTACTCGCTGGCGCCTGCCATACCGATTCCGAGACCGGCGTGCAGCACATGTGCAAGACCGACGTCAGCAGCATCACGTCTCCAGCGCCTGGAGTGATCACGCTCATGGGCAAGTTCTACGCCGATGAGTCCGTGATCGTGACCGCCGGCGGGGTTCAGGTGGGCAGCGGCACGCCAGCCAGCGATCGCACCGCGTTCTCCTTCATCAACGTTCCGTCGGGATCGCAAACCCTCGAAGTCATCGCGTCGTGCCAAGGCGGGCAGGATCATATTGCAAGCGAGACGGTCGTGGTGAAATAGTAAGGCAGCATACAGTCGCCCGAGTCTGGTGCATCAATCAGCAAATCGAACGCCGATCCGCTTGGATGATCGCCATATCATTGGGGGTGGTTGGTATGAAGCGGTGGCTGGTCCTCCGCGGTATCGTGGAGGCACGCATCGCCCCTCCACTATTCACGCGCTCACTGTTTGCCGACGAGGCGCATACCGGGAGGCCAGTCACCATGGAGATCATGGCCTGGATCTGCACAAGCGCTAGAGTCAGCTATCGATCAAAGCGGAGGACGGGACGATTACTGACCGTTTACTGACCGTCGCATCGCCACGAGCCGGGAGCGGTTCACGACCGTGTTTGGTGAGCGGCCGAGCGCCGGGATCCTGCTCGAGGCGAGCACCGACAGCGAGGGGGTCGCCCGCCACCTGGAATCGCTGGGCCACGAGGTCACCGAAAGAAAGAATAGCTTCAATCTCGAATAGTCGAACTGAGGCCTTGCGAACGCGACAATCTCAACGGAGTCCGACATCGGCTCAAACGAAGCTAGCTCCTGCAGAAATAATTCGACCGCGTATTGATCCCAGACTCCGATACCTCGGTCGCATGGCGCACACAACAGTTGCTTGTCGCACAATCCAGTTGGAATCTTCTTCGGGTACACCCGCTGCTATTACTCAGCAATCGGTCACGCGATGACCCTTTCGTTTCGTGATGAGCGAAGAACGGCCGAGGGATGACGTGGCATCAATGAGTTCAGCATCTCAGAGGCAGAGTTTGCAGTGCATCGGTATCCGGTTCTTGACGTATAACGCCGGCTTCTGCAGCGGGCGCTCCAACAAGATGCGAGCGCAGCGAGCCACCTGCGCGCCCGTCTGCAGCAAGCATCGTTAGGCCCGCGACACCGGATGTTGCGTCGAAACGGCCCGTGGCGCAACGGAACGGTGACGGTCCGTGCGCGAGTGGAGCGTATGCTCGGCGCTCCCGTGACTCGGAGCGCCGATGGCCGACCCGTCGGCGATGTTGTCGCCTACAACAGCACGCGCATCGAAGTGAATGTCGAGCTTTTCAGGTGCCTGCTGAAGATCGTCTTCAGTTCGGCACCTCGGCCGCGGTCAAATCGCTGATAGCTGGACCGTTGACGACCTTGCCGCGCAAATCGAACCGTGAACCATGGCACGGACAATCCCATGTCTTCTCAGTGTTGTTCCATTCGACGATGCAGCCGAGGTGTGGACAGGTCGCGTCGAAGGCGCAGGTCGCACCGTCTTGATTGCGATAGACGGCGATCTTCTGAAACCCGTGACGCACGATCGCACCTTCGTCCGGCTTGATTTCCGACACAGTGGTCACCTCTCCCGGCGTAACCCAGTCCGCAAACTGCGCGACCACATTGGCGTTCTCCTTGAGGAACTCGCCGATGGCGCTCAGGGATTTCCGAGAAGGATGGTAGGCTTCCGCCCACGGGTTTTCGTGGCCGAGAATGAGGTCGCTCAACAGCATTCCGGCGATGGTCCCGTGTGTCATGCCGTTGCCCGAATCGCCAGTCGCGATGAACACATGGTTGTCGCCTGGATTGCGGCCGATGAACGCCAAGCCGTCGACGGGTTGCATGCATTGTCCGGACCACTTATAAACTGGAGCGCCAATGACCGGAAAACGCTCCGCGGCCCATGTCGTCAGCCGATCAAATCGCACGTCGGCATCGTCGGCCTGCCCGGTCTTATGGTCCTCACCGCCAACGATCAGCAGGTCGTGACCGGCGTCAAAAGGGCCTGCAACGCGAACGTAGTGATACGGGTCGAGCATGTCCCACCACTGGTTCCACGGTACCGATCCCTTTGCCACACGCAGGCCGACGACGAACGTCCGGTAAGCTGCCTGCTTTGTATGAATGAAGAACCGGTTGTTGATCGGCGTATTTGTTGCAACGACGGTCGCTTTCGCGCTGACGATATGTCCACCCTCCGTCTTCACCCGTGTCGGAACACCATCCTCCACATCGATGACGTGTGATCCGCAATGGATGCGCCCGCCGAGGCGGATGATAGCGTCGGCCAGGCCCTTTAAATACAAAAGCGGATGGATCTGACCTTGGCGCGGGAAAAGCAAAGCGGGACCGAGGGGTTGTTTCGTTCCTGGTGGAGCGTCAACGCGGTGAACGTCTGTAAGGCCAGCGCGATGCAACGCTTCGAGTTCTTTCGAGAGATCATCGAGGTTGCTGTCTGATGACGCGAATAGATAGCCGTCAACGCGGCGGAAGTGACACTCAATGTTTTCATCCCGGGCGATGGCTTCGATACGATCAATCGCCGCCGTATGACTCTCGGCAACGATCTTGCTGATGCTTTCCCCATGCCGACTCTCGACGACGGCGTAACGATCGTCGAAAGCGTTCGTGAGGTGCGCAGTCGTTCTCCCGGTTTCTCCACCTCCGATCGCCCCGTCGTCGACAACGAGCACTTTCTGTCCGGCGCGGGCGAGGTGGTAAGCGGTGCTTAATCCCGCGATGCCTGCACCAATCACGCAAGCGTCGACCGTAATGTCTTCGGTCAGCGGCGGATACTCCAGCTGAGCGATCTCCATCCAGAATGAGGTCGTCGCTCCAGAATCACTTGGCATATTCGAATCCCGTTAGTTTGGTACCGCGCTTCGGAGGCTGGCGCGGCAGGTGAATGAGATCCAGCGCATACCCCGCGGCCTGCAAAGCCGCGAGGTGCTCACGACGATTTCCGATATTTCACGCTATGAAAGCGATCGAGTCCGGTCAACCGGAGGCTGAGTGGTGAGAGTCGTTGCGGACGACTACCCCGCTACGCGAACTATGGCAGGGGTAGTCGTAGCGGCATAACGCGCGCGTTCTGTTGCAGGGCCCTTCAACAGGATGCCGCCCGTGAGCGCAGCGAACACGGCGGCAGTCCTTGAAGGCCCTGTCAACAGCAATGCAAAGTTAGGCGGCGTTCGATACACCAACCGTTTGCCGGACGCC
>JBBRQC010000078.1:0-3279 GCA_038227135.1 Gemmatimonadales bacterium
ACACAGTCGGGGCGACTGGATTTGAACCAGCGACCTCCTGCTCCCGAAGCAGGCGCGCTACCGGGCTACGCTACGCCCCGAAAAAAAGATGCTCCTTCGCGTGAAGGAGACCCACACATCTTAACAGATAAGAGCGCACTCCGGGAGCCTTGGTCGAGCACGCAGCGCGTCAGCCAGACGATGGACCCCACGTGGCCTTCTCAACTCGTATTGCACTGTGCACGACCTCTCGCAATTCGCCACGTTTGCCCCATTTATCGCATATTTGTGATCTATGTAAGACATTATTCCACAATAGGTTAAGAATGTTGCTCGCCTTCAATCCTGAGCGCTTTCTTCACGTTGCAAACGCGGAAACGATAGCGTCTTACCCGTATAACGGACGGCTGCAAATACAACTGTTAGCTGTCTCTCGAAACCGTCAACTCCCTGGAGTAATGCAAATGAACGCGACCCGTTTTCTCATGGCCGCTGCGGTACTGGGCTCAGTCATCGGCGCTAGTCAGGCCAATGCGCAATGCTCGAGCAACACTGGAAGCTGCAACACGACCAACACGGCTTCGGTGGTGGTGAACGCGCTCGTCAAGCTGGACATGGGCACGACGAACACGTCGCTGACTTCACCCTCGGTTGCCCAAATTGAATCTGGGGCACTGATCGCGGATGCCGGCCCGAGCTTCACCATCAAGGCAAATCGTAGCTGGACGCTCAACATCAAGACCACGGCGCCGTCGCTTGTGGACCTACGTCGGCTTACTCGGCGGCACGAAGCCCATCAGCGACCTCACCTGGTCGAACGCGGTCGCCGGATCGTACGTCGGTATCAGCTCCAGCGACGCTGTCTTTCTGTCGGGAGCGGCGGCAACGAACGGCCTCGCAGCACAGGCTTTCTTCAAGACCGTTTGGGCTGCGGGTTTCACCCAGCCGAGCAACGCGCCAGGTACGTACAGCTTGCCGATCGTGTTCACCCTCTCGGCGCCGTAGTCGAGGCGATTCAATTCAACGTTTCCTTGTAGAGGTTTGATCCATATGCGCAACAAAAAGGGTTTCACACTCATCGAGCTTCTGATCGTGGTCGTGATCATTGGTATTCTTGCGGCGATCGCGATTCCGAAGTTTGCGAACACGAAGGACAAGGCGTATGTCGCCGCGATGAAGTCCGACCTTCGTAACCTCGCGACGTATGAAGAGCAGTATGCCGCCGACAACAACGGCACGTACTTCTCGGGCACCGCGTCGAATGTGTCGCCGCTTCAGGGCTTCACGCCGTCGCAGAACGTGACGATCGTGGCAATAGCTGTTCTGGGTCCGCCACCTTCCTGGACCGCGACTGCAACCCATTCGCAGTCGGCCAAGACCTGCTCCAATGCCACTGGTGTAATAGTCTGCGTTTGAGTTGTAGTAGATCGAGAGCTGCTGCAGCTTGAACGAATAAAGCGGGGACGGCGTGAGCTGTCCCCGCTTTATTTTCGCGCGCCGGCATTAAGTAGCACAGGGATTAAGAGTTACCTCACGCGCCCGGAGGGACTCGAACCCCCAACCTTCTGATCCGTAGTCAGATGCTCTATCCAATTGAGCTACGGGCGCCCGTACTCACCTGCACATCGACACGGCTGTGTCCAGACCTACTCCGGACCCGCACTCGACGCTTCAACCTATATGGTATGGGCGGTACAAGACTCGAACTTGTGACCTCCACGATGTCAACGTGGCGCTCTAACCAACTGAGCTAACCGCCCCTTCGCACCAGAGAGCGGGAAACGGGACTCGAACCCGCGACCCCAACCTTGGCAAGGTTGTGCTCTACCAACTGAGCTATTCCCGCGAACAAAACAGCCGTTCAAGGCCGCCACTTCGAGCCATGGAGGTGAGGGGAATCGAACCCCTGACCTCTTGAATGCCATTCAAGCGCTCTCCCAACTGAGCTACACCCCCGGCATTTCCCTCTCGGTGCAACCTGCGCCCGACAGGAACCGCGAAGGATATCCAAGGGTATGATCGAAGTCAAGAAATTTGCTATGGCTAAATGGCCAACGGCCGGTATCTTGCAGCGCTTCTACAACCTGGATTTTCGATTGCTCAGCAGCGCATTCGCTTTCGCGCTCCCAGGTCGTCGAGACAACAATAATCCGCTCGCATTGCTGGCCCCAACGGGCTGCATTCGCATAGGCTTTCACAGCAGTAACAAGAGGTATGCACCAATGGCTGAAGTAAAGCGTCGCCGCAAAACGGCCGTCGCCGGAATCGCTCCGAGTGAGCCCGAAAGGGACATTCTCGATCAGTACCTGTATGAGGTCAGCACTTATCCGCTGCTCAAAGGTACCGAGGAGATCGAGGTTGCCCGTCGGATCAGGGCGGGAGACCCTGACGCTCTCCAGGAGCTCGTGCAGCGCAACCTGCGCTTCGTAATCTCCGTTGCAAAAAAGTACCAGAACCGCGGCATGCCTCTCATCGATCTGATCGGCGAAGGCAACGTCGGCTTGCTGACGGCTGCGCGCAAATTCGATCCAGATCAGGGCGTGAAGTTCATCTCGTACGCTGTGTGGTGGATTCGCCAGGCGATTCTGTCGTCGCTGGCGCGTCAGGGCCGCACCGTCCGCGTTCCGCTCAACCGCACCGCGGATCTCTCGCGCATCATCAAGGCGTCGGAGATTCTTCGTCAGAAGATGCGTCGCGAGCCGACCCCCGAGGAGCTGTCGCAACTCACCGGTCTCTCGGTTGACGTCGTTCAGTCCCTTGCAGCGCTCAACACCGGAGACGTTCGCCTGGATGCCCCGATGGATCCGGAAGGCGATCGCTCGCTCATCGAGCGTTTCGTCGCCGACGAAATGCCGGACACCGAAGAGGAGGCAATGAATCGCTTCCTCAACGACGAGATCGAGACGGCGCTGTCCACGCTTCCTCCGCGGGATGCGAAGGTTCTCCGCCTGTACTTCGGGCTCGAGGGTGGGCGCGAGCACACACTCGAAGAGATTGGATCGCTGCTCGGTGTCACCCGCGAACGGGTACGCCAGCTTCGTGACCGCGCGCTGAAGCGGCTGCGCGAGGGCGATGTAGGAAGGGCGCTGGGATCGTTCGCGGCGTAAGGTCCGAAGGTGACAACGGAAAGGGACGGGCCATGGCTCGTCCTTTTTTTGTGCTTCACTTTCAGATCAGGTGCCAACTGAACTGAACACGGTGGGAGGCGTCAGTGGCGTGGGTGCCTGCTACCGGGTTACCGCGCCCAGACTTTACTCATGGCGATCTGATCGCATTCAGGTACCAGGCACCCGTGCATCT
>JBBRQC010000079.1:0-3263 GCA_038227135.1 Gemmatimonadales bacterium
ATCCTTGACCTGTGCATTCTGAATCGCGGGCAAAAGAGTATTCGTCACCGCATCGATCACCGCGTTATGGAAATCTACCTCGTGCTGGAGGAATGCCCGGTCGAACGCCTTGCCCTTCTTGGCACGGAGCGATCTCATTGCTGAAACGTGTGCCTTTGCCAATGCGAAATCCTTCGGGGGCGTGGGAGTCACATGCAATGACTTCGCCAGCTGCCGACCCTGCGCTCTGACGTTTCGATGATCGCGCACCAGCATTGCGCCAAAATCTCGGACAACCTTTGAGTGACCTTTGCTGACTGCGAGGGAGCCGGTTTCCATGTCGTAGGTGTTGGCGGCATCGAAGATCGCTACAATGGTCGGATCGTCGAGCTTTGGAGTGGCGTTCTGGGCGTGCGTAAGAGTCGGACGCAAGAGTCCGATCCCACTTATGAGTCCCACGATGGCTGCAGTGGTAAGAATGCGGTTTTGCAATTGCATTACGAAAAACCTCCAGTTGGACATGAGAATGAAAAGCCTTGTTCCGAGAGATACCCCCGCCGGGATAATAAGTCAAGATTTTCTTTGACTTATATGGTCGACCGCCCTAGCTTGAAGGCAGATGACTGATACCGGCCGCCAAGACTCGTCACGGCATGACCACACTCGCGGGCGCTTGTTGGCGCTCTTGCGCGAGGGCAGATGGACTGTGGACGATCTCGCCGCGCGTCTCGGGCTCACAGACAACGCCGTCCGCTTTCACCTCACGACCCTCCAGGGTGAGGGCGCTGTGGGGAAAGAGGGAGTCCTGAAAAAAGGGGGCGCGGGAAAGCCGGCGCACCTTTACACGCTCACGGCGGATGCAGAGGAGTCATTCTCACGCGCCTACGCACCCGTGCTCGCTGCCTGCGTGGCCGAGCTCCGCGAGATCATGTCGACCACTCAGCTGGTTGCGTTTCTCAAACGCGCCGGCAAGCGACTCGGCAAAGGCCTACCGCGCTCGTCGGGCTCCTTGTCGCAACGGGTTAGCGGCGCGTCGGACTTCCTGAACGCACTCGGCGGGGTGACCGCCGTCGAGAAATCAGGAAACACGTTTCATATCATTGGGCGTGCCTGTCCCCTCGCGCGCGCTGTCGAGGCGGATCACTGCGTTTGTGCGGCCGTCACGGCGCTCGTGGCGGAAGTGGTCGACGCGGACGTCGCGGAGCGGTGTGATCGATCCGGACGACCGCGGTGCCATTTCGAGATATCGAGCCGCAAGAGCTCTTAATCGGATGCGACGCGGCTATCACCGCGTGGATGGCAGCTAGTTGACGGTGATACTTCCCGACATCGCCGTGCCATGAATGGAGCAGTGATAGGGATACGTCCCCGCAACAGTGAACGTCCGGCTGTACGTCCCCTGATCCTTAAGACCGGATGTAGCGGTGTCATCGAACACTATGTCGTGTGATACGCAGGCCTGCCCGGTGTATGCGTCTCCGCTGCAGCTGTTCCAGGCCCACGTTACCGCTGTCCCAACCGCCACGGTTTTAGAGACGGGGCTGAACGCGTTATTCGTGACGGAAATTCCATTGTTGGCGGGGGGAGGAGTATTCACGCCAGGCGGAGGGCTCGTGCTGCCATTGCCACTTCCGCCACATCCAACCAGGCACGCAATTGCGACCGTTGTGCAAACATGCTTCAACATTCTCATCTCCGTCCAGTGACTAATGCATGAACGATGGTTCGGCGTGGATGATACCGGAGCGCTCCGACTGTCAACGAGTTTTCGGGACGCATGCGGCGGACTACCGCCAGGCGTCGGCGAGAGCATCGTCAGGCGGCGTGAATCGCCGACGGATAATGTGAGCGGACGCTATGCCGCGTCGTGTATGGTCTTGAGCTCCATGATCTTGAGACGACGCGTCATCGCGGGAAGCTTGAGTACTACGGTCTCCCCGACGCTCCTTCCAACAAGCGTCTTGCCGATGGGCGATGACATGCTCACGTGGCCCTCCTCGAATTCAACCGAGTCACCGAAGACCAGGCTGTAGCTCTCGCGCTCACCGGTTTTCTCGTCCTGGACGACGACCTGCGAGCCAAGGCCTACTTTGTCGGCCGGGATCTGCGAGACATCGATCTGCGAAAGCTTGCTCAGTCGCTGACGCAGCTGGCCAAGTCTCGCCTGAACAAACTGCTGCCGCTCGAGCGCGGCCTTGTACTCGCTGTTCTCGCGCAGATCGCCCATCTCGACGGCGCGGCGAATCTCCTGCGGCAGCGTGACGCTCAGCTCGCGCTGAAGACGCTCGGCCTCTTCCCCCAGCTTTTTCTTGAGTATCTCGATCATGCGACCTGAGCCTGTACGAAGACGCCAACGTGGGCAAAAAACCGAACGCCCGGCCGAATAAGCGGCCGGGCGCCACACCTCCAAGCTAGGCATTCACGCCCGGGGAGGCAATCGCTACCGATGCTGGGGGAGCTTGGAGTCCGTGTGGTCGATTGCCGCCGGCGCCGCGGACGACTTCTCATACTCATCCCGCAGTCGCTTCATCATCGCTTCGCGCCGATCAAACAATCTCTTGAGCGGCCGCGCTTCGTGGCGCGCTAACGCGTACGAAGTCAGCAGCGGCAGGGCAACAGTCGAATCGAGATAGCACACCACCGCGTCAGGCAGGCGATCCGGGTCGATCTTGCCCCAGCTCACCGCTTCCGCCGGCGTCGCGCCGGACAACCCTCCGGTGTCGGGGCGCGCGTCTGTGATCTGGAGGAAGTAGTCGTGTCCTTTCTCGTCGATGCCCAACACTTCCTGAATCTGCGGCTCGGTCTGAAGCATGAAGTTCTTGGGGCTGCCGCCACCGAGAATCATGACACCGCTCTTTCCTCCGCCCCGCTTGGCGTCCAGGACGATTGATGCCGTTTCGTTCACATCCTGATTCGGATCGAGGAGGAGCTTGTTTCCGTCCAGCGCCAACGCGGCGATGTTCATTCCGATCGAGCTGTCACCGGGCGACGACGTGTAGATCGGCACACCCGAGGCGTAGGCGGCCGAAAGCAGTGATTTCTGGCCGATTCCCAGCGCCTTTTCGCGCTCCCGAACGTACTTGCCGCACAGGTTGTGGAACTCGGCACTCGACATCGCCCGCTGGAATTCCTTGCCGGTGATGATCTTTCGGAAGAACGCATCGGTCGAGAGCAGAACGTCGTAGTCGAAGAAGATGTCGTAGATGCGCACGACCCCTTCTTCCCTCAGGATGACATCCGATTCCTGCGGATTGCCGCGATGCATCGCGAGGCCGAGCCCGAAG
>JBBRQC010000080.1:0-2921 GCA_038227135.1 Gemmatimonadales bacterium
CACCGGTTTCTACGTGCCCAATTCGCCACCCACCTCTGCACATTCGGAAACGGTCTCGAGGTTATCCATGAGGAACCGCCGTTGTATGGAACCTCCGGATCGGCAGTCCCATGAAACGCGATCATCGGAACCGGGCACTGATCCGTGCACCAATTCCACGACAGGGTTTGCGCTGCTGCCACCATCCCGACGGCCGCGATCCGGTTGGACAACGTGCAGGAAAGGGCGAATGACATGCCTCCGCCATTGGAAAATCCGTTGGCGTAAATCCGGGTGGAGTCAATGTTGTAAGACCCCTTCAGGGTGTCGATCAATTCCGAAATGAATCGGACGTCCTTTTTCAGGCCGGAGCCCGGCTCCGCGCGCCAGATCCTGACTCCCTTGCCGCCAACTCCTGACGGGTACACGACGATGAAGCCCTGCTTGTCCGCCAGGTCGTTCCACCGACTCGTTTCCTTTTGGGCTGCACCCCATAGTCCCGCACCGTGCATGCTGATCACGAGGGGCGTGGGGATGCGTCGATCGTAACTTTTCGGGACGTAGAGCAGGTAATCCCGTTTCTCACCCGAGGAAACGAAAGAGCCGTTGTCGCGATTCGCTGTGTAGAACGAAACGGCCTCGATCGGAACGATCACCACAGGCAGTCCAATGAAAGTCAGCGCCGCACCGAGTACCACTCTTCAGTCTCTCATCAGCGGTGGCGGTTCCAGGCGAGCGCAAGTGGAGCGCCCGAGAGCCGCGCGAGCGGAATCGTCAGGATCGCGACGAGCATCAGCAGGTAGTGCGGGAAGTGGGGCGTATCTAGCAGCCACACGAGCACGCCATAAAGCGAGAGCACTGCGACGCACCAGAGCGCCGAGCCGGTAACGAGCGCGCGATCACTCAGCAGATGTCTGTGATAAACGCGGACGCCGATCCAGGTGGCAGCGATCATCTTCAAGCACACCAGAACGGCGAATATCAGTGGTAGAGCATTCCACAATTCGCCCACACGTCCGTTGTCGACCACCCATTCGGCGGATGGCCCGATGAGAAAAAGGACAACCAGCGTCATAAACATCACTGCCTTGATGAGCGACTCGCGGCCGGTGAGGCCGATGTATAGACTCTGCACGAGCTGCTTCCAGGTCGCCGCGATGCATCCGGAGAGAACCAGCAGCAACGCTACTACCGCGCGCGGCGTTCCCACCACTTCGCCCAGGCGATGCCATCGGTCGAGCACAATGGCCGATGTGCCCGAAAATTCGATCGCGAGCGGGACGACGACGAGGACGATCAGCCATGCGGCAATCGTGCTCCAAATCGTCATTCTCAGCTTGGCGGCAATGATCCCTCCGTTGGTCAACGGCCGGGTCGCGATGAACGGCGCCATACCATAGGAAGCGCTCGAGCTCGGGCTCGACTTGCTAACCATCGCCGCAGCAAACGTCGCCATGAAGGGCGGAGTGAGGAGAACGATGAGGAGCACCATGACCACGAGTGCCGTCGCGTCGACGGTGGCCCAGAGCAGGACCAGCTCAAACGGCAGGAGAATCGCGACCCACGCCGGGAGCGATCGGCCGTTTCGCCGCCACTCGAACCACGCCTGAGCGCTCGCGGGCGACCTGAAATGCTCGCGCTGGCGCGATCGAACCCGCGCGATCTGCGGGAGCCACGCGAACGCTCCGCGCCAGTCTGGTACGTCGCCGCGGCGCGCGCGAGCGACGGCGAACCGCGCGGTGAGAAATGCGAGCGGAACCTGCGGCGCCAGGAACCAGAGCATCACGGACTCGTGGGCCTGGAAGTGCAGAGCGAGGAGAGCGATGGCGTCGATCGTCCCCAGCCAGAGAACGGTGACGATGATGCGCAGACCCGGCAGAGGATACGGCATCCACGTCAATGCCTGCATCCAGGCGAGGAGCGACGCCGCCAGGAGCGCCGGCCAGACTATAGGCACATCGATCCCCGACGGCCAAAGCGCGAACAGTCTTGTCGCCGCCCACAGCACCACCATCGATGCAGCGCCATAGAGCATCGGCCATCCAGCCAGCGCGGCAGTCGTCACCGGTCGCGTGAACATGCGGGCGGGATACATCGATTGGCGCGCGGCGAGGTCGCCGTCGAGCCCGAACGTGAACACCGCGAGGAAATAGGTAAACGTCGCGGTAAGGGGCACGACAACCACGAACGCAAAACTCTCGGCGCTGTCCAGCGTGATGGGTATCCCGCGCGCGAGGACCACGAGCTTGATAGCCGCGAGGACCACCAGATAGACGACGAGCCCGATCAGTCCCCAGCGGTGCCGTTGCCGAAATTCCCAGGCGAGTGCCGCGGCCGCCGATCGCATCCTTTACAACCGGGAAGCTGTCGCGGCGGAGGTCCCCACCCGCTTGACGAAGATCTCGTCTAGGGAGGGAACGCGTCCGTCGACGCGGTGGGATTCCCTGATGGCTTCGAGCGGCGCGCTCAGGACGATTTTGCCGTCGTTGATCATCGTCACGTGGTCGGCGACCTGCTCTACTTCCTCCAGCAAATGCGACGAGAAGAGCACCGTGCGGCCTTCGTCGGCGATCGTGCGAAGGACGGCACCTAGAATGTCTCGGCGAACGATGGGATCGAGACCTGACGACGGCTCATCCAGAACGAGTAGCTCGGGCCGGTATGCCAGCGCGACCAGCAGTCCCAGTCGCGCCTTCTGCCCCTTTGAAAGGTTTTTGATTTTCGCCGCGGGGTCGAGCGCGAACGCATGCTCCAGCTCCTTCGCGTAGGCGTCGTCCCAGTCTGGATAGAACGCGCGCGTGTAACGAACGAGCTCGCCGACGCGCATCCAGCCGGGCAAGTCGTTCTCCTCCGATAAATATCCGATGCGCGACAATACAGCGACCGGATCGGCGACTGGATCCAGGCCAAACACTCGCACCGAGCCGCTTTCCGCTCGGAGC
>JBBRQC010000081.1:0-2918 GCA_038227135.1 Gemmatimonadales bacterium
ATGTCGCGCGAGGTGCTGAGCGCGATCTTCTGGACGGACTTGGTCACGGGGCTTCTCCATGACGGGCCGGCCGAAAGCCTCTCTCTCGACCTCGAACCCGTCACGAAACTCCAGCCCACCTCTTCCTCTAGGAAGCGGCGGGCCGGAGAACCAAAGATCGAAGCGGCGTAGAAGCGGAAATCCGCAAAGCCGCCGAATCGGCTTTGCAGATCGGCGCTACCCCGCGCTCGCCATCAGCTTGGCGGCGCGGGTTTCGAGGTCGAGCCGGGCATCCTGGTGCGGGCGGTCGCGCGCGACGGCGGTGATGCCCTGAACGAAATCGTAGATGCTCTCCGGTGGACGCCCCTCCTCGCCGAGCACGGTGGCGATGATCGTCGCCGTCTCGGCTTTCGAGAATCCGCGTTTGCGCAGGAAGGTCTCACGGTCTTCATCGCTGCGCGCGACGATGCGCTCGCGCGCTGCCCGGATGCCGCTGACGAACGCGCCAGCGGAACTGTCGGCGAAGCGTTCGAGCGCCGGCGCGGCCTGGTGGGCGAAGCGGTGCGCGGCAAACTTGCTGTGCCGGACCCTGACCTCCTCGAATCCCTCGGCGCCCCAGATGTTACGGTTCATGCAGACGGCGCGGAGGAAGAACGACGCCATGCCAAGCGTCTTTGAGCCAACCTCCGAGTTCCAGCAGTAGAAGCCACGAAAATAGAGATCGGGATCGCCGTTCGGCAGCCGACCGGCCTCGATCGGATGGGTGTCGTCGACCAGAAACAGGAAGACGTCGCGGTCGCTGGCGTAGAGCGTCGTCGTATCCTTGGTCACCTCGACGAACGGGTTATGGGTCATCGTCGACCAGTCGAGCGTGCCGGGCACCTTCCAGCGCGTGTCGCCGACGCCGTCGCCCGCGATGCGCATCACCGCTTCGACCAGTTCGTGATCCCAGATCCGCCCGTAGTCGGGGCCGGTCACGGCACGGAGTTCGATCCGCCCGTCGTCAGCTTCGAGCGTCTTCACCAGCTCGGCGCGGTGCGAGGTTAGTCCGTGCTGGAGGTTGATGCCGGCTAGCGGTGCGGGCAGCTGGCGGAGATAGCCTGCGGGTGCGCCGACCAGACCGCACAGCTGGCCGAACGACCAGTGGGTCGGGGCGACTAGTTCGGGACAGCTGGGGATCGCCAGCGAAAGGCGGCTGACGTCGTTCGTTCGCGCCTCGACGCGGAGGGACTTGGTCTCGACCGTGCGGGCGGTAGCGCGGTCGGCGCGCGTGCGCACCGCGTTGTGCAGGGCGCTCAGCGACAGATAGCGCTCGTCGTCAGGCCGCGAGAACCATTCGGACGAGACGCGACCGATCCGTTGCCCTCGCGAGATATCCACCTTGAAGCCGCTAGTCACCGGCCCGGCATCGACACCCACGTCGCGCCGCACATCGTTCTTGATCATGGCAAAGCCTTTCGCGACGGGCGGCCGCGAGACTCTCTCTCGACCTCGAACCCGTCACGGAAAGCGCAGCCGCTCTCTCACTCTAGGTCTCGAACAGCGCAGCGATATCCGTCATCCGTCGGACGAGGCGACGCGGACTGTCGGGGAGCCGTAGAAAGCTTTCGCGTTCGTAGAATCGCGCCGCGGCATCATCTTTGGCATCGACCAGAATTGCGAATGAAGCGATCTCGCTTCGGACCGCCCGGTGAAGAGCATCAACCAGAAGGAAGCGCCCGAGCCCCGAACCGCGGACGGTTAGATCGGTCGCCAGTCGGCCAAGCAACGTTGCCGGAAGGCTCGGATAGCGTGGCAGTCGCTTCGAGAGATTAGCCGGTAGGTCCGCGAGCAGAATGCTGGTGGCCGACAGGGTGTAGAATCCCAGAACGAGGTCATCGGCACCCACGGCAACGAACGGCGCTGCGACACGCCGGCGGGCGTCCTGACTGGATTGCTCGCGAAGATATCGATCGAGCGGCTCGGATCCACAGGCAAACTGCGAGCGGTCCTGCGTTGCAAGCGGCTCAATCCGGATACTTCTGAGGTCCACGAGTTTGGGCTCAGGCGCCAGTGATCTCCCGGTAGCGCTGGACACTTTCCACAAGGCGAGCATTTACCGGCGGCGGGGCCAGCAATGCATCGACGAACGCACGGCTGTCCGACGCACTCAGCGAGATAATTTCGTAATCCGCCAGCGTCCTCCTTGCCGCCTCTTGAACGCTCGCAACCACGAAATCGGTCACGCTGCGACCTTCGAGCTCGGCAGCACGTTGGATGAGGCTCTTCTGCGCCGATGTGATGCGAGCTTCGAGGCGCTCAACGCGGGCTCGTTGGCTGAGGGATGCGGACATGTTTCTAATGTACGGCGGATTGCCGGGCCCAGCAAGTCAGAAGGTGGGGTTTTCTGCAATGGCCATAAGCCTGCCGAACTTCCCGTACCCGATTTAAAGATCGCCGAGGAAATTGCCTGCTGCTGCTTCCGGAGGTGGCCGCCAAGCAGCTGGTGGCGAGTGATGTATCCCGCGTTCACGCCAGGTATCGAGTGGTTCATCAGGAGATGCATGTCGAGGTCATTGACCAATGCAACTTGACCGAGGGTCCGGTAGGTTTGCCGGAGCTCGTTTCCCCATTTCGACAAGCGATCCCGGCTTTCTTTGTGCTCGACCAGGTGACCGGTCGCGCCATCCGATGGGAACAGCCATGTCGAGGATTGCTCCGGATACATTTGCCGGCCGACCTGAATGGCGCGGATGACGCACCGAACCATTTCACGCGACAGCGGGATGTCGAACGCTCGCGCCTCCCCGCCTTTCGGCTTCGGAATGTGAAGCACACGATCACGAAGATCGAGGTGCTCGACACGGCTCTTCTTGATTGCGTCCGGACGGCTGCCGGAGAGCAGCAAGAAAAGATGGAACTCGCGTCGGAGCGGGTTTTCCAATGCTCGTAACTCATCG
>JBBRQC010000082.1:0-2855 GCA_038227135.1 Gemmatimonadales bacterium
CTCGAGGGTGGGCGCGAGCACACACTCGAAGAGATTGGATCGCTGCTCGGTGTCACCCGCGAACGGGTACGCCAGCTTCGCGACCGCGCGCTGAAGCGACTGCGCGAGGGCGATGTGGGAAGGGCGCTCGGTAGCTTCGCGGCGTAAGGTCCGAGGGTGACAACGGAAAGGGACGGGCCACGGCTCGTCCTTTTTTTGTGCTTCACTTTCAGATCAGGTGCCAACTGAACTGAACACGGTGGGAGGCGCCAGTGGCGTAGGTGCCTGCTACCGGGTTACCGCGCCCAGACTTTACTCATTGGCGATCTGATCGCATTCAGGGACCAGGCACCAGTGCAGCTTTGGAACCGCCTACCGTGTTCAGTTCAGTTGGAAACTGTTGACCCCTTCCGTCCCTGTGCGTTCCGTCCATCTTTGTGACATGATCAAGCTGATCGACGTCCACAAAGCCTTTGGATCCAAAAAAGTCCTCGAGGGTTTCTCGCTCGAGGTCAACGAGGCCGAGACGATGATCTTGATCGGCTACTCGGGGACGGGAAAATCGGTCGCGATCAAGCACATCGTCGGCCTGCTCGAGCCCGATCGCGGCACCGTCATCGTCGATGGCGAGGAAGTGCCGAAGCTCCCACGCGACGAGCTTTACGCGCTGAGATCCCACATCGGCTACGTCTTCCAGTTCGCCGCCCTCTTCGATTCTCTTACGATCGGGGACAACGTCGCGATGGGTCTGCGGAAGGAGGGCCGTCTCTCCGAGGGTGACATTATGAAGCGCGTCGGCGAAGCGCTGGATCTGGTCGATCTTCCCGGAGTCGAGTCCAAGTATCCGGCCGAGCTCTCCGGCGGAATGCGGAAGCGGGTGGGCATTGCACGCGCCATCGCGCGACAGCCGAAATACATTCTTTACGATGAGCCGACTACCGGACTCGATCCGGTCACCAGCGCGATCATCGACCAGCTGATGATCCGGATGCGGGAAAAGCTCGGTGTCACGAGCATAGTCGTTACCCACGATATGCGGAGCGCCTATACGGTGGGGTCGCGCATCGCGATGTTGTTCGAAGGAAAGGTCCGACAGGTGGGCACAGTCGATGAGATCCAGCACACCACCGATCCCGTAGTCCGGCAATTCATTGAAGGCAAGCCGGACTTGGACGCTGTGGAAGCCGGAGTCTAGCGTGTCTGCGAGCGATGCCGCGGCGATGCCGACCCTCGTCGTCCATTTGCAGCGCGAGCGCGCGCGCTCCCTCGTCCGCTCGGCGTTTCCGAGACGCCGGTGGAAGATCATCTCCACTCGATCCGCGGAGGAGCTGGAGTCGGTGTTTCGCCGGGTTCTGGTCGACGCCGCGCTCGTCGATCTCGGCGCGCCCGACGAGGATGTGTGGAAGGCCGCGGCATTTGCGGCCGAGTTCCCGAGCGCGCCGTTCCTTGGAATTCTGCCGCTCCGTCCGTCCGACACGCCGGCCGTCGCGAGATGCGCGGGTCTCGGATTTATCGACCTCATCGTCGACGGAATAGACGACGACGCCGCGCGGGAACTCGTTCTGCCGCACGCCTTCTCGACCCGGTTCCGCCAGGCATTGGGCGAGCCGCCTCAGGCCCTCGGACTAACGACCCCGCTGCAGCGACGCGCGTGGGAAGTCGTGGTTGCTCATTCGGGGCGTCCGGTGACTACGACCGCTTTGGCGAAAGCGATCGGCCTGAGTCGAGAGCATCTCAGTCGCAATTTCGCAAAACCAGGCGCGCCCAACCTGAAACGGGTGATCGATCTCGTTCGCCTCGTCGCCGCGGCGGAGCTGGCAAAGAATCCCGGACACGATATCAGAGACATCGCCCGCATCCTCGACTTCGCGTCCTCATCGCATCTGGCTGTCACCGCGCAGCGAATCTTCGGCACCCGGCCCGCATCACTGGCCAGGCTCCGCACGACGGACCTTATCGACCGCTTCGTTCAAGGGCGGACCCGGAGCCGCACCTAGCTCGAACCCGCGGCCCGCATTTTCCAGAGCCTCCATTGTTGCCTCGAAAGGGAGCTTGTGATAAATTTCACAAGCTACGGTAAACCCCTCCGGCGAGCGCCCAAAAGGCTCCCGCCCAGCCCAGGTTCAGAGCACAGAGATCATGGCCACTGAGACGACTCTTCGCCCAGGCGAAATCAAGGACATACTCCTCCGCGAAATCGAAGCGGCGGACCTTCACGAGCTGGATGTCGAGGAAGTCGGGACCGTCCTCGAGGTCAAGGACGGCATCGCCCGGATCTACGGACTCGGCAAAGCGATGGCAGGGGAGATGCTCGAGGTCACGTCTTCCGAGACGGACGAAAAGATAACCGCGCTGGCCCTCAACCTCGAAGAAGACAATATCGGATCGGTTGTCCTCGGCGATTATCTGCAGCTCAAGGAAGGCGACGAGGTCCGCCGCACCGGACGCGTCCTCGAGGTTCCCGTCGGACAGGAGCTTGTCGGCCGCGTGGTTGATCCACTGGGCCGCCCGCTCGATGACGCCGGCCCGATCAACGCCAAGCACACGCGCAAAGTCGAATCCGAAGCGCCCGGCATCATCGTACGGCAGCCGGTCAAGGAGCCGCTCCAGACGGGAATAAAGGCTATCGATTCCATGATTCCCATCGGCCGTGGGCAGCGCGAGCTGATCATCGGCGACAGAGGCACCGGCAAGACCGCGATCGCGATCGACACGATCATAAATCAGAAGGGAACCGGCGTCATCTGCGTTTACGTTGCCATCGGTCAGAAAAATTCCACCGTCGCCTCAGTGGTCGAAAGGCTTCGTCAGGCCGGTGCGATGGAATACACGATTGTGGTCGTGGCCGGCGCGTCGGATCCCGCACCCATGCAGTA
>JBBRQC010000083.1:0-2623 GCA_038227135.1 Gemmatimonadales bacterium
GCCGGGCAAGTCGTTCTCCTCCGATAAATATCCGATGCGCGACAATACAGCGACCGGATCGGCGACTGGATCCAGGCCAAACACTCGCACCGAGCCGCTTTCCGCTCGGAGCAGACCCAGAATGTGTTTGATGAGAGTCGTCTTGCCGGCTCCGTTTGCGCCGACGAGTCCGTAAACGCCTCCGCGCGGCAGAGACAGGCTTATCGCGGACAAAGCGGTCCTGGCACCGAAGCGGCGCGTCAGCGCCGAGACGTTGATGACCGATTCATCCACGGCAGGTACGGCTACTCTCGGAGCTGAACGCAGTCTTCACCTCCGTCACCGTCTCGAAGCCGGCTTGAAGCCGAGGGCATTGTTCAACCAGCGCACGAGGGGAAGGAGTGACTCGTATTCTCGCGCGAGAAATGACACCAGCAAATCACTCGTGACCTGCGCGTCGGTGAGTGTGCGACCTGCGGTGAACGACTGAAATCTCAGCCATTTCGCGGCGGGATGATCTTCCGGATATCCGCGAGGCATACGCTTGAGGGAGGCCTCGTCATCGAGGCCCCCGAATCGACGCGGAATCGCACGCACCATCCGATCGAACCCATCCGGGTCATCGGCGATGGCCTTGCGCAGCGTGGTCAGCTGCGGCCGCGGCGGCATCCAGATGCCGCCGCCGATCATCGATCGCCCGCCGGGCTCGAGGTGAAAATAGTAGCCGGCACTGCCCGCGTACGCCTCCGCGCCGACGTTGCGTGCCGCGTTGAGGTGGTGAAACCAACCCGCCGCGTGGGTCTTGTACGGCGACTTGTCTTTCGAAAAGCGAATGTCGCGGTTGATGCGGAACATCGAACGCTTGGGATCGGCGCCTATCTCCGGCGCGAACTCGGCAAACCGGACGTCGAGATCCCCGATCAGCTCTCGCATCGGTCCGCGCACCTCGGCCTCGTACTCGTCTCGATGCGCCTCGAACCACGGCTTTTCATTATGGCGGGCGAGTCCTCGAAGGAATCCGAGTGCACGTTTGGTAAATGGCATCGCTCAGAAGATATGATGGCGTAAAGCGCTATTCGAGAAGGAGACGCTTCCGCAAATAGTACTGGCGAGAGCCAGACGGATATCCTTCGAGCGTCCCGAACAGCTCATACCCGAGTTTCTCGTAGAATGGGCCTGATAATCGAATGTGTCGAGCCTCACATCAGTGCAGCCACGCGATCGCGCCAGGTCTTCCGCCCTCATCAGAACTCTTCAAGAATCTTTTTCGCCTTCTTGAGATTGTCACTGACGATCGCCAGCTCGACAAGGTCGTCCGCGATGCCTGTTACGTAGAGCGCCTCGAGGTTGGATCCCCTCATCGCCGAGCCGGTTCGTGACTAGCCAGTATTCCGGCCTTGTGTAAAGATGGCTGCGAGCTCCTGCGGCGGCACGACCTCGAGTTGGTCGTAGGTGCAGTCGCGTGGGTGCTTGTCGCTGCGCCAGCGACGAAATTGCGCGGTATGCCTGAAGCGATTGCCCTGCATGTGATCGTACGCTACTTCCACGACGAGCTCCGGACGCAGCGGCTCCCACGACAGATCTTTCCCCGCGCTCCAGCGACTCTGCGCGCCGGGGCGGCGCTGCGTCTCGTCGGCAACATCCGGTTGCCCCTCGGCCCACTCGCGCCAGGGATGTCCGTCGAGCGCGTTCTTGCGGTACGGAGCCAGAAACTTCACCAGCTCCGCCCGTTTGGCGCTGGTGAAGCTCGCGCAAACGCCGACGTGCTGGAGATTTCCATTGTCGTCGTAGAGGCCGAGCAGCAGGGAACCGACCAAAGTGTTCGCACCTGTCTTGTGCCAGCGGAAACCGGCGACGACGCAGTCGCATTCGCGCTCATGTTTGACCTTGAGCATCACGCGCTTGTTCGGCTCGTAGGTTCCGTCCTCTGCTTTCGCCATGACGCCGTCGAGTCCCGCGCCCTCGAAGCGGCGAAACCAATCCGCGGCAGTAGCTCTGTCGCGCGTCGCCGGAGTGAGATGTAGCGGCGGCTCCGCAGCAGCGAGCACAGCTTCGAGTCTTTCGCGGCGTTTGGCGAAAGGAATGTGGCAGAGATTCCTGCTGTTCTCGCACAGCAGATCGAAGAACACGACGGACGCCGGCGTTTCTACCGACAACTTCTTCACGCGCGACGCGGCGGGATGGAGTCGCATCTGGAGAGTATCGAAATCGAGACCTTCTTTGCCGGCGATGACGATCTCGCCGTCGAGCACGCAGCGCTCGGGGAGCTGCGCCTTGAGCGGATCGATCAGCTCGGGGAAGTAGCGATTGAGCGGCTTCTCATCCCGGCTCTGGATGAATACCTCGTCGCCATCACGGAAGATGAGAGTGCGGAACCCGTCCCATTTGGGCTCGAAGATCCATCCGTCGCCGGGTGGCAGATCGCCGACTCTCTTGGCGAGCATCGGGAGGACGGGCGGATTGACGGCGAGGTCCATGGGGGAATGATAGCTGGCGACTATTTCGCGATCGAGGATCCGCTATTGGAGCTGGTGCTGCCCGACTCGCGACGACCGAGGAGCGCGTCGGCGGAGAACCTGCCACCTCCCGTAAGAAAGAGAGCCAGACTCGACCCGCAAAGCAGAAATTCGAGCTCATAGCCGGA
>JBBRQC010000084.1:0-2545 GCA_038227135.1 Gemmatimonadales bacterium
AGAAACCTGCGTCCCGGATACTTTGCAGGAGTTCCCGGCGCTCCGCGGCGAAGAGCCGCCTACCAGCAACGGCTACAAGGTGACCCGGATCATATCCACCATCACCGCTGAGCACGGCCACCGACAACCACGCCGTGTTCCCCTGGAAGGAGATACGCACGGCTGCAGGCGGTCCCCAGGTTGGGATCGAGGTGAAACGATACTGCTGGTCCATCCGGCGGCGGCACGAAAGCGACGGCTCATGCAGTCGCGCCAGGATCCTCGAATACCACGACGCCAAAAGCTCATCGATTTCACTAACACGCTCCGCGGGAAACCTCATCGAGGTCCGTGACGTGCTCGCCAGGAAAAAAAGCTCCAGGTGGAAAGAAGTACGCAGTGTCGCTTCGATTCGAGCATGCTGCACGCTCGAACGCGACGGCTTTCCTGGCGCTGATCGTCGCGATGGGCGGGACCTCCGCTAGCCTGGATTTCCACGGAGCCGAATCGCCCTAACGCCTGAGCCTGCGTTCGGCCGGACGTCGGCAGACCCGGCTCGGCGCGGTTAGGCCAGATGGTCCTCTGGTGGAGGAGTCCGCGCGCCGTTACCTGAAGACCGGGGAAATCGGGGCGGCTCACGGACGCACGCGAAATGCCGGACTTCTGCACCGCCGATCGGCCGCAAAATACCACGGACTGTGGCATCGGTCGCAGTTTTTCCTTTCGGGGAGACCGAAACCCCTGTCCATTCGTTCCCGCATGTGACATATGTATCCTGTGTCTATAGGTGCACCTAAAAGCCTAACTCTCTGCAAGAGATTTTTTCTCAGTCCGACGGGCACGAAGCAGCGAATGTATGAGGCCCTGCGCGCCTACTTCGTCGAGGGACGCGCTTCGGCGCAGGTCGCCGAGGCGTTTGGGTACACGCCCGGCTCGTTCCGCGTTCTCTGCCACCAATTTCGGCGAGACCCGGCGCCCGCGTATTTCGCCACGCCGAAGACGGGACCTCGATCGCAGCCGTTCAAAACCGCGGCGCGCGACACCATCGTCGAGCTCCGAAAGCGCAACTACTCCATCTACGAGATCAGCGAGACGCTGAAAGAAAGCAAGAAGCCTCTCAGTCCTACCGCGGTCCGGGAGGTGCTCAAAGAGGAAGGCTTCGCGCGGTTGCCTCGACGTCTCGACGAGGAGCGCCACGGGGGACCGGTTCCTACAGAGGAAGCGGTTGCCGACGTGCGCTCCTTCGGTCTCACCGATGGCCGCTTTCACACGCGATGTGGCGGTCTCTTCTTGTTCGTGCCTGCTCTCGTGCGCCTGGGCATCGACGCCGTTGCGGAGGAGGCGGGCCTCCCCGGTTCGAAGATGATTCCCGCGGCCCACGCGCTCCGCGCTTCTCTTGCCATGAAGCTCTGGTCCATAGACAGGAAGAGCCACATCATGGCGCTCGCGGCGGATCCGGGGCTCGCCCTATTCTCCGGCCTCAACATCACGCCCAAGAAGAGTTTCCTGAGCGAGTACTCGTGCCGCATTCCGCACGCGAAGACCGTGCGCGTCATGGCCTCGTGGCATGCTCACCTTGCCGGCGACAAGCTCTTCGAAGGTGACTCTTTCAACCTCGACTTCCACTCCGTGCCGTTCTTCGGTGAGCACCCCATCGTTGAAAAACACTTCGTTGCGATGCGAAGTCGCAGGCAGCCCAGCGTGCTCACCTTCATGGCACACGACGCCGGGTCACGCGCCTTCTGCTACGCCAACGCTGACCTTCGAAAGGGCGAGGAAGCCGATGAAATTTTTCGCTTCATCGACTTCTGGAAGAAGACCCACGGGGAATTGCCTCGCCACCTCGTCTTCGACTCGAAGCTGACCACATACGCCAACCTCGCTCGTCTCGACAGGATGGGGATCACCTTCATGACGCTGCGGCGGAGGGCTCCAAAGCTGCTCGCGGAAGTCGCCGCGCTAGCCCCGTCGGCCTGGCGCACCGTGACGCTCGATGTGCCGACGCGCAAGTACAAGACCCCGCGCGTCTACGAGCAAACCGTGCAGCTCGCCGGAGCCACGATGCGGCAGCTCTACGTCCTCGACCTCGGGCACGACGAGCCCACGATTCTTCTCACCAACGACATGCGTTCGCCGGCGGACAAGCTCATCACGCGCTACGCGCAGCGCATGCTCATCGAAAACGCCCTTTCCGACGCCGTTCGCTTCTTCCACATGGACGCGCTCTCGTCCTCGGTCGGCATGAAGGTCGACTTCGACATGACGCTCCTCGTGATAGCCAGCAGCCTCTACCGCCTCCTTGCTCGCGACATGCGCGGCTACGATCAAGCCCAGGCGCGTCAGATTTTTCGCGACCTCGTCGACATGCCCGCCGACGTCGTCATCCGCGACCGCAAGGTCTCCGTCGAGTTCCATCGCCGAGCACACCTCCCGATCCTTCTCGCATCGGATCTCTTCAAACGCCCCGTCGATGTGCCATGGTGGGGGGGCGCTCAGCTTTCCCTCTCGACCTATCAGGGAACGCCCTCGCGTTAGGGCAATTCTCGTCCGTGGAAATCCAGGCTAG
>JBBRQC010000085.1:0-2475 GCA_038227135.1 Gemmatimonadales bacterium
CACGGGCTGCTGGTGGGAGGAAAGCTTCGATCTGCGGGAGCGATCTGCCGTTCAACCCGGTCGCAAGCCATCCTGCCATCAGGAGCGCGATCGCGGTCGGAATGATTCGCTTTGGGCTGAGCGGGTGACGAACGGGGCTTGCGCCAGGATTGTAGTTGAAGACGCCCGCAGCGGCGATCGCGAGGACGATCCCGCAGAGCAGTACGACTTGTCGGGTGAATATCCCCCAACCCAGAACCATGTCAGCGTTCGAGACGAACTTGACGGCGGCTCCGACCTCGAGCAGACCGATCAGCACGCGAAGCGTCTGCATCCAGACGCCCGCACGAGGAAGCTTCGCTACGGAGCGTGGGGCCAGCGCGAGCAGCACGAAGGGCAGCGCGAAGGCCGTGGAGTAAACGATCATTCCTACAACGGGCGTTGCCCACGAGCCGCGCGACGCCAGAACCAGCAAAGTGCCGACGAATGGCGCTGTGCAGGTTACGGAGGTCAGTGTGAAGGTGGCGCCCATGACGAGCGCGCCAAGGGAGCTGCCCGGAGCCGCGTCGCGGGACGCCCGATCAGCGGCGTTCGCGAGCTTCCAGGGGACCGGTGTGGCGAGCCATCCGAAAAGGTTTGCCGCGAAGACGAGAAACAACGCGGCAAGAATGAGGTTCACCCAGGGATCCGAGGCAAAGCGATTGAGACCGGCGGCCCCGAAAATCGCGGCAAGAGAAAGTCCGAGAATCGTGAACGTCGCGACGATGCCCAGCCCGAATAGAACCGGACGTCGCAGACTGAACGAGTCGGTTCCGCTCGGCGACGAGAAATAGGCGATGGTGACCGGCACCATCGGGAAGACGCACGGCGTCAACAGCGAGAGAAAACCGGTGGTGGCCGCTAGCCAGAGGAATCCAGCGCTCATCGCTTGTCCGAAATCAATAAGACGACCGGGAGCTTTTCAGTGCGAGCCGGGAGGCACAGTGTCTCGCTGCAAACCTGATATCGCACCGCCACCTGGAATCTCCTGAAGCCGGAAAGGGAGCGACCAGGAACGCCTACCGGAATCGTGAAGCGCGTATTGCCCGAGTACAGCTCCGTTTCAATCCCGAAGTTCTTGTCGAACGTCCGCTCGGGTTGGGGCGCCTTGATCACGCCGCGGACCAGGACGTCGGCGGCATCAACGAGTTTGATCGAAAGCGGGATTGGTCCGCCGGCTTTCTGGGCCAGCGAGTATATGTGCCATCCCTTGGCGATGTCGGCCTGGATCACGAGCGGTACGGTGCGCCCGGGCTTGACCTGGAGCGGGGAGACGCGCGGGACTACGCTCCACCTGACCGGACGGATCGAGACCGGCCGGGCCCGCGACGTCGTGGGCATCGGCACGGCCCCCTCCTGGGCGTCGGCGCGCTTCGCGTGGTGATTCGTGGCCGCGACGAGCGGAAGCAGAAGAAGGTATGCAAGCCTGTTCATTGGTGAGGAATATATCATAAGAGAGAGGCGCGATCCCTGCGTATATACCCGTCGATTCCCCCCTTGTTCGAGTGACTCAGCATGATCCAACATTCCGCGATTGCGCATCCGCCGTTCTTCTTCGAGAGCTGGTACAACGTCGGCAGAACAGTGTCGCTGTCGATTATGGGCTTCGCCGCGTTGATTACGATGCTCAGGATTTCGGGCAAGCGCACGCTCTCGAAGCTCAACGTTTTCGATTTCGTCTTTGTCGTCGCAGTCGGGTCAGTCTTTGCCTCGACGATCATCTCGAAAGACATCACTCTCGTCGAGGGGATGGCGTCGTTGGCGACGCTGATTGGAATTCAGGTGATCCTTTCGAAGATGGCCGCGCGACTGCCATGGGCCGAGAGAATCATCAACGGCGAGCCGGCTTTGCTCCTGTCAAAAGGACAATTCATCCCACGCGCGTTAAGGAGGGAACGCATTACCGAGGAGGAAGTACGCGCGGCAATTCGCTCGAATGGCGTCAACAGGGTTGAAGACGTGGACGCGGTTATCCTCGAGAACGACGGCACACTCTCCGTTGCGTGGGAGGCCAAAGGTCCTGGCAGAAGCAGTCTCGTGGACGCGACGGTCCCTGATGGTGCTCGCGCCGAAGAGACCTCGGAAAAGCCAGAGAAAACCGAGCCGTGAGCGGGGTTTTCTGCGCTCGCTGATCGCTGGTGCTTGGTTTATGTTTTGCGTGCATTAAACCCACAATTTCCCCCAGGATCGATCGTGCAACCTCTGGCCGCCAAGAACACCGGTTACCGCACCTTTCTCGACCCTCGAGGGCGGCCATGGGAAGTCTGGATGGTGCACCCCTCATCCATCGAGCGCCGCAGGATGGAGCGGCGCTCGCCCGTGGAAACCGCGGTCTTTCTGATCGAGCAACGGGTAATGGGTGACAGGCGCGCCGCCCCCGGCCGCCGCGGGGCGGTAGCCACCGAATACAGCTCCGGTTGGCTTTGCTTCGCGAGCAATGGCGAAAAGCGACGCCTC
>JBBRQC010000086.1:0-2392 GCA_038227135.1 Gemmatimonadales bacterium
AATGTTTGTACAGAGCCATCGTAGGTCACCTGGATTTGCAGGACTTTGGAGTTGTGACGCGGGTTGTTGCTCTCTTGCTCGTTCAGGCGATCCTTGCCAGTCGACGGATCTGTTTCCTTCTGTTTTCGTAACCGTTCAACCCATGCACAACTTGGGTGCTTCTAAACCCTGCCGGTGAGCGGTGATCGTCCCCGCGAGGAACTCCAGTGAGTTGCGGCCTTGCAACCGCAGCGTCTGAACCACCGTCAGGATTCGCTCTACGAAGCGGCACCCCCGCTGGCTCTGGCACCCGAACGACTTCTTCCGCCACAGCACGGCCCGACGCTGCACCCGCTCGGCGTGGTTGTTCGTCGGCTCCACCCCCTCCGCCGACGTGAAGAGCCAGTACATCGCGTACTTGTCCAGCAACCGCTGACAATAGTTTGACAGCGACGCATCCGAACTGCCGGCGCCCTCGCTCAGCAGGTCGCCCAGTTCGTCGATGTGCTGCGTCATCTCCGTCTGCAGCTGCTCCCGCGTCAGCTTCTCCGCGCGGAACAGGTGCCAGAGCTCGAAGACCTTCTTCTCTTCCGCCAACCACCGCTCGCCCAACTCCTTCCCCTCACCGCCGAGTTCGATCCGCTTCTCCCAATTCCGCTTCACGTGGGCCCAGCAGAGCTGGCGATCCTCCTCGGGCCAGTCGTCGTACACGACCCAGCGGTCGCTCACCAAGATGCCCGTGAGTTTCCCGAGCAGGTGGGTCAGGGCGTCGAGGTTCCGACGCGGGTGGATCAGGAACACCGTCGCCGCGTTCGTCGCCGCGGCCCAGAGCCAACGCTTCAAACCGCTCTGTTTCCAGCCCGTTTCGTCGATGTTCTTCACCGGAGCATCGGCCACCGCCTTCCGCGCCTCTTGGTACGCGGGCTCCAACGCCGCCGTCGCCTCGCGTTCCAAGTTCGAGATCGTGCCGAGCGCGACCGGCACCCCGAAGAGCGTCTCGACGAGTTCCTCGGCGTTGCGTTTGCTCAGGCCGAAGCTGCCGATGAAATAGACGATCGTCGCGGTCAAACGCGGCCCGAGGCAGCGGGCCCGCACGGCGGAAGGGATGGGGGCGTGGGTCGTATGGCCGCAGGGGCAGGTACGCGAATGGCCCCGGTGCTCGGTGATCTCGGCCAAGATCGGTGGCAACTCCGCGACTTGGAACCGCTTCGGCCCGGCCTCGTTCGCGATCGCGGACAACGGCTTGTCACAAGCTGCGCAGCGGGCGGGGGTGTGATCGACCACCGCCTTCACCCGCTCGCTCGGCAAAAACGTCTTGATCTGCGGCGCATGGCCGGGTTGGGCTCCGCGTTTCTTCCCGGTCGGCACCTTGGCGGGGGCCGGCGGCTGTGGTTCGGCCGGGCGTTTCGGAGGCGGCGGCTTCCGCTTGTCTTGGAGGTCGCGGAGCAGGGTTTCGAGGACGAGGACGCGAGCTTCGAGTTCCCGGCATCGGGGGCAATCGGGAATCGGAGGGGCGGGAGCGGCGTCCATCCCCGAAGTATGCCGGAATCAAAGGGAAAGCGCAAGATCAGAAGGGAGAGAGTGAACGGTTACGATCAGTTTTTGGTCGATTTGTCGAAAGAGGATCTACAAAATCGTATCCGTGACTATTTCGACAAAAAAGTCTCCCATCTCGAGATGCAGCGAATCTCTCCACAATCCATGTCGGATGCGAATCGGTACGTCGCTGTCGAATCCAGAGAACTACTGCAACTGCGTGGCTTCTTACCGGGCTTCGTTGTGCCATTCGCTTACAGGCCCTTCGACACACGATGGTTATATTGGGAACCGACCGGGAAATTACTCAACGAAAAGCGCACAGAGTATTTTCCTCATGTGTTTCAGGACAACTATTGGATCGCGGCTACCAAGGCGAACCGAAAAGAGTTCGATCCGCCATTGATCCTCAAACAACACGCGACATTGCACATCATCGAACGAGGGGCCAACGTCTTCCCAATGTTGCTGAAGGAAGACACAAACGGCCACACGCTCTTCGGCGATGACACGGGCCGCCAGTGTCACGAATTCGGTGACTACTGCGCGAATTTGACAGATGGTGCGGTGGAGTATCTGACATCTCGCGGCAAGGTCCGTGCGACGCCTAGCCTATACTTCCACAGCTTGGCGATGCTTCACGCACCGAACTACGCCGCCGAAAACGCCGACGCGCTCCGACACGATTGGCCACGCGTTCCCCTGCCGAACGCGGCCAAGTTGCTCAAGGCTTCCGGCGAACTCGGAATAACACTGGCGGCGTTGCTCAATGCTGAACAACATGTTCCCGGCGTTACTTCGGGTAAGCTTCGCAAAGGGCTTGGTAGTATCGGCGACACGAGAGGATTCACTCAGGGTTGGCGTTTTCGTGACTGCG
>JBBRQC010000087.1:0-2266 GCA_038227135.1 Gemmatimonadales bacterium
CTGACCGACGCGATGGTCTCGATCGAAGGGGAGAACATGCGCCCGGTGACCTGGGTGCTGGTCGAGGAAGTGAAGAGCGGCGACTGGGGGATCGGCGGACAACCGCTGACGACTGCGGACGTCAAGGCGCTCGCTGCGGGCCAGCCACAGCCAGTGGCGTAAGTGACGCCGCCGATGGCGCAGTCATCGGCTCATCGGCGTCCCGAAAACGAGGGAGGGTGGTGAAAAAGTCGGGAGCCGATGTACCAGCCTGCAGGGCTCGTTGGCGGGAATCGCCGATGCTTGTACGTAAAATCATCGGGGAATCGAGCATCAGGTCGGCGTGAAGCAGATGTGTGGGCGTATATCAGCGAAACCAGCCGCTCCATCCGGCCACGGACGCCGTCCCCAGCCCGTCGCGCTCAGCAACCGCTTCAGATTCTGTCCCGCCGCGATGAACAGTCCCTCCATGTTCACCTTCTTGAGTCCCCGTAAGCGGAACTGCCGCATCCCGTGCCACTGCTTGGCCTCCCCGAAGAGCGGCTCGATCCAGACTTTCCGCTTGCGCATCGCCTTCTTGTATGGCTCGGTCTCATGGTAGCCCCGCACCCGCTCGAGATACTGCGCATGGAACGAGCGATGGACTGACCGCCCGTGGTCGCTCGGTGTGCATTCCCCTTTTCGCGGGCAGCCGTTGCAGATTGCCGCCTCCGCCCGGTACTCCACCTTCTCCGCCTTCAACTCGCGCCGATAGGGATGCAAGAGCGTTCCTTCTGGACAGATATAGACATCGCGCTCCGCATCATAGGTGAACTGCGACGGGCCGAGATACGCGCGCTGATGTTCCCAATCCGGCAGCGGGACATAGGCGCGGATGTCCTCCTCGCCCTCCAACGCCCGGATATTGTCAATCGTCCCGTACGTCGTGTCGGCGATCACTCGCTTCGGCCGCACCCGCCAGCGGAAGATGACGCGCCGCAGTTGGTCGAGCATCGGTTGGTTTTCCATCACGTCCGCCGGGGTCACCAGCGCGTGGAGGATGATCCGCGCCCTGCCGCCGTCGACGACGTAGTGGTCGTGGAAGCCCAAGCAGGCACGTTCGCCCCGCGGCTTCATCAGCGCCGCGTCGGGATCGGTCGTGCTCTTGCGCTGATCGCTCTTGCGTTCGTAATACGAGGTCGGCGGACGATCCGGATCGAGACGACATTCCTCAAGCAACTCCCAGCGCATCGCTTCCTCCGGTACGTCTGCCTCCGCGAGCGCGGCGAGATGGTCGTCCACGACGAGGCGTAGGACCGGCGTGAGTGAATCCATCGCGGCGTTGGCGCGCACTTTTGTTGCGTCGAAGATGAGTTCCTTGCCCCAGACGAGCCCGGCTTGGACGCATTGCTCGACGATCGCGTCGAAGAAGCGCCGGAAAACGGGCAACCCCAGACGCGAACGAATCTTACTCAGGCTGGAATGATCGGGGAGCGGTTCATCCAAGTTGTAGCCGAGATACCAGCGATGGGCGAGGTTGAGACTGGCGATCTCGATCAGTTTGCGCTCTGAGCGCAGTCCTTCGAAGAACATGACGAGGTGCAGTTTGAAGAAGACGACCGGATCAATCGAGGGCCGTCCGCCGCTGGCGTAACAATCGGCAGCGAGATCACGGACAAACGCCAGATCAAGCGTGCGTTCGAGGTGCCGGTAGAAATGATCCCTGGGCACGGACGCTTCGAGGGAAATCAGGACAGGACGATCGAGATTCCGCGCTTTCGGCGGGCCGAGCATGGCGCACCTCCCCTCGAATCGGTTGAGGGTATGATACTACCGCCCAGCCCCAACGATTTTCAACAGGCTCGAATCTTTGTGAGACATTCTCGAACGGCGTTCGGTGATACCGGTTTCGCCCGCCGTCTTTGCATCGTTACCCGTCTCACAAACATCATCCCAATAGCCCTTTTCGTCGCCAGGTTTTGAGATACGTTCTCGTCTCATTCTCAACAATCTCCTCCTTGAACGCTTCCCGCAGTTCGCGGAAATTTTCGGGACGCTTGCGCGGCGGGAGTGCGCCGAACGTCAGATCTGCCACCGAGCGAACCGGGTGCAATCGCTCTTCCATCTCATTTACCTCTTCGCTCTATCAGGATGCACGACGATGCATACAATGATACAACAGTATGGTGAGTGAGAAAGATGCGCAGAGGAGCGATAGATGACACGTCAGGCGCTTGTTGAGGCGGCGCGGGGGGATCGGCCGCTCGATCTGGTCATTCGCGGCGGGCGGATGGTCAATGTCTACACC
>JBBRQC010000088.1:0-2008 GCA_038227135.1 Gemmatimonadales bacterium
CGCATGGTTGCTCGAGAAAGGGCTCAGACAGGGGAAAAGGTCGACGCGGCGTAGCGATAAGCCCAAGAGACGCTAAGAGTCTGTCCCACAAGTGAAATGGTATCCCGTCGCGTTCGTTTTCGAGCCTGAAAGGCTCGTTCCACCAGCCCAGGCCGAAGGTCTGGGACGCAAAGGAAAAAACGCTTCGGCCCTGTAAGGGCCGTTCACGCCTCCCACTTCTGAACGGCCCTTACAGGGCCGAAGAGGGTTTTGGGCGCCGTGTTCCCAGGCCTTCGGCCTTGTTGTTCTACACATCTTTTCTGCTCGCTCCTGGGCCGAAAAGATTCCAAGCCATGCTCAGATCGTACATCCGTTGCAAACCCAGCCACACCGTTTGCGGCCCGGGCGGGTCCGCGTCCTTGCGATTCACATAACCGCCCAACTGCGCCACCAACCGCATCATCTCGCCCAAACGCGGAACCACTTTCGGAGCCGACTTTCGATGCACGGCCATCCACACCGATTGCCACTCCGATGGGTCGAACACGGCTTCGCACGGCAGCTCCGGATGACTTCGCCCGAGGCGGCACAAGTACAACGTCCGCCATGCCACAATCAAGTACACTGCCAAACACGCTTCCAGACGATCCAGCCGCTCGAAGCGACGGTCTTCGATCCGACAGCCCGATTTCAACGTCCGAAAAAAGACCTCGATCATCCAGCGCGCCGCGTAATACTGAATGATCTCCCGCACCTGCTCGATGGTGTCGATCGGCAGCGTCGTCAAGAGGATCCATTCCACCGCCACGTCACCCGCGGGCGGGTTCGGCTCCCGAACTTGCACCGCGTGGAGCGTCACCTCGGGCAGTTTCTTCTGACCGGGACGTTGCGGCGGCCGCAGGGTGATCGAGACCGCCCGCACCTCGACCGTTGCCTCGCGATTCTCTCGCGGCTGGCGGCGAGCCCGCTTCTCGCAGGCGACCTTCGCCGACCGGCCCCGCACGTTGATCGTCTTGGTAAACAGCACCTTCGCGGTCGCCAACTGCTCGCGGATGAGTCGGCCGTCCGCGTCGCCATCGGCATCCGAATCCTCGGCCAACGCGCGATCCTGACCCATCCGAATGACGTATTCCAGCGGCCCCCGCTCTTCCGCGAACAGCTCGTAAATGTCGGCCTCGCTATCGCCCACGCAGACGCACTTCACACTGGGGTATTGCTCGGCGACGGCTCGCGCTTCCCGCAACCCTTCGAGCCAGCGAAAGCTCTCCTTCTCTTCGATGGGCGCGGCTTTACGCGTCCGACGCTTCTCGCTTTGCGTCTTGGTCAAGGATTCTTCGTCGCGGGCGACGCTCTGAGACCAAACGCGGCCCAAAGGCGTGCCGTCGTCCGTGAAGGCTTCGAGCAGGTGCAAGAACGTCCCGCGCCGCGCGCTGGCGTCCATGGGTCCCGCTCCGACCACCTGTTGTTGCGGCCGCGTCAGGTCGACTTCCGTGGTGTCTTGCACCAGCAGCACGACCTTCTGAGCGGCGATCCGGTGGAGGGTTTTCTCGGTGTGGGGTTTCAAGATCGCTTCGGGCGTCGCTTTCACGTTGTCGAACAACCGGTAAGCCGCCGTCATTTCGTTCACGCCGCCGCAGGCGGCGGGAATGCTGGCGGTGGGTCGTTCGCCGAGGTCCGAGAGGACTTGCGTCAACCGCTCGTCCAATCGTTTGTCGTTCAAATCGACGCCTTCCATTTCTTCCCTCGCCCAGGGTGCGATCATGATGCCATCCTTTAGCAAGTTCCGATGTCGATGCAGCTCAGGGAGATACTACGATTCAGCTCCTTCCTCGCCAGAGTGTAACTCGGCGGTGAGATGTGTAGAACAACAAGGCCTTTGGCCTGGGCTGGTGGAACGAGCCTTTCAGGCTCGAAGAAAGAGTCTGCCCGCGAAACGTTTTGATACGAGGTGGCGGTTTTGGAACCTTATGGGACAGTCTCTTAGATAAAGCGACTGCCGCGCAGCGCTTCCAGTCCCGGCAGCACCACG
>JBBRQC010000089.1:0-1973 GCA_038227135.1 Gemmatimonadales bacterium
CGGGCCGCGGCGCGTTGATCCCAATTGCGCGCTGCGCGCGCCGAGCGGGGGATGCCGGACGACGATCGTGGCCAGTCGAGGCGGCTCGCGGCGTGGTCCCGCGCGGGCGCAGATGCGGCGCGCCGGTCCGGGGGTGCGTCGCGGCCACGCCCGCCGGACGACCGGCGCCGCCACGGCGCGATCGGCGGGTCGGTACGCGGGGGTCCGCACCGTCGGCGTCGGCGCCGCGCCCACCCGGGCGGCTGCCGGCGCGCTGGGGACGGCCACGCGTCGGCGCGTCGGGGGCGGGGCGTGGGCGACTCGGTATCCCGCGCGTCGCGCGCGCGGATCCGACGGGCGTGCCGTATAACCGTGCGTTGCTGTTGCCAACGGCTTCACGGAGTGCGGGCTTGCTCCCGGCGGTCGCTGCCCGCATCCTGTTGAAGGCCGTTGCAACAGACCGCGATTGTTAGCGAGCACACGTCGTAGACGACCTCGTCGCCTGATCGAAAGCCAGCACGCGCTCGCTATCCTGTTTAACCAAGTCCACGACGGCCGGCACTGGCTATTGCGCCGTACGTCGACCAACACGGATACTCAAAGCTCATTGATGTAGCAACTAACGAATTTCAAATGGAGTGTCACATGCTGCGAGTACGAGCTAGCGCGACAGGTCTATTTCTGATCTTGATTTCGGCTGCTGGATGCAAGGACGTTGCGGTCACGCCGACCAACCCGATAAGAGGGCAGGCGAACGGCGAAGCTAGGTCCGCTGTTCAGACCGAGGTAGCCGTCCAGCTGAAAAGCTCTCTTGGCATTTACGTTCTGGAGGGGAGCACGCTCAAGGATCCAAACGGAAAGACCGTGACAATCCTATCCCCCGAGCTCTCCCGCGCGATTCGTCTTGGGGTCGCCAGAGACACGCTAGGCGAACGACTCGCCAGAGATCCGGCATTCCAAGGCGCAATCAATCGAGCCACGGATGCTAGGCAGATGATGGACTCGGAATCTCGAAGGGCATACGACGAGCGACTTTTGCAGCTGCGGGGAAAATTCAAGCAGCGCGCAATCGATTCTCTTAAGTCCAGTGGGGTCGTGAAGCCGACCGCGAGCGTGAACAGTTTCGAGACAGGGCGGATGCGACCTTCGCTCAATTCATCACTAGCGCAGTGGAGCGGCGGACGAGTGATGGCGAGGTACGCGGCGACAGCGCCGTTCTTGGACGATCCTTGCATCGACCTAGGCAATCTTATCTACGACACGACACAGCACATCAACCAAGTGCAGATCGACTTCGACAACGCGCTCGACTATTTCATCGCTAGCGTAACGCACGATGGGCCAGAAAGCCCATCGGCATACTATTGGGGAGCCGAATGCGTCGACTACGGGTACGAGCTCGCCGAGTCGCGAATCGAACGCGATTTCATGGTTATCGAGTTCAATCTGATGGAGTGCTGGCACTAGCCTGCTGGCGCACGACCTAATCATCAAGTCTGCGAAGTGCGCGTAGGCTCACGAGACGATCCCGACGGAGAAGCGAGTATGCCAAGCGACGAGCGTTTCCTTTTCGGCACCCAAATCCTCGACAACGACGGAGTGGAGGTCGGGAACATCACCGTCGAGCAGCAACAGATCTTGTTGCGAACGCTCTTGAAGAAGGAGAATCTCTACGAAGGCGCTTCGGAACTAACCACAGCTGAGTTCGACGCCTCTCGGAAAGCGTTCGTTGTACTTCAGGACGTTCCACCGGCCGATCGCATACGCAAATTCGCGGAGATCGCGAAGCAACAGGCCAAAGACATTGTGGCTCGGCGGAACGAAGTTTTGCATCCGCCTGGGTCCGGGCCGATCCCGCTCTCACAATTCGTGGCGAGAGCGAAGCCTCAGGCGGAGTGACCAGCTCCTCAAACCGGACAGTAGGGATCACAACTGGCATGTCAATCACGGCCTAACACCCGCTGAAGGATCACGGCTCGGGCGGTGCTCGCTAA
>JBBRQC010000090.1:0-1860 GCA_038227135.1 Gemmatimonadales bacterium
TCGCGCCTATTCACTGAGCCGGTGTCTCTACCTCCTTCTGGCCGAGCGGCTCCCGAGAATGACCGTCCGGCTCTGAGCGTACGATTTGATCCGAATCGCACGGGCGAGCCGTCAGTGGCCGCGAGGAGGCGGTAGTGCCAAAGGCGGCGAGCGACACAATCAGCTTGTTTTCTGGGATCGGGGGTCTCGATCTCGGAGCGCGGGCGGCTGGTTTGCGGGTCGCGGTCGCGACAGATCATGACGAGGAAGCACTCAACGTCCTTCGTGCCGAAATCGGCACGCGGACCCTCGCTGGCCCGATAGAGGATCTAGAGGTCGACGGTCTTCTCGGCCGCGCCCGCCTCAAGCGAGATGCCGTGCGGTATCTGATTGGGGGGCCACCATGCACCGCGTTCTCGCACGCTGGTTTCTGGATCTCGGACAAGCGTGATGGGCTCGATCCTGCTGCTGGCCGTATCGACGACTACCTCGAACTCGTGAAAGCGCTTGAGCCTGAGGCGTTCCTGCTTGAGAACGTTCCGGGCCTCGCCTTCAAGACACACCGGCATGTCCTTGATCGTTTTGTCTTCTGCGCTCGACGAGCTGGGTATTCGGTTTCCTCGCGCATCGTTAGTGCCGCTGGCTTCGGAGTCGCTCAGGCAAGACGGAGGCTGATCGTGGTCGGCGTCAGAGGTGGACCGCGCTTCGACTTCGACTCATTGCCGGTGATGCCTGCGCGGTCGTCGTCGTGGGCGATCGACAGCGCGCTTACTCAATCCGAAGCTGACGAGCAGCTGCGGGGACGCTACGCCGAGCTGCTTGAGCTCGTCCCTCCTGGTGGTAATTACCTTCACTTCACGGCGCCGAGGGGCTGGGATCCACCAGAGTTCAAATACCGTGGCCGTTACTGGTCGTTCTTGCTGAAGCTCGACCCCGATGCGCCTTCGCCGACGTTGCCTGCTCAGCGTGTCACTTACAACGGCCCGTTCCACTGGAAGAACCGACACTTGCGGCTCAGGGAGATCGCGCGCCTACAGTCGTTTCCAGACTCGTTTGCGCTTGCGGAAGGGTTGCCGGACGCTCGCCGGCATCTCGGCAACGCCGTCCCTCCGTTGATGGCCGCCGTCGTGTTATGGCAACTTCGCGTCCATCTGGGGGACGCCCGCGCTAGCGACGTACCCGGCTTCCTCGCCGCGGCATCTGATCCCGCCTCGACTGTGGAAGACGTTTTGGCGACCCTCGCACGGACGACTGCCGCCGCGCCGGTGAGGAATGCCGCGTGAAGCTCGCGCCTCCAGTGCCGACAAGCGCCGCTGCCTCGGCCGTCATGCGCGGGAACCGCCGGAGAGACACGCGCCCCGAGATGGCGCTTCGGAGCGAGCTACACCGCCGCGGGCTCCGATTCTTCAAGAACCGACGACCCATCCATGATCTACGCTGCGAGGCAGACATCGTCTTCCCGCGCGCAAGGGTCGCAGTCTTCGTCGACGGATGCTTCTGGCACGGCTGCCCAGAGCATGGCACGAGACCTGCGTCGAACTCGAGCTATTGGAACGCCAAGATCGACCGAAACAAGGCGCGTGATCGCCGAAACGACAAGTGGCTTCGGTCGACCGGCTGGTTCATCGTCCGAGGGTGGGAACATGAGTCCGCCACACACATCGCCGATCGTGTCGAGTCCACACTTCTCCGATCATCTAGCGAAGCAGCGTGAGTTGGGGCTGTGGAAAACTAACCCGGCGGGAGTGTCGTGAAAGAAGTTGATGTCGACGAGTCGGCGACGCGAGGAAGCGCCTCGCGTGAAGCTGATGAGCTGGTGACCGCGCCCGGCGAGCGCGTCAACATCCGGCCCGGCGTCAGCATCCTCTCGGTCCTACGACA
>JBBRQC010000091.1:0-1788 GCA_038227135.1 Gemmatimonadales bacterium
CCATGGGTGTCTTGATAAGGAAATATCCGAATGACATCGATCGCTTGCGAGATCGCGATTGCGCGGCGGATCGCGCCATGATCTCTTGCCGAAGTAATGGGACTAAGCGGCCAAGACGTACGTGAGATCTTCGAGAGCGCCCTTCCTGACGAAGCCATTCGAGATCTCGCAAAAGCCACAGGGTTCGTACAACGGGAGCGGAAGCGCGACGTGGTTCGGCTGATCCGGGCGATGGTGATCGCGGCGAGTACTGGGTATGGCGGACGGCAGGCAGACGTGTTGCGCCTGTACGTAGACAATGGCGGCGAAGAGGTGGTCCGGGGCGGCTTCTACTCGTGGTTTGGACCGGCGTTAGAAAAGACCATGGAGGGGGTGGCAATTCGGATGCTCGACTTCGTCAGGAGGCAGCCGACGGATCTCCCGGGGGTTCTTGGCGCCCACGTACAGGACTGGCATATCGTCGATTCGACGACGGTTCAGCTAGATGACGAACTCAAGAGCCTATATCCGGGCACTGGTGATTACGCTGCCGTCAAGGTGCATAAGCGGTTTTCCGTGGGCCGTGGGACTCTTTGGGGATATCACGTCAGCCCGGCGAGGGACCACGATTCCGTGCATCTGCAGCTCGATGAGTCTTGGCGCGGGCTCGGTCTTCTCGCCGACCTCGGGTACGCCAGCCTCAAGCTCATCGCGGATTGCGAGTGTTTTGGCGTTCACTTCGTCATCCGTCTGAAAGACAATTGGAAACCAAAGGTGGAGGCGGTGAGTCGCGGCAAGTTCGCCAAAACCTTCTTCGCTGGCACCGATCTCGATGCACTGCTCGATGACGAAGTCCTTCTACTCGACGGCACCGCTATCGACGCGCGCGTCGTTATTGGCCAGGGAAAGAAGGCCGTCACTTGCAGGCTGGTTGGCGTTCCCATCCCCGGCGCCGCATACCGGTTCTATCTCACCTCTCTTCCTTGTCGTGTCGGTCCCCTGCAAATCGGCGAGCTGTACCGCATCCGCTGGGAGATAGAGAGCGACAATAAGCTCGATAAGTCATGCAACCATCTCGACGAGATCGGCGCCCGCACGGGCCCCGCAGTCCGAGCGCTGATTCATGCATCGCTCGTTAGCTCCATGCTGGCGTGCTCGGTTGTCGCCCGGCATCGCCTCAATGAGGCGCCTCCGCCTGAGAAGAACGCGCAACGTACAGCGCCGCCGTTGCATCCTCAGACTCTCGCCCGTGCGATGGGCTCGGCTGCCATGAGCATCGCTGCCGCGCTCGAGCTCACCGGCGTTGAAGCGGAACGTGATTGGGCCCGGATCGCGAAGTACCTGTCCCACCTCGGGTTTGATCCCAACTGGCGGCGTCGTCCTTCCGTGCTCGACCAACACAGGGGCTGGACGATTTCGCCTGCCCGCCCTCGTGCCGAAAAGCAATCTGCAACGCGTGTCGCTAAGTGATCACATATGGAGCCCACCTGATCGTACGCGTTGGCAAGACCCTGTCGATGGAGCTCACCCATGAAGGCGGCGGTGATGGTGATCCCGTGGATGTCGACGGGCTTTCCATCCCAATTGTGACGGTCGAAGAACGCGGCATCGCCAGCAATCTTGAGCGGTGCAACGCAACGGCGTTGTGGTTCACTGGCCCGCAGCCGCGGTTCAGCGGCTCCTCAGCACGCGGACATTCGGCGATGCCTACCGGGTCGTTGCATCCCGCACGCATTCACGGTTCTCTTTCGCAAGGATTCTTTGAATCGCTGCTTGGCTTACGATGTTCGAGTTGAAGAGGGCGTATGA
>JBBRQC010000092.1:0-1751 GCA_038227135.1 Gemmatimonadales bacterium
CGGGTTCATTCCGTCAGCCTGGCAGCGATCTCAGTCCGCGATTACATCGAGCAGGCCAGTCTCCGGCACCTCCTCGACCTCGGTCTCTCCCGGTCCCGTCGACGGTATATGTCGGCCGACAGCCATCAGCTGCGACGGATACGGGGCGGCGAGCTTGATCGCGCCGTCGTAGTCGCAGGTGAGCCAGCGGTCGTAGTCGTCCTCATGGAGAATGACGGGCATCGCCTTCGGATGAATGTCAGCAACGAGCGGGTTCGGCTCACAGGTCAAGAACGCGAACGCTCCACCATCACCAAGCGGCCGCCATACCCGGCGAAGGCGAAAATCGGCCGGCTCGGGATGCTGAACCAGTGAAGGGGCAGTTTGCCCGGCACACCGGGCCCGTACTCGGAAAACTCCGTCACAGGGACGAGGCAGCGCCGCGCAAGCGAGGCCAGCGCCATGCGCCAGAACGGTGACGCGAGATTACGCACGTTCGTGACCGGCTTCTCGACGAGCTTGCCGGTCTTCGGTGTCTTGACCAGGTGCGGGAACCCCCATGACATGACATCGAGAACACGGCGGCCGTCGACCTCGCGCGCGACCCACGCCGGCTTCTTCGGAAACAGCTCCGGAGGAGGCAGGCTCGGGTACTCATCGAAGGGAGGCGTGACGTTGAAAGCAGCAGCAACGTCGCGGTCACGCGCCGTCATCCGGTATCGATTGCACATTCAGCGGCGATCTCGTTAAAGCAGCGAACCATTTACTCCAACGTCCCGTGGCTGGGAAGCGCCGTCAGCGGCCTCGAGCTCCTCGAGGAGGGACAGCCACTCGTCTGGCACCACGTTCTCAGCCAACATCAACGGACAAACACCACGACGCGCGAGATCAGCCGCGACGCCCTCGTCGACCGGAATGAACGCCAATTACGCCTCGCACACACAACCACCGCTCAACTTGTTTAATTTCAGCCGGTTGCGCTGATAGAGGACCAATCGACGCATTAAGTCAGTCGTCGACCGCCCGGTCGCGGATCGCCGCCTCAACTCGGCCGAGCAATTCGGCTTCGTCATCTGACGCTCCGGCGACAAACGCCTCGACGATGCGCGCCGACTCTTCGACCCGTCCAAACTATCGCTCATCTAGCGTCTCCCACGCCAAAGACCCGCATCCCTCGCGACCGAAACCGATGGGTTCCGAACGCGACAACCAAAATAAATTCTGTCCCTCTACGCCCGCGTGTCCGAAACCCCTGTCCGTAACTAAGTGTCCGAAAGTCATCCGGAACAGTTGCATATCGGACACCGCCCGATAATCTCTAACGACACTATGATAGTCACGGACCGACATGCTCATTGGCTACGCCCGGGTTTCAACCGCCGAACAGCAACCGCAGCTCCAGCTCGACGCGCTCGCCGCCGCCGGCTGCGAACGCATCTTCGTTGACCATGGTATCAGCGGTGCCGCCGTCAGCAAACCAGAACTTGAAAAGGCGATCTCGTTCGTCCGCCCCGGCGAGGATGTGCTTATCGTATGGAAGCTCGACCGGCTCGGCCGCTCGATCCGTGACCTGATCGACGTCGTCGCGGATCTCCAGAAGCGCGGCATCGGATTCCGATCGCTAAAAGAGACTATGATCGACACGACATCGGCAAGCGGCACCCTGATCTTCCACGTCTTCTCCGCGATTGCCGAGTACGAGCGCGGCACAAATCACGAGCGCACAATGGCCGGGATCGCTGCTGCCCAGCGCGCAGGGACCCTCTTTGGGC
>JBBRQC010000093.1:0-1516 GCA_038227135.1 Gemmatimonadales bacterium
AACGTTCCAGCCCGTCGTGGACGAAGTCGCGTGATGGACGCGCTCGACCTCGATACCCCGGCGCTCTACGTCGATCTCGACGTCCTGGAGAACAACATTGCTAGGATGCAGCAGCAATGTCGGGCGTGGGGTGTCGATCTCAGGCCTCACGTGAAAACCCACAAGATCGCCGAGATCGCGCAGATGCAGCTCGATGCCGGCGCAATCGGGATCACCGTGGCCAAGTTGGGCGAGGCGGAGGTGTTGCCCGGCGAGGATGTGCTTGTCGCCTACCCGCTGGTCAAGGCGAAGCTGCCGCGTTTGCAAGAGCTCGCGAGGACGCGGCGCGTGAAGGTTGCGGTCGACTCTGTCGAGATAGCTCGTGACTTGAAGGGGATCGAGACGCTGGTGGAGATCGATGTCGGTGTGGGCCGCACTGGCGCACAGTCGCCCGAACAGGCGGTCGAAGTCGCGAAGGCGTGCTCCAATTTCATGGGAATTTTCTACTGGCCGTCATAGCTCGATGAGGCAGGCTTCCGAGCGGCATGCGCGAAAATCGATGCGGTCCTCGATGCGCTCTCCGCGTCGGGCTTCGACTCGAAAATTGTGTCCGGAGGTTCGACGCCAGGCGCCGCGAAAACTCCGCTCATTCCGCGCACAACGGAGATCCGGCCTGGCACCTACGTCTTCTATGACGCGAGCAGCATGGAGGCGAAGATCTGCGTCGAGGCGGACTGCGCGCTACGAGTACTCACGACGGTGGTCAGCACGTCTGTGCCCGGCCAGTGCGTGATCGACGCCGGGTCAAAAACGCTCTCGAGTGATCAGACGGTCCGTTCCGGAACGTTCGGCCACTTCATCGGGCGACCATGGACCATGCGCAAGATGAACGAGGAGCACGGCTACGTGGAGATCCATGGGGCCGCCCAAGTCGGGGAGAAAGTCTGGGTAGTGCCAAGCCACGTCTGCCCAACGGTCAACCTTCACGACGAAATCTGGTACGGGCGCCGCGGCCGGGTAGAGGGAAGCTGGAACGTATCTGCACGCGGGAAAGTACGCTAGCGACCGGCGGGGGCTTTACCGTCTACGATCAGCCTCGACCACACACGTGAAGAGGTGCCTGAGGCACACTTATTCGGCTGTTACTAGCGTTTTGGACGTGCCGGCGAGCCGATCGCTGGTTTGACCGAGGCAATCTCGTCCGCGGGATCCCAGTTTGGACCACACCTCGTTACCCGCGTTGCGATCCTGCACCACTCGGCGACCTGCCCGTCGTTCGCACTCATCCAGTTCACTGGAACGGGGGCGAGGCGTCGCTTTTCGCCATTGCTCGCGAAGCAAAGCCAACCGGAGCTGTATTCGGTGGCTACCGCCCCGCGGCGGCCGGGGGCGGCGCGCCTGTCACCCATTACCCGTTGCTCGATCAGAAAGACCGCGTTTTCCACGGGAGAGCGCCGCTCCATCCTGCGGCGCTCGATGGATGAGGGGTGCACCATCCAGACTTCCCATGGCCGCCCTCGAGGGTCGAGAAAGGTGC